>NZ_JBIVBS010000074.1:0-1113 GCF_044746205.1 Streptomyces sp. NPDC086549 | reverse complement strand
AAGTCTTTGAAGGAGATCAGCACGATGACCGCACCCGACAGTCTGCACCTGCACGCCCTTGCCGAGGACAATCTCGCCGCGGCGAGTCCGGACCTGCTGCGCGCGATGGTCAAGACCTTCGCCGACGCGCTCATGTCCGCGGAGGCCGACACCCTCTGCAACGCCGAGTACGGGCAGGTCAGCGAGGAACGCGTCAATCACCGCAACGGCTATCGCCCGCGCGAGTGGGACACGAGGGCCGGGA
Organism: Streptomyces sp. NPDC086549; assembly: GCF_044746205.1. Lineage (NCBI taxonomy): Bacteria > Bacillati > Actinomycetota > Actinomycetes > Kitasatosporales > Streptomycetaceae > Streptomyces > Streptomyces sp. NPDC086549. The sequence goes on along the minus strand of NZ_JBIVBS010000074.1, from coordinate 869 downwards.
CCGTCGAGCTCGCCGTTCCCAAGCTCCGGCAGGGCAGTTACTTCCCACACTGGCTCCTCGAACGCCGCCGCCGGGCCGAACAGGCCCTGATCTCGGTGGTGGCCACCGCCTACCTGCTCGGCGTCTCCACCCGCCGGGTCGAGAAGCTCGCCGAGTCCCTCGGCGTCACCCAGCTGTCGAAGTCCCAGGTGAGCGCGATGGCCCGGCACCTGGACGAACAGGTTGCCGCCTTCCGCAACCGGCCCCTGGACGCCGGCCCATACTCGTTCGTCTGGGTCGATGCCCTGACCCAGAAGGTCCGCGAAGGCGGCCGCATCATCAACGTCCACGCCCTGATCGCGGTTGGCGTCAACGCCGACGGACACCGCGAGATCCTCGGCCTGGACGTCGCCACCGCCGAGGACGGCGCGGGCTGGCTCGCCTTCCTGCGTTCCCTGATCGCCCGCGGCCTGTCCGGCGTCCAGCTCGTCATCTCCGACGCGCACGCCGGCCTGGTCGACGCGATCGGGGCGGTGCTGCCCGGCGCGTCCTGGCAGCGCTGCCGCACCCACTACGCAAGAAACCTGCTGAGCCAGGTGCCGAAGTCGGCCCAGCCGTGGGTGGCCACCCTGCTGCGGACCGTGTTCGAACAGCCCGACACCGACGCGGTCAAGGCCCAGATGACACATGTCCTGGACGCTCTGGAGGCCAAGTTCCCCAAAGCTGCGGCCCACTTGGACGCCGCCCAGCACGACCTGCTGGCCTTCACCGCCTTCCCACGCGAGATCTGGCGGCAGATCTGGTCGAACAACCCGCAGGAACGGCTGAACAAGGAAATCCGGCGCCGCACCGACGTGGTCGGCATCTTCCCCGACCGCACCGCCGTCATC
>NZ_JBIVBS010000073.1:0-1145 GCF_044746205.1 Streptomyces sp. NPDC086549 | reverse complement strand
CGCAAGGAGGCCGAGCGCAGCAAGAACATGTTCGCGCTGGGTCTGCTGAGCTGGATGTACCACCGTCCGACGGAGGGGACGGAGAAGTTCCTGAAGTCGAAGTTCGCGAAGAAGCCGCAGATCGCGGCGGCGAACATCGCGGCGTTCCGGGCGGGCTGGAACTTCGGGGAGACGACGGAGGACTTCGCGGTCTCCTATGAGGTGGCGCCGGCGGCGAAGGCGTTCCCGGTCGGCACCTACCGGAACATCTCGGGGAACCTGGCTCTGGCCTATGGTCTGGTCGCGGCTTCGCGGCAGGCGGATCTGCCGCTGTTTTTGGGGTCGTATCCGATCACTCCGGCGTCCGACATTCTGCATGAGCTGTCGAAGCACAAGAATTTCGGTGTGCGGACGTTCCAGGCGGAGGACGAGATCGCGGGGATCGGTGCGGCGCTGGGTGCGGCGTTCGGCGGGTCCCTGGCGGTGACGACGACGTCCGGTCCCGGTGTGGCGCTGAAGTCGGAGACGATCGGTCTGGCGGTGTCGCTGGAGCTGCCTCTGCTGGTGGTGGACATCCAGCGTGGCGGTCCGTCCACCGGGTTGCCGACGAAGACGGAGCAGGCGGATCTGCTGCAGGCGATGTACGGCCGCAACGGTGAGGCGCCGGTCCCGGTGATCGCCCCGAAGACGCCCGCGGACTGTTTCGACGCGGCGCTGGAGGCGGCCCGGATCGCGCTGACGTACCGGACGCCGGTGATGCTGCTGTCCGACGGGTATCTGGCCAACGGTTCCGAGCCGTGGCGGATCCCCGAGCTGGACGAGCTGCCCGATCTGAGCGTGCAGTTCGCCAAGGGGCCGAACCACACCCTGGACGACGGCACCGAGGTGTTCTGGCCCTATCAGCGGGATCCGCAGACGCTGGCGCGTCCGTGGGCGGTTCCGGGCACGCCGGGGCTGGAGCACCGGATCGGCGGGATCGAGAAGCAGGACGGCACGGGCAACATTTCTTATGACCCGGCCAACCACGACTTCATGGTCCGTATCCGCCAGGCGAAGATCGACGGCATCGACGTCCCGGACCTGGAGGTCGACGACCCGCACGAGGCGGACACGCTCGTCCTCGGCTGGGGCTCGACCTACGGACCCATCACCGCCGCCGTACGCCG
>NZ_JBIVBS010000072.1:0-1147 GCF_044746205.1 Streptomyces sp. NPDC086549 | reverse complement strand
GTCATTACTGACTTCAGCTCGTCAGGGTGAGGGTGGGTCGTCGAGGGTCAGGCCGGTGCCGGCTATGAAGCCGTCGAGAGTGTGGGGCCTGTACTGCAGGCGCTTGAGACGGTTGCGGACGATGACTTCGAGCCGGTCGAGGGCCATGACGGCGAGGTTGGCCAGGCTGCGTTTGACGTGTGCCCACACGCCCTCGACGGGGTTGAGGTCGGGTGAGTAGGCGGGCAGCAGGAATACCGTCAGCCATTCACGTTCGGCGATCAGCTCGCGCATGGCGTGGGAGACGTGTGTGTTGAGCCGGTCCCACACGAGGACGATCGGCGCTTTGAGGAGTTGGTGGACGCCGTCGATCAGCGCAATGAAGTCGCGCTCGCCCATGCTGCGGCGCTTGCCTTTGCCCGCGGAGTGGGTGCGCAGGCGGTGGCACAGCCGGGTGCGGAAGCCGGGCCGCATCGCGATCAGTCCGGCCACCGACAGCCGTCCCGAGCGTCGTCCGCTGACGGTCACGACCGGGGTGCGGCCGCCGGGTGAAGCCTGCCTCGTCCTCGAAGCAGATGTAGCCGCCGCAGGCCGCCCGGGCTCTTTTACCTCGGCCCAGGTCGCCTCCTTCCATACGGTGACGGCCGTCTCGTCGCGTGCGGCGACCCGGCGCGCGGGGATCTGCGGGCTGAAGCCGAGCCGGTGCATCAGCCGCGTGGCCCCAGAGACGCTGTAGGCAACGTGGAACTTCCTGCCGATCAGCGTGGCCACCCGGGCGGCCGTCCACACCTGGTCCTCCACCCAGCCATGCGCGGCCGGGCCCTGCTCCAGATACTCGGCCAGCTTCTCCAGACAGCGCGGGGACAGACGGCACCGCGACCCGCTCGGGCCACGGGAGGCCAGAGCCTGTGCACCGCCGTCCCGCCACAACTGGTGCCACTGGTAGGCCGACTTCACGCTCACCCGCAGGCGCCGTGCGACTTCAGGCGGCTTGACCTTCTGCTCGAACAACTCGGCTGCCTGCATCCGTACCGTCTCCCGGCGCCGACGTCCCGCAGGGGTCAGGCCGCCCCCATCCGCATACCTCACACACCACGGGGTACAGCCACCCATCCACGCCCATCAGGGACTTCGCGAAGATTCACCCCGACGAGCTGAAGTCAGTAAG
>NZ_JBIVBS010000071.1:0-1156 GCF_044746205.1 Streptomyces sp. NPDC086549 | reverse complement strand
TACGACTGTCAGTCTTTTCGCACCGGATCCCGCAAGGATCGGGTAGCCCCGGCTGAGGCGGTCTGACTCTTGCTTACGACCGACCCCGTGAGTGTCCTGGCGTTGATCTGTCGACCGCCCGGCCGGGCACGCAGCAAGCGCTGCCGCCGGACGGACGTGACCTGATAAGAGCCTGGAGCCGACTCGCCAAAGCGTCCCCGTGACAGTCCTGTCCGTCCGACCGGCGACAGCGTGAACCCCACGCTACCGACCGGAAGGAACTCCGTGCAGACCAGCGAGCAATTCAGGTCCGGGCACGTCGTGATCGGCGTCGACACGCACAAGCACGTGCACGTCGCAGCGGTGATGGACACGATCGGCGGGATCCTGGCCACCCTCACGATTCCCACCGACACCGGCGGCTTCCAGCAACTGGCCACCTGGGCAGGCTCGTTCGGCAGGATCCTCGCATTCGGGATCGAGGGAACGGGGTCCTACGGCGCCACGTTGACCTCGTTCCTGCGCAGGGCCGGTCACAAGGTGGTCGAGGCCGGACGCCCTGACAGGCGGCTGCGGCGCATGAACGGGAAGTCCGACACCTTGGACGCCGAGAACGCCGCCCGCGCCGTGCTGGCCGGGTTCGCGACGGCCACGCCGAAGACCGCCGACGGCGAGGCCGAGATGATCCGCCAGCTCAAGATCGCTCATGACCAGGCTGTTGAACAGCGTGCGACGGCGATGGTCACGATGAAGGCGATGCTTGTTCACGCCTCGGACGCCCTGCGTCGGGAGACGGCCGGCAAGACACAGATCAGCCTGGCGCGGCACCTGGCAGCTATGCGTCCTCACCGTCTGGAAGCTCCTGAGGACGCCCTTCGGCACACCCTGCGGACGCTCGCCAAGCGATGGCAGTACCTGGACGCCGAGGCCAAGGAACTGACGAAGATAATCGGCGACCTGGTCCAGCGGGCCGCCCCGCAACTGCTCGAGCCCTTCGGGATCGGCGTCGACACCGCCGCGGAGATCCTCGTCGTGACCGGCGACAACCCCGAGCGGATCAAGTCCGAGGCAGCCCTCGCTAAGCTCGCGGGCATCGCGCCCGTGCCCACCGGCTCCGGCATGACCGGCGGCAGGCACCGCATCAACCACGGCGGCCACCGCCAGCTGAACGCCGCGA
>NZ_JBIVBS010000070.1:0-1248 GCF_044746205.1 Streptomyces sp. NPDC086549 | reverse complement strand
TGGGGGGTGTAGCGGGTGCCCCAGCGTTCGGCCATCTGGGAGACGAGGAAGAGGCCGCGGCCGCCTTCGTCGGTGGTGGCGGCGTAGCGCAGGTGGGGTGAGGTGCTGCTGGCGTCGGAGACTTCGCAGGTGAGGGTGCGGTCGCGGATGAGGCGTACGTGGATGGGTGGGGTGCCGTAGCGGATGGCGTTGGTGATGAGTTCGCTGAGGATGAGTTCCATGCCGAAGCCGAGTTCGCTGAGGTTCCATTGTTCGAGGGTGTCGGAGACGGCGGTGCGCATGCCGGAGACGGCGGCGGGGTCGTGGGGTACGTCCCAGTCGGCGATGTGGTCGGGGGGCAGGGCGCGGGTGCTGGCGATGAGGAGGGCGACGTCGTCTTTGGGGCGGGTGGGCAGGAGTTGGGTGAGGACGGCCTGGCAGCTGTCTTCGGGTGGGCGGTGGGGGTGGCCGGCCAGGGCGTGGCGCAGGAGTTCCATGCCTTCGTCGAGGTCGCGGGTGCGGTCTTCGATGAGGCCGTCGGTGTAGAGGACGAGCTGGGTGTGTTCGGGGAGGTCGAGTTCGGCGGTCTGGAAGGGCATGCCGCCCAGGCCGAGGGGTGGGCCGGCGGGGAGGTCGGGGTAGGTGGCGGTGCCGTCGGGGTGGACGAGGGCGGGGGCGAGGTGTCCGGCGCGGGCCATGGTGCAGCGGCGGGTGACGGGGTCGTAGATGGCGTAGAGGCAGGTGGCGCCGACGATTTCGGCGGTGGTCTCGGCGTTGGCTTCGTCCTGGTCGATGCGGCCGACGAGGTCGTCGAGGTGGCTGAGGATCTCGTCGGGGGGCAGGTCGAGGGTGGAGAAGTTGTGGACGGCGGTGCGCAGGCGGCCCATGGTGGCGGCGGCGTGCAGGCCGTGGCCGACGACGTCGCCGACGGCGAGGGCGACCCGGCTGCCGGGCAGGGGGATGACGTCGAACCAGTCGCCGCTGACTCCGGAGTGGGCGGGCAGGTAGCGGTAGGCGACCTTGAGGGCGCTTTGTTCGGGCAGGGCGCGGGGCAGCAGGCTGCGCTGCAGGGTGACGGCCAGGGCGTGCTCGCGGGTGTAGCGGCGGGCGTTGTCGATACTGACCGCGGCACGCGCCACGAGTTCCTCGGCCAGTGACAGTTCTTCCTCGTCGAACGGCTCCAGCCGTTTGGCGCGCCAGAAGTTCGCCATGCCCAGCACCACACCCCGGGCCCGGATCGGAGCGGCGATGAGCGAGTGAATGCCGTAG
>NZ_JBIVBS010000069.1:0-1337 GCF_044746205.1 Streptomyces sp. NPDC086549 | reverse complement strand
TAGGCCGTGTTTTGGAACTGAGCTCCGGACCGCGCCTCGTGCCGTGATGATCTTGGTGTGGGGCGTGGGGATCTTTCGGATGAGCAGTGGGCGGTGCTGGAACCGTTGTTGCCGGTGGTGGGGGTGGGGCGTCCGGCGCGGAACCGAAGGGGGTTGATCGATGGCGTGCGGTGGCGGGTGCGGACCGGTGCGCCATGGCGGGATCTGCCAGCTGAGTACGGACCCTGGCAGACCGTCTACGGGCTGTTCAGACGTTGGCAGCGCGAGGGTGTGTGGGCCCGGATTCTGACCGCGTTGCAGGGGCGGGCCGATGCGGCCGGCCTGATCACGTGGGAGGTGAACGTCGACTCCACGATCTGTCGTGCCCATCAGCATGCTGCCGGTGCCCGCCGGGACGGGGCTGGACAGAAGGAACCGCCGGGCGGGGTGCGGACAGAGCCGGACGATCACGGGCTGGGTCGGTCGCGGGGCGGGTTCACCACGAAGATCCACCTGGCCTGTGAGCAGGGACAGAAGCCGTTGTCGCTGCTGGTCACCGCTGGTCAGCGAGGTGACAGCCCGCAGTTCGAGCCGGTCCTCGAAGCAATTCGGGTACCCCGCACCGGTGGCGGGCGCCCCCGGGTGCGTCCGTTGCGGGTGCGGGGCGATAAGGCCTACTCCTCGCGCGCCAACCGCGCCTACCTGCGACGACGCGGGATCCGATGCACGATCCCTGAGCCGGCCGACCAGATCCGCAACCGCAAGCGCCGCGGCAGCGCCGGAGGCCGTCCGCCCGCCTTCGACCGGCAGGACTACAAGGCACGGCATGCCGTCGAATGCGGAATCAGCCGCCTTAAACAGCACAGGGCCGTGGCCACCCGGTATGACAAGCTCGCCGTCCGATTCGAAGCGACGGTTCAGATCGCCGCGATCCACCAGTGGCTGTGACCGCCGACTGCTCACGGAGTCGTGCCATGCTGACGACGGAATCGACAGCACACGGTGGGGAGACGTCCAGTGGCCGCCCGGTACTACTGCGTCGACAGCGAGAGCGGCGACCACGTCGACGACCCGTCCGAAGATGCCCTGTTCGACCTGATCGGCGAACTCAACGACTCCGACAACACGTTCGCTGTCATCCAGCCCGACGAGGACGATCCCGCCTGGTTCGCCTCTGTGGCCGTCCTGGACGAAGGCGGTTACGAAATCGTCCTGCGTGACAGCACACGACGTGAACACGAGGTCACCACCGAGACGGACATCGGCGGAATCGCCAATAACCTCATCATCTGGCTGGCTGGCCGAGACTTCCCCGGACGGCCCGCGCGGCAGACCGGCACGTTCTAAAACACGGCCTA
>NZ_JBIVBS010000067.1:0-1586 GCF_044746205.1 Streptomyces sp. NPDC086549 | reverse complement strand
GGATTGCGCACCGCGGTGCCGCGGACGTGGGCCTCCGGGTCGTTCAGCAGCCGCACCGCGTCGGCCGGTGACAGCCGGGGGTCCTCAGCCGCGCGGCGGCGCACCTCGGCTTCGGGATCCCGGGCCAGGCGTGCGACGTCGGCCGGTGTCGACTCCGGATCGTCCAGGGCCAGGCGGCGCATCCGCCCGCTGGGGTCGGCGGTGTAGCGCAGCAGGCCCGCACGGGGGAAGTTGGGGTGGCTGCGGGGCCGGTCGGGGTGGCTGAAGCTGCCGTCCCACCAGCGCCAGACCTCCAGCAGCATGTCGGCCGGCGCGTCCTCGCACGATTCGGCGAGGAACAGGCGGACCACCCGGTCCCCATCCCGTGCCAGGCGCGCCACGACATCCGGCGGGAGGTGCCGGGCTCGGGCCACACTGCGGCGGACCAGCGGGTGGGACGACGCGGCGAGACGGCGCATCGCCTCGGCGTCGCCGTGCAGGTCCTCGACCCAGGGCAGGGTGTGCGACATCGACGTCGGGTCGAAGTCGTGGCGCACCGCCGCACGTTGCTCCTCGGTGAGGTCGGGGCGCAGCGCCACCGCGGAGCGGATGTCGTCCTGCGGGTCCTCCGCCAGCACAGCGACGCCGTGCACGCCCAGGCCCGGGTTGGCGGCCAGCGCCCGACGTACCTCCGCGTCCCCGTCCCGGACCAGCTCCGCCTCCAGCTCGGGCGCGAGGCGGCACCGTTCGAGCGCCCGCCGCGGGTCGGGCAGGGCGGCGAAAACCTCTCGAGGCATGGGTACGCCGGTGTGGTGGACGAGCAGCGCAGCCGTTCGCACCGCGTAGTCGGTGTCGGCCAGCAGCCGCTCCCGCAGCGGCGCACCGAGGTCCTCCCACCGGGCACAGGCCGCCGCCCGCACCCGGGGATCGGCGTCGGCCGCGAGGCCAGGGAGGTGCTGTGCGGGGAGCCCCGGGAGTTCGGCGGCTCGCGCGCGGGACGAGCCGGCGAGGAGGTCGTCGTACAGGTCCTCGGGGAGCTCGGCGCCCCAGATGCAGGCGTGTTCCGCCCAGAGCACGCGTCGATTCGGCGACGGCTCGGCGCGGACCAGGTGTACCCACTGATCGGACGTGAGCTTGGGCCGGAAGGTGTCGGCGGGCCTTGACCGCACCCGCGGATCGGGGTGCGCCACGGCGGCGTCGAGGACGGCGGGCCGGTCGCATCCGTGCAGGAATCCCTCCTCCACATCCAGCAGCCGGATCAGCAGTTCGTCCGTCGCGGCCGGATTGGACCCGATCCCCTCCGCCCAGTGCAGAGGCCACGCACGTCGACCGGGCACCGCCGCCCACACCTCGGCGCGCTCGACCTCCGTCTCGCGCCCGGCGGCCGCGGCGGCCTCCTCCAGCCGCTCCGGCAGTCGGTCGAGGGCCGTCACCCGAGGCCCGCCCGCGCCGGGCACCTCCGCCAGCAGCACCTGCCCGTCGAGGGAGAGCGCCACGAACCCGGGGTCGCCGGTCAACTCCGGCACGCCGCTCCCGGCGTGCCGGACCCGGGTCCACCAGGAGTCGTTGCCGCCGATCCGGTGCCTGAGGACAGCCACCAGGAACTC
>NZ_JBIVBS010000066.1:0-1597 GCF_044746205.1 Streptomyces sp. NPDC086549 | reverse complement strand
CTGCTGCGGTTGCTCTTGCTTCCCACCTGGCACTACTTCCTCTGGAACCTCATGTCCCAGTCTCCAGGTGTCCACGATCAAGGGGAAGGTTCAGCCTGCGGCGACTGGATTCGTTGAGACGAACCGCGGTCGACTCGATTCGTTGAGACGGGACATCCGGGCCCGACGTGTGTACGGGTGCCTGTCGCTCCGGGCTCTGGGTGATAGCTGAGTTATCACCCAGAGCCCGGAGGCCGTTCGCGTCGGGGAGTGCGGCCCCGTCTTCCGTGACCGCTCCGTCCTGGTCAGTCGTGACCGATTCGTACGTCGCTTAGGGCGTGACCGATGGCATGCTGCTGGATCGGTCATGACCGATCCAGCAGCATGCCCGATGGTGATGCCGATCTCGAAAATTCCTCAGTGTCGCTCTTCGTCCCAGTTGGTTCACGAAGTGAACCAACTGGGGAATGTGGGGAGCGGAAAGCAGAAGGACTCACCGATCGCCTGTCGGTGAGTCCTTGAGTGCGGGATGCGTCAGTGGGACGAGACGAACCCTGTTGACTGGTCGAGGTGAAAGGGGGAGCCGGGGCTCTCGGGCCTCCAGCCCTGAGTGAGAGCGGTGCGGATGGTGTCAGCCACCTGGGATGGCAGAACTGGGCTGCTTGGGGTTCCGAACCAGTTGCTCGGATGCGGCTGATTGGTAGTGATCACCAGCGTGGTTCCTGGATTGTCCGCATGCTCGACCGCGTAGGTGAGAGGCGAGTGGACGAGTCCCTGGTCGTAGGTCGGCCGTCCGCGCAGGCGCCATCGGTAAGTGGTGTCGTCCACGTTGATGAGCCGCGATCCCTTTTTGACCAGTGCCATGTCCACATCCTTTCCCATGTGACAGTAGTGAACGGCGACTGATCGTGTCCTGTCGATTCCCGTCGGACGGTGTCAGCCTCTGCGCATCGGGATCACGTCCCGGCTTGCTGCTGGGATGGTCGGTCGCGCGGCCTCGGGAGTGGCCAGCAGGGCGACGATGGTGACGGGCTTGCCGCAGTGCGGGCAGTTGCGGACGGCTGTGGGCGCGAGCGGTGTCGGGTCTGGTGACGCTGGCGTCATCCGTTCGCCGTCAGCGGCGTCGGAGGCTTCGTCGCGTTCGCGGCGTCGGCGCCGAGCGGCCTCTGCTTTGCAGCGGGGGGTGCAGTAGGTGTGTCGGGCCGCCGCATTGCGGTTGACCTGGAATGACGTCCAGCAGATGGGACACTCCCGGAATTCAGCCAGCACGTCCGGTCACTCCTTTGCGGAGGTTGTCGGCATGCGACTGGTGTGAGCGGAGCCGGTAGGAGGGTCCGTCGATGCCGACCACGGCAGCGCGGTGAAGGAGCCGGTCGAGCATCGCGGCGGCAACAGTCGCGTCGCCGAAAGCGCCGGCCCAGTCGGCAATACCGACATTGGTCGTGAGGATCGTGCTCGACTTCAGATACCTCTGGTTGATCACCTGGAAGAGGGCTGAAGCGCCGTCGCCCGGCAGCGGGAGATGTTGGGTCGGGGACGGGACGCCGTGCACCCTCTCGGGTGTCGGTTTTCCCATCCCCGCCCGCCGAACCGGACGTGCCCGTTGGCCGAGCATCCG
>NZ_JBIVBS010000065.1:0-1677 GCF_044746205.1 Streptomyces sp. NPDC086549 | reverse complement strand
AGTAGCTGTTGTCGTTCCGATCTTGAGGGGTGTGCGTCGAACGGGAGTCTCGATCGGGTGGTTGCCGCTGGCTGCGGGCATGAAGGCAGGGCCTCTTGGTAGCTCGGGGTTGCGAAGCCGACCGAGATCCAGGAGACCCTGTTGCCGCAGTTGTACGTGCTGGCGCCGGTAGAGTTCAACTCGGCGTCTCCGTCGTGTGATTGTGTCGCTCACCGGTTCGGGAATGCGGCCGATCACCCGGAACGTGTTCGGCGGTATCCCTCGGACATGACGGACGCGGAGTGGGCCGTGGTCCGGCCGCTGCTGCCGGTGCCGGGCTGGTTGCGTGGCCGGGGAGGGCAGCCGGAGGCGTACTGCCACCGGGCGATACTCGACGCAATCCGCTACCTGGTCGACAATGGCATCAAATGGCGGGCGATGCCGGTGGACTTCCCGCCGTGGGACCGGGTCTACGCGTTCTTCCGCCGCTGGCGCGACCACGGCCTGGTCAAGGAGTTCCACGACCGGCTGCGCGCCAGGGTCCGCGAGAAGCTGGGCCGCGACGTGGAGCCGACGGCCGCGGTGATCGACTCGCAGTCCGTCAAGGCGGACGCCGTCGTCAGCTCCGACAGCCGCGGCTTCGACGGCGGCAAGCTGATCAACGGGCGCAAGCGGCACGTCGTGGTCGACACGCTCGGCCTGCTGCTGGGCGTGATGGTCACCGCCGCGGATGTCGGCGACCGCACCGCCGCCCACGTGCTGCTGCGGCAAGTCACCGACACACACCACGAGTTGGAGCTGGTCTGGGCCGACGGCGGCTACACCGGCAGCCTCGTCGCCTACTGCCTCACCGTGTTCGCCCTGGTCCTGGCGATCGTGAAACGCAGCGACGACATGCGCGGCTTCGTGGTCCTGCCCAAGCGGTGGATCGTCGAGCGTCTCTTCGCCCACCTGATGCGCACCCGCCGCCTGGCACGCGACTACGAGCGCCGCACCACCAGCGCCGAAGCGATGATCTACTGGTCGATGATCCTGCTCATGACCCGCCGCCTGGCCCGGCCACACCCGCAGCGAGCGTGAACCGGCCCGGCGCGGGCTCGGCCAGCCAACCGCGCGCGACCAGGCGTTTCGCCTTCGACCGCAATGCCTCCACCCGCGCCGGCACCACGTCCAGGCCGAACAAGACGGCCATCTCCTGGCAGGTCAGCGGCCCTTGATGGAGCCGGAAACGGTCCGCGAGCGCCTGCAGGATGCGCTGGTAGTCCACCGACAGCACCGACCTGTCCAGCCCCTCACGCCACACCGGCACCTGCGACTTCACTTTCGCCGCGGTCGGCGCTGACGGTGTCTCCTCGGCCTGTCCCATGGCCGGCGCTGTCCCATCGGCCTGGGCCTGGCTTTGCCCGGGCTCGTCCACGGGGGCCAGTACCTCGCCGACCCGCGAACGGGCGATGGCCCACTCCTGCCATTCCCGCTCGGCCACGGCCAGCTCGGCCTGGATGCGGTCGGCTTCTTCCACCAGCCCATCCACGCGACGGCGGGCGGCGATCTCGCGCTGTTCCAGCAGTCCCACGACCGACGGCATCCACGACCTCCACCGGAGCGACGACACGACACGCCACCACTCCCACGGGAACGTCCGCCCTATGCCCCACCAGCGAAAACGCAGTCCTCAAGTCCGGAAAGACAACAACTTCT
>NZ_JBIVBS010000064.1:0-1842 GCF_044746205.1 Streptomyces sp. NPDC086549 | reverse complement strand
TCTAGTGCCGCATCAGGGAACGTTTGCCCTGTTGTGATGTGACGCGCCGTCCGGATGCCGTGCCGGGCGGCGTGTCGTTGCCAGGCTGTGCGGGTGGCAGAACGAGTGCGTGTCCGAGAGATCGACGACGACGAGGGGCGGCGGCTGCTGCGGATCATCCGCAGGGGCACCGGGTCGGTGGTGACCTGGCGGCGGGCCCAGATGGTGCTGCTGTCCGCGCAGGGCATGCCGGTGGCGAAGATCGCCGAGGTGTCGTTCACCAGCGCCGACCGGGTCCGGGACGTGATCCACAACTTCAATACCGACGGCTTCGAGTCGCTGTATCCGAAGTACAAGGGCGGCCGGCCCAAGACGTTCACGCTGCCCGAGCGGCGCGAGATCAAGAAGGTCGCCAAGTCCAAGCCGACCGAACACGACCTGCCGTTCTCGACCTGGAGCCTGACCAAACTGGCGGACTTCCTGGTCGCCGAGGGGGTGGTCGACGACATCAGCCACGAGGGCCTGCGCATCCTGCTCCGCGAGGAAGGCGTCTCTTTTCAACGCCTGAAGACCTGGAAGACCTCCCGCGATCCGGATTACGCGGCCAAGAAGGCCCGCGTCGAGCACCTCTACGCGATCGCCGACGGCGAGGTCATACCCGAGGACGGTGAGCCTGAAGTCGTCTTCTGCATGGACGAGTTCGGCCCGCTCAACCTGATGCCCCACCTCGGCAGGCAGTGGGCCGAACGCGGCGGCAAGTACAAGGACCCCGACCGTGAACCCCGCCGCCGGCGGCGGGCAACCTACAACCGCTACGGCGGGGTGCGGCACCTGTTCGCCGCCCTGGACCTGGCCAAGGACAAGCTCTACGGCCACATCAAGTCGATCAAGAGGCGGACCCAGTTCCTGGAGTTCTGCCGCTACCTGCGCACCCTCTACCCGCCCGAGATCCGTATTGCGATCGTCTGCGACAACTTTTCCCCGCACCTGACCACGAAGAGGTGCCAGCGGGTCGGCACCTGGGCGGCGGCGAACAACGTCGAGATCGCCTACACCCCGACAAACTCCTCCTGGCTCAACCGCATCGAGGCCCAGTTCACCGCCCTGCGCTACTTCACCCTCGACGGCACTGACCACGCCGACCACAAAGAACAGGGCAGCATGATCCGCCGCTACATCATCTGGCGGAACAAGCACACCGCCGACGAACGCCTCCGCAAGGTCGTGACCCGGGCGAACGTTGCATAGTTGCCGGTCACCCGCTCTCCGGCTGGAGGTACGTCAGTCGGTCGAGGGGGCGCCTTGCGCCTTGCTCAGCAGGGTTCCGCGCGGTTCGAATCCGGCCGAAGAGTAGAAGCGAACGGCTCCCGTGTTCGACGCGAAGATGCCGGCATAGATGATCAAGACACCGCGCTCCGCGGCGGCTCTCTCCGCGGCCTTCAGCAAGGCCGCCCCGACACCCTCGCCGCGATGCCCGTCCAGGACGACGGTGTGAATCTCGGCCGCGCGGCGGGGAGCCAGGATCTGGTGGTCCGGGGGATCCGCCAGCAGGACGACCTCCACCATGCCCACAACCTCGCCAACCGCCTCGGCGACCAAGATCAGCACCTTGGTCTCGGCTGCAAGCACCTCCTCGAAATGCCTGCGCACGGTCTCGACGTCGGGCACGCGGTAGATGGCCGGATCGAGTTGGACATGCCTTTCAGCATTCGCGAGACGCAGGCGGACAAGCGCGGGCACATCCTCCCGCTCAGCGGCCCTGACCAAGATCGGCATGACCGGGAGCCTTCCAGCTCACCCACCCCACCGCAAGGCTCACGAGGTAACTCAAGACGAGGCGAACGTTGCCTGATGCGGCACTAG
>NZ_JBIVBS010000063.1:0-1854 GCF_044746205.1 Streptomyces sp. NPDC086549 | reverse complement strand
ACCCGGATCCGCAACCACCCCCTCCAACAACCGCCTCCACCGAACAAACAACCCCTCCACCGTCGACCGGTCGAACACATCGGTGGCGTACTCGATCGCGCCGACGATTCCCGCAGGGGCGCCACCGTCGCCGGAGCGTTCGAACAGGCTGATGCCGAGGTCGAACTTGGCCGTGCCGGTGGGCGCCGGTACAGGGGAAACATGAAGGCCCGGCAGGTCGAAGTCGCCCATGGGCGCGTTCTGGAGGGCGAACATGACCTGGAAGAGCGGGTGGTGGGACAGCGACCGCGTGGGGTTGACCACCTCCACCAGATGCTCGAAAGGCACGTCCTGGTGCGCGAACGCCTCCAGCGCCGTCTCCCGCACCCGGCCCAGCAGCTCCGTGAACGACGGGTTCCCGGACAGGTCCGTGCGCAGGACAAGGGTGTTGACGAAGAACCCGACCAGGTCGTCCAGGGCCTCGTCGGTGCGGCCCGCGATGGGACTGCCGACAGCGATGTCGTCTCCGGCGCCGAGGCGACCGAGCAGCGCCGCCAGCGCGGCCTGGAGGAGCATGAACATGCTAACGCCCGAGCGCCGGGCCAGCCCGGCCAGCCCGGCGTGCAGGGCCGGGGCCACCTCGACCAGCAGAAGTCCGCCTCGGTAGGAGGCGACAGGCGGTCGCGGCCGGTCCGTGGGCAGCGTGATCTGCTCGGGCATTCCGGCCAGTTGCCCGGTCCAGTACGAGAGCTGGCGGGCGAAGACGCTTCCCTCGTCGCCGGGGTCTCCGAGCAGGTCCCGCTGCCACAGGGTGTAGTCCGCGTACTGCACGGGCAGCGGCGACCAGTCCGGCTTGCCGCCCCGGCAGCGGGCCGTGTACGCCGCCGCCAGGTCCCGGGAGAGCGGTCCGGTCGACCACCCGTCGCCGGCGATGTGGTGGATCACGATCAGCAGCACGTGCTCGTCCCGCGCCAGTTCGAACAGCTCGGCGCGCAGCGGAGGCTCGCTCGCCAGGTCGAACGGGTACCGGGCGGCCTGAGCGAGCCGCTCGGGCAGCAGGTCGCGGCTGGTCACGGTCAGCGGCACCCGCGTCCGTACCTCGTCGGGGTCCAGCACCCGCTGGAACGGCACCCCGTCACTCTCGGCGAAGACCGTCCGCAGGCTCTGGTGACGGGCCACCACGTCGGCCAGCGCGCCCCGCAGCGCCTGTTCGTCGAGGTCGCCCGAAAGCCGCAGCGCGAGCGGGATGTTGTACGTGGCGCTCGCGCCCTCCATGCGGTGCAGGAACCACAGGCGGCGCTGTGCGAAGGAGAGCGGGACCCGCTCCGGGCGCTCGGCGGCGGTCAGTGCGGGACGTGCCTGGCCGGCGCCGTCCAGCGCGGCGGCGAGCCCCGCCACCGTCGGCGCCTCGAACAGGGTGCGCAGGCTCAGTTCGACACCGAGGACGGTCCGGACCCGGGCTGTCAGCCGGGTGGCCAGCAGGGAGTGGCCGCCCAGGTCGAAGAAGCCGTCGTCCACGCCGACTTCGGGCATGTCCAGCACCTCGGCGAAGAGCTGGGCGAGGATCTGCTCCCGCGGGGTGCGCGGTGCACGCCCGGATCCCGCTCCGCCGAACTCCGGCTCGGGCAGGGCGGCGTGGTCCAGCTTGCCGTTGGGTGTCAGCGGCAGCGAGTCGAGCGTGACGACGGCCGACGGCACCATGTAGTCCGGCAGCCGTGTGCGCAGGTAGGAGCGCAACCGCTCGGGCTCTTCGACGGTGGACACCGCATAGGCGACCAGCCGGTCCTGGCGGGCGATCACGGCTGCCCGGGTCACTTCGGGGTGGCCGGTGAGCACCGACTCCACCTCGCCGGGTTCGATACGGAACCCGCGGAT
>NZ_JBIVBS010000062.1:0-2179 GCF_044746205.1 Streptomyces sp. NPDC086549 | reverse complement strand
ACTGTTGAGTCGGCACGGAGCGCGGTGCCGGTGTTGCCACCGGTCCGTTTCTCCGTGCCGCTCGCCGAACCCGGCGTGCGACTCTCACCGCACCGGGCTCTCCACGGTCTCTGCCGCTCAAGCGTGGTTGAGGATCCATGGGTTGGGGATCGTGTTGCCCCGGTAGCGATAGCGGGTGACCGCTGTCGAGACCATGGGGAAGAGTTCGATCCCGCCCGCCGACAGCTTCTTCCACCGGCCGGTGTGGTCGGTGAAGCGTCGGCGGACGTCCTTCCACCTCCAGCGGTGCAGCACCATCCACCAACTGGTGACCCGTCGCCATACGAAGTGGTCCAGGGCTTTCAGGGTGATCTTGCAGGCTGCGTGCTTGAAGTAGTTGACCCAGCCGCGCAGGATCTGGTTGATCCTTCTGAGCACGGCCCCGGGGTCCTGCTGCGACGTTCTGTTCGTCAGGGCACGGATCTTGTCCTTCAACTGCCGGATGGGCCTCTCGGCGATGAAGGTGTAGACGTACCACTTGTTCGAGCCTCGCTTGCGGCGCCACTGGATGTGGAACCCCAGGAAGTCGAACCCGTCCGACATGTGCACGATCTGGGTCTTGGCCGGTGACAGCCGCAGCCCGAGGGGGTGCAGAACGTCGGCGATGTCCTCGCGAAGGCGGGCGACATCGTCGCGGCTGCCGTCGACCAGAACGACGAAATCGTCCGCGTAGCGGACGATGCGCCAGTTCGGGCGGCCGTGGTGACGGTGGTGCGCCCGCCTGCCTCTGGTGGACATCCGCCCGCCCGGTTCCCATGGCTCCATCACGTGCTCATCGAGTGCAGACAGAGCGATGTTCGCCAGCAGCGGGGAGAGGATGCCGCCCTGCGGAGTGCCGGTGAAGGTCTCCTCGCGGTTGCCGCCCTCGATGAGGACTCCGGCCTTGAGGAATGCCTTGACCAGCAGCAGCACGCGCTTGTCCTTGACTCGCGCTCGCACCCGGTCCATCAGGGCCGTGTGGTCGATGGAGTCGAAGCACGCCTCGATGTCCGCGTCCAGCACCCAGCGGTAGCCGTTGGTGCCGTAGCGGTGGATCTCGGCGATCGCGTCGTGTGCGCGCCGCATGGGCCGGAAACCGTAGGAGACCGGCAGAAAGTCGGCCTCGAAGATCGGTTCCAGCACCAGCTTGAGGGCCGCCTGGACCACCCGGTCGGAGACGGTCGGGATGCCGAGCTTGCGCACCTTCCCGCTCCCGCCGGGCTTGGGGATCTTACGTTCGCGTACCGGCAACGGACGGAATTCACCCGTCTTCAGTACGCGTCGCAGGTCCTCCAGGTAGCCCGGGAGACCGAGTTCTCGCTCGACGTTGACGACCGTGAGGCCGTCGACGCCCGGGGTTCGGGCTCCCTTGTTGCCCGCGACTCGTTCGAACGCCACGAGCAGCGTCGCCGGGTCGCATACGAGGTTGAACAGATCGTCGAACCTGCGGCCGTCGTCGGCCGCCGCCCAACGGTGAAGCTTGGCCTGCATCCCCGATACCCGCTGGTGAGACCCCAACGGGGCCTCGGGGGCACCACTGTTCAACGGCGCGTCTTTCGGCATTGCAGCCTCCTTCCCTTCTCGAAACCGCTGCCGCCCTTCCCCATGTGCCAGGCTCTCCCCGGCTCGGAGTACTACGGCGGCTCCGCCCCGTCCCGGCCCGATCGGCCGACGATGGGCCCAGCCCTCCCGCCGCACTGGGCGTGCGGTTCAAGGGCGAGGACCGGGACGGTTCCCGTGTTCACTCGTTGTTCGATCGTCGGAGTAGGAGCCCGGCTATGCCCCCGCGGCCTCGCCACGGCTACCCCGCAGCACTTCACCGTGGCCTCCCCGGGCGACCGCAATAGATCTCCCGGCAAGTTCCCCGCCGGCCGAATATCCAGCAGGGACGCACCGCATCCAGCCCAGATCCACCAGGTTCGAGCTGGCTTGCCTTAAAGGAGGCGTAGACGCCGGTTCCTCGCGTACTCCTCTCCGTCTCGCTCGCCGGACCCGCACCATCTGGCAGTACTGGCACGTCCCGGCTTTGTCAGGGCTGCTTCCCGCCCTTCCTGGCACCTCCCGGTTCAGGCTGCCCTCAGCTTCAACCGCCCTGCTGCGACAGGACGATGGCGGTGGTCTTTCACCTCCGCTCGAACAACAAGCGCCTCACGGCGCACAC
>NZ_JBIVBS010000061.1:0-2208 GCF_044746205.1 Streptomyces sp. NPDC086549 | reverse complement strand
AGTTCCAACTGCCTTGGGATGGACGTTGATTCGTCGGTGTCCACGCTGATCCGCGCGGCGAGTAGCGCCCTCTGTGTCTCTGCCATAGGCAGAGCGGAGAGCAGTTTCAACCTACGTGTCTACGGAGTGCCGTAGGAGGTGGAGAACGTCTGCGCGTTGTCGGGATGCTTGTGCAGCAGGTAGCCGAGGTCGGTCGCGGGGCGTTCGGGGGTGCCGGTGGTGGTGATGGTCAGGAACACGTGGCCAGGCCTCATGGAAGGGGATGATCTGCGGATGGGTTGAACCGGGATCCTTACTGTGCGCCAACGTACAGCGAACATCCCCTGCGTACTCTGGCATTTTCGCCGCCCAAGCGGAGCCGACCTCCCCTCTTCGCGCGGGCCTGTGTCGGCCGTGGGGAACCCTGTGACAAGATCCGCTGGCATGTCATCTGTCATGTCGTCTGCCATGCCTTCGTTGCCTTCGTCGCCCAGGGGCCCCTCAAGAACCGGTCGCCGTCTGCTGGTCGCCCTGCTCGCGCTGATCGCGACTGCAGGCTCCACCGTGGCCGAGGCCGGCACGCCGTCCGGCCCGGCGCCCGGCGCCGCGGTGAGAGCGGCCGAACCCGCGACGCCCGACCGCCCCAGCTACGACGTGAAGCTGCGCGCCGACGCCGACGGCTCCCACTGGGCGGGCCGGCAGACGGTGTCCTTCCGCAACGCCTCCAGCCGGCCCCTGCGTGAGGTGTACATACGCCTGTGGGGCAATGGCGAGGACGGCTGCGGGACATCCGGAAGACCGTCCCCCGTCCGCGTCTCCCGCGTGCGCGGCGGCACTCCGGGCCGCCCCGGCGTGAAGTGCACGGCGCTGCGCATCACTCTGCCGAGGCCGCTCGCACGCGGTGAGCGGACGGCCGTCTCCTTCGACGTGGCCCTCACCGTGCCCGCACGCAACAACCGCTTCGGCCGCGAAGGCGCGTTCCGCTTCCTGGGCAACGCGCTGCCGGTCCTCGCCGTGCACGACGCGAGGGGGTGGCACCTCGATCCGTATGTGTCGTACGGCGAGAGCTTCTACACCCTGGCGAGCGACTTCCGGGTGCGCCTCGACCACCCGTCCGCCCTCAAGGTCCCGGCGAGCGGCAGCACATGGACCCGCTCCGGCGGTACCGGGCGTACGGTCACCCACAGCGTCGCCAAGCGGGTGCGGGACTTCGCATGGGCGGCGGGCCCGTTCCGCACCGCGACCCAGACCTCGCCCGACGGCGTGCGCGTGAAGTCGTACTGGTCGCCGAACACGCCCGCCGCCGGTGTCCGCCTCAACCGCAAGGACGGCGTCGCCGCCATCGACCGGTTCGGCAGGGAGTTCGGCCGCTATCCGTACGGCGAGATAGACCTCGTGATGACGCCCGGGTTCGCCGGCGGCATGGAGTACCCCGGCCTGGTCATCCTCGGCACCGAGGAGGAGGGCGGCGCCACCGTCCATGAGATCGCCCACCAGTGGTGGTACGGCGTCGTGGGCAACGACGAGTACAACTCACCCTGGCTGGACGAGAGTTTCGCTCAGTACGCCAACGCGCGCTACTACCGCTGGGACGGGTTCGAGTGCTCGCCGGACGACTCCTGGCCGAGCGCCACCGCCGCGCTCACCAACTCGATGGCCTACTGGTCTACACACCGTGGCGAGTACTTCCAGGTCGTGTACGGGATCGGCCCCTGCGTCCTGGCCGACCTGGAGCACGTCCTCGGGGCCGGCACCATGGCGCGCCTCATCAAGAAGTACGCCCACGACCACTGGTACGGCGTCTCCACCACCGTCGACTTCAAGAAGGCCGCACAGTCGATGACGCACAGGGACCTCGGCCCCTTCTGGCGGAAGCACCGCATCCGCTGAAGTCGCATTCCGCTCGCGGGTGACGGGCGTACCCCGTCGGCGCCACGATGACGGTGACCGACGGGGTACGCGGGCAGGGCGGCGTCGTTCCGGCGGTGCATCCGGGTTGATGGGGCTTCAGGAGCTGCGGCAGGGCTGCGGGTTGGTCGGCGGGGGCTGACGCGGAGGCAGGCACGACTTCCGGTGATCATGAGGTGTCGAGTCCCTGATCACCACGACGGAAGACCGTGCCTGCCCGCTCATCCTCGCTCATCCCGCGCCCTCTGGGCCAACTCGCCGACACCGCGCCGACCGTCCCCGATGACCTCCCCGGCCTGCTGACCTGCCTGGCTCAGGTGC
>NZ_JBIVBS010000060.1:0-2250 GCF_044746205.1 Streptomyces sp. NPDC086549 | reverse complement strand
GGCTGTGCGCCACGAAGCGCTGATGGATCTCGCGGGATGAAAAGCCCGCCGCCGGTCCTCGCAGGGACCGGTTGAAGCTGGAGGCAGGCTGATCCCCGGGTTGGGGGTGAGGCCGGAAGCAGCCTCGACAACGTAGGGGCGGACCGACACCACCAGACGGTTCGTGCCCGCAAGCGAAGACGGAATGGGTGTAAGGAAACTGAACCAGTGGTCGACGTCCCGTGAGTCGTCAGCGGCCTGCCGAACCTGGTGGATGGGCCGCTTCGCAGTGCTGGAGAGTGCTCTATCCGATGGCCTCTCCTCTCCCGCCGCCTCTATCCCATGGGCGTCGGGAGGCCCGGACCAAGACTGCGATGTGCGGTCCGTGGCGATGCTGCCGGGGTATAGCTGGGCACCGAAGCCGTCACAGAGATCCTCAGTGAACGTGGGAAGCGATCTGGCATCGCCCTTCCCGTCCGGCATCCAGCCGGGCGGCGGGCAGGCGCGACGCCCGCTGATGGCGCCAGATCGTGGCGGAGTCGCCGTAGTACTCGGAGGCCGGGAAAGCCGGTCACAGGGGGAAGGGCGACAGCGTGATGGCAGCAGGACTGCTGTCGGGGAGGAACGTTGTTGAACAACGACGCGCCGTCGACACCTTGGCCGAGCATCTTCGCGGCCGAGCGACGGGTACTCGATCATCAGATCAAGCTGCACCGATGGGCAAGGAACGAACCGGTCCGCTGGTTCGACGATGTATTCAACTTGATCTGCGACCAGGCCACGCTGTTGGTGGCCTGGGAGCGGGTGTCCGGCAACCGGGGTGCCAGGACAGCGGGCGTGGACGCGGTCACCCGCTACTACGTCGAGGAGCGTCTGGGAGTGATCCCGTTCCTGGAGGACCTTCGGTCCTCGCTGAAGGACGGGTCGTTCACCGCGCTTCCGGTCAAACAGGCGGTGATCCCCAAGAAGAACGGCAAGGTCCGTTACCTGGGTATCCCGACCCTGCGCGACCGGGTCGCGCAGATGGCCCTCAAGCTGGTCCTGGAGCCGATTTTCGAGGCCGATTTCTACCCGTCTTCGTACGGGTATCGGCCTGGTCGACGGGCTCAGGATGCCATCGCCGAGATCCACCACTTCACCAGCAGGCCGTCGACCTACGAGTGGGTCATCGAGGGCGACATCAAGGCTTGCTTCGACAACGTCGACCATCACGTCCTGATGGACCTGGTGGCTGAGCGCGTCAAGGACCGCAAGGTCCTGCGGCTGGTCAGTGCGTTTCTGCGGGCCGGGGTTGTCGAGTTGCACGGTGGACTCGCGGAGACCCTCACGGGCACTCCGCAGGGAGGGGTCGCCTCCCCGCTGCTGGCCAACATCTATCTCTCCGTCCTGGACCGGCACTTCTCGCGGATCTGGGACGCGGAGATGTCCCCGCGCTGGCGTCGGCAGTATCGACGTCGGACGGGGCGGCCGAACTTCCGGCTGGTGCGTTACGCCGACGACTTCATCGTGCTCGTGCACGGCACGAGGTCGGAGGCCGAAGCGATCAAAGCGGAGATCGGCGAGTTGCTGGCCCGCAAGTTGAAGATGACCCTCTCTGACGAGAAGACCCACATCACCCACATCGACGACGGCTTCGTCTTCCTCGGCTTCCACATCCAGCGGAGGCCCTTCGGCGACGGCCGGCGCGTCGTGCTCACCATCCCGTCCAGGCCAGCCTTGGCGTCGGTGATGCACAAGATCAAGAAACTGACGGGGCGAAGTACCACCTCGCTCTCGCTGGAGGAGGTGCTGCGGACGGTCAACCCGGTTCTTCGGGGCTGGGCTGCCTACTTCCGCTACGGCGCTTCCAAGCGGACGTTCTCCTACCTCGGCTGGTACGCGTGGTGGAGGCTCATCCGCTGGATTCGCTACAAGCACCCCCACTTGACCTGGAAACAGATGCGGCGCCGCTACTACGGGGCTGATCGCATCACCGAGGACGGTCTCGTCCTCTACAACCCGGCGAAGATGCGGGTCGAGCGCTACCGCTTCCGCGGAGCGCAGATCAGCACGCCCTACAACATCGACGAGGTCGATCCGGACGGAGCCCGCTTCCGCCGGACCAGCCACGACGATGCGGCCTTCGTCGGCCAGGTCAGCGAATACCTCGCCTGACCCACCGGATCACGTGGAGAGCCGGATGCTCGGCCAACGGGCACGTCCGGTTCGGCGGGCGGGGATGGGAAAACCGACACCCGAGAGGGTGCACGGCGTCCCGTCCCCGACCCAACA
>NZ_JBIVBS010000059.1:0-2298 GCF_044746205.1 Streptomyces sp. NPDC086549 | reverse complement strand
TCAAGGCCGAGCAGGAATGGCAGCTGGAGCGCGAGATCCTGCGCCGGGCAGCGGCCTATTTCGCCCGGGAGGTGAAGTGAGCCCCTGCCGCTGGGCGATCCACGCCGATCGGCCATGACCGATGACCGGTCGACGGACAATCGGATTGATGGCGCTCTTTGAATCTCCTCAGGTGCCGCTCTCCAGGTGGCCAAACCTGCTCAGGTGATCTCCCCACCCTTTGCGTGATCCTTTCCGGCGTGTCGAACTGGTGCCGGCGTGTCGTGGAGAGCCTGCGTGAGCACGGAGTTCGGCCTGTTTGAAGGGCCCTGGATGCTCACCTGGGAGGAAGACGTGGATGCTCACGCGCTGCGTCGTCAGGGCTGGTCGATCTCGGCGATCGCCCGGCACCTGGGGCACGACCGCAAGACGATCCGCGCGTACCTGAATGGCGAGCGAGTTTCCGGATATCGACGTCAGTCGCCGGACGCGTTCATGCCCTTCTTGGAGTACTGCCGCCAACGACTCAGCGACGACCCTCACTTGTGGGCCTCGACGCTCTTCGAGGAAGTGGTGGAACTCGGCTATGCAGGCGGCTACTCCACCTTCACCCGGGCCCTGCGGAGATACAAAGCACGCCCGCACTGCGAACCATGCCGGGCTTCGAGCGGCCGCGACGTGGCGATCATCGCGCATCCTCCGGGCGAGGAGATCCAGTTCGACTGGGTCGAGCTCCCCGACCCGCCCGTTGAGTGGGGCGTCGGCGCCCACGCGCATCTCCTCGTCGGTGCCCTGGCTCACTCGGGACGATGGCGGGCCGTGCTCGCGGAGGCCGAGACCTTCCCGCACCTGGTCCAATCCATCGACGCCGTGTTGCGTCGCCTGGGCGGCACAGCCCGAAGGTGGCGGTTCGACCGGATGGCCACCGTCTGCCACCCGCCGACCGGACGGATCCTGCCGACCTTTGGTGCCGTCGCGAAGTACTACGGAGCCGGCGTCGACATCTGCCCGCCCCGCCGGGGCAACCGCAAGGGCGTCGTCGAGAAGGCCAACCACTCGGCAGCCCAACGCTGGTGGCGAACCGTCCCTGACGGCATCAGCATCGAGGCAGGCCAGAACGGCATCGACAAACTGGCCATGCAGATGGACAGCCGCAAACGCAAAGTCGACGGAGCCCCGACCACCGTCGCCGCGCTGGCAGAAGCCGAGCCGTTGCTTGAACTGCCGACCCGCCCGTTCCCCGCCGAGCTCGAGCAGACCCGCGTCGTCAGTCCCCAAGGACTCGTCTCCTTCGCCGGCAACCACTACTCCGTCCCGCCCGGGCTCACCGGTGCCCACGTCACCGTCCGAATCCGGCTCGGCGAGGACGACCTGCACGTGGTCACCGCCGGCCGTGCGGTCATCGCCCACCACCGCCGGGCACCGGACGGAGCCGGGCAGACCATCCGGGACGCCGGACACGTCATCGCCCTCGAACGAGCCGTACTCGCCTCGTTCTCGGACAAGGCACCATGCCGCACCAAGGTCCGCCGGCCCCCATCGGCAGCGGCCCAGGCGGAAGCCGAGAAGCTTCGCGGCCGACCTGAATCGGACGTCGCGAACCGGGTCGTGATCGACCTGTCCCACTACGCCGCCGTCGCCGACCGGCTGCGGCAAGACCCCACCCATCAAGACCAGGAGCGTGAGAGTGAGTGACCCCATGCCGATGAGCGAGGCCCGTCGCTACCAGCAGCTGCGAGGCCACCTGTCCTACCTGAAACTCAACGACGCTGCCGAAGCGCTTCCCCGCGTCCTGGACCAGGCGCGAGCTGAGCGGATGACGCTCACCACCGCTCTGGAGAAACTCCTCGAGATTGAGGTCGAGGCGACCGAAGCCCGCAAACTCTCCTCCCGGCTAAGGTTCGCCTGCCTGCCAGAACCGTGGACCTTGAACGACTTTGACTTCGCCGCCCAGCCCGGCGTCGACGAGAAACTCATCCGAGACCTGGCCACCCTGCGGTTCCTCGACAACGCCTCCAACGTCCTGCTGGTCGGCCCGCCCGGTGTCGGCAAGACGATGCTGGCCGTCGCGCTCGCCCGCTCCGCGGTCGACGCCGGTCACCGCGTCTACTTCACCACCGCCGCCGAACTCGCCGCCAAGTGCCACAAGGCAGCACTCGAAGGCCGATGGTCAAGCATCATGAGGTTCTTCGCAGGCCCCCGCCTGCTCGTGATCGACGAACTGGGCTGTGCGCCACGAAGCGCTGATGGATCTCGCGGGATGAAAAGCCCGCCGCCGGTCCTCGCAGGGACCGGTTGAAGCTGGAGGCAGGCTGATCC
>NZ_JBIVBS010000058.1:0-6010 GCF_044746205.1 Streptomyces sp. NPDC086549 | reverse complement strand
GCCTGCTGCGGTTGCTCTTGCTTCCCACCTGGCACTACTTCCTCTGGAACCTCATGTCCCAGTCTCCAGGTGTCCACGATCAAGGGGAAGGTTCAACTCAGTTATCACCCAGCGACCGCGACGGTCAGTCGTTGCGAACAGAGCGCAGGTGGGCGCGGCCGCGCTCGCGCCGCTGCTTCTCCAGGATCTCCTTCGCCTTGATGACGTCGCGCTGTCCGGTCTTGGGCGACACCTCATTACGGCGGGCCGCCTCGGCGCCGGACAGCTTCTTGCCGTCCGCTTCTGTCTCGAGCAGCCACCGGACCACACGCTCGATCCGCTGATCCTCCGTCAACTCGTTCACCGGAGTCTCGGCGACCTGCTGCTCGGGGATGCGCGCGGTGGCTTCACCGGTGTTCGTTACTGTCGCCTCCCACGGTGCCACATCCCCGCCCGTGTCACTCGCGGCTGGGCTGGTCGTGAAGTCGAGGGCGGTCTGCCGTGGCAGCCGGCCGCCAGATGATGGCGTGTCGGCCGCGGACGCCATCGGTGCGGGCACCGGCTCAGCAACGGGTGCCTGCGGCGCACCGGTCGGCGCGGCCGACGGGCCTCCGAAGTGCGGGTGAATGGCGGCCGATCCACCGTGACCGGCCGGGTGGGTCGCGGCGGCCTGCTCGATGTCCGTGACCGACGGATCGGTCATCCACTCCCCCGAGTCCTCGAGACGGCGCCGTAGTTCCTTCACTACGGGCACCAGTTCCTTCTCCGCGATCGGGCCGCCGTGCGACGGGTCGGTGATGCCGTAGCCGTCGGCGAGGAAGAGCGCGAACTGGCGGGCGGTGGGAAAGTCGCCATGACGGTTGAGGTACTCCGTGTAGGCCGTCGGGAAGCCGGAGAACGAGTCAGCGGTCAGCCCCAAGGAGGCGTCTTCCTCCGGCTCTTCGGGCAGCGTCTCCGGCTGCGGGGACACCGTCTCCTCGGCGGCGGCCGAGGCTGCGGCCTGACCCTCGTCCTGGTGGCCCCAGGCTTGCTGAGCAAGGTCGCCGGCTTCGAGGGCCCGCTGATGTTCAGGGCTTGCGGGCGCGAGCGGCAGCGGGTCGGCGGCGGGCGACAAGCTGGCAAAGTGGGGCATTGGCTCGTCAATCCCGGCAGCCGCCAGCCCGGCCGGTGCGGTCTCGGCAAGCGGCACCCCGTAGCGGGCAAGCCGCAGCGGCATCACGGCCTCCACCGGCGCCTTGCGCTTCCACGCCCGCCCGAACCGCGAACGCAGGCGCGCCTGGTAGACGAGCCGCTCCTGTTCGAGCCGGATGACTTGGTCGTAGGAGCGGAGCTCCCAGAGCTTCATGCGGCGCCACAGGAGGAAGGTGGGGAGGGGGGAGAGCAGCCAGCGGGTGAGGCGGACGCCCTCCATGTGCTTGTCGGCGGTGATGTCGGCGATGCGGCCGATCGCGTGCCGGGCCGCCTCGACGGCGACCACGAACAGGATCGGGATCACCGCGTGCATGCCCACACCCAGCGGGTCCGGCCAGGCGGCGGCGCCGTTGAAGGCGATCGTGGCCGCCGTCAGGAGCCAGGCCGTCTGGCGCAGGAGCGGGAAGGGGATGCGGATCCAGGTCAGCAGCAGGTCCAGGGCGAGCAGGACGCAGATGCCCGCGTCGATGCCGATCGGGAAGACATAGGAGAAGTTCCCGAAGCCCTTCTTGATCGCCAGCTCGCGGACCGCGGCGTAGGAACCGGAGAAGCCGATACCGGCGATGATCAAAGCGCCGGACACGACCACGCCGATGAGAACGCGATGCATCCGAGTCAGCTGCAGTGGCGCGGCCACCCGTTACTCCCCTTCTGGCTCAGAGTGAACTGTGGTCTCACCCTGTCATGTATGCCAGGCCGTCACCACAGAGCTTGGAGCCAGAACCCGAGTTGGGCAGCACTACGTCAGCGGTTCGTGAGACACCTCGAACGGTTTGATGGGCTCGGACTATTCACCGGTTCCGACGGCAATGGATCCGCTGGGTCACGGCAGTTCAGTGGAACGGTGCCAACACCTATATGAGGGATAGCCGTCCAGTGGCACGGTTCGGGACTTCAGGGACGGAAGGTGTTAGCGGCAAAGCCCGGCCGTTGTTCGGTCGTGTCCCGCGTCGTGGTGTAGGGGATCAAGCGTTACGCGTTCCGGTACGAGGCACCTGACGATCTCCGCGCAGGCGGCAGTCCACGAGGCGCCCTGCTGAGGCGAGTTGGACCCCCGGTCCGGCGGAGCCACCGTCCCGGGCCTGTGGCTTCCGCCGCCTTGATCGGCTACACCACCCGGCGGGACACCATCCCGTTGTTCTGGCTCTCTACATGCCAGCGCTTCGCGTGACGAGCCCGTCTCTGCGGTGGCGGTGACTGCCGTAAGCGGCGCACTGCCCATGTCGGCATCGTGGGGGTTTGGGCGCTGAAGGCGCCAGGGGTGAAAGAGGACCAATACGGCATCCCAGACGCGGAGTCGGTACTGCTCGGGGCGGGGTTTTGTTGTCCGCGGACAACAAAGGGGGAACGACACGCCCTTTGTGGTGTTTCTGAGGCTCCTCGGGTGAGTAAGGTAGCGCCATGACCGCGCCATACGACCCGAGTGATCGGGAAAAGGTAGTAGCCAAGCTGCCTGCCGACCTACGCAAGGAACTGAAGGTCCGCGCAGCGGAGCTGGACAGAGACATCCAGGACGCCGTAACCGAGGGCGCCGAGGCCTGGCGGAAGGCAAGACCACGACCCGAGGTCGACACCGCCGGCGGCTCTTCGTTCTCGACCTACCTCCCCACCGGGCTGTACGACAAGGTCAAGAAGGTCTGCAAGACCCGTGGCATCTCCTACAACCAGGGCCTTGCGCAAGCGATCCGCCTCTGGCTCGACAGCAACCCCTCCCCCCGGCCCAAGCCGCTTCGGGTCACGGGGGCACGCCGGATCATCTTCGGCAACCAGAAGGGCGGCGTAGGCAAGACGTCGGTCTCCGCCGGCGTTGCCCAGGCGCTGGCCGAGTCCGGTTACCGCACGCTGCTCATCGACTTCGACCCGCAGGGCCACCTCACCAAGCAACTCGGCTACCCGATGCTCGACATCGACAGCGCCAGCTTGGCCAAGCACATGCTGGGCGAGGCGAGAGGCGACCTGAGCGAACTGCTCGTGCCGATAAAGGGCGGCGACTTCGAAGAGCACCTGTGGCTGCTGCCGGCCTGCAAGGACGCGTTCCTGCTCGACGCGAAGCTGGCCACCAGCCGGAACGTGCGCATCAAGGAGACGGCGCTGGAGAAGGCTCTGGAGCCGCTGGAGCAGGCCTACGAGTACATCGTCGTCGACTGCCCCCCGAGCCTGGGCTACGCCATGGACACCGCCATCTACTACTGCCGCACCCGTGAGGGCGAGGAGCCCAACACGTCCGGCATCGTGGTCCCGGTGCTGGCCGAGGACTCCTCCGCCGACGCCTACGACATGCTCTACGACCAGATCCAGGACCTCATCGAAGACCTGAACATCGACATCGCCCTGCTGGGATTCGTGGTCAACATGTACGACAGCCGCAAGGGCTACGTCGCCACCTCGTCCCTGGACGAGTGGAACAACATCGGCGAACCGCCGGTCCTCGCCGTCGTACCCGAGCTGAAGGACCAGCGCGAAGCCGTCCGCGTAAAGAAGCCTCTGCTGGTCCACGCCCCCTACGGTGACCAGTCGGACGTCATGCGGACCGTAGCCCGGAGGATCAGCGCATGAGCGTCGCCGACAAGCTGGGCACCGGATCGTCGTTCAGCCAGGTCCCCCGCGGCCGCAGCGCCCGAGGCCGCGCCAAGGCCATCACCCAAGGCGACGTGCCCGCCTACGAACTCGTCCGCCTCCACCTCGACGAGGTCTCCCCCACTCCCCTCAACCCGCGCCGCAACTTCGGCACGGATGAGGAACTGACCCGTTTCGGCGAGGAACTGCGCAACGTCCAGCTCGCCGCGTGCGTGGCCGTCACCCGTGACGCCTACCTCGCGCTCTGGCCCGACCACGCGGAGCGGATCGGCTCCGCCCGGCACGTCCTGGTCAACGGCGAGCGCCGCTTCCGCAGCGCTGTCCACGTCGGACTGGAAGCCCTCGACTTCGTCGTCCGCGACGACCTGGCCTCCTCCCGCGAGAAGTTCATAAACCACCTCCTGAAGGAGAACCTCGACCGGGAGGACTTCGACGTCATCGAACGCGCCCGGGGCGTCCAGGAGCTCGTGAACGTCTGCGCGGAACAGAACGAACGAGGCGCCCGCTCCCGTGCCGCTGAGCAATTGAGCAAGGACCGGTCGTGGGTGACGAACCAACTCGTGTTGCTGGAACTGCCGGACGAAATCCAGGCAATGCTCAGCTCCGGCAGCATGTCCGAACGCGATGGCCGGCTCCTGGCCCGGCGCCTGAAGGACCATCCGTCACTCGGCGCTGCCGCTCTACTGGGCTACCTCACTGAGACGAAAGAATCCCTCGCCCGCTCCAAGGAGTTGGAGAAGGCAGCTGTGGCCGCGGCCCGCGAGGAGTTGTTGTCCGCGGACAACAACTCTCCCGAGGCATCCGCAGAGCCTGAAGCATACGCAGAACCTGAAGCATCAGAGACTTTGTTGTCCGCGGACAACAACGCGAAGGTGCCCTCCCAAGGCCACCCCGAGAGGCAGGAACCAGCCCCGTTTCCCTCAGGCTCGGCAGCTGCCACCCCTGATGCATCTGCATCCGAGGCGAAGACCTCCGACGCGAAGGCCTTGTTGTCCGCGGACAACAACCAAAGGGGGGAGAGCAGCGAGGCCCTCCGTTCTGACGCCGATGACGCCCCGCAGGCTGCGGAAGCTCCGGCAAAGGAAGGAACGGACACACCGGGCAGCCACGACGGCAGCCAGCCACGCCAGCTGCCCTACCACGACGCTCCGTTCATCGCCTTGCACCTGCAGCGGAAGATGGAGCCACACGACTTTGCCCAGTGCGCCCGCACGATGCTGACAGCCCTGCGCGAGCAGCATCCTGAGGAGTACAGCGCGCTAGTGGACGAGCTGGTCCAGTTGCAGCAGGCCGTCTACTAGTACTGGCTTGCAGACACACGAGATGAGGCCCTGTCTCCACCCGGCGTGAACCGGCTGGAGACAGGGCCTCATCTCGTGTGAACCAGTACGACGGTTCACTCCTGCCGTGCGAGGTGCGCGTCGCCGTGTCTGCACCGCCGCAGGCAGGGCATCTGTTCTGTCTCACCCAAGCGAGTCGTTTTCTCAGCGAACCGAGTCGTTCGGGCGTCTGTCTCAGCGAACCTAATTCCTTCTTAAGCACTCCGGTGGCTCCGGGTGGGGTTGCCGGGGTGTTCGAGCAGTGAGGTCCGTTACGCCTGATTCGAGCTGGGCTTGTGAAGCCTCTGGTTAGAGCGTGGGGACGGACCTTGGTGCTCGTGGTGATGGCGATCGCGTGGGCGCCGGTCGGATGCCTACAGCGAACCGGGCCTCGATGCCTCCGACTAGAGAGGTGGCGTCCGGCGTCCGCGGGCCGCCATCACCAGGGGGATGACGTGCGTCGGCTCCGGGCGGATGCCTTTGGTGGGTCCGGATTCGAAGCCTTCTGTTAGAGCGGTGACGCCCGGGGCCGTCGAGCGTCAACACCGACCACCTTGATCCCTCGTTGGTGTTGGTGGGGCGAGCCCACCACACGGTGACCTCTCGATACGCCCGAGCCTCTGAGCTCCCGCATAGACCGAGGCCCGCGCGGTGCGCTGGTGCCACGAACACGGCTAGTGAGGCGTCGGTCCGACCCTGGTGGTCGAGACCTTGAATTAGGGAGCTGCGTGGCCCGCATGCGCTCGTGACCAGCGAAAACACCCGCATTCTCGGGAGGGAACCACCGTGATCTACTGCGGAATCGACTGGGCGGAGAAGACCCACGACGTCGCCCTGGTCGACGACAGCTGAACCTTCCCCTTGATCGTGGACACCTGGAGACTGGGACATGAGGTTCCAGAGGAAGTAGTGCCAGGTGGGAAGCAAGAGCAACCGCAGCAGGC
>NZ_JBIVBS010000057.1:0-6613 GCF_044746205.1 Streptomyces sp. NPDC086549 | reverse complement strand
ATGACGTCGTTGATCGCTGCGGACGGCTCAGTCCGCTCCGTCAGCGTCATCCCGGCCGTTCCCGCGGCCCGGTCGGTTACCACAATGGCTTTCATGGGGATCGTCCCCTTCCTCGTATGTGCTCGTAACACGATCATGAGCGGTGCTTCTCCAGCCGCCTCCAGCAGATGAGGCTGCAGGCCAATGAGCCGCGTGCATCGTGAATTCGCAGGTCATGGACATGGTGTGGGTGGTGGTTCGGGTACTTGCGCCGGTCGGTGGCCGATCGCCAGTGCCGTGGCGCGCGCTCTGTCCTGGAGCTTCTCGCCGCTGATGGGCATGACGAAGGTCAGGCGTGGCGGCCGTAGGTGCGCGGATCCACGGGCTGCTCGGACTTGGGAAGCCCGCCGACCACGAGACGGTAGGAATCGATCACGAGCTCCATCACTAGCTTCTCGTTGATGGTGCCCCCGCCTTCCGCCGTGATCCAGTGCCTCTTGTTCATGTGATAGCCGGGGGTAATGTCCGCGTACTGCTCACGCAGGGCTGCGGCGTCGTCCGGATCAGCTTTCAGGATCACGACGGGGCGCCCCGGCATGTCGGTCATGAGCATGAAGACCTTGCCGCGCACCTTGTAGACCTTCCAGTCGGGGCTGAAGCGATCCTCCAGGTCGACGCCGGGCAGTCCCACAGTGCAGTCGCCCGCGATCTTCTGCAGCTCCTGTCCGTCCAAGGTGATCAACTCCTCTGTCGATCCGAGTGCCCTGACCGCCCGGCCAAGGCCCAAGGTGGCGCCTCCCGCATGGCCGCCACGAACGGCGGCGCCCGCACGCCGGCAACCCCAACAAGATCGTTTACGGGCTCTATGTGTTGTGGGTTTTGGTTTCCGGGTGGGTGTTTAGATGAAGGTGAACAGCTGGTCGGCGTCGAATCGCGAGATCGGGGTGGTGTACACCCTCTCCGGGTCGGGGTAGCCGAGGGCCAGCAGCACCGTCGTGCTGCGTCCGGTCTCGCGGATCTTGAACGCCTTGTCGACACTGGTCGGGTCGAACCCCTCCAGCGGCGTGGCCTCGACGCCGAGCTCAGCGGCCGCCATCATGGTCAGGCCCACCGCCATGTAGGTCTGCTTCTCCATCCAGTGGTTCAGGTCCTTGTAGCCGTAGTTGCGCAGGTTGAGGAAGTCTCGGGTCATTGATTCCCACAGCTCCTGCTTCGACGGGTCAGGGAACCGGCCGTCGGCCCTCTCCTTCGTGAACACCGCCTCGAGGTGGCTGTCAGGCACATCTGCCCGGGTGGTGAGGATGATGGTGTGCGACGCGTTCAGGATCTTCTCGCCGTTGTCCTGGAATCGTTCGCCCAGGTTGTTGGCGAGCCGCTCCTTGCCTTCGGGCGTGGCGAGGACATAGAAGTGGTTGGGCTGTACGTTCACCGATGACGGCGTGGAGCGCAGGAACCTCAGCAGCTGCTGAAGGGTTTCCTCCGGAATGGTCTTGCTGGGGTCGAAATACCTGGTGAGGTGCTTGTTCATGAGCTTGTCGAGGTTCATGTCGATCTGCCTTCTTCTTGCGTTGAGTGGGTGAGGAGCGGTGGTTCGCGGGGTTTGGGCTAGTTCGTGCCGCGGGCAAGTAGTTCGCTGATGCGCTCGAAGCTGATTCCTGTCGTCGCGGCGGTGACGTCACCCGCGACGAGAGCCTTGGTGGCCTGTTCGAGTGCCTCCATTGCGTGGGTGTAGAGCGCTGGACCCAAGCTGATGCGCTTGACCCCGGCCTTCTGCAGTTCAGCGACGGTCAGCACCTTGTCCGCCGGCGAGATGAGGACGTTGACCGGTGTCGGCGCGACGGCGGTGACGATCGCGACGAGTGCGTCGAGGTCGGGTGGGTACGGGGCGTAGAGCACATCCGCGCCGGCCTCGGCGAAGGCCGTCAGACGCCGGATGGTGTCGTCGAGATCGGGCCGCCCCTGGATGAAGTTGTCGGTGCGGCCGGTGACGACGATGCGCCCCCTGGCCGCCTCGACGGCGCTGCGCATGCGGTCGACTGCCTCGTCGAAGTCGCGGATGGGTTGATCGGGATTGCCCGAGGTGTCTTCGATCCCGATACCGGCCAGGCCGGACTCGACGGCGGCTTCGACGGTCGCCGCGACGTCTTCAGGCGTGTCGCCGTAGCCGTCCTCGAAGTCTCCGTTGACGGGCAGCCCGGTGAGCCGGGCGAGCAGCCGCGCATGCTCGAGGTGCTCGTCGCGGGTGACTTCGTGACGTCCGTCGGACCGGCCGAGTGTGGTGGCGAGTGCCGCCGACGATGTCGCGATCGCCTCGAAGCCGGCATCGGCCAGCATCAGCGCCGAGAGGCCGTCCCATGCGTTCGGCATGACGAGGCCACCGTCGCGGGTGTGCAGTGCCATGAACTTCTCATAGAGTTCGGAGCCCGGCATATCGAACCTTTCCTGAATGATCGTTGACGCGGTGAGCGGTTTGCCGGCTGGGTGCGCGGACCGCGTCGAGGGTTCCGGCGATCAACCGGTGGGTGGGGTGTTGTTGGCGGCGGCGTGGAGCCTCTCAAAGGTGACCCAGCCCCAGCAGACGAGATGACGCGCGATGAGTCCGTCGACGATGTCCATGGACTCGACGAGGTGGGTTCGCCCGTCGGTGTCTGGAGCGGGTACTCCCAGATCAACTGATGGCCATCGGCGAGGTAGGTCCCGGTACGCCACCCAGTGCTCGAAGGCACGGATCGACTCGCGGCCCTGGACCACGCCAGAGCCCGTGTCTCCCGGCGAAAGCACGGCGGGCGGTGTTTCGATGACGCCGTCTGCCGCGTAGAGGTCGGCGATCTTGTCCGCGTCCTGGGTCGGCACGGCTTCGTGCCAGGCGCGGAACACACGCTCGATCGCGCTCTCGCTCGCCGCGTCGGGCGCCGTCGGCTCCGGGTGCGGGTTCACTGGGCCACGGCCGTATCGACCGCGCCGACGGCGGGGATGTCGAGGTCGGTCTGGTTGACGTTGTTGATGAAGTTGGTGAGCAGGAATTGCACTGCCACCGCGACGATCGCCAGGATCTGCGGGTCGGTGTACCCGGCGCCTCGCACACCCGCGAGCTCGGCGTCGCTGACCCGCCCGCGGCTGTCGACCACCCGTTGCGCGAAGCGAGCGGCCGCGGCGCGTTTGGGATCGACCGAGCTCCCGACGCGGCCGAGCTCGATGTCGTCGCCCGACATGCCGCCGAATTCGGTCGCGACGTAGGTGTGAATCGCCAGGCAGTAACTGCAGCCGTTGGCTTGCGACACGGCCAGCGCGATGCTGTGCCGGGTCTTCGCGTCCAGAACCCGGCTCAAGGTGCCTTGCAGAGTCGTGACGCCCTCGAGAACGGTCGGGTTCGACGCGATGGCCTTGAACATGTTCGGGACGAAGCCGAGCTGCGCGCCAACGTTGTCCAGTATCCGCTGCGCGCCGGCGGGGACATCCTCTAGAGGGGGAACGTTCAGTCGTGACACAGTGAATCGACCTCCGGTGGGGGTGTGAGTAGTCGTCGTCGAGCCCAAGTCGGGCACTTAGTGCTGCAGAGCTCCGCCGCAGGCCTTACCTGCACTGGCCGCAACCTGGCCGGGGCCTTTGACCCGTTCTCCCGTCTTCTGGACGGTCCGTTCCCAGCCTGTGGTGACGACCGCGCCGGCGGATGCCAGGTCCAGACACGTGACGTAGGGGTTCAGGAGACGTGCGGTGCTCTCGTGCGCTTGATCCGTCGTCATGCCCGCAACGCTACGGTCTCAGTGGTGCGGGAGTATGGTCCATTTACATGAGAGATTCCCGGACCAATTCCGCGGCCGACCCGCCCCCCACGTTCGGTGCCGACCTCCATCTGGAGCTGCGCGGGCCCGGGCTGCGCGCAGGGCTCACGGACGCCTTGCGGGAGGCCGTGCGCACGGGGCGTCTGGCGCCCGGCAGCCGGCTGCCGGCCTCCCGCTCACTTGCCGCGGATCTCGGCGTCTCCCGCAACACCGTGGTCGAGTCCTACGCCGAGCTGGTCGCCGAAGGCTGGCTCACCGCCCAGCAGGGCTCCGGGACCCGGGTGGCCACCCGGGTCGAGCCGCACAGGGCCGCGCCCGACGCTCGCCGCACGAGGCCGGACGAGCACCTTCCCAGGTACGACCTGGTGACGGGTGCACCGGACCTCGCGAACTTTCCGCGCACGCAGTGGCTCACCGCGGCCCGCCGGGCTCTGACCGCCGCGCCGAACAGCGCCTTCGGCTACGGCGACGCCCGCGGCCGCATTGAGCTGCGCACAGCACTCGCGGACTACCTGACGCGGGCCCGCGGGGTATATGCCTCGCCGGAGCGGATCGTCATCTGTTCCGGTTTCCACCACGGCCTGGCGCTGATGGCGCAGGCGCTCAGGGCGCGGCGAGTGCGGGCGGTGGCCGTCGAGGCCTACGGTCTCGGTCTGTATCGCGACCTGCTGGCGAACGCCGGTCTGCACACCCCGCCCCTCTACGTCGATGAACATGGCGCACGCATTGACGACCTTGCGCGACGCGGAGTGGGCGCGGTGCTGCTGACCCCGGCGCACCAGTACCCGACGGGGGTCGCGCTCAGCCCGGAGCGGCGCACGGCGGCCGTCGACTGGGCACGCGCCACCGGCGGCCTGATCCTGGAGGACGACTACGACGGGGAGTTCCGGTACGACCGCCAGCCGGTGGGTGCCCTGCAGGGCCTCGATCCGCAGAGGGTGGTGTACTTCGGTTCCGCAAGCAAGTCCCTGGCGCCGGGGGTACGGCTCGGATGGATGGTGCTGCCGGAGGAACTCATCCCGGAGATCGTGGCGGCCAAGGGGCACGGCGACTACATGACGAGCGCCCTGGAGCAGCTGATGCTCGCGGAATTCATCGCCTCGGGCGCGTACGACCGTCATGTGCGCTCGATGCGGCTGCGCTACCGGCGCCGCCGCGATCAGCTGGTCGCGGTCCTGCGCCAGAGGGCTCCCGGCATTCGTGTGGCCGGCATGGCGGCAGGACTGCAGACGGTCCTCGACCTCCCTCGTGGAACCGAGAGTTCGGTGGTCCAGGCCGCGGCCCGGCAAGGTCTGGCGATCAGGGGGTTGTCGCAGTTCCGCTACGAAGTGGCGGACTGTGGCTGGCAGTTGCCCGAACGGGACGCCCTGGTGGTCAACTACGCGGCGCCCTCGGACAGCGCGTGGCCGGGCGCACTGGACGCACTGTGCAGCGTGATGCCCTAGGTGACTGGTGTTGATCGTGCCCGGCTCGGCGTGCTCGGAATCAAGTCAACAGGACGTGGAATCTGGGCGATCTCCGCCGGCTGACCCCTCGAGGAGCGCAAGGGACGCGCGAACAGCCCGCCCGCCGCCGCACATGCCCTTACCGGGCCCTGCACGGACACAGGCTGCCCGCCGAGCGCCCGATCCCCCAGCGGGAGCAACACGATCTGACGCCCCGACGCAGAACCAACGCGCTCAGGAAGAACCACTTAAATGATCTGGTTCCGAGTCGGGCCGCTGGCCTGCGGCGACCAGTTGAGTTGAGACGTGGGGAAGCCGGGAATCTCAGGTGATGTGGTCCCGGGCGAGCGGATGCCGGAGGCTGTCTCAGTTGATGTGGTCCGACTTCGCTGTGTCGTCGGCCGCAACCGGACCGCTGATGTGGCTAGGACTGACAGCGTGCGAAGAGGACCGCACCTGGAACGCTCTCGTCGGGGTCGAGCAGCATTTGGGCCTCGATGGTGAACCCGGCATCGCGTAGCCAGGCCGCCACCTGGTCAGGCTGGCGGCGGTGAACGTGGACGTTCATCGGGTGACCGCCGTAGCCCTGCGTCTTCAGCCTCGACCCGTCGCCAACGTGAAAGCCGAGCAGCAGTGGTCCACCGGGACGCAACACCCGCCGGAAGTGGGCGAAGACCGTGGGCACTGCTTCGTCGGGGACGTGAATCAACGACCAAAAGGCGAGCAGGCCGACGACTGAAGCATCGGCGAGGTCGAAGTCCGTCATCGAGCCCACCTCGAACCGCAGGCGGGGGTGATCACGCCGAGCCACATCGATCATCACGGATGAAAGGTCAATGCCGAAAGCGTCCACACCCAGCTCGTGCAGGTGAGCAGTGACGTGTCCAGGTCCGCAGCCCACGTCCGCCACCGGCCCACCTCCAGCGGCGTGCACCAAGTCGGCGAACACTGCCAGAGCCGCCCGAAGATACCGCGCGCTGGCCAGAACCTCGCGTATTTGGTCGGCATAGCTGACCGCGACCGTGTCGTAGGAGGTCCGGGTGTCTGCCAACCAGCGGTCCGCGTTCATGGCTCGACAGAGTAGTGCAGTGATCAGGATCACGAACCAGATCAAGTGAGATCAACGACGCATCAGACCAGGCCACTTGAGATGGGGTCCAGATCCTTCGAGACGGGACACCAACTCGTGCATGGCAGGCATGCGCCCGTCGGTGGCTACGACGTCGTGATGCGGCCCCGTCATGACAACTCGAAGCGGCCCCGTTTCGTGAAGATCCATGACGGCTCGAAGCGCTCCCCGTGCCGACATGGGCAGGTCTCTGCCGGAGCCGGAGAAAGCTGCCGATGCTCAAGTGGGAGCCGATTCCAGCCGCCCGGGTGGGGCCGCCGAACGACGTCGCAGTCAAT
>NZ_JBIVBS010000056.1:0-7241 GCF_044746205.1 Streptomyces sp. NPDC086549 | reverse complement strand
ACCGGAGCCCGATCGACTACGAACGAGAACACCAGGCCGACCCCGCCGTGGAATTGGCCGCTTGAAAGATCTCCACGACGCGAGGGGATTGACACCTTCCAGCCTGGCAATCTGGGTCGGGCTGAGCTTTGGGCAACCTGACGACCCCTTCGACCGGACGCCGATCTCGCCCCGCTCGCGCCAGGCCCGGCGCCACCGCGCCACTGACCGCTCGCTCACCCTCAGCGCGGCAGCAATCTCCCGGTTCTTCTCCCCGCCCTCGAAGCGTTCCATGGCCTGCAGCCGTAACCGCTCCCGCGCGGCCCTTCCAGCATCGGTCAACCCGCCGCCCTGCGCATATCTCACGACCTCAGGGCTACCGGGGCCGGCCAGTCGCTGTCAGGCGAACGGCCCCGACATCACTCATTCAAGTTCAGTAGCGGTCCGTCAGTTTATGAGCGCGGTCGGCAACTCAGCGGACAACGCGCTCGCCGAGTCCTTCAACGCAATGTTCAAACGCGAGACGCGCCAGGGCCGAAAGAGCTGGTCCAGCAAGTGCGAGGCCCGCCTCGCCACGTTCCGCTGGCTGCACCGCCACAACACCCGACGCCGTCATTCCCGCCTCGGGTATCGCAGCCCGATCGCCTACGAGACGGCGTCCGAAACAACATCAACTACGCTGGCACCAGCCGCATAACTCGTGTCCAGGACTCGGGGTCGAGGCCCACGGTCGGCCTCCTCACGCAGCTCGTCCGTACGACGGCGAGCATCCAGCTCACGCTGTTCCAACAGCCCAATCACCGACGGCATCCGCGACCTCCCGGATAGCGACAGCACGACAGGCCGCTATGCCCACAGGATCTCCGACCCTACGTCCGACCTGCGGAAACGCAGTCCTCAAGCCCGGAATGACAACAGCTTCTTAAAGATCAGCAAACGGCAGGAGGGCCATAAAAGATCTGCGCCGAGCGCCCCGCAAGCTATTGCGATCCGCGTGAGTGCTCGGATACGCTCGCGTCGCCCAATGGTCGTTGATGTCAACTCTTGGAACGACTCGCGATTGGCTGGGGGCGAGGCACTTCATGAACGCTTTGGCTCATTCGGCCGTCGGTTTCGGGCGCCTCTGATGCCGGAGGAAGAAGGCGAGGAGATCCAATATCCTGGAGGATTCAACGAATTATCCTCCAGGGGAATTCTGTCGCGGCACGGGGAGCGGGAATCACCCACGGCTGCTGTGCTCGATCTTGGTGGATCCACTGGAAACAGAGATTTCCGGCTGTTCTGGCTCGCCGGTGCCATTGACGGTCTGGGAACGTGCGCTTCCTCGCTCTTTGTTCCACTCATTCTTCTCGGGGCCGGATACCCTGCCACCCAGGTCGGCTTGGTGGCCACGGTGGGCATGGTCACCGGCCTGTCCATCGCACCGTTCGCCGGGGTCCTGGCCGACCGCTGGCCGCGCAAGCGGATGATGTACTGGTCCGCGCTGATGGCGTCCGGTGCCATGGGCTCCGCCTTCGCAGTCGTGGCGCTCGGCCACGTTGTGCTGGTGCACCTCCTCGCCGTGGCCATGGTGGAGCAGGTGGCGAGCGCGACTTATGCTGCGGCAGCTCACGGCACCGTACGCAGAATCGTTCCACCCGAGCGCTACCCCGTGGCGATGAGCCGACTCCAAGCACGGGACGAGGCCGTCCAGATCATCGGCCCCACCGTCGCCGGACTGATGTGCCAACTCGCCCGCTGGCTGCCGCTGCTCGCGGACGCACTCTCCTTCCTGCTGGTCGCAATGGTCAGCAAGGCCATCCGCACGGAACTGAGTCCCGAGCGCGCGGAGCACCAGCCGGCCTCCCTTCTCGTGGACTTCGCCGAAGGCGTCCGCTTCATCCGCCAGGAACCTTTCCTGCGCTTCGTCATGGTGTGGACCGCAGGGATCAACGCCGTACTGAGCACCTTGTACTTCCATGCGGTGTTCACCTCGCACGCTCGCGGGGCCGGTCCGTCGTCGATCGGAGTGATCCTCACTCTGGCCGGGGTTGGCGGTCTGCTGGGTGCGCTCATCGCTCCCCTGGCTGTGCAGCGGATATCTCCCGGCCGCATCGTGGCCGGCGCTTCCTGGACCATGGTGCCGACCGCCGTGGCGCTGGCCTATGCCACCCAAACTTGGACGTACGGGCTGCTGCTGAGCCTGGTGTCGTTCACCGCGCCCGCCGTGGTGATCACCCTGCAGACGAAGGCCGTCCTCATCACTCCCGACCATTTCCAGGGCCGTACCGGCACCGCCCTCGCGACGACGGGACAGGCCGTCGCCACTCTCGCTCCCGCGACCGCGGGCCTCCTCGTCTCCGCCGTCGGCGGGCGCCAGGTGGCCCTGAGCTGCGCCGTTGCACTCGCCGCACTCGCCTGCTACGCCACCATGCGTGCCGGTCTGTTGCGGCTCGCTCAGGACGATGGGGAAGCCGAGCCGCGGACCGGCACACAAGGAAGGACGTCGTGACCTCAGCATCACGTCCAACCGCGCAAGCAACCCGGAACTACGGCGTCTACCGGCCCGTGCTTCCCGCGGTATGCCCGCGGAACCCTGACCGAATGGCGTACACCGGGGACGCCGATGGCCGCTGCGAGATCTTCGTCTGGGACCGATCTACCGACATCAGCCGCCAAGTGACGGACCGTGAGCAGGGCACCTTGCTGTGCGCCATCGACGCCGACGCCGCGGTGTGGTGGTTCGACGCGGACCAGCACGGCCAAGGAGTCTGGCGCGTACAGGAGTTCGCTGGCGGACCCCACAACCCGGCCTTCGTGGGTACGCCGCCGGGAAGACCCTGCGGCCTGGCCCTGACGGACCAAGGGCAGGCCGCCGTAGCCATCGCGGACGAAAACACTCTGACTGTGCGCATGGGCAGCCGCGGCAGCCCCGGCGAAGTGGTGTACCGCACCGAGCTGCCTGCCGTCCTCGGTGGCCTCGCGCCCGGAGGCGACGTGCTCGCGATCTGCGGACCGCCGCACTCGAGCCACGCGGTGCGTCTCGTGGTTCCCGGCGGCGCCACCCTCGCCACGTTGTCCGGCGCCGCACAGCGCGTCTGGGGGCTCGGCTT
This sequence comes from Streptomyces sp. NPDC086549, assembly GCF_044746205.1. Taxonomy (NCBI): domain Bacteria; kingdom Bacillati; phylum Actinomycetota; class Actinomycetes; order Kitasatosporales; family Streptomycetaceae; genus Streptomyces; species Streptomyces sp. NPDC086549. The sequence continues at coordinate 4,170 of NZ_JBIVBS010000056.1, read as the reverse complement.
CGCACCCGGACGCCTGGAACCGGTGCTGTTGGTGATGTGCGAGGACCGCGGACAATACCGCCTCGGTACCTGGCGGCGGCCGACCGGCCTGGAGTTGTTCCCCTGGTGCGCCTGGGACACGGAGACCACGGCGCGCTGGTATCCGGGCGGTGAGCGGGTCCTGCTCCGCCAGGACCGGCACGGCCGCAGTCGACTGTTCACCGCGGACCTGCTCCGCCGTACCGTCACGCCGGTGCCGACCGTCGAGGGAACCGTGCTCGACGCTGCGCCGCGTGCCCACGGCGACATCCACCTCATCTGGACGGACGCGGTCACCCCACCGCGTGCACTCTCGCTGTCCGGCAGACCGTTACCCGGCCAGCATGGCTGGCGGTTGCCCTCCTTCGGGCGTCGACAGGATCTGTGGACTGCGGGCCCGGACGGCCCCGTCCACACACTGGTCACCACGCCCGCCGACCAGCAACCGCCGTATCCACTGGTTCTACTGGTCCACGGCGGCCCCGCCGATCACGCCCGTGACGCCTATGACCCGATGGTCCAGTCGTTGGTCGGCTCAGGGTTTGCGGTAGCCAGGGTCAACTATCGCGGTTCCACCGGCTACGGCCCCCAGTGGCGCTCGGCCTACTCCGAAGGCGTCGGCCACACCCAGGTCGCTGACCTGGTACGGGTCCGCGCCCACCTGCTGAGCGAAGGGATCGGCCGGGCAGGGGCGGTCGGCCTCAGCGGAACCTCCTGGGGCGGCTATCTTGTACTGCTCGCCCTGGGTACGCACCCGGAACTGTGGGACGCGGGCGTCGCGGTCAAACCCATCGCCGACTACGCAACGGCATTCCACCACTCCACCCCGGCGCTGCGTTCTCTGGACGCCACGCTGTTCGGCGGTACGCCGGAGCAGGTGCCCGAACGGTACCGGCATTCTTCACCGTCGACCTACGCGCGAGCGATCCGCTCACCGCTGTTGCTCGTGGCTGCCCGACATGACGCCAAGTGCCCGCCGGAGCAGATCGAGGCATACCTCACCGTGCTGCGCGAGGGAGGTATCCCCCATGAACTGCTGTGGCTGGATTCGGGCCATGACGGCTACAACGGCGCCGAGCATGTGGCCGTCCTGGAGCGCTCCCTGCGCTTTCTCGGCCGGGCGCTCAGGCCCGCTCCCGCGCCGGCCCCAGACGTCTCGGCCGCACGTTGAGCCGAGCGGACCGCGACATACCCACCGAGAAGGGAGGGAGGTGCTTGTGATGCAGAAGGAGATCTTCCACGACGACCCGTTGGAGGGCGCCGAGGACAACCGGGCCGTCGGCGTCGGCGTAGTCGTCCGGTTCCGCAACGCCGAAGAGCAGGACGAGCAGTAGTGCGGGGGGCCGACCCGCGCCACCCGGCCGGGTTGGCCCTGTCCCACACCGCGTTCCACACCCTCCGCCCGCAATGACACCACCGTTTCGTGAGAAGAGGCCAGCGAAGTGCGCGTACTTCTGGTGAACATGCCCTGGGCTCCGATCGATCTGCCTTCACTGGCCCTGGGCATTCTCAAGCGCAGTGTCGACGAACACGTACCCGGCGGTGCGGCGGAGGTTCTGCACGCCGACATAGATTTCGTGGACTGGATAACCCAGCGCACCGATTTCTCCCTTACCGACTACGGCTATTACTCCCTTGCCTCCTACTTCCTCGGCTGCGGCGACTGGGTGTTCTCCTCTGCCCTGTACGACAACCGACGATGGCGCTTAGCGGAGTTCACCACAAGCATGAACGACCGGCTGTCTTCGGCGCGCATGCGGATGACCACCCAGCTGCATGAAATGGCACCGGATTTCATCGAGCACATCGCTGAACGTATTGTGGCCCACGACCCCGATGTCGTGGGATTCACCTCCACCTTCCAGCAGAACACCGCCGCGCTCGCCGCTGCCAAGTACGTCAAACGGCTGGCGCCAGGCATCGTGACCGTCATGGGCGGCGCCAACTGTGACGGCAAGCAGGGCGAGGCCGTGCACCGGAACTTCCCGTTTGTGGATTACGTCGTACGAGGCGAGGGCGAGGAGTCTTTCCCCGGACTCCTCAAATCCTTGGACGGCGAGCGCGATTTCACCGAAGTCCCTGGGCTGTGCTGGCGTGACCAGAGCGGCACGTCGGTGGCCAATCCCATGAGCACCACGCCGTTGCCACCCGCGGCGATCCTCTCCCCGGACTACAGCGGGTACTTCGAACGGCTGACGGCCTCCTCCGCGCGTGGCTGGGTCGAGCCGAAACTCGTCGTCGAGGGCGCCCGCGGCTGCTGGTGGGGCGAGAAGCACCACTGCACGTTCTGCGGATTGAACGGTTCGTTCATGCAGTTCCGCAGCAAGGATCCCAGCTCGTTCTTCGAGGAGATCGTCGGGCTCGCCCGCACCTACCGCGTCCTGGACATGTATGTCGTCGACAACATCCTCGACATGGGATACGTGACCTCGCTGCTGCCGCGCATCGTTGAGAGCGGATTCGATCTGCGCATGCACTACGAGATCAAGTCAAACATGCGACGCGGTCAGTTGCAGACCCTCGCCGACGCAGGTCTGATCTATGTCCAGCCCGGCATCGAAAGCCTGAGCAGCAGAGTTCTGGGCCTGATGGACAAGGGCGTCACCGGCTGCCAGAACGTGCGGATGATGCGGGACGGCGCCACGGCGGGCCTGTCGGTGGTCTGGAACTACCTGCACGGCTTCCCCGGGGAGGCCCCCGAGGACTACGACGAAGTCACCTGCCAGCTGCCCGCGCTGGAGCACCTCAACCCTCCGGTGGAGGAGTCAGCCCGGATCGCCATCGAACGGTTCAGCCCGTACTTCAACAACCCGGGCCTCGGCTTCTCCGAGCTGCGCCCCGCCGAGCCCTACCGGCTCACCTACGATCTGCCCGAAGCAGAGATGTTCGACCTGGCCTATGTCTTCGACGTGCCGCCGCGCGGTGTCGGCAATGAGGTCGTCGAACGACTCAACTCGGCCATCCGGCAGTGGAAGCAGTCCTACGCACACAGTCGGCTCACCTACTGCGACCTGGAGGACCGGATCCTACTGGTCAGCAGGAGGCGCGCGTTCGACTGGCATGTGCTGGAGCTGACCGAGCCGGTCGAGGTGTCTTTGTTCCGCCTGCTTGACCAGCCACACACTGTGGCCGCCGCAGTGCGCAAACTGCGGGAGACGAACGGCGACGGAGCGGACCAGTCACAGGTGCAAGAACTACTGCGTGGCTGGCGCGAACGAGGGCTTGTATTCGAGAACGGTGGCCAGGTCGTCCAGGTTGCGGTGCCAGCGGTCAACGAGGAACTGCTGCGGATGCACGCCCTGCGTCGGCCCTCCGCCGACAAACTGGCGCCGGCGACCGGATGACAGCCCGATCGCCCATCAGCCCCTCCCCCTCCCCAGTTCGAGGAGAACATGATGCCCGCTGCCACAGCCCAACCCGCCTCCCCCTTCGCCGTCAGGGCATGGCGCGACCACGACACCACCGCAAGCGAGTTGCCCGGCATGTGCCTTGGCGACATCGAGGTCGACGGCGCGGGCGGCGAAGCCGCCCGCAGGCTGTTCGAGGCGGGGGTCCGCAGGGTGGCACTGCCCCGGCCCGTGGACCTGACGGATCCCGTAGACACCGGCTGGACCGTGCGGGCCCTCAGCTTCGTCGGTGATCTGACGAGTCTGGCGATCGCTGTCGACTGGCAGGTCCGCCCAGGTCCCGGACCCGCTTCCTGGAACAGGCTGAACCATCTGCATCCCCCGACCGCGCTGTTGGACGTGCCGGAGGCAGAAGAGGCGCTGCGGAGCTGGCGCAACGGCTACTACATCTGCAAGTGCGTACACCGGCAGGGGCCGGGCTTCGTGCAGGTTCGGGACCGGCGCTTCGGTGAACTGCGCCGGTTCATCATCGATGAGCCCGAGTATCAGGCGGCGATCGCCGCACTCGCCGACGGCGTCCCCACCACTGCACTCCCGCAGGACGTGGTGGATGACTTCGTCACCGAGGAGTTGGCGGTACGGTTCGGCGACCATATCTGGTGGGCACCGTACCGGGTACGGCGGTGGCCTCAGACACCGACGATGATCTGAGAAGTTGTTGTCTTTCCGGACTTGAGGACTGCGTTTTCGCTGGTGGGGCATAGGGCGGACGTTCCCGTGGGAGTGGTGGCGTGTCGTGTCGTCG
>NZ_JBIVBS010000055.1:0-8579 GCF_044746205.1 Streptomyces sp. NPDC086549 | reverse complement strand
CCGGACAACGAGGCCCACATCCTCGTCCACGACGCCCACACGGCATCCCCCACCACCGCCTTCGCCCTCTCCCGCCTCGCCGACCCCGACACCCTGCACCACACCCCCATCGGCGTCATCCGAGACATCGACCGGCCGGTCTACGACACCTGTATGGCCACGCAGCTCGACTCGGCCGTCGAACGCAGCGGCAAGGGGGACCTGGCGGCGCTGCTGGCCGGCGGCGACACCTGGACGGTCCGCTGACCGACCTGGCCTGTAACGTCTGCGACGACACGCAGGACGACGGGCGACGGAGAGCAGGGCGACGAGATGGTCGGTATAGGGGACACGCTGGACGTGGCCGCCGCCGAGCACTTCACGCGCCCTGCCCCCAGGTCGGCGCAGGCCCAGATACGTTTCCTGGTACGGCAGCTGAAGGGCACGAGAGCCGTGGCCGAGCTGCTGGGCATCTCCCAGCGCACGGTCGAGCGTTACGTCAAGGGCCAGCTGAAGCGTCCCCGCCACGACCTCGCCGAGAGGCTCGCGGCCGAGACCCGCAGACGCTGGCAGCCGCGGGTTCGGGAACGGGCCCGGCGGCAGGCGGCCGCCACCGGCGGCATCTTCGTCTCCACCCGCGCCCGCTTCGGCTTCACCGCCGCCCCCGGCACCAGTGACGACCCCCGCGTCCGCTACATCAACCAGGCCCTGCCCCCCGATTACGCCTCCCGCCTCTTCGCCGCCCAGGACGCCGGCGCCACCGAGCGGCAGCTCCGGGACATCCTGGCCGAGGGCCTGGGCGAGATGTACTTCCGCGACCGGGGCCGCCGCGCGGCGGGACTGTCGGTGGAGTTCACCGACATCCAGGAGCTCGAACTGGGCTTCTAGGGACGGGCGGGACATCAAGAACCCTCGCGGAGCAACGGCTGCCGTACCCACTGGACGGCAGCCGCCACCCCGCGCACCGGATCAGCGGCCCGCCGCGGGTTCCTTCCGGGCCCCGGTCGTAGTCCCGGCCCCCGCACGGTTCGCGGTGCGGCGGCGCAGGAGCAGGACGGCCACGGCGCCGGCGGCGAGCACGGTCAGCGGCAGCACGGCGGTGGTGTGCAGCGTGGCGACGAAGGCGGCCCCGTACGCCTTGCCGCCGGCCAGCTCCGCGGCGAGCCGGCTCTGCACCAGCGCGCCCACGGCGGCGGCTCCGACGACGGAACCCATCTGGCGGACCGTGTTGTTGATGCCGGAAGCGGCTCCGGCCAGCTGCGGGGGGACGTTCCGCATGGCCTCGGTGGACATGGGGGCGATGATGCAGCCGACGCCGAGGCCGGTCGCGAGTGTGGCGGGGACGAAGGCGTACCACGCGGTGGCGGGCCCGGCGGTCAGGGTGATGGCGACGATGCCGGCGGCGTAGCAGAACAGGCCGGTGAGCAGGACGTACTTGCCGCCGATGCGGTCGGCGAGGCGGCCGGTGAAGGGCCCGACGGTCATCGACACCAGGGACGAGGGGGCGAGCACCAGACCGGCCTTGACGGCGCTGAGGTGGAGTACGGACTGGAGGTAGAGGTTGAAGGGCAGCACCAGCCCGAGCATCGCGACGGACACGAGCCCGACCAGGGCGGTCATCGCGGTGAAGTTGCGGTCGCGCAGCAGGGCGAAGGGGACGAGGGGCTCGCGGTCCTGACGGCGCCGCTGGTGCAGCACGAACCCGGTGCCGAGGGCGACGGCCGCGGCGAGCAGTGCCTGGATCCCTGTGCCCCAGTGGTAGTTCTCGCCCTCCTGCAGGCCGAAGGCGAGGCAGAACAGGGCGGCTGTGGACAGCAGCACACCGACGAGGTCGAAGCGGTGCGCCCGGCCGGGCCGGATGTCGGGAACGACCAGGAAGGTCAGTGCGAGCGCGGCCACGCCGACGGGCAGGTTGACCCAGAAGATCCAGCGCCAGCTCGCGGCGGAGACCAGGACACCGCCCAGAGTGGGTCCGGTGAGGGTGGCCAGGCCGGCGACCATGCCCCAGATGCCGAGGGCGGTGCCGCGGCGGTCGGCCGGGAAGACGGCGACGATCAGGGTCATCGTCTGCGGGGTGAGCAGGGCCGCGCCGAGGCCCTGGACGACCCGTGCGGCGATCAGGGCCTCGGCGGTGGGCGCGAGCCCGCAGGCGACGCTGGCCAGGGTGAAGACGGCCAGACCGGCGGCGAACAGGGTCCGCGGCCCGCGAAGGTCACCCAGCCGGCTCGCGGTGATGATCACCACCGACAGGGCCAGGGCGTAGCCGCTGACCGTCCACAGCGTCTGGTCGAGCGAGGCGCCCAGGCCGTTCATCATGTCCGGGATCGCGATGTTGACGATCGTCAGGTCCAGCAGGGTCATGAAGAACCCGAGCGAGAGCGTCACCAGAACCGCCCAGGGGTTCCCTCGTAACTTCCGCACGGCGCGTGCTCCTTGTCTCCGTCCCGGCGGTGCCCGGGTGTCTGCCCATGAAGCTAATCCATCTCTCTTGATGCATCAAGAGAGATGGATCAAAAAAGATGAGTCAGGCAACCCATCTATCCAGATGTATCACTTTTGATGTAATGTGGCCGCATGAACGGAGTCGAGCTGTTCCTCCTCGGACGCACCCTGATGAAGATCGGTGAGGCGGCGATGCCCGAGCCCGAGGGCGGCGCCTCCCGTTACGGCGGCAGCGTCCGGTCGGTCCTCGTCGTGGCCGGCGACATCGCCGCCCATCCCGGGAGCGCCGTGGGTGAGATCGCCACCCGCACCGGCCTGCCCCAGAGCGCGGTCTCCACCGCCGTGGCGCGGCTGAAGGAGGCGGGCTCCGTGGTCACCGCCCCCGACCCCGCCGACCGCCGCCGCCTTCTGGTCCGCCCGGCCCCCCGCGTCTCGGACCGGGTCGCGCAGGTACGGGCCACCAGCATCGACGACGCCCTCACCGCGGCCCTGGGGGAGGAGGCGGACCCCGAGCGGCTGAAGGAGATCAACGCCGCCCTCGAGGTGCTCGCCCGCCATCTGGCCCCGCACACCCCGGCCCGTATGGTCCCCACTGACGACCGTGATCGTACAAACGCGAAACCCCGCCCCTGACGAATCAGGGACGGGGTTCGGATCCGAGCGCCGGGCAGGCCTTGCACCTGCATTTCCCCGCAGGAAGCGGGGCGTCTTTCCTTGGACCACCAACGCACTGCACACCCCCCGGAGTCCGGGCGGCGAGCTCAAGATCCACTATACCCCACTCGGAGCAGTCGCGAGCACACGAACCGACTTCCCGGTGAAAGCCCGTGACCGCACCGCCGCCGTCCCCGTTCCTCCACCAGACGCAGATCAGGAGGACGCACGATGGCCGACATCGGGGACAGCCTCGACGAGGCCGACGCCGAACACTTCACCCGCCCCGTCCCGAAGTCGGCGCAGGCCCAGATGCGTTTCCTGGTACGGCAGCTGAAGGGCACCAGAGCCGTGGCCGAGCTGCTGGGCATCTCCCAGCGCACGGTGGAGCGCTACATCAAGGGCCAGCTGAAACACCCCCGCCGAGACCTGGCCGCCCGCCTGCACCGCGAGGTCCGCCACCGCTGGCAGCCCAGGGTCCGCGCCCGGGCAAGACAACGCGCGGCGACCATCGCCGGCATCTTCACGTCCACCCGCGCCCGCTTCGGCTTCACCGCCGCCCCCGGCACCAGTGACGACCCCCGCGTCCGATACATCAACCAGGCCCTGCCCCCGGAGTACGCGGCCCGCCTCTTCGCCGCCCACGAGGCAGGCGCCACCGAAGCCCAGCTCCAGGCGATCCTGGCTGAGGGCCTGGGCGAGATGTACTTCCGCGACCGGGGCCGCCGCGCGCAGGGCCTGCTGGTGGAGTTCACCGACATCGAACAACTGGAACTGCACTACTGAGCCGACGCCGAAGCCGGAACCGGAGCCGTACCACAGCACCTGACATGCCTGGCCCGCCGATGGTAACAGCTGTTACCATCCAGGTATGGCAAAGCCACAGCTCGGCGTACGCGTCGATCCCGAGGTCAAGCAGCTGGCCCAGGTCCGCGCCAAGGACCTCGGCCTGGACCTGGGCGACTACATCTCCCGACTCGTCCGAGAGGACACCGAGGGCATCCGTGCCCGTGCCCTGGAGGCCGCGCGCCGCTTCCTGGACGAACACCAGGCGGTCTTCGACGAGGCCGAGGAGGCCGAGCTGACCGAGGAAACCGGCGAGCCGGGCGAGCCGGGGGCGCACGCCGCGTAATGGACCTGCACATCGACGTCCCCTGGATCCTGCAGGTAGCCGAGATCGCCGGCGCGGGCGACCCCGCCCCCGACGACTACGGCGTACCGGTGGCCGCCGTGGCCGCCCACAAGGCCGAACTCCTCCAACAGCCGGTCTACGACGGCCCCTACGCCCGAGCCGCCGCCCTGATCCACATCCTGGGCCGCTGCCGCTGGCTGGAACGCTCCAACATGGCCGTGGCCGCGGCAACCGGAGTGATGTACCTGGAGGCATCCGGCATCCCGGTCAAGCCGACCCGCGAGGACGCACTGGCCCTGCGCGACCTGCTCCGCGCCCCCACCTGCACCACCCACAGAATCGCCACCCAGCTCCGCTCCTGGCCCGTGACCACCTGACTGACCAGCTGTTACCCGCGGTGCCGGCCTGCGGCTGGGCATCAGGCCGCGACTCGCGGCTGTCCCGCCGACGCTCCTGCCGGCACCGATCCTTCTCGCCGCCGCGCAGCTGACCGCCGGCTCATGGGCTGCCACCATCACGGGCGGAGCACCGGCACCGCTCCCAGGGCCATGGTGAGCCTGCGCATCCCTGCCATGGGAGCCCTCCGCCTCACCGGGCACACCAGCATCGTCGCAGGACTCCGCCACCACGCGCGCAACTCCGCCCGCCTCTGGCCACCCTCGGCATCACGTGATCACTCACTGAACGACGCCGCCCTGCTCGCCGGAGGCGGGGCAATTCGCGCGGGGATGCGCGAACGAGCGAAACGAGTATTCGGCGGGCGGAGCCCGAAGCGGACGCTATGCCGTGGTGTGAGGTCCGGGACGTCACCGGGGCCAGCCTCGAGTGGGAGGGGAACCCCGGTCGAGACCGCGTGGACGGGACAACCTCGGTACTTCAACCCACGGCACCATGGGCTGGGGCGCTCCGTCCGACAACATCGTGCGCCCGCCCGGTAGTACCAGGGGAAGGGACACGACGTCATGACACCCAGCCGTCACTTACGCCGGGGCCGAGCCACGGCCGTCATTACCGGGGCCGCCATCGCCCTCGCCACTGGACTCACCACCACCGGCTGCGACGCCGCCCATCGCACGCTGGACTGTGTGCGCACCGCCAACTCCATCGCGGACAGCATCACCGACCTTCAGCAGGCGGCACGGGCCGCGGCGCTCGACCCCTCGAAGTCCGACACCTACTTCGCCCCCGTCAACAAGAACCTGAAGGCCATCGGCCACCAGACCGACAACGTCGACGTGAACAAGGCGGTGGACGACCTCGGACAGGCCGTGGACAACGTCAGCGCGTCCATCAAGAAGGGCGACAAGAGCCCGGACCTCAGCCCGGTCAAGGACTCGGCGGGCGAACTGACGAGGGCCTGCACGGAGTAGTACAGGCCCTCGGACATGCTCTGCGGAGAGGTCAGGATTCGAACCTGTGTGGACCCTTGTGGGGTCCGACTCTGGGCTGCCGCCCGCTCCAGGCTGACTTTCACTGTTGCCTGTTCGGCTGAGCAGTCGGGCGATTCTGAAGGGGGTGCACAGTGCGGCGGGGGAGTGCATGGGGTGAAGCTTCCCCTTGTGACTGGACACCGGGAGACTGGGACATGAGGTTCCAGAGGAAGTAGTGCCAGGTGGGTAGCCAGTACTCCAAGCGGTATTCGGAGGAGTTCAAGCGGGACGCGATCGCGTTGGCGCGCTCCTCCGACAAGACGATCACGGAGGTCGCGCGGGACCTGGGGGTGAGTCCGGAGAGTTTGCGCGGGTGGGTGAAGCGTGACCGGATCGACCGCGGCGGGGGCACGTCGGGCGAGCCGACGAGCGCGGAGCGCGAGGAGCTGAAGCGGCTGCGCAGGCAGAACACCGAGCAGCAGAAGACGATCGAGATCCGGAAAAAGCAGCGGCCTTCAAAAGTCTGCCCGCCGGACCGTGGACGGCACGCATGGAATTGGAGAGCGGGATGGTGCGCCACAGCTTTTCCGTTCGCCTGACATCCTGCACCTCCACCCGGCAGCAGAAACACAATCGAGAAAGGGAAGCCGCCGGGGCAGAAGTCGCAATCAACGTAGCGCCCCTGCCCGTTCGAGCCCCGGTGCCGGCCCGCCGGCGATGACCGACGAACAGGTACGCCACGCCCGCGACCTGCTCGCCCGTTCGGAGAACACCGTCACCTCGATCGCGAAGCTCCTCGGCGTCTCCCACAACACCATCTACAACTACGTGCCCGAACTGAAGAGCGGCCGCCTCGCGCTCGCCGAGACCCCCGACGAACTCTCCGAGAGGGAGCCGTACGTCGCCGCTGGTGCTGAGGATGGCGATGGGCTGGCCGTCGACGTCCTCGATCAGACCGGCGTCGCCGTCGCGCTGCCGCCAGCCGTCGGGGACGGCCTTCAAGCGGGTCTCGACGGCGGTCAGGCGGTCAGTGCCGTGACGGGCGGCTGTCTCAGGTACGCGTTGACCCGGCGGACCTCCTCCACGTTGACGGCTGACAGCCGGCGGTCGCCTTCGGACCTGCCATGTCCGGCAAGCAGTCTGGGCGCCGAGTGGCTGGGACACAACAGTGAAACCGCCGGGACGTGTCTGGTACAACCGGCGCCGCACGCGCGGCGTCATGAGTGTCACGCGGCCAATGAGCCGCTCCGCGCAGCAGAAGGGCAATCGCGTTGTCAGCTCCACTCATACTCCGGCGAGTAGTCCCCGCCACCGCTCTCGCCTGCATCGCGGTGATCGCCACCGGCTGCAGCGCGGGCTCGGCCGGCTCCTCCTCCGGTGGCACCGCCGCAGCCAGGGTTTCCGACGCGCCGGCTACTTCCGACGCGCCGGCTACTTCGGGCGCGCCGGCTACGACGGCGCCTGCCGCGGCGGCTGCAGCTCGGGCCAGCGGTACGGGCACCGGCACCGAGGCGCCGACCGGCACCACACATAGGGGTACCGCCGCCTGCCCGACCCGCTATCTGAACGCCAGACCGGGTGTCAGCCAGGGCGCCGCCGGCAGCGTCTACCAGGTGATCGACTTCACCAACATCTCCAAGACCGCCTGCACCCTGTACGGCTACCCGGGGGTGTCGCTCGCCGGGGGCAGCCCTGTCCATGAGATCGGCCCGGCCGCCACCCGCAACTCCATCACACCCCCCACGCTGGTGACGCTGGCGCCGGGGGCCACCGGCAACGCGCTGCTACGGATCACAAACGCCGGCAACTACCCCGCGGAGCAGTGCCACCCGACTGCCGCGCAGTACCTGCAGGTCTACCCGCCAGGTCAGACAACCCCGATCTACGTCGCCTACAGCTCGACTGCTTGCGCCGGGACGGTCGGCATCCTGAGCGTCAGCACGGTCCAGCTAGGCGCGGGGAGCGCGTCGTAGCACGCCGATCCGGACCCCAACACCCGGCGGTGCACCGGGGGACCTGTTCGTGACCGTGCACGTCGCCGACTGATCAGCCGCTGGCCTGCGGCTCGTGGAGCTCTGGCCGCCCGGTTCCCTCGCCGTTCTCGGGCACGGCCTGGTGAGGTCCTCCGATTCGGTGCCGCCAGCCAGCACTGGAGGAGGTAGTGCTCGGTGATCGTGTCCGGTGCGAGGTCGACGGCGAGGTCGCGGCCACGGGCGTGAACACACAGCCGGTAGTGGCCAGGCCCGTCGATGGCCAGGGACGGTAACTCCTGCTCGAGGTCGGTCATGAGTGCGCAGACCAGGAGCGTGCCGGTGGGGGAGTGGAGGGAGATCTCGGCGATCTCCTCCCACTCCCCGCTGTCTGGCGGGGGCTGGCTGCGGTGGGGGCGGGAGGGCTGGTTCGGGGGTCTGGGGCGGGAGTGCTTGCTCGTAGGGTTGATGCTTTCGGTGTTTTCTGAACGGGTTGGCCGGTCGGCGGTTGTTCAGGTGAAGTCCGTGGTCAGCCGTTCCAGCTCGTGTACGGCGGCGTGGACGTCGTATGTCCGCAGGACGGGCTTGTGCAGCCGGTCCCGTGGCCAGACGTTCCAGATCCAGTACTCCGGTCTGCGGTCCGGGTTTGTGTAGTTGTCGTAGCAGTACACGATGCAAGGACCCAGGTTCTCGGCGGTCGCGAAGTCGGAGCTCGTCGCGAGGCGCAGGGAGTTGTGGCTGGAGAAGGGGAAGAACCGCACGAGCGTGCTGGCTCGCGCTGTGCGCCACAGCAGTTCCTCGACCGGTGGTACCCACGAGTTGATACGGCGGTATTCATCGTCGGTCTCGGGTGCATGGCGGATGCGTGCGTCCCACTCGGGGTCCGGTTCCGTCATGTGTCCAGTGTGGTCACCGGCCCGCAAACTCGGAACCGTCTCGGCGTTAGGTCCGGTAGGAGGCCTGTCGGGGTCAACCGGGTGGTGTCTCTTGGGTCGGGTGGTTCGTCGTGTGGGTGCTGCTTGTGATGGATGT
>NZ_JBIVBS010000054.1:0-8659 GCF_044746205.1 Streptomyces sp. NPDC086549 | reverse complement strand
CGCGCGGCTGAGGACCCCCGGCTGTCACCGGCCGACGCGGTGCGGCTGCTGAACGACCCGGAGGCCCACGTCCGCGGCACCGCGGTGCGCAATCCGCGGCTACCAGCCCGCGTCCTGGCCGGGCTGCTGCACGACCGCGACACGGCATGCGCAGCGGTCACCAACCCGGCGATCCCGGTCCCCGTCCTGCACCGCATCCTTACCGCGGCCGCGGCAGCCGTGGCAGCCCCGCCCTGAACACCGACACCCCACACGGAGGCCGTGGCGGTCCGACGCTGAACTCCGGCACGCCCAGCCGGCCACCCCCCTACTCCAACTCCGCGACCACCCGCCGTACCCCGTCGTACGTGCGCCGCCAGCGCACCTGCAGGGTTGGCCGCGACGTCGTTCGGCGGCCCCACCCGGGCGGCTGGAATCGGCCCCTACTTGAGCATCGGCAGCTTTCTCAGACTGCGGCAGAGACCTGGCCCATGCCGGCACGGGGACCGCTTCGAGCCGTCATGGATCTTCACGAAACGGGGCCGCTTCGAGTCGTCATGCCGGGGCCGAATTACGACGTCGTAGCCACTCCATGTCATACGTTGGCTGCCGCTTCGCCGTCTTCGCTCATCCGGCGCAACTGTCGATCAGGCATGCTGCCATCGCGTCCCATGCGAGGATGATCGCCGCACGGACGGAACCGGATGCTCCAGCATGGGGGGAGGGGCATACTGGGAGCACGCACTTTCGCGTACAGGTGCAGAAGGCCTCCGGCGAACACGCCGAAGGCCTTTTTGCTTAGCCGTACGTCAGGCGACAGCGTGGAGCCCGCCCTTGCCCGGCTTCGGCGGCCGCTTGCCGTAGCCCGGGACCATGATCGGCGGGGGGCCGCCCACGGTGAGCTGCTCCGTCATGGACTTCTCCAGCTCGGCCTGTGACTCGTAACCGGCCACGGCCGGGTTCAGGGCATACCGGTGACCGCGACCGTTGCCGGAACGGAGCACCAGGCCGCGGTCGACGAGCAGGGCCATGGCGCGGCTCATGGAAGCCTGGCCGACGCCGAGGACCTCATCGATCTCCGACTGCTTCATGCCGACCGAGCCCCCAGGCTCCTGACGTTCGACCATCACCGACAGGACATCGATCGCCGTCGGGGTGAGCTGGAGCTGGTACAGCATGCCCAGCAGGCCCGTGGTGTTGAACAGCATGGCGAGGATCCCTTCGGTCAGCCGACCTCACCCCTGGCGAACAGGGTGAGCTCGGGGGCGAGTTCGTCGGGGAACTTGCTGTCAAGCGCCAGGGCTCGCAGCTCGGCGAGGAAGTCGTGCTGCTCCTTGCCGTTTCCGTTATACGCCACGCGGGGGTTGAGCTGGTAGGACGACCGCTTCACCTTGCGGATCAAGTTCTTCTCACAGAGAGCGTCCAGGGCGTGGCCGATGCTGGTGCGCTTGACCCCCAGCTCGGTGGCGATCTCCGCGTGGGTGACCTCGATCCTTCCCTTCTTCTGGCGTCCGATCATGTTAGACAAGACCGCCGCCTGCAGCTTGCTGATGATGTTGTGCATCAGGCAGTACGGCAGGACACGGCGCAGGAAGTAGTTGCTGACGAGGGAGTAGCCGTCGGAGCCGAGCATGTCGTGCGGCGGCCGGCGGTAGACGACCGCCTTGACTTCGTGGACCGGTCCCTTGCCGAACTGCTCGGCGATCATGCGGGCCAGGTCGGTTCCGTCATCGGCGCGTACGGGCCGAACCGGGTTGGGCTTTTGAGGGCTTGGGCTCGCGCGCCATGAGCGCAGGCCCTCTGCCGCTGCATCCATAGAGATGATCCTTTCGCATACAGGTGCTCGGCACTGTACGGCAATAGTTGCGGCCATCCGCATGTTACGCGCCGAAGACTTGCTGATCGTCACAAGTCTGTGTCGACAGTGGCCGACACTCGGGCACGGCCCGCAGCCGTTGCCACCAAGGGCCCCCTTGGGACTGGGACCCCTTCCAGCGGGGAACCTCCTGAAGCCCACTCCTCGGACCAGCGAGGCAGGAGTTGCGAACAGCCGCATGTTTTCATGGAGCGTTGCGACTATCCGCAAGTTTCATGGGCAGATGTGGGCGACCACCGACACCCAAAGGGACCAAATGTCGGCAGCCGCCGACATTCGACTTCACAAAACCGCAGGTCAGACGCGTGATTCCCTGACTTCCTCTTAACTAAAGAGCCACCACGCACTTCTGACGCATGGTCACCAACAACAACACACATCCTCATCTGTTGCCGAGCTCGCTTCGCGTGCCGGCCTTCTGCTTACCTGCGGGCTGTGGACAGCATCAGCGGTACCGAGTCTCGGGTGGCATCTACCGTGACGATCAAAAACAAGGAGGCGTGGCTGAGCAAAGGAACGGTGCCGCTGCCCGGCCCTGGGGGGCCAGGCAGCTCACGTACCTCCGTACCTTTATAGCCAGCGCTCCGTGATCTTTGGATCCGTTCGTCGGCTGAGGTATCAGCGTGTGGCGGGTCCCATGCTTGCCATGGATTCGCATGACGCGCTGATCGGCGGCAGCAGCCACCGATTGAAAACGAGCAGCCCGACGTGCGCGCCGCTGGCTCGCTGGCGAGGCTGTTCGCCCAGCCCGACCGGCTCCGAAGCTTGATGTCACTGGAAAAGGGCCCGGCCGCCGACCCGCTGCGACACCATCGTCCTATGTCCAGCGAGGAGACCCCCGACGCCATCGCCCGCGCCTTGCGCGCCTGCGCACAGATCAGCTGCCCCAAATGCGAAGTGGAGCCCTGGCAGCACTGCCGTAACCGCCTCGCCGCAGCAGGCTGGATCAACACCCGCTTCCACAAGCCCCGCCAGATGGCCGCTGGAGCGCCCGCGATCCTCGGCCCCGTGGGAATTCACCACTTCCGGTGGCAGAAGGTGGTCAGCGCTCCGTGGACCGGCGCCCAGATCCAGTCTCCCTAACCGGCACCCGTCAAAGGATCTGCTGGACGAGCACGTCCGGGTGCTCCACAAGCTCCTGGTTCCGTCTGACGTCGTGGCCGCGGAACCCCCACCAGCGGCAGTGAAGGTGGCCCGCCAAGAGGCTCCCGTCGATGACGAGTTGCCCGTTCCCACGGGATCCGTGCCGCTCCAGCTGTGCCAACAGGCGCTGGACTCGCTCCGATACCGGTGGGCTGAGAGGCATCCGTAACTCCTTGGTGCAAACGAGAGCGCCGCGCCCGCCACCGCGCGGGCGCGGCGCTCCCGGTTCCGGGGACGTCCGTTCAGACAGTGGTGTTGGTGCGCGCGATGGTGTCAGCGAGGTGCAGCAGCGCCGCGGTGTTGCCGTGGATAGCCGTCGCGATCTCTTCGACGTGGGCGCTGTTGAGGAGGTCGGCGTTGAGGCCGTCCATCGCGCGGATAGCCTCGAGGCGGTGGTCGCGTTGGGGGCAGTGAATTTGGGTGACTCGCGCCGTGCGGCGGCGACGTCGGCGAGCGAGAGCAGCAGACGAACGCGGCTGAACCGGGGCCGGTCGTCCTCCCAGCCGACCGTGTGGAGTTCGACTTCCTTGTCGTCCTCGCTCCAGGCCGCGCGCACCTCGGAGTAGCCGTACGGCTCGAATTCGGGCTCGGTCAGCCTGGCGGGCCGCAGGTTGCCGAAGTCGTCGGCGCTGGCGGGCTCGACCGGCCGGATGCCGAGTTCGACGAGACGGGCGTTGATCAGGTCGGCGTGACGGCGGGCACGGAGCAGCCTGGGGCCTCGGTGTCGAGCCGCTGCTCCTGGTGGGCGGCTTCTGCGGCGGCGAGCCAGTCCGGCACGCCAGGCTAGTCGGTGCAAGGAGCGGTCATCGACTCTTCTCCTCGGGTGTGTTGGGGTGGTTCGGGGACCGGGTCAGGCCTCGGAAGGGGCGGACGACGATCGCTCCCTCAGCGCGGCGGACTCCCACGTTGCGTGGGCCAGCAGCGGGTCGCCGGCCGAGCCACTGGAAGTGCAGCCAGTCACCGGTGACGTCGGGGGCGCAGCGGGCACAGTACGGGGTGACCACGGTGACGGGCTGGCCACGTTCGAAGTACACCCGGCCAGTCATGCCGCTCACCGACGGCGCGCTGTCTCGGGTGTGGGGTAGGTGTAGCAGTCAGGCTTGCCGACGCTACAGGCGTAGTCGATCTCGCTGCCGGTGCTGTCGCCGATGTACCCGCCCCGGTTGACCACGAGGACTTCGTCAGCGAGGTCCCCGCAGGTACAGGTCGTCCAGGACCAGCTTGAGGCGGTCGGCCTGGGTGGGGTTGGCCCACAGCGGATGGGGCTGTTTGAGATCGCGGCCGGGCGCGAGGCCGATCCGGCCAGCCGCGGTTTCCGTACCGGTTGGCTTCGGCGATCGGCCACAAGCCGCGAAGGCCTCCGGCGCGAATCCGTTCCAGGACGGTCCTGAACGCGGCGTGATCGCGGCCATCACGCGCCACCGCCGTTCACGCGCTCGTGTATGTCGATCAGGGTGGCGATGGCGTCGGGGTTCTCCGCCAGGCCGACCCACTGCCCGAGCACGGTGAAGACGGGGACCTGGTCGCGGTCGGCGTCGAAGACGCCGACGTAGTCGCCGTACCGGTCCATCACCATGTCGCGCAGGACCGGGATGCGCGCGGTGTCCAGGACCTCCAGGGCGTCGACAGTGAGCCGGGCGGCCTCGCCGGGCGCCTGGGGCTGGACCAGGGTTCCGGTGACACGCAGCAGGTCGCCGGGCTGGATGTCGATCAGCAGCTCGCGGGTGATCCGGGGGTCTCCGCTGCTACAGGCCACAACCGTGTCGGGGGCGTCCTGGCGACGGTGTCCGCGTCGGCCGGGCGGACGATCAGGTCGAAGGTGACGGTGCCACGCGGGCCTGGGACGGATATTGCGTCGACCCAGCCGTCGATGGCGCAGTGCTTGGTGTCCATTAGCTGGCCTCCGCCGGGGTCTCAGTGGTGCGAGGGGAGCGGGGTCGGGGGGTGTACTGCGCGAGCACCAGGAGCTCGCGGTTGCGCTTCTTCTCGGCCTCGGTGAGCGGCCGGGCCTTCGCACCGTGGTGGTGCCAGAGCGGCGAGGCGGGCGGCTCGGGGTAGGCGAGGGCGTGGTCGGTGCTGTTCATGAGGGCCTCCTGGTGGAGGGATCAGGCGTGGTCGTCGTCGCACCGGCGTTTGGTCTGGACGTCGGAGGCGAACCGCCGGCGGCTTGCCTCAACCGGGTTCGCGGCGATCCAGTCCTCAGCGCACTTCCCCGTCAAGTTCTTCTGTTCGGCTTCTTCAAGTCCGTGGCTTCACGCAGCTTCTGGCCGCTGAGAAGATCACCGCCATGACCATCTCGTTCCGCATCGACCGAATCCTCGGTGACCGTCCCTTCGCCGAGGTCGGTGATCCCGTCCTCACCGTCGATGACGAGGACCGCGGCCTGCTAGCAGTGGCAGGCACGCACGTGGCAGTGGCGGGCGTGCACGAGTTCGGCAGTACTGCGCCGGTTGGTGTCTATGGCATCGATGATCTGACCTGCCGAGCGCTTATCCGTGCGCGCTATCCCGTGCACGCCATGGCTTTCCACCCCAGGCTCCCCCTTCTTGTAGTCGGCACGGGCGACTACGACGGCGGCTACTTCTTCGAAGGGGAACTGCTCCTTCTGGACCTGGAGACGGGCAGCGCCACGTCGCTCATCGAGCACGAGCTCGGCCGCCAAGTCCTGGGCTTGGAATGGCTCAGCGAACAGGAACTACGGGTGCTAATGGCACCGCCTGACGACTGGCAGGACAAAGACGCGTGGAGCGAAGGGCACGTCGCGGTGGTGCATCGGCCCGACTGGAGGGTCGTACCACCCCGGTCGATCACCGGATATGACCTGGCTGGACCACGGGGAGCGGCCCCGCGAACCGACCGTCGAGAGGATGCCCGCCAGACGGTCTCCGGTCTGAGTACGAACTGGGACCCGCGACGCAACGTCCGCGCGGTTGAGGAATTGTCCGACGGCAGGATCGTGGCGACGCTCGATGGGGTCCAGTTGGAGTCCTGGCTTCCTTCGGGGCGACGGCAGTGGGCTGTCCGGGACGATGATGGTGGCGGCCGTGACATTGTCATCGCCGCAGATGAGCGATCGGCCTGGGTTGGTCTGGTGCGGCCTCCGTGGGAGGAGCGTGCTCAGGCCGTGGTCCTGCTCGCGCTCCAGGACGGGGCGCAGCTCGACCACCTCACTCCTGCCGGCGCGGTGTCCCTGGTGCGATGTGCTGACGGCCTGCCCGCCCTCGCACCCGCTGGGCGGAACGGGGAGCGGAGCAGGTTGCGTATTCGGCGTGGCAGCCGGATCTACTTTCGGGAAACCGTTTCCACGAAGGGCGGGCAGCAGCCTGGCCCAGGTGAAGCCTGGCTTGCGGCAGCGGACCTGGGGTCCATACCGGTTGCCGAACGTCCGCGTGAGCCGAGGGGGGCGGAGGTCGATCATTTGTGTCCGTACTCCTGGAAGCCAGGTGAGACACACTTCGCCGGCCCCGGCGTGGAGACCGCCGATGGTGACCTGATTTATGCCGGCACTGTCTACCACGGCCACGGGTTGCAGCCCGGCGGGTCGTTCGTCGTACGGCGCATGGTGGCCAGTGAAGAGCCCACTTGGGTCTTTCGGACAGACCGGAAGGCCACGGACCTCGACCACGACATGGAGACCGTCTACGTCACGTACGACGACGGCGAGATCGTCGGACTCGATCTCCGTGACGGCGACGTCCGCTGGCGTCGTCACCTGCCTGTTGCCGGAGTACCCGCCGTGGCGACCGCGCTGACCGTTACCGGACCCGGCCGACTGCTCATTGGCACCACCGACGGGCGACTCCTGGACTGCTCGACCCTCTAGGAAGTGCTGATGCGGTGAGGCACGCTGCGAGGCTTACCGACCAGAGCAGCCCTCACGTCGTCGATCGAGGGAATGGAATGACGTTGTCGGAGGCCGGTTCTGGTGACGCTGCCTTCCCTTGCGTGAGAACGGCGCTGGCGAGAGTCAGGCGAGTGACCAAGTCGCGGAGCTCTTGGATTTCGGTTCTCTGCTCGGCGATGGTCTCGTCGATCCGGTCGCGGATCCTGTCCAGCTGCGCCCACGTCCGCCGCAGTTGCTGAGCGAGCCACTCGGTGTCGGCGGGGACAGCGGCGAGGAATTCTCCGAGGGGGAGGGGTGAGTCGCCTGGTGCCGAGAATGGCAATGGGCCGGCCGTCGATGTCCTCGATGAGACCGGCGTCGCCGCCGCGCTGCCGCCAGCCGTCGGGGACGGCCTGCAGGCGGGTCTCGATGGCGGTCAGGCGGTCAGTGTCGGGCCGGGCGGGGTCAAGTACGCTTTGGCCGGGCGGACTTCCTCTTGTGTGAACAGCTCGGTGATTGCGCTGCTCACTGTCGGGGAACCTGGCGTGGTGCAGGGGCTCGCGGGCGAGCTGCCTGTCCGTCCAGTCGTGGAAGGCGCTGGTCTCGCGGAAGGTCATGCCCCGCTCCCGGGCGGTTTCGTAGAGCGCCTGAAGGGCGTGGTCGTCGCCCCGACGCTGATGGGGGCAGGAAAGCTGTCTGGCGAAACGCCCTAGGGCGTGTGTCGTAAGTGGATCTTGGTCGTGAGATGATCTCGGTCCGTGGCGCGTGGAGATCTGACAGACGAGCAATGGGCGGTGCTGGAGCCGCTGTTGCCCAGGGGCAAGAAGCCGGGCCGACCGCCGATATGGACAAGGCGGCAACTGATCGACGGCATTCGGTTCCGGGTCCGCACCGGTGTCCCGTGGCGTGACATGCCGCAGCAGTACGGGCCGTGGGGCCGGGTGTACGACTTGTTCCGGCGCTGGCAGCGGGACGGCACCTGGCACCGGATCTTCACCGAACTGCAGGCCCGGGCCGACGCCGAAGACCTGATCACCTGGGACCTCAACGTTGACTCCACTGTCGTCCGGGCCCACCAGCATGCCGCCGGGGCGCGGAAAGGGGGGCCCTGCAGAAGGAGCCACCCGGAGGCGTTGCCGTCGAACCGGCCGACCACGGACTCGGCCGCTCGCGCGGCGGCCTGACCACCAAGCTGCACCTGGCTGTGGAGCAGCGGCAAAAACCCATGTCGGTCGTCGTCACGGCCGGGCAGCGGGGTGACTCCCCGCAGTTCGAGGTCGTCCTGGGCCGCATCCGGGTTCCCCGCCTCGGTCCTGGCAGGCCTCGCACCCGGCCGAGGCGGGTCCGCGCAGACAGGGCGTACGCCTCCCGTGCAAACCGCGCCTACCTGCGGCGACGCGGCATCCGCTGCACCATCCCGGACAAGGTCGACCAGGCACGCAACCGTAAGAAGCGCGGCTCGTCCGGTGGCCGGCCGCCGAAGTTCGACCCGGTCGACTACCGCGCGCGGCACGCGGTCGAGTGCGGCATCAATCGCCTCAAGAGGCACCGGGCCGTGGCCACGCGGTACGACAAGTTGGCGGTCCGCTACGAAGCGACCGTCCTCGTAGCGGCCATCAACGAGTGGCTGTGACCAGCACATTCGATACACGCCCTAGACGCAATGCCGTGACTCTGTTGGCGATCTTGTGAGGGTCAGCTGGTGGCGGTGCAGAGGGCGTGGAAGTGGCTGGGTGCCCGCTGCTTTCGGGTCGGACTGACGATCCAGTCGGCGATCCGGGTGACGTTGCAGGCCAGAGCGGTCAGGACGTGCTGGACGTGGGTCTTGCGCAGGCCCC
>NZ_JBIVBS010000053.1:0-8949 GCF_044746205.1 Streptomyces sp. NPDC086549 | reverse complement strand
GGCGGAATCGCCAATAACCTCATCATCTGGCTGGCTGGCCGAGACTTCCCCGGACGGCCCGCGCGGCAGACCGGCACGTTCTAAAACACGGCCTAAGTCCGTGGGAAGAGGAGACGTGCGGGGCGCGGGCTCCGATTCTCGCCGAACCTGCGGCATTCAAAGGCTTGTTCGCGATCCGAACTGATCGAGAGTGGTGATGTCCGGTTCCGCGAAGCCGTGCGGCTTCGCGGGGGAGAGGTGGCTGGCCTCTCCATACCGGCCATCGTGCGGCGTCTGGCCCGCCGGGAGTTCGTCGATCCCTAAAAACCAGAGGCCGCGGTCTTCCGGTATTCCGCCTGCGACGCGGTTCGGTGCGCCGCAGTCAGGAGGGTGAGGAGCGGCGGGCTGCCAGGTCCTCGAGGCGGGAGCGTTTCCAGCGCTGGTGACGGGCGGCTGCCGCTGCCGCCCCGGTACTCGTATCCGTCGGGCTGCTCGAGGTCGGGCAGGAGCCCATGCCCGAGCGCGCTGATGAAGCTGTCGGGGTTGCTGTATCCGAGCATCGGGCTGCTTCACCGGAGCCAACCAGGCCCTACGGACGGGTTGGGCATGGCCGGAGCCCGGGCGGTGGTGACGTGACGCTCCCTGCCCGGACTCCTGAGGGGTGCGGGTTCTGCTGGCGTGGTCAGGGCTTTGGCAGCGGCAGGCTGGGCATGTGCGGGTGCCGGAGGTGCTGGCCGCCTTCGTGGACGTGCAGGGTGAACGTCTCAGGTACTGGAGCCCCGGCCGTGCCGTAGGCGCTCAACACATGCTCGATCTGCTCCCACAGCCGTACCGGGCCCCCTCGCGGACCTCCCAGCGGTCGTCGGCCGGAGTGAGGGTGGCGGCGGAGCCGGTCATCACGTCGGCCAGGTGCACTACCTCGCCGACAGTGACCATCTGCATGTTGGGTGCCGCGCACTGGGCGAGGAACCGCAGGTGGAATGCCTCCTCGGTCGCGGCTGTGATCCGTTCGGGGCTGTGGCGGGCCGTCCGGCCGGTCGTGGGCAGGTCTGCGGCCCAGTGCGCGGGGTTGCCGAACGCCGGCGCTGCGTGGGTGCGTGCGGACATGAATGAGACGGTGCCCGGCAGAAGTGGGCCCTGGGCGGTGCCGTCGTCGGCGACGGTGAGCAGGATGCGGGCGTAGCCGTAGAGCCAGCCGGAGAGGGTGAGCAGGATCTTGCCGCCCGGCCGTACTTGCGTGATCAGGGCCGGAGGGACGGCGCGGAAGGAGCAGGCGGCCACGATCCGGTCGAACGCTGCTTCGGGCCAGTAGCCGTACAGCCCGTCGGCCACTGCCAGCGTCGGCGTGTATCCGCACGCGTACAGCGCGCTTGCCGCTTGCTGGAGCCGGTGGGGGTCGACTTCGATCGACGTGACGTCGGCGGAGCCGAGTCGTTCGCAGGCCAGCGCGGTCGAGTACCCGGTGCCGGTTCCGATCTCCAGCACGGTGTGGCCCTCGTGCACGTCGGCGTCGGCCCACATCCGCAGGACCAGGGAGGGGAGAGTGGAGGAGGAGGTCGGGGCGCCGCCGTGCCGGGCGGTGGGTGCTTTCCAGTCGGGTTCGTCGCCGTCGAACTGTGTGATGAGCGTGGTGTCGGAGTACGCGGCTGCCAGCCACCGGCCTTAGTCGAGTTCGGCGGTGACCGGCTCCCACACCGTCAGCCCCTGCCCGTCGGGTCGTTCGGAGGCCAGATAGAAGCCGGGCACGAACTGGTGCCGGGGCACGGTGGCGACGGCTGCCCGCCAGGCGGGATCGGTCAGGGCGCCCTCGTCGGTGAGGGTCTTGGTCATCGCTTCGCGTAGTCGCGCGGAGTCGGCGTCCAGGTCGGCGGGCATCGTCATCGCGTCGCGCGCCTCCTTCCGTTCTGGTGGTCAGGATGTCGGCGAACGCCGTCGTGATGTGGCCGGCGTCGGGCAGCCAGCCCCACTGGCCGTTGGGGTTGCACTCGATGAACACCCAGTCCTCCGGCCGGTTGCCGTCGCCGGTGAGGGCGAAGTCGAAGCAGCCGAAGACCAGGCCGAAGGCGCTCAGGTAGCTGTGGAGGGCGGCCTCGATGGGTGCCGGGACGGTGATGGGGGTGTGGATGAGGGCGTTCCAGTCGCCGCGGCGCCAGTCGAGTGCGCCGTCCGGGGAGGCGATCTGCTGGGCGAACACGCGGCGGCCGACCACCGTGACCCGCACATCGCCGGTCTTGGGGATCTCTGCCTGGAACAGGTGGGCGGTCACCGCGAGCGTGTCGTCGAAGGTGGCGGGATCGACGCGCTGGGCCCAGACCGCTCCGGTGTGCCCGTCCTCGTTGCGGGGCAGGCCGCGGAAGGTTTTGTAGATGACCGGGCCGTGCTCGGCGGCGAATTTCCGGGCGTGCTCGACGTCGTTGGTGACCAGTGTCGGTGGGATGGTCAGGCCGAGTTGGGCGGCGAGCTGGAGCTGGGCGGGCTTGAACCCTCGACCGCCAGGTCCATCCACGGCGCGGTGACATCCCGCCCTGACCGCGCCTGGAGGCGCACGCTGTCCGCCGTCCGCCACAGAACCGTCCGGTGCCCATCGAGCTTGACCTCGAACCACCAGCGCGGCCCCGTCGGCACAAGCTGCGCGAGCGCGACCTGAACGGGGAACTCCACACCGCCAGCCTGCGACCCCGAACGCCAGGCCGCGCGGCGACCTAGCCCGGGAACCCGAGGACAGTGTCCGGACGGCAGTGGACACACGGCGAGACATGGTTCTGCAGCGCCTCCACCGCCTGCTCCCGCGACACCGGCCGGCACCGGCCGGACTTCTTCGCCGCCCAGCAGTCACCCACATGCACCGAGTCGAGGTTCCGGCGGTTCAGGCCGTACTGGACCAGCCACTTCGGGCGCTGCTGCTCCCGTTCGATGGCATGACGCTGGGCCTCCTACCTGCGCCGCTCCTCGGCGATCCAGCCGTCTACCTGCGCCAGCGCCGCCGCGTGCTGCTGCACCAGCACGCGCCGCGCGAACAGCAGCAGGTCGAGACGAGACGGAGAATCGGTCACGAGTTCGGATATATATCCGGCGCATGTCGGCCGCCCCTACCCGGCCCGCACGCCAGAAGGTGTCGCAGAGGTGAACGTTCGGCAAACCTGGGGCCTGCGCGCGCTTAAGAACCGGCGGCGCGGCACCTGAACGCGCACTTTCGGCCAAATGTGGACCAGGTCCCCAGAGGCCTTTTCAACCTGCGCTTTTGGTGATCCGTCAGACTCTATAGGGTAGGTTCTAGAGTCCTCTGACCTGTGGGTTTATCGGGGTCGATCCACGCGGATCGGCCTCCGGCGTTGATCTCGCCCCGCGAAGATGGCCGACGGAAAACGCTGACGGCGTCAAGGCCTGAACTCGTCGCATACCGTCATACGGCACCAAGGGAATCCCGCGCTCTGCCGACAGAGCATGCGGGAACGCACCCCTACGCAGGAGCGGGGGCCGCCCGGCCAGGCGGCCCCCGCAGACGTCCTGCATCGAAAAACCTGGAAGTGATCCGAAAGGACGTATCTATGGAACCACAGGCCTGGCGGCCCCTGGGGATCGTGTGGCGGCCCCCCACCCCCGCCATCATCCTCCTCGCCACCGTGCAGTTCTGGCTGCTCCTCCACCCGTACGGCTTCCGCACCGCAGCCACGATCTTCGCCGCCACCATCGCCCTCGACTGCATCCGCCTCCCCCGGAAGAAGGCCCCCGCCCCCACGCCGGTCGAACTGCGAGACAAGCGCACGAGCCTGGCGAAGCATCCGCAGCGCGAGCGCCACGACAACTGACGCTGCTACGGTCGCCCGACCCCCGGCGGCCGGGCACCTACCTCCCCCCCGTTACCTTTTTCGTGGCTCCGCAATGGGGCCTCCGGCCTTCGGGTCCGGCATGACTTCCCCCCCTTGTTGCGGTTGATGATCCGGGGGGTGGTGTCACCGGGCCCGGAGGCATCGACGGACCGCTGATGAGGGGCTTGAGCACCGGCTTCACCCGAGCCGGAAGAGCTCTCCGTAACGTGGATGTGGCAGCTCGGTGCCGAGGCAAGGCCGGACGAAAGCGTGAGCGGAGGGGCCTGCACGTGATCGACACCGGCGACATCGACGTCTTCCTCGGCCTGGACGTCGGCAAGGGCGAACACCACGCCACCGCCGTCACCCCGGCCGGCAAGAAGGCCTTCGACAAACGGTTACCCAACACCGAACCCAAGCTCCGCGAGCTCTTCGCCAAGCTGCAGGCCAAGCACGGGACGGTACTGGTCGTGGTCGACCAGCCGGCCTCGATCGGTGCCCTGCCGCTGGCCGTGGCCCGGGACATGGGCTGCCCCGTGGCCTATCTGCCGGGTCTGACGATGCGGCGGATCGCCGACCTCTACCCGGGCGAGGCCAAGACGGACGCGAAAGACGCGTTCATCATCGCGGACGCTGCCCGCGCGATGCCTCACACGCTGCGGGCGATCGACGGCGAGGACGAGACGATCGCAGAGCTGGAGATGATCGTCGGGTTCGACGACGATCTGGCCGGCGAGGCCACCAGGGTCGCGAACCGGCTTCATGGCCTGCTCACGCAGATCCATCCGTCTCTGGAGCGGGTGTTGGGCCCGCGGCTGCAGCACCCGGCTGTCCTGACGCTGCTGGAGCGGTTCGGGTCTCCGGCCCAGATCCGCAAGGCCGGCCGGCGCCGCCTGGTCACGCTGTTACGGCCGAAGGCCCCGCGGATGGCCGAGCGGCTGGTCGAGGAGATCTTCACCGCTCTGGACGAGCAGACCGTGACCGTTCCGGGGACCGAGGCGGCCGCGCTGATCGTCCCGAGCCTGGCCGGCTCACTGACCGCCGTCCTTGACCAGCGGAAACTCCTGGCCGGGCGGATTGAAGAACTCCTGGAGGCTCACCCTCTTTCGAAGGTCCTGAGGTCGATGCGAGCCGGATCGGCGGGGGCGTGAGCCGCCACGGGTGCCGGCGCCCGCTGTGGTCGTATCCGTGGCGGACGGCGTGCCCGTGGCGCCGTCCCGCTGCTCGCCCTCCCCGTCGACGAACAGCACCGTCGTACGGTCCGTACCGCCCGGCTCGGGCCGCCTGCTTCGCGGCACTTGAGGCGGCTGTCCGGTCACTGCGGTTCAAGCATCGCGACCGCGACATCCACGTGGTGGTCGACGCCACGCTGCGCCACGACGTGTCCGCCGAGGAACGCCCCCAGGTGGAAGCTGCCATCGCCGACGGAAAGGTCGTGCAGCCCCCGGCCGGGACCGAGGGCCGGGGCGACGCACTGGTGATCAGCATCGCCGAGGAGGTCGGCGGGGTCATCATCTCCAACGACAACTTCGCACCGTTCCAGAAGGCGAACCCATGGCTCCGGGAGGCGGGGCGGGTCCTCGGAGCCACTCAGTCCCAGGGGGTGTGGGTCTTCACCTGGCGCGTACCGAATGCGGCGGCGCCCACCCGGCCGAGGTGACGCGCCCGGGATGACGAAGCGCGCACTGTGCCATGCCAGACCTGAGGTGGTCGGTCCTCACCGCACACCGTCGACACGGGACCGCTCACCGCATCGCACGAGGGCCACCGCAGCCTCGGGACCGGGCACCCCGTCGGCCGCCATGTCCAGGCCCAAGGTCACCCGGACGCAGAGCAAGCGCGCGATGAAGGCGCGTCGACTACTGCTCCCCAACCAGCCGCCGCTTCGGTGTCCCGTCATTGATCGGCGTCGTAGGTGCGGGGCACCTGCGGTGGCTCAAGGTGCCGGGGGACTCGGATGGAATGCGCGGCGTGGGCCCTACAACCCCCGACTGGGACGTTCTCCCCATACCTGGCCGAGCGGCTGATCGACGGCTGGTGAACCCCATTGGCCAGATGCCTGACATGCGCCCCTTCCACCGGTTATCTTCGGGCTGGTCGTTCGTCGACGGCGGGGGATGTCCTGGGGGAAGCATGAAGTTCAGGGTCTGGCTGACAGCTGTCTTCGGAGTGGCCCTCACCTTGGTCAGCGGTTGCGCTGCTCGACCTACCGCCCCGACCTCCGACGCTGAGGCATGCCCGTCCCTGGCGCGTTCCGTCAATACCTCGCCGCCCCGTCAAGCAGGGCCAGTGGACGACGTAGAACTCGGCGGTCTGGAATGTGCGGATACGACAACTGGCATGACCACGGTGGAGATCACGGCCACCAACCGGGACAAGACGCGTGATGCTTGGTACGACGTCACGGTGGAGTTCGTCGGCTCTGACAGCAAGGTCGTAGCCGTTGAGACCGCCCATCTCGGCAAGGTGGCTGCCGACAACAGTGCAACGAAGAGCGTCTACGTCGCGCGGCCAACCGACGGCAAAGAACTGACCGCAAGGCTCCGCAAAGTGGAGCGGGAGTTCGTGACCGAGAACGAAGCGGGCGGATCGCAGGACAAACTGGACGACATCGTCGAGATCTTCGTTCGTGAAGGGCTCGTTGCACCCGGCACCTCGTATGGCATGTGCCCTGACTCGGCACCCCAGGTGTATTGGATCGGAGCGAAAGCCAACTGCTGGGAAGCTCGCACTGTCCAACCGCCACCCACCTCCCCTGCTCCACAGCCTCTTGGCGGCACACTGTGCACCGACGGCTGGGTGTCCGGCTCCAGCGGACGAGGAACCTGCTCGCACCACGGCGGCATCTCCCGCTGAGCCCGTCCGGCTACTGGGTTCGGCAAGCCGGGCAACCACATGATGCATACGGGGGACTTCGTAAGGCGCGGAGGTGTGCGAGAGGGCCGGCGTACAGGTAGCGATCCCAGGCGGAAGCAACCGGGACGGCGCAGGCACGGCGGAATGTCGCTGCTCGCGACGCGTGCGGATCTGCGCCGCACCAGTGGCCACAACTCTTGAGCCGGGCTTCCCGGGTGAGCGACAGCCCGCAGGCGCAAAAGCCCTGCGGGCTGCTGTCCCTGACTCCTTACAGATCCCACTCGTCGGCCAGCAGCCCCACGAGCCGCCGCTGCCGCTTCTGCAGCAGTTCCGGCGCCCACTCCTGATGCTGCAACACCTGGCTGGTCAGGGCGAACGTGGAGACGCCGTGCCTGCCGGTGAAGTACTTGGCCTTCTTCTCTGTGAAGTCGTAGTTCTGGGCGTAGGCGTTCTTCGTCCGGTTGAGCAGGACGAGGTTGCCCAGTCGGTGCGTCCACTCCCCGCGCTGCGCGTCGGTGAAGTGCCGCAGCCACTGCGACTGCTGCTTCGGATTCTGCGGTAGCACGTGCTCGACGGTGATCAGGGTGTGGTCGTACGAGACTCCGGGCTTTCCGGCCAGCATCTCGTCCAGACGCAGCAGGACGTACTTGCGGGTCTTGGTGACGAGGTAGATGTCACCGTCCAGACGTGCAAGAGTCTCGGCCTTCTCCGTGTCCGTCAGGGCGAAGGACGTCGCATCCAGGCCGTCGCCGGCGTTGAGTTCGCGCAGGAGGTCCGCGTATCGCGTGACGCGGGGAGTGGTGTAGACGCGCCGAATGAACATGCTGGCCGCCAGCCGTTCCAGTGCGCCGAAGAATCTGTCGAGCCAGGCCGAGTCGTCACCGTGGTTACGCAGCGCCCACAGGGCCGCGGGCCGCCAGTCGTTGTTGTCGATCTGCTGGAGGCGTTTGAACCAGGCATTGACCTGCTCCGCTCCAGAGGCCGCCGCGTAGCCGGCGTCGCGGATCTGCACGTAGGCGTCCGCGTACGGCACGACGACGTCATTGACGAACGACTCGGCCTTGCCGGGCAGGTAGTGGTTGAGCACCTGCTCAGGAAACTCCTTGAGCAGTTCCCGCTCTGCCCGCTTCATGGCGAACACCATGCGCAGGTGAAGGAAGAGGTCGGCAAAGTCGTCTCGCCCCAGGGCCTCCTCCGCGTCTTCCCACTTGCGGGCGCACTCCTCCGAGGCCTTCTCGTCCAGAGCACCGATGATGTGCGACTTGAAGATGTCCGTGGGCGAGAGGTCCATGCCCCGGGAGTTCATCACGCTGAAGATGCGGTGCGCGCTGTCCAGATCGGGGGTGCTGACGACAACCAGGAAGGTGCGCTCGCCAAGCATCTGCACGAGGTCCAGCCGCCGCTCCTCCGACCAGCCGTCGAGTATCGCGTGGAGCGCCTTCGCATTGCGCAGGACGGCCTTCTGCGCGTCCGTCGGCAGCTTCTCCTCCTCCAGGGTCCGCAGTGCTTCGGTGGCTCTCTTTGTCTGGACGTACTGCTGGAAGAAGCCGGCGTCGCGGTATCGAAGGGTAAGCCTGGGCTTGGGAGCGAGTCGGCGGACCTTGTTGCCGGGCTCCGTGACCAGTCTGTCGAGATCGCTACGCAGGTCGGGGTCCTCCGTCAGGTCGCGAAGGAGGGCGAGCAGGATGGTCAGAGTGGTGAGGCGTTGCTGGCCGTCGATGACCTCGGCGGGCGCGTTGCCCTTGGCCTTGACGAGCACGATGGAGCCGAGGAAGTACGGCTCGTCCGTTCCCCTTTCGAGCGACTCCTCCAAGTCGGTGAGCAGCTGGACGGCCTGCTCGACGTCCCAGGCGTACGGCCGCTGGTAGTCCGGAATCCTGAAGTCGTAGTCACTGCTGAAAACCTTGTGCAGGGACACTTCCTGCGCCTCGAGTTGCTGCATGTTCCAATGATGTACGGGCTGTTGCTGCTATGTCCCAGGGATCCCTCGAGGTGATGGATGCGCGGGGTCCTGGTCTGGGCACAGTGACGTCACGGACGCCGCGGGGCCAGGGCCGGGTAGCGTCGCTGTCGCACGAGTGCGGCTACGTCGGCCGGTCCGAGATTGGCCTGCGTTCCTTGGGCTAGCAGATCAGCTCAGGCCGCTCCTGTGCCCGGCGGCCCAGGCAGCGTGGCCGCGCAGATGACCGAGGGCCCTGGGCACCCTCCTCAGTGGCTGTTGTCTTTCCGATCTTGAGGACGGCGATTTCGCTGGTCGGGCATGGGGTCGGTGATTCCGCGGGAGTGGTGACCTGTCGTTTCGTCG
>NZ_JBIVBS010000052.1:0-8990 GCF_044746205.1 Streptomyces sp. NPDC086549 | reverse complement strand
GGCGGAATCGCCAATAACCTCATCATCTGGCTGGCTGGCCGAGACTTCCCCGGACGGCCCGCGCGGCAGACCGGCACGTTCTAAAACACGGCCTAGTCGTCGATCAGTTCCAGGCAGGAGATCGGGACGCCGTTGCCGGGGATCCGGAAGCGCCGGACGTTGTCGGGGATGCGGTAGTGGCTGTTGCGGGGGTGGGCGCGCAAGAGCCGGGTGGATTCCTCGTCGAGAAGGAAGCCCGGACGGCTGCCTGTGCGGTTGCGTTCCTGCACGGTGCCCGTCAGGCCGCGCAGCAGCTTCGAGCGCAGCGCAGGGGTGATGCGTGCCCGGCGTCCCGACTGGATGTGAGCGAACGCGGCCTTGTCGATGGCGCGCAGCCGCTGCGCGGAGGCCTCCTGGACCTGCGCGACGGCTGCCGCATCGGGCAACTGCCGGATGAACTCCCGGACTTCGTCGATGGTGAGGGGCATGCTGGTTCGCCTCTCTGCGTGGAGGGGAGGGGACGACCGGCCGGGCACGGGGCGTGCCCGGCCGGGGCTTGGTGGTGAGAGGGAGGGGCGGACGGTCAGGCGTCGGCGTCGGGCCGGTGGCTGGCGACGGCCTGCTGCTCGACCTCGGACAGCTGGTAGCTGCCGTCGTCTGCCTGGCCGAGGGCTTCCAGGAGCAGCAGGTAGGCGGCCTGGAGCCGGTCGGGGGACTCCCACAGGTAGACGTGCGTCATCCGGGCGGTGTCGAACTGCTTGGGCTCGCGGATGGCGTCTTCGAACGCGGCGGCGACCTGGGCGAACAGCACGTTGGCCAGGCGGTTCTTGGGGAAGTGGGCGGCGGTCTCGGAGGCGGAGTCGTTTGCGGGGTCCTTGGCTCCGAGCAGCAGCGCCACGGTCCGGGTGCGCTGCTTGTCGGCCCACTTGCCGTAGAAGCGGGGCAGGTCCAGCAGGATCTGCTGGGCGAACATCCGGGCCTCGTCGGGCAGGGTCTTGCCGCGCACCAGCCGCTTGACGAACTCCTGCCTCGGTCCGGCGGCGGCCTTCCAGGCCCGGTTGCACGCCACGGTCCGAGCCCGCTCCTCGGCCTTCTGCTCGTCCTCCTCCGTCTTGGGCTTCTTCGGCTGGGGGCTGACCTTGTGGCCGTAGGCGGCCGGGTCGGCGCAGTACCACACGGGCCGGTGCTCGTCGTCGAGGCGGGCGCTGTGGCCGGGGCAGTTGTGCGGTGGTTGTCCTCGGAGAGCGGGTTGCCCAGCCCGGAGGTGAGCTCGGTCAGGGGATGCGACGGGTCCTTCTCGTAGGACGGCACCCGGCCCAGCAGTGGGATGTTCGCCGCCTTCAGCTCCTCCTCGGCCTTGATGCGGGTCTGGACGTCGGCCTGCTCGGCGCGCAGCAGGGCCATCTCCTGGTCCCAGTGACCGCACCCCCCGCTGCCCTCCGCATGGTCGCGCGAGAGCGCCCGCATGAGGCGGTCCTCCGCACCACGCACGCCTGCGACCTCGGCGAGCTGGGCTGTCTGCTCCAGGTCCATGCCTGCGGCCGCCGTACGACGCAGGGTGGCGTCGTTGAGCTTCTGCGCCGCCTTGGCCTGCTTGACGGCGTTGCGGCCGACACCGAGGGCCTTGGTGGCCTGGCTCCGCTCGACGTCGCTCATGTCGATCAGGGACAGTTCCTGCGACTTCAGGATGTCGCGCTCGCTCATCCCCTCGCGGTGCTTGTTCTCGACCAGGGACAGGAACCGGGTCCAGCCGTCGCGGCCGACCAGGTCTTCCCGCACGTGTGTCTTGATCCTGCGTTCCGGGCGGCCGTCCTGTTCGGCGGTGGCGTTGGCGATCTGCTGTGCCTGCGCGCGACGCCAGCCCTTGAAAGCGCCGTAGGTGCCGTCGGGCCGGGGCCGGACACTGATGGTCTCCTCGACGCCGATCTCCTTGACGGAGTTGATCAGGTCCTCGTCCGGTTCGGTGTCCTCCTCGCGGGCGTTGCACTCGTTGCGCACCACGAGCGCCGGGTCGAGCAGGACGATCTGCGGCGTGTCCTCCTCCTCGCGCGTGGCCGGTTCGGTGGGTGGGGTCGAGACGGCGGTGGCCATGGGGCTCTCCTTCTCCTTGCCTGTTCGGCGAATTGGGGCGGTGGGGGGTGTCGCCCCCTCGCTTCAAATTAAATAATAGTGTCTTTTGGGTGGAGGGCTAGATACCTTCCGACCTGCGAAAATGCGGCTTCGAGGCGGCTGCCTGCGGTACTCCGTAGGGCGGTCGCACAGTCGACGGGTCCCGGCCTCAGCTCAGGTCGTGCACGGTGTGCCAGCACGGACCGGACCGTGAGCCCCACGTTCCTCACCTGCTCAAGCAGGGCGTCGTCCCACTCGGCGCGGACCGGGAGGGACGGTACTGCCCGGCACGTGTTGGGCCCGAGCCGCTCGTAACCCGCCCCGAGAACGGTGTGCTCGACGTCGCCGACCGTGAACAACTGCATGTGTGCGTCGGCAGGGTCTCCGCTGACGGGGTGGTGGGCCTGGGCGTCCAGCGCCTTTTCGAGCGCTTCCCGATCCCGGGGCGGCGCGACCACGACGCCGTAGACGGCGTACACGGAGTGGGACAGGGGCATGGTTCAACCTTCCTGGCCCATGGGCCGGTTCGGCGTGCGAGCAGCGCCGGGCCGGCGATGCGGACGGGTGCGTGGGGGGCGGTCGGCAAGGCAGGGTGCTCACGTGGCCGCGGGTGCCGGCTACGTGTGTGGGCGGCCCGGATCTCGGCGTCGCAGTCCGGGTACTGCCGGGGTGCCGACGGCAGCAGCGCGGGGAGGGTGAAACCCCTGAACTGCTGTTTTACGGCCAGTCGTGCTCTCGGCGCGGTGGCAGCGGGAACGTCCGTCCGGGGTCGATGCGCGCGCAGCGTTCGCAGTAGGCCGTGATGCGGTTGGCGGTGCACTCGCCCCACTGGCACTCGAAGCGCTCGCGCGGTCCGCAGATCAGGCACCGCCACAGGGAGATCCCGTGCAGCTCGCACGGCGCGTAGCGCTTGCGGGAAGGGAGCAACTACAGGGCGGGGCGTGGGCGTTCGAGGCGGGCGAGGTCGGCGGCCGGGAACGACTCGTCGCCGTCGCGTATCCAGCGGACCGGCAGCTGCTCGTACTGCTCGGGCGTGGTGTAGTACGGCTGACCGGCCGGGCTGAACACCATGGCCAGATGGCCGCCGGAGATCAGGGTCTCCAGCCGGTCGTGGCTGAACTCCCCGCGCAGGGGGAGCATTTCGTCCTGGCGCAGGCTCCAGCCGTACCCGTACCGGCGCAGGATCCGGCGCTCGGTGGCGGCCGGGCCGCTCTGGGCGGCGTCGAGCTCCTCGACGGCTTCGATCGCGGCCGTCGGGCTGGCGGTCAGCTCGCGTACTACCTCCTCGGCGGCCGTGGCGGTCGCGTGGCTGCTGAGCGCGTACCCGTGGAGCTGGTCCACGACCTGGTGGCGTCCCTCGTGCTCGGCGGCGGCGTACCGGACGGGCCGCTGCGGCTGGGTGCGGCGTCGGGGCATGGTGGGACTCCATCTGCGCAAGGGGGTGGGAGGCGGCGGCGCAGGCCGACCGGACGGCGGTCAGCTCCTGGGCAGCGGCCTGTAGGCGGAGAAGACGTAGTGGCCCAGCTCGCGCAGCATGCCGGCGGTGTCGTCCACGGCCGCGGGGTTGTGGTCGGTCTGACGGGTGTACGCCTCGATCTCGCTGTTCCAGGCGAACCCCTGGGCGGCAAGGCACGCTTCGGTGGCGGGCGTGAGGTCGTCGGAGGACTGCGGGGCGGCGACGAGTCCGTGGGCGGGGTCGGGTACGACGAGAAACACCGGACGTCCTTCCGTGCGGGCCGCCCTGGTCGGGGCGGCCCACGGCCGTTGCGGACGGGGGTCAGCGGGTGACGGTGACCGTGTAGTCGGCGTCCAGGACGGCGAGTGCGGCGCGGATGGACGCGCGGGTCTCCGGGCTCGGGACCGAGTAGGGGAAGTCCAGGGCGCGCACCGCGTCGTCCAGATCGTCGTCGGGCATCGGCAGCGTGTATCCGTCGCGGTAGAGGGCGACGGCGGTCGCGGTGGCGACACGGACGCGGTTGTAGGCGATGGCCTCCCCGGCCGTGACGTCGATGCCGAGCGCTTCGCGCGCGGTGGGCGGCAGTTCCGCGATCCCGGCTGTGAACCGGCGGGCGGGAACACGCAGACGTGCCGGTCGCAGGGCGCGGCGCAGCGTTCGAAGCATGACAACTCCTGAGGCTGGAAGGGCGGGGGCAGGAAGGGGGCCGTCACCTGGTGCGTGAGGGGGGAGGTGACGACCCCGGATCACTACTTATAATAGTGTAAGTTGCGAGTGTGTGAACCCGCCCCTGACCCGCGAAAACGGGGAGGCTGGCGGGTCGGCGCGCGGTAGGTCAGAGCTGCGGGGCGTACGCGGCCAGGGACTTGGGTGCCGCGCTGGTGTAGATGCCTTCCAGGCCGGACGGGGCGATCAGGCCCCAGGCGAAGGTGGCGGTGTCGGCGTGGAACTGCCCGCGCCGGGGGTGCGGGGCAACGTAGGCGCGCAGGACGCCGATGCCGTGCACCGCCAGCGTGCCGTCGAGGAACGCGTCGCGCTGCTCCTCGGTCACATCCGGTCCGTACTTGTTGAACTGCTCGTCGACGACGACGGCGAGGACGGGGCTGAGGTCGTCCTCGACGGGGCCGAACATGCTGCGCCAGTGGGCGAGGTCGGCCATGGCCTCCGCACGGCTGGCGCGGGTGCTGCGGTAGCGCACGCCGTCGCGGTGGTCGGTGACCTCGTCCGTGTCGTACAGCCACGCCTCGAACTGATGCTCCGTGTACATCCCGACGCCGTTGTGGCGGCAGCGCAGGAACCCGAAGGGCTCGCCGTCGACCGTCACGGGGTGGCGCTCCGTGCAGAACTCGCAGGTGACGCCGACATGGCGCAGGAAGCGCTGTAGGCGGGGGAAGCGGGCGAATCGGGTGGCGCAGTTGCAGCAGGTGTACACCTCCCAGCGGGAGGGGTTCGCGACGGTGTCGTGGTGGCACTGCGGGCACTGGTAGGCCTTGTTGCTGTACCAGTCGATGACCGGTGGGTTGCCTCGCATGGCAGCTCCTGAGAACTGGGGGCCGTCGCCCGGGCGGGCGGGATGCCGGCGGCGACGGCCCGGCTCGTTCAGTGGTGGTGTCCCGGCGTCGGGCCGTCCGGGCTGAGGTCGGGCGGTACGCAGTAGTCGACGCCCGATTCCGGGGAGATGGGGTCGCCGGAGTCGATGTCGGTGCAGTAGGCGTCGAAGACTTCTGCGGCGGTGAGGGGTTCGGGTTCTCCCGCTCGCAGCCGCCAGCCGTAGACGCGGTCCGAGGCGCCTGGGCTGCGGGTCCTCATGACGAGTGCGCCGGGCAGGGCAGCGAGGCCGAGGGCGAGGACCGTGGTGAATTCGAGGGCCTCGGTGTCGTCGAGTTGGGTAGCGCCGTCGGCGTCCGTGTCCGCGTGCAGGGCGGCGACCAGCGTTTCCGGCGTTGCCGAGACGCTGCACACCAGGTGCCGGTGGCCCGGGTCGGCTGCGTCGAGGATGCGGACGAGGAAGTCTCGGGCGCGGGCGAAGGCCTCTTGGCCGACGTCCTTTCCGCAGGCGGCGCAGGCGCCGAGGCGGGCCAGGAGGGTGGAGGCGTACTCCCAGGTGGCCTTGCGGACGGCTTCGTCGATCAGGACCGGGACGAGGTCGGCCAGGGGCTCGTCGTCGTACGGGATGGTGGGGCCCGTGGTGGTGATCTCGGCGGTGAAGCGGGTGCGGCTGGACGGGCTGTCGGGGTCGAGGCCGGTGTCGGCACAGAAGTCGGCGTACTCGTCGGGGTCGAAGAGGGCGAGCATGGTGGGGGTGCCCTGAGAGGCGCGGGCCCTGAGAAGGTCTTCAACCCCTGTCAGGTAGGTCGCGTAGTCGTCGAAGGCGAAGCTGCGGTATTGCCGCATGGCGCGGAAGTCGTGCTCATCGGTGAGCAGGCCGATGGTGCCCGAGATTTCGCGGCGCAGGAGGCGGCGCGTCGTCTGGCGGTCGGGACGCGCCGCGGTTCCTCCCGTGCGCGATCGTTCGGCGCCGGACTCGTCCTGGCGGCACTCGGAGGGCCGAGGGGTGTAGGTCACGTGCGCGCCTTTCTCGTAGGCGAGTTGAGGGGGTCCGCCCCCGCCCGGGCCGTATGGCAGGAGCGGTCCGCTCGCGCTGGCTGGTCGTCGGGGTCGTGCGGCGGAGGCGGGTGGCCGTTCCTGCGGGGAGGGTGGCCCCCGCCCCACACATTCAATAATAGTGTGTTTTGTGGAATTGGGTACCCGCCCCCGACCTGCTCCTTTCACTCCCCTGGGATCCGGGCGAACGCCGCCAGCATGGAGATCACCCGGTCAGGACGGCCGGACGCTTCGACGGTCACCGACTCCCCGGAGGCGCCGACGATGACGCACACGCTGTCCACTTGGACGGGGCCCTGCTGTCCGCGCGGGCGGGCATCGTGCTGCCAGATGATCCGTGTACGCCGGTACTGCTCCTCGATGCGGGCGCCGGGGAGTGCGCCGGCCACGGCTTCGGCGACTGCGGCGCGGGCGCTGGTCTCTGCCTGCTGCCGGGCGGTGAGTTGGGCGGCGAGTGCGGCGGCCTCGGTGTGCAGCGGGTGGAGCCGCCGGGTGATTTCGCGTGCCACATGGCGGGCGCTGATCGCTGTGACCCTGATCGACGGGGTCTGCACCTGGGACTCGTCCGGGAGGGCCGCGTAGACCTTGAGTCGGCTGGGCTGCTCGTCGTCGGGTTGGCACAGACGTACGGCGCGGCCGTCGCCGTCGACGATGAGCCGTGCCAGGCCGCGTTCGTACTCGGGCAGCGGGGCGGTGCGGCAGTGCGTGCCCAGCTCCCGGGCCACATCGTCGGCGAATGCGTCGAATTGCTCCTGGGTGGTCAACTCCTGTGGCATGGCAGCGTCTTCACTCCTTCGGGAGGGTGGTGGGGTGCCCGGCTCGGGGCGGTGCGGTCGCGTCTTGGTCGCGGGGCTCGGCGTCTCGGCGGAAGTCCTCGGCGGTGTAGCCGGTGTCGCACGTCGGCTTGCATAACTGGCCCGGCGCTGCGCCGCACGTCTCGCACCAGTCGTCGAAGTCGTCGGGGCGCCACGGCCGCAGCGGGCCGGTCATGCGGGGAACGCCCGGATGCGGTCGGCGATGGCCCGGGCGGACAGGACCGGAGTGCGGTGCATCGGCTCGGTGCACTGGGCCTGCCAGATGCTTGCGGGCCGGGACGGGGTGATCTGGTTGCTGGTGGCCGGGCTGACGCTCCACTCGCGGCCGTGCGCGTCGGTGGCGGTGTACGTCAGGCATTCGGGCTTGTCCTGGCGGCCGTTGTCCGTCCAGGAAATGCCGGCGGCCGTGAGGGCGCGGCCCAACTGGTCGCAGCGCTCGCGGGTGATGTGGCCGAAGGTGGCCAATGCGCGGTCCCTTCTGTGACGGGCGGCGGTGTGAGGCGCTCGGGCGGCCGGTCAGGTGCGGCCGGACGGCTGGGGCTTGCGGTAGCGGTACAGGAAGCGCGCGGCCCACTCGCGGCTGGCGAAACCGGGGATGCCGCCGCCGCTGCCGGGACGGTGGCCGGGGTACTCGGCGACCCACTTGCAGCACTCCGCGTCGTACCGGGCGACGCCGTAACTCGTGCTGCGGTCCTGGCGGTCGAGGACCCGGTAGCCGTACGAACCGGTGTTGCGGGTGAAGGTGAACTCCTCGAGCATCGCGGCCTCTCGGTCGGTCCTGGGTGCGGGAGGGGGCGGTGTGGGGGAGGGGAAACCCCCTCCCGCAACATCCATAATAGTTTGATTTGTGGTGGCGTGAACCCACTCCTGACCTGTGGCTTTGCAGCGGCTGAGCTCAGCGCATGAGCATCTTGGGGGCGGCGGTGAGGGCGGTGGGCGGCTGGTGGTCGCGATGGTCCGAGACCTTCACGTATCCGCCGGGCATCGTGTCGAGCCGCAGGCCGGGCCCCCAGTCGTCGGTCACCTCCGGGGGGAGGTTCTCGATGTCGTCCGCCTCGACCTGCCCGGCCCAGCCGGTCAGGTCGCAGCCGAAGGTCCGGCGCCACGCCAGCAGGATGGGGAAGAGCTGTCCGCAGTCGTCGACCAGGGCGATGGCGCGGGCCTCGTTCGGGCCGGGGCACTCGGCGTAGGTGGGCGTGTCGGGTCGGCTGCGCTCTCCGAGGGTCATCAACCAGCGCATGGTCACGACATCTCCAGTTCCCGGCGCTCCGCGTGCGGGCCACCGTGTGCAGGGGCGTGCCGTCGGCGGGCGAAGACCGCGAGACCATCTGGCGCACCTACGGCGGACAGAAGATGGCAGGGATCGGCTGTCTCGCCGACGGCATCCTGAGCGTCTTCTCGGACGACAAGGGACCCTACGCCGACGGACGCATCCCGGATACAAACTGGATCGCCTACGTCGGCGACGGTCTCTCGGGTGACCAAAAGCTCACTGATGGCAACGAGCTAATGGCCGAGCATCAGACTGCTGACCGCCCGCTGCGCTACTGGCACAAGCCGTTCCAGGGACAGTGGAGCTTCGAAACCTGGACCGTGATCGTGCAACGTCGTCTGCGTTGGGGCACCGGAGCTGACAAGCAGCCTCGCCGCGAGTTCCTCTGGGTTCTGGCGCCCGTCCCCTCCCCGGAGCATGGAACCTGGCCTCTTGAGGTTCTTGAGGCACTGGAGATTGATACGGGCGAGCTGCACGACGAAACGGACGACTACCGCCCCAGCGACGTCGATCCCGAAGCGCCCGGTACCGGAGAGAGCGACGAGGACGCGTACAGGCGCTTGGCGCAGAAGGCGGAAGCGAACGCCGAGCGTCGGGACCAGCTGAAGAAGCCCACGCTGGCCGACAAGTATGTCCGCGACCCCAGCGCGAGAGCGGCGGTCATTACTGACTTCAGCTCGTCAGGGTGAGGGTGGGTCGTCGAGGGTCAGGCCGGTGCCGGCTATGAAGCCGTCGAGAGTGTGGGGCCTGTACT
>NZ_JBIVBS010000051.1:0-10308 GCF_044746205.1 Streptomyces sp. NPDC086549 | reverse complement strand
AGCCGGTGGCCGTTCGTCTATGCGGGCACCATCCCGATGCCGGAGCAAACCCCCGGATCAGGTCGAACCGTACACCACTTCTCTGGACGCAACCCGCGGCGCCCAGCGCGCGCACGGCCTCCAGCACATCCGCGAGCTCCCCCGGCGCCGCGGCCTCATCAGCCGTGAGGAACTCGGCGACCTCCTCACCAAGCTTGTCCCTCAACCTCCCGCGGTACTCCTCCGGGCCGGCGGTGTAGACGACCGGCTCGGCCCCGCCCTCACGGATGATCTGCGGAATTCCGTCCCGCACCAACTTCCCGGACCCGCTGTAGCGCTCCACCTGCTGCACCCATCGCCGCGGAGCGGACACCAGCCGCCGCCCCTCATGCCGCCGCAGCCTAGGGAAACCACCTCACAACTCGCCATGCGAACCATGAATCCCACCCCTTCGGAGTGACCCCAGCCTGAGCGCACCGGCCCCCCTCTGAGGCGGCGGCCGAGAGATCGGCCCGCCCCAAGGGAACAGCCAATGGGCGCGTCATCACGGCTGCACACTGGCGTGCCGCTTGACCGGCCGCGCCCGGCGCGGGCGGTCAGCCGGGTGTGTGACAGCAGTGCTCATACCTGTGGGCCCCCAGCGGACGACGGCTCATTGCCGCTGCCCAGGATGTCGTGGATCCAGGACAAGCCTCCGAGATCCAGACGGCGACGGGTGCGTGTGACTGCTACGTAGGCCAGGCGGGCTTCGGCGTCGTCGATCGGTTCGGGTGGTGGCGCGGGGCTGGTGTCGTCAGGCATATCTCCAGCTCACGCAGCAGGGCTACAGCAATCAAGAGGCCAGCCGGATCGTCGGCATCAACCCGCGGACCGGTAAGCGGTGGCGGAACGGAGCGCGGCCCGGCGGAGAACCGTCTTCGACTCCGACAGAGCTCGACCCAAACGGAAGGAACCCCCGTGCCCGTCACCCGCGTCCCCCGCCGGCCGACCGCGCCGCGGCTCATGGCCGTGACCGCCGTGGCCCTGCTCGGATTTCTCGCCTGGTACCTGTTCTCGGGCCGAGGCGCAGGGCTGCTGCCACAGGACAGCTGGGGACCGTGGCGAGAAAAGCGGGTGCACGACTGGTCGGTGTGGGTGCGGGTCAACTCCTGGAGCGACGCCGCCGAAGCGGACGGGCACTACGGCAAGGCGGACGACTTCACACTGCAGGCCTACGGCACCTCGGCCACCGCCACGACCGTGATGGACGGCGCCCGGTTCACCCTGGCACCCGACGGCGAGCTCACCGTTGACGGGCCGCGCGCGAGATGAGGCGCGATGTCGGCGTACGAGTTGATGTGGCTCTGGCAAGATTTTCGTAGGCGGAGATCACCACGGGGACGCGGTCTGGTCTGTGCAATGGCGTCTCAAGTAACGACGTGGTCGGCTATTGAGCGAGTCATGCTTCGGAACGTGCTTGCATCTCCCCGGGATACTGAGGGGCATGGAGCTGCGTGGGGACAAGGTCGTACTGCGTTCGGTGGCCGTCGGTGATGGGGAGGCCCTTGACAGCATCGTGCGGGAGCCGGAAGTCGCGACGTGGTGGTCGCCCCTGGACGACTTCGAGGGCATGCTCGCCGTTGTCTTCGAGGGCGAGGTCATCGGAGCGATCCAGTTCGAGGAAGAAGCCGACCCCGAGTTCCGGCACGCCGGCATCGACATCTTCCTGACGGCGCGGCATCACGGGAAGGGGATCGGCACCGACGCCGTACGCACCCTGGCCCGGTGGCTGGTACACGAACGCGGCCATCATCGGCTGACCATTGACCCCGCCGCAGCCAACACCGCGGCGATCCGCAGCTACGGCAAGGTCGGGTTCAAGCCCGTGGGGATCATGCGCGCGTACTGGCGCAACCACCGGACGGGCGCCTGGCAGGACGGACTGCTCATGGATCTGCTCGCCGAGGAGCTGACCTGACCGGTCGGTGTCAAGTACACCGGGCGTGACGTGATGAGGGCCGCACGGGTTCTTCGGGTGTGCAAAAGAAGTGGGCCCGCGCGGCCTTGTCCCATCCCGCCTTCACCGGCATCTCCACATCTCGGCGGTTTGGCCGAAGAGTTGGCCGAGCCGTGGTGCGCGCGGCACGAGGCAGACCTGCACGAGCGGCGTGGCCACCAGCGGCTACGTGCCCCCGGCGCCGGCCCCAAGCACGAGCTGGTCTTCACCGACCGCGTCGTGCTCACCCTCGTCCACATGCGCACGACCTG
Source organism: Streptomyces sp. NPDC086549 (assembly GCF_044746205.1). Classification (NCBI taxonomy): domain Bacteria; kingdom Bacillati; phylum Actinomycetota; class Actinomycetes; order Kitasatosporales; family Streptomycetaceae; genus Streptomyces; species Streptomyces sp. NPDC086549. The sequence continues at coordinate 8,082 of NZ_JBIVBS010000051.1, read as the reverse complement.
CCGCACGCGCCCCTCGCCACGCTGTACGGCGTCGGCCGCTCCACGGTGAGCGAGGCAATCGACGAGATCCGCCCCCTGCTCGCCCGCAACTGTCCTTGGTGAACGGCCAGATCGATGAGACTCGCCTTCGAACGTCGGGACTTCCACAGGCTCTACGAGTCCTGTCGAAGATCAGGGCCGAGTTCACCCTCCTGGCTTCGTTCACTTCGAGTAGCAGCGTTTGTCCATCGGTTGGAGACTCGGTCAGGGGACCGAGTCTCCGTGGATGTTCACGAGAAATGACGGCACTCGTGGCTGATGCGCCGTGGCCGTGCCTGGTTGGGAAGCAGGCAGGTGATATTGCGTTGTAGGCCCCAGCTGGGCTGCGAGAGCATCCGGGGCATGGAGGAACCTTCCGAAAATCTCAGTTCTGACCGGGTTGAACTGCGTCGGTGGCGCATGACCGATCTCGACGTCCTGGAACAGGCGATCTACGAATCCCTGGACCATCTCGTGCCGTGGATGCCCTGGGCGGCCAGCCACGGCAGACAGCAAACCGTCGACTTCCTGGCCCGAAGCCACGATGAGTGGGAGACCAGGCAAGCCTTCGGTTATGCGATCACGTCAGGTGCCACGGTGATCGGCAGTTGTGGTCTGCATCGCCGCATCGGTGCGGGCGGTCTCGAAATCGGCTATTGGATTCACCCTCGTTGGACGGGACAAGGTCTCGCGACAATGGCTGCGTCAGGTCTTGTCAGCCAGGGCTTCCAGCTGGCGGGCATCGACCGTATAGAGATCCATCACGATGCTGCCAACCCAGCCAGTGGGGCCGTCGCCCGCCGCTTGGGTTTCACTGAGATCGAACGCATACAGGTGCCTGAAGGCCCCTGCGCTCCTGGCGAAGTGGGGATCGATGTCGTCTGGCGGATGGCTGAAGACCAATGGCGGGCGGGAGCACCTGAGCACGCTCAACGAGCGACTTGAGTAAGGGCTGGTGCGAGGCTCCCATCCTGGTGGCTCGCCCGTGCAAGAAGTGGGCCACCAAGATCCTTCACCCGGCAGCCGTCTGCTGTACCGTGCGGGCTCGGGTGCTCGCGAGCCGGTAGGAGTCGGTGTCGGTCTCTCATCGTCATGCCGCCGCAGCGGTCGCGCCGGATCGCGGTGTACAGCTCGACCTTCGACATCTGCGGCATGACCAGGGCCTTTCACCAGGAGCACCTCGATGCTGCCCAGGCAGGGAACCCAGCGCCGTCAAAACTCTTGAACATCACCCGACCGTGGATCTGGGTGCCTCCCAAACCCGTGAACAACTGACGACGCAACTCGTGAACAAAGCCACCCTCCTGCTGCTTCCGCGGAGCAACAGGTCGTGGTCAGGCCAGAAACTGCACTGGCAACCGAGGGCGGGGCACCAAAGCGCGCCAAGCAGTGCCAGACCTTCTTGAGCGCCTGCGAGTCGTAATGGCCCGTGCGGGCGGCCCTGCCGATCGCCCAGGGGTCCAGGCATCCGTCGACCGCAATCTTGGCGCCCAGGTCGACGTATTCCTGACCCCGGTAGTCAGGGTGTTGCCGCAGATGCCCCACGGTCAGCCGGAAACCTGGATGCCACTCGATCGGGCACGGAAGCCGGCGGGCCGCCTCCTCCACGTCCGTGCCACGGTAGCTGGGGTCCAAGACCAATGCCTCAACGTCCCGGTCGAATCTGACAGATCCGTGGATGTGAGCCTCAATGTGTCCGTCCAGGGCGTCCAGCCCGTCAGCCTCGGCCATGCCGATGAGGGCGAAGCGGGACGTCACAGCGAAGGCCGAGGGTTCCGTCGAGCTGTCTGGATAGCAGAAGGTCGCGCGCTCGAGGGTGTCAGTGGTGAGCCGGAAATGCGAGGAGCCGAATCGAGGTGCCCCGCCGACCGGCAAGTTCCGATAGTTGAGCGCCCCGTGGACAGGACGCTCGTGAGGTGCGGCGTGATCGTACGCGCCGCCGAAGATGCGGCTCTCCCAGCGCCACCGATCTCCGCCCGGATACGCAGTCAGGCCACCGTTGCCGGTACCGGTCACAAACTGGGAGTAGTAGACGCCGTCCTCCGCCATCCGAAGAAGAAGGAGTCGATTCCCCACCATGCGGTCGGGGTGAAAGTTCATGGTGAGCTTCGGCCCGGGGCCGAGAGGGGCGCCGGACGACCGAGCTGCCACGTGCCGCAAGGCTGAGTGGTGAGGTGACCAGGGAGTGCCAGCAACCATCCACGCAGTGTGCAGGAACGTCAACGCTCGCCACACGCGAATTTTTCGGCTCGTGCCTCCCCTCCCGTAGTCCGGAAAAGCTGTTCGTGCTCGCTGTGCGTTTTCGCCTCCCGCCACGACCTACTGCTCTCCATCGGCCGGCGGCCGCGGCTGGCCGGCCTGTACGCCGAGGCTGAGCGGGTGCGGGGCGACAGCTTCCGCGTGGACTGGCGCATCACCGACCTGGTCCGGCACGCCGAGCGGTGCGGCGCGCCCGGCCCGGGCGTCGTCTGCCCGGACGACGGCCCGGAGTTCACCGCCCATAGGAGCAGGTACGGGCGGCGCTGAAGAAGGAGCCCCGCAAGGAACCCGAACTGGCCCGCCGCGCCGGCCGCGCATTGTGCGACGGCTGCACCGTGCATTAGCTGATGATCACCGCCCGCTGTGCTCCTCGGCGCAGCGGGCGCCCCCTGCAGTGGATGGAGGAGATGACCATGGAGACGAACCCCACCGCCCTGCTGCTCGAACTCGCCGCCCAGGCCCGGCGTGTGAGCGACCCGGACTCGCTGCACGACTTGCTGTCCAGGTGCCACCGCGCCTGGTGCGAGGGCGTCGCCGACGTCCAGGCCGGCGCTGACCGGGAGACCGCGAGCCTGTCCGATGTCCAGCTCGCCGAGCGGTGCGCCGCTGCGGGCGTGCCGTGGGAGGAGGGGATGACGCGCGGGGAGGCGGTCTCCGCTCTCGCTTTCGTGACGTGAGATGCCGCGCCGGCCGCGATGGCCTACACAAAGCTGGAGGAGCGTGCGGCACGCTTCGGGGTGTGCCTGCTGGGCGAGGAGGTGCTGTAGGCGGATTTGGCGTCAGGCTGGACAGCAAACCGCTCCCTTTGGCCTTATCGAACATGTCACACTCTTCCAGGTGCCGGCACCGCCGCCCTGACTCCTCCAAGGGGACCTGATGTCTTCCGCCGACCGGCTCGTGGACACCGCGCAGATCGTGTCCGAGTTCGGCACGAGCAAGCCCCGGGTCAGCGAGTGGAGCAACACCCCGGACAGCGGTTTCCCCGCAGTCGCACACACCGAGGGCCGCAAGCGGTTCTGGCTCTACAACCAGGTCGCCGCGTTCTTTGCGCAGCGCGCCCCGAAGAAGCGCACGCTGCCGGCCGCAGTACTCGAAGCCGACCAGGACGAGCTGCTGACCAAGCGGGAAGTGGCCCAGCTTCTGGGGTACACCCGCACGTCGACCATCGACGCCTACTTCCGCGACCGGCCCGGCTACTTCCCCGAGCCCGACGAGGACGTCGACGGCCCGATGTGGCGCCGCGGCACGATCGTGGCCTGGGTCGCCAGCCGCCCCGGCAAGGGCCGGCGCAGCTCCGCTCCGGCGGCAGCGCGGCCTGCGGTGCCGGCGGACGGGGACCCCGAGGAGTTGCTCGGCACGGCCGAGGTCGCTGCACTGCTCGGCTACGGCAGCCCGGCCTCCTTCTCCAGCGCCCTCTACCAGGGACGCATCCCCGAACTGCCCGAGCCGGACGCCCAGGTGAAGGAAGAAGGCAGCCCGCGGCCCGGGCCGCAAGAAATGGCGGCGGGCGACCGTCGTCGCTGTCGCCCGCAAGCGTGGAGTGCTGCCGCCGGCCGACCAGAACGAGGACCTGGTCGGCGCCGCCGAGGCAGCCCGCATCCTGGGATACAGCAACGCCGACAGCTTCATCAGCGCACTCGGGCACGGACTCCTGCCCGACCTCGAACAGCCCGACGGGTACGAGTACCGGCGCGGCAGTGCTGGCCGGCCGCGCCAGCAGCGCTGGAAACGCTCCCGCCTCGAAGACCTGGCCGCCCGCCGCTCCTCGACGCCCTGACTGCGGTACACCGAACCCCGTCGCAGGCCGGATACCGTAAGACCGCGGCCTCTGGCTTAAGGGAACGACGAACACCCGGCAGGCCAGACACCGCACGATGGCCGGCACGGAGAGACCAGCCACCACTCCCCCGCGAAGCCACACGGCTCCGCGGAACCGGCCATCACTACGGATCTCCTGCTACTTCCGCCTCAGCCACTCGGGGAAGCAGGTCTCGAGCGCGTTGAGTGCTCCTGGAATCCGAATCAGCAGGCCAAGCCTCGGCTGCCGGAAAAGCGAGCTTTGCAGCGAGGTCCTGCCGATGCCGGTGGTGGTCCACGGCAGGGCCGGCCCACCGCCGCACGTGCGCGGCCACCATGTCTTAGATGTCAGGTGTCGGTGTGGCGTCCACCTTGGTCACCTGGGTGCCGATGGAGTAGACGGCAGGCTTGCCGTCTGCGGAGATGATCCCGAGCTCCGTCTGCGCGTAGTGGCGGACGACCTTGTACATATGCGCGTCCGGGTTGCGCTTGACCAACGGCTTGTCTGAGTCGCCGAGGTTGACATAGGAGTGGAGGTCCTTGGCGAGGAAGGTCTCATCGACAGCGCTGTCGGACAACACGAGCGCGCCACCGTCAACGGTCTTCGCGGCGAAGGCGTCCCCGGCGCGGGGGGCGGTCTTTTTGAAGTCGACCCAGGCGTGCCCGTCCAGGTTGTCGGCCCGCTCGGTGTACCAGGACCTGCCGATGCGCCGGGCTGAGGTGTCGGCGAGCGGGGTGTTGCGGCCGCCTGTCACCCACAGATCGGTGACCAGTTCCGGCAACTGCGAGGGTGCCGTCCTACCGATCTTGGTGCCGGGGTCGACGACCTTCATCAGCCCGGCTTCGTCGAGGGCGATGTGCGGCACCCTGGCCACGTCAGCCCCTTCGAAGTCACGGGCAACGACCATCCGCCAGCCGTCATCGGAGCGCTTGAAGACGAGGAACCTGATGTCCTTTGACCACAGCTTGCCCGGCCTGCCATGGGTGAGGTGCGCGCCTTGGGTGCGCACCAGGAACCAGTCGGCCTTCGAGGAGGCGGGCGGTATGTAGAAGGTGCGGTTGACGTACGCGAACGGAGCGAGATTACCCGCAACCTCGCTCTTGCCGAGCGCTGGGATCTGCGTGAAGTACGCCTGGTCCATCGCAAGGACAGCGCCGCCTTCCGCCCTCGCCATGAGTGAGGCGGAACGCCGGGCGTTGGCCTGGTTGTTGACCTTCTGATAGGCGTCCACCGCCTTGTCCGCCTCGGCCTTGGTGAGCAACGGCCTCTCGGCCGACGCAGCGTCCGCGCGCCCGGAACCTCCGTCGGCGGTGGAACATCCGGTCAAGGAAGCCGCAGCTGCGAATGCGGCCGCGGCGAACACGCCCATGCGCGTGGCACGGGCTATGTGAGCAGAGCGGGCCAAGTAAGCCATGGCAAGGTATCCCCGTTTCTCGTGTACTTTCGGCGACCACCCTGTGCAGCGCGCACGAGACGATCGCCGTGCCACGGTATCGCCCCCCCTCACCCGGGCGGCAACTCCGGCCCCGCTCCGGAACCGGACCGTAACCATCCGCCTCACGAACATCAGCTGGCATCCACGGAGTTGACGGGCGGCAGCAGGCCGCTGCCGGGCCACAGGGGAGATCCGGCGTCAGCCCAGACCAGGTACCGGCCGAACTCGACGAGAACCGCGATCCGGTCGGCGGGCCCGTACGCCAGACGCGCCCCGAACGCGAGATCGACGGCGCAGATCTCGCTGCGCACGTACCGCTTCTCATCCGTCCGGGCCCAGCCGAACGAGGTCGGTAACCATCACCCGCCAGCCGTTCCTGTGCGTACTGACACACCCGAAGACCCCCTTCGCCCTGCAGAAGAGCCGGGAGCCCCGGAACAGCCCGTTGGCGATCTGGGTGAACTGGTCGGCCGCCATCACACCCCTGCTGACGCCTGCCCCGAAGCGGCTCACCGCCGTACCTCCGAAGCGGGCCGCGTGCGGTGGCCAGGGCAGCACACGCGGCCCGCCGAGGTGAGGCGGCCGGCGGGCCTGGACGCGCGGGCGTGCGTGTGTTCCATGTCGTCAGCTCACCTGCCGACCCCGACCAGGCTGACGGCCACGAGCCCTGACCATCGGTCACGATCCAGCAACGTAGCCGTCCAGCTGCCGTGGTCGGGCTCGTGGCCGGGCCGACCATGACCCCGACCATGGACTTCGTGTCCCCATCGTGACCATGGTCGGGGGTTCGTGGTCGGTGGTCGGGTCGGTATCGCCGGGTTTTCTCAAGGTCAGCAACATCCATTCTGACCTGGGAGTTTGACCATGTCCCCTGGCAAGCAGACCTCACAGAGCGAGGCCGCTGCTCCGATAGCGGCCGGCGCCCGGCTGGAGGCGATCCGCCGCCGCGCACGCCTCTCACACGTAGCGGTCTGGACCGTCATCGCAGCTGGCCCCATGGCCCTGTGCGCCGCCGTCACCTCCACCCCGACCACGGTCGCGGCGGCCCCCGCGACCAAGCCCACCACCGTGCCCACCGCGGCGACCGCCGCCGCCCCGGGCGGCTATGCGCAGCTTTTCGTCAGCGTCTGGTTGCGCAGCAGCACGGACGACGAGACAAGTGCGCAGGCACGGCTTGCGCAGTCCCTCGCGCCGGACGTCGATCTGCCGGATCCGGTCACCGGTGTGCAGCCGAAGCTGGCATCGGTGACCGCCATGCGCAGCGCGAGGACGGCGAGTGGGCAGTGACCGTGGCTGCGCAGTACGCCGACGGACGGCTGCGCCACTTCGTCGTTCCGTGGCCGCCGACCCAACAGCGCGATGCAGGAGCTGATGCGGCAGACCGCGCCCGAGGCCGAATGCCGACGCCAAGAGCAGGCCAACAGCGCGACAAGGTGTCCGCCGACTACGCACGCCCCCGCCAGGTGGCGGCGCTCGAGCGCGCCGCCCTCCCTTTGGCCGGTGCCGAGCCCCTGGACCAGCTCACGACCCGGGCCACCGGCCAGCTGGGCCGTGTGAACCAGCTCCTCGCCCAACTCGCCCCCACCACCCCACCGGCCGTACGGCTGCAGAAGGGATACCGGTGACCACCGCCTTCGAGACCGTGTCGTCCGGTCATACTCCAAGTCAGGTCGAGCCACTGCCGCATCAGCTCCTGGCCGTGCTGGGGCAGCACCGGATCGCGACCACGAACCAGCTCCAAGACCTGCTACGGCCCGGCAGGGCACGGCAGACCGTCTCCACGCCACGGAACAAGCTGCGCCGTGACGGCCTGGTGGACTACACGGTGCTGCCGCAGTCCAACCGGTCACGCGCCTGATACCTGACGGGCGAAGGGGCCCGGCTGATGCGGGACTTGCCCGCGTTCCGGGGCCGGCCGCCGTATCCGATCACCTCAGCCACCGCTGCCTCGTTGAAGACGCCGCACACCCTGACCGTGCTCCGCGCACACCTGGCGTTCGTCGCCGACGCCCGCAGGCGCGGCGACGAACACGGACACCTGGACCGGACGCCTGAGGTCTCCCACCCGCGCGGTTCACCAGCGCGTCTCGCCGATACTTCGCCGCCTTCCGCAGGATCTCGCGTTCCTCCTCCAGTTCACGGGCCTTCTTGCGCAGGGCCGCGTTCTCCGCCTCAAGCGCCGTGGGCGGCTCGGCGGGCGCCGCCGCCCGGCGTCCCCGTGGCCGGCTCGCTCCGGCCGCCCGGACCCCGTTCCGCAAGTCTCCGGGTTCACCCCCAGATCAGCGGCGACCGACCTGATCGTCGCTTCCGGCCGCGACTCGTACAACGCGACCGTGTCCGCCTTGAACTCCGGCGGATAGTGCTTCATGACCACGGGACATCCGTTCTCCTGGACTCAAGATCCAAGTGTCTCGGGTGTCCAAAATCCGGGGCCAAGCCCCGACTGCACATACCAGCGCGTGCTGGTCCTGACCGGCCTCGCGCTCTGACCTGCCACGGACAGATCGGAAAGAACGGCCGCGGCCCACTGTGCGGGGCTGCGGCCGTTCCTATTGTCGGGTAAAGGATTCGG
>NZ_JBIVBS010000050.1:0-10689 GCF_044746205.1 Streptomyces sp. NPDC086549 | reverse complement strand
CCCGCGGAGCGGGTCCCATCGCGCTGCGCGCGATGCAAGCGAACCCCCGCGCTGCGCGCGGGGGTTGCGTTCCCGCGCGCGCGGGAACGCCTGCGGGACGCTCCGCTGTCCCGCAACCCGACTGCTTCGCAATCGGGTTGACGCTCCGTCCGCTGCGCTCCCGGAGCTAGCGGGGGCTGCGCCCCCGCATGGCCCTCCGCTTCGCTCCGGGCCTAAATACGGGTCCGCTCCGCTCCCCCGCTGTAGCCCTTCGGGCTGCACCTAGGAGACAGGGGCGGTGCTGCTCGGGCGGGATGGGGGAAGTCCGAGTCATGTGCATCAAACTGAAGCGCGGATAGATTCTGGAAATCTGCCCTGTCGCCCCTCAAATTCGAAAATCGCCGAAAATGTCACTTCGGCGTCAATGGAAACGTCATCTCCATGACACCGGCATTCGGCCGAACACATCATCCGTTTGAATTGGATTATCTCTCCCGGGATCCTCATCTGATCTACCTTCAATTCTCCTTGTCCTCAACTGTGTTATGCGCGGGTGAGAGTACGCCTGATCGCGTCTTTCCGGCAACCTGTGGCCAGAGTCAGCGCCGAGCGTGGGCGACCCAACGCCCGTCAGCTCCAGGCCGCGCCGGCGGGTGGGAAGCCGCACCCTCACCCATCCCGCCACCCCGGAGCCGACAGGCCCGGGCCACACCGGCCCAGCGCGGCGGCGGAGCCGACGCGCAGCGGAACCCCAGGCCGCACCCGATCCCCGAGGCCGCCGCCCGCCCACGCCCCGCCCCCATTCCTCACTCGTCCTCCAACGGGCGCGGGAAAGTGGCAGCAGAGGGGATGTCAGGCCCCCGACCACGCGCCCGCAGGATGTTGACCTGGGGTGATGTGGAGGCCGGCCGCCAGGCCGCGCAACCTCCACCGCAACACCTGACGCAACATCAGGCGCAACTCAGAGCGCAACACGGGGCGCAACAGCGTCTTCCCCTCCCCCATCATATCCACTATTATTTGAAGTACTGGGGAAGGCGACCCCCGGGAACCGCAGAAGTCCAACGAAGGGGAAGACGTGGAGATCCAGATCTCTGACGGGATCGTCCGTCGGGTGCACGGCGGTAAGGACGCACCCATGAACAGTCTGGCAATTCAGGCCCGCACGGTCGCGAACTTCCTGCCCCTGATCTGCCAGAGGGCGGGCGCGAGCATCGTGCACAACTCCGACGCGAATTACACGGGAATTCGCTTCGAGACCAAGGAAGGCCCCGTAGTGCTGGAAATGCCGACGGGTGACCGTCCCTACCGGCTGGTTCACCAGCTTCCGGAGCCGGACGAGACCGGGCGCACCGAAGTGGAGATGCGGCGTTTCCCGCAGATCTACAAGCCGCGCGGAGTCGCGCACATCACGGCTGAATTCCTCAGCTCTCGCGGATTTCTGAAGTAATCCGCAAAATTCCCCCGGGGGAAATAGCCGAAGGCTTCCGCTGTTTCCCCCGGGGGGCCACACACCACGTGATCGGAAAAGGGGAACTGATCATGAAGCTCGTTTCGTGTGTGACCGGCGAGGAAATCCAGACGGGCCGCACCCTACGCGTGCAGACGGGTGCAGCCGCCGGGCAGACGCGGAAATTCGAGAGGATCGCCCAGCACGCCGACGGGGTGCACCACGTGCACGCGTCGCGTCCTGGAGGGAAGTTGGGGCGGATTCACCGCGAATTCCACCCGAGCGCTTTCGGGTGCGAGATCACGTGGCGCAAGAGCGTCAGCCACGCGGCCTACCGTACGTGGTCCAAGGTCGATGACTACCTGTTGGCCGGGCTGTTGGCACTCGTGCCTCTCCCGTTCTTCGAGCACTACCACTGGTCGGAATACATCGTGGCCATTTTCGGCCGCTAGGGGAAATGGCGGAGTGGCTGAACGAGTCCGCCACTCCCAAATCAGAGTGGGGCCCGCGGCGTTGGCAGCTCCCGGGCCCCGGCTGGAGGGATCATGGAAGAGACGCAGACTGTGAGCCGGACCGGCGAGCCGGTGACGCAGGCGGAGGACGAGCAGGCCGGTTACGCGCTGCGGGAGTTGGCGCGCAGCGTGAGCGACCCTGACGCCCTGGGCGTGTCTGAAGGGCAGTTGGACGCGGTGGTGCCGTTCTTCGTCTTGGGTTGGGCGATGGGGGTGCGCACGGGTCACACCGCCCCGGCTGTGGCGGGTGTCCCGGTCGACCGAGAGACCGTCACGCGCGCGTTCGCCGAGCTGATGGCGCGGGTGTCGCCTCCGCAGTACTCCGGGCCCGCGCTGTGGCAGAAGGTCGACTATCACGGCAGCGTGACCCAGCGTCACGGCGAGTTGTGGGTGTGCGCGATCCACGTGCACGCCGACCCGTTCGGCGAGGAGCCGGAGATGCGCTACGACCTGTGCGAGATGCGCGGCGTTGCGCCCGTAACGGTGGTCACGGGTGCGCGTCGCACGAGCCTGACGCCGTTGCCAGTTTTCCGCGTCATGGGCTAAGTGTGCTGGTCAGGGGTGGGTTTACTCACCTCCGATACACACTATTATTGTAGTTGTTCGGGGGGCGGTGGCCCCGCCCCCCGAACCGCAGAAGCCAACACGAAGGGGAGAACACCGCATGACTCAGCAGTTCGCCGAGCGCGCCACGAACGTGGCCCCCACCGGTGCCCGCAACGCCGAACTCTCCGACCTGGTCCGGATCCTGGAGGACCAGAGCCGGCGCAAGCTGGACGTGATCGCCCCCGCGTCCGCCCTGCGTTTCCGTGAGGGAAACGTGCACGTCGAGGGCGTGGAGTCCCTGATCACCGAGGACGGTGTGACGGACGTCGACGGCATCTACCGGCCCACCGCCGTGGCCGACGAAGGGATTGCGGACAAGCTCCGTATCCCGCTCGCCTACCTGCGCCGCATGCGCGCCGAGAACGTCCCGCTGCTGGACGAGAACGTGAACGCGTGGCTGCGGGAGGAGCCGGAGCGCCGTTTCATGCTCCGTGCGTTCCGGGGCGACAGCGGCCCCGGCATGCCGCCCGCCGAGGGCGTGGCCCGCGCGCTGCTGTCCGACAGCTACAAGCTGATGGACAACTTCGACATGCTGCTGGCCGCCCTGGACGGGGTGAAGCAGTCCGGCCACCCCACCCGCGTCACGGGGTGCGACCTGACCGACCGGCGCATGTACGTGCGCGTCGAGTCCGAAGCGGTCGCCATCCAGGCCCCCGCGCTGCTGCGCGGCTACCGCTCCCCGTTCGACGGACGCAGCGGTGACGAACTGCCCGTGATCTCCGCAGGGTTCGTCATCACCAACAGCGAAGTCGGTTCCGGGGCGTACACCATCACCCCGCGCGCCGTCATCCAGGTGTGCCGCAACGGCCTGACCGAGACCAAGGACGTCATGCGCGCCGTGCACCTCGGAGGCAAGCAGGACGAGGGCGTTCTGTCCTGGTCCGGCCAGACCCAGCGCAAGACGCTGGAGCTGATCACGTCCAAGACCGCCGACGCCGTCCGCACGTTCCTGTCACGGGAGTACGTCGAGGCCAAGGTGCGCCAGGTGGAGGCCGCCGCCGGGAAGACGCTGGACGAGCCGACCAAGACCATCGAGCACGTCACCAAGACGCTCAGCATCGGTGCCGAGGCCAAGGACGTGATCCTTGCCCACTTCGTGAGGGGCGGTCAGATGACTGCCGGGGGCGTGATGCAGGCCATCACGTCGACCGCGCAGACCCTCACCGACGCCGACCAGGCCGCCGCCCTGGAGGCGCTCGCCCTGCCCGCCCTGACGACAGCCGCCGCGCACGGCTGACAGACCCCCGTGCGGGCCGGGAACCTCCCCGAGCCCGGCCCGCACGGGCCCCACGCCCCGCCCAAGCGCCGGGCGGGCACCCCTCCCGAGCGTCCGGGGGTGCCCGCCCGGCCCCAGAGCGCGGAGCGCTCCCCCACCCGTCAGGGAGCGCGGAGCGCGCCCGCCCCGTCCTCTGCCGCGTAGCGGCAGCGCGACGTGTCTGCGGAGCAGACCGCGCGCCCAGGAATACCCCGCCGCGCCACACGACACGTGCGCCGGCCGCCGGTGCTCACCGCCCCGTCACGTACGGAGGAAAACCCATGCCCCAGTTCGCGGAAGGTCAGTACATCTCCTGGGATCACCACCGGGACGGTGCGCCAACCGTGCAGATCACGGCCGTTGACCGGTTCCACATCACCTACCGGAGCGCGGACGACCACCGGGAAATCGTCGAGTCGACCGTGTTCCGCTCGCTCGCGGAGCAGACGGCCGACTGGCGCCCCGCCACCGAGGAGGAGGCCGCAGCCTTCAAGGCCCGGTTCCGCACCGCCCCCGAGAACTGGAATTGATCACCACCGCTGCGCCCCGGTCAGGGCGCAGCCCCCACGCCACGCCAGCCGCAGGGAGCCCGCATGCCCGCACGCCCGGAGCTGATCCGTCCCGATGACGCCGCCACGGCGGCCGCCATGGGCCGCGCCATGAACGCGCTCACCGCCCTACTCGTCGCACTCGGCGAGGGCAGCCACCAGTTCAACATCGTGGCCGAGCGCACCAACGACACGATCGTCACCGCCGACCTGACTCTGTCCGTCGGGGCGTCGCCGCTGCGGGTGAAGCACACCGAGGAGGGCTACCTCCGGTTCTTCGCGCTGCTGACGTTCGCCCTGGAGTACAGCACCATCCGGCGCGCCGTCCTGGTGGCCACGACCGCCGACGAGCCGTTCCCGCGCGCCTGCGGCTGGAACGTACGGGACGGATGGCTGCACCCCATGGACCGCCGCGAACTCCAGGAGGCGGTCATTCCCCACCCCGACGTCATCGCGCCGCTGCGCCTGGTCCACGACGCCCCGGAACTGCCCCACATCCCCGACACCGACGAGGAGAGCCCCCGTGGCTGACACCCCCGCCGTCACTGCCAACGGCTACTGCACCAACACCGCCCCGGTCCCCGGCACCATCCGCACGGTCAACGCCAAGAACACCGGACCGAAGTTCTTCCACCTGCACGGACGCCGCTACGGCGAATGCCCGTGCGGCAAGGAAGTGTCCCTGACCGAGCGGGACAACCTGCGCCGTCACAAGCCGCCGCAGGAGTAGCCCACAGACGCCGTGCGCCGCCCCTTTCCCCCTGGGGCGGCGGACGGCCCGCCCCGGCCAGAGCGCCACTGGCCGAAGACCTGCCGTCCCGACGCCCGCGCCCTCCCCTTCGGCGAGCGCGGGGCGGCACGTCCCCGCTCACCGATCCGGCAACCGAGGAGCCGCAGCCCATGACCAGCCCGAGCCTGACCGTCGACACGCCCGCCGGCACCGTGCGTGCCACGGCTGGCCCCCGCCAGGACGACGCCGTCGTCTTCGAGCTGGGCGGGGCGATGCGCGGCAGCGTGCACGTCACCGGCACCACCAACCCCCACCACTGGGACCAGTTCACCGCCGTCCGCGCCTGTCTCGGCCCCGTCAACGCCTACCAGACCACCGCCCCCGACGACGCACTCCCGCGGCTCACCCGCAGCCGCACCGGCTACCACGGCAGCCTGACCCTCTATCCCGACGACTACGCCGACCGCCCCCAGGTCAGCGTGTATCCGATGACGTCCGCCGACGGACACGAGCCGCCCGAGAAGACGGCAGCGACGCTCACCGCCGACCTGCGCGCCTGCGCTGCCCAGGTCGCGCAGCGCGAGGACCTGCCGGAGATCCTGACCCTTTCCCGGCAGCGCGACACCCCCGCCCTGCTGCGCTTCCTCACCTGGTCGGCCGCCCACCACCAGGCCGAAGCCGCCCGCTTGGAGAAGGAGGCCCGCGCCGCCTACCCCGCGCGGCGCGCCGCCGTGGCCGCCTGGTGGACCGTCGCCCGGTGGTTCCTCGCTTCCCCGCACCCGGTCCTGCTGCTGATGTTGGCCGACCTCCCCTACTCGGTCCTCCCCGACTCGCTGGCGCGCACCGTCGACGTCAAGCAGTGGTGGGCCCCGTACTGCCTCACCGCGGCCGCCCGAGAGCACGAACACGCCCGCCGCGCGCAGGCCGAAGCCGACTCCCTGCGCACCCAGCAGCGGTCACGCCGGCTCCGCGAACTCCGACGCGGTAACGGCTTCGTGACCAGCAACGATGCACTTCATGGGGTCGTGCTCCTCTCAGGTGGGAACGGCCCAAAACAGCGGCCCCGGTGTTCGAGCACCGGGGCCGCGCGCCGTTGTAGAACCGGGGGGATCCGGCTCCCTGCAACCCCGCCCGTACGGCGCCGCGCAGTACGCGGAACCGGACGGGCGGGGGAGGCAACGCTGCACTCCTACTACGAGCGGTTGGGCTTCAGGCATGTCCGCACTGAGGCCCCGCCGCACCGTCGCTCAGGGTGGCTTGCTCAGCGGCCAGCAGGCGCGCTTGCCATGCCTCACGACCTTCTGCCTGTCCACTCCCGCGAAGAGCAGCGCGGAGCTTCGGCCCATGCCTCTGAACTGCCACCCCAAAGGGACTACCGCACCGATGGACGGGTGGCGGCCCCGTCTCAGTTTCCGTCTCATTCACTCTCGTCCGACGACGTCCAGAGCAGTTCAGGTGACGGCCGAGAGTACGAGGATGAACAAGGCTGAACGGCCCTGAGGGTTGCCTTAAGCCCCAGACACGGGGGCCACGCCTCGAACCACTCATCGCCAAGGCGGGCGGACACAGCACACTCGCAGGCCAGCCACCAATCAGCCGTGCGAACAACGCCAGGGGGCGACCAGCCACCCAGGCCGCATGCGGGTCATGCGGAAGGGGCCGGATACGACAGAGTCCCGCTCACCCTCGGACTTGGGTGAGCGGAACTGCCTACCTGGTTGTCAGTCTTCGTTGGCCGCTTCCAACGCGCGCGTCTGGATGCGCCGGACGGGTGGAGAAGCAAGAACCGAACAGTGTGTCAGTAGTCCTGGAACTGCACGTGCTTGCACGATCCTCACGACTGCTCGACATCCGGCAGCCTTCGACCGCGACACATCCTCATCGGGTCGAAGGCCTACCCTGCTTCGGCCGGTCGGCGGAAAAGCGTCCCGCCGACGCCGGGGAGCCTGTCGAGCGAAAGGATTGGTGAAATGACCACCAGGTATCAGGCACTTTTCAAACGACGCTGGCGCATCGGGCTGATGGCTTTGGCCATGCTGCTG
Organism: Streptomyces sp. NPDC086549; assembly: GCF_044746205.1. Lineage (NCBI taxonomy): Bacteria > Bacillati > Actinomycetota > Actinomycetes > Kitasatosporales > Streptomycetaceae > Streptomyces > Streptomyces sp. NPDC086549. The sequence continues at coordinate 3,567 of NZ_JBIVBS010000050.1, read as the reverse complement.
CCCGTGGCCTGGACCGGTTCTGCGGGGGCACAGGCGGCCCCGAGCAACGGGACTCACGTGGTGTACCAAGAGTCGGCGCCTACCTCGGCAACGCCAACCCTAGCGAAGGACTTCAAGCCTGCGGCTCCCCTGACGTCCCAGCAGCAGCAGGCCATGCAGGACGCATTGTTCAAGAAGCGCCAGCGAATGGCCGCCCGAGTCCCCCGGTCAGTCGGCCAACGAGGAGTGCCTCCGGTTACAGCACCTGGATCCCGGGTGGAGGACGTTTCGTCCCGGGCGAAGGGCCCCACCGCCTCGAACGCTCTCGTCATCGCGCGGAACAACCGCAACTACGTTGCGACTGGCGACGCATGTGGCCAAGCATCCAAACTGGCCGAGCCGGCTGCCGCGAACGATGGACGAAACGTCTACTACACCGGCAACTTCCAACACCAGGAATTCTCCACGGACCGCGGGGCCACGTACTCCTGTGCGGCCCCATACCCGGCGGGACCAGCCGAAGCGCCGTATCCATGCTGTGACACCGACGTCGTCTACGACCAGACGCGGGACGTCACGTTCCACAGCGCATTCTATGTGAACGACCGTACGGACATGACAAACAGTATCGTACGCATTTTCGTGAGGCGTAGCATTCCCTCCCCGGATAACTGCTACTACGACATCGATCTCGACCCGGCCGCAACCGACGTGCTTGCTGACTTCCCGCATCTGGGCCTCAGCAAGAAGTTCCTGTACGTCAGCGCCAACCGAGGGTCAACGGTAGAGGAAAGATGGCTGAGTGCGGCGATGAGTCGGTTCAATCTTGACCAGCTCGCCGCGTGCCACGTCGCTTCTGGGCGCACCATCAACGTCACCAACGGCGACAACCAGAGGGTTTTGGTCCCTGGGAGCGGCGCCGGGAAGGTCATGTACTTCTCATGGGTCAACACTCCCACTCAGTGGCGAGTGTTCAGCTGGCCCGACAACTCGACGGCCGTCGGCTCAACCCTGCACGACGTCGGTGCCATGACCTTCGGCGACCCCGACTGCCGGGGCGGGGTGAACAACACTGATTGGGCCGGTGAATTCGCGGCAGGCATCGAGGGATTCAATGTGCAGACGGCCATCAGCAAGAACGCAGTGAACGTCTGGGTGCCCACAGACTCTGACGCCGCTCACTCGAACGCCCACATCGTCGGCGCCGAGTTCCGCCTCGGGAAGCGCCCGAATGACCTGACGCTCGTCCAACAACCTGTCATCGCCTTCGCGGACCAGTGCGCGGGCCTGCCGGCCGTCGGCGTCAACGACTCTGGAGACCAGGGCCTGGCCATCGCCGTCGGTGGCAGGAATGGAGGCGGCGGACCGGCCGTCACCGCAGCGGTGGGGATCAAGGACAAGTACAGCAATGGACCCGGCGGATTCGTCTTCCGGAAAGTAGCAGAAGCCACGCACAACCCCGACAACAACCGCTTCGGCGACTACTTCACCGTCCGCAGGAACTCACCGTGCGGCAGGTACTTCGACGCCACGGGCTACGGCTATATCGGCGGCACCAAAGCACCGAACGTCAACGCGCGATACGTCGAATTTGGCCGCGGCGCGTACTGCCGTTAGGGACCGTCCTCAATAGATCTCGCCCAGAGTAGGAACGACAACAGACCGACCGCTGCTTCGTAAGAGGTGGCGGTCTTGTCGTACCTACTCCTGGGCAAGATCTGTTTGAAGACGGACCGTAACGCCCAGGGGCCTGCCGATCAATAACTCTTCGGTTTTTGTGGGCTGTTGGGTCGTAGGATGCGGGGGTGTCGGAGGGGACGAAGGCAGAGCTGGTGGATGCGTTCGGGCTGTTGCTGCCGCATCTCGATGAGCGCCAGCAGCGTCTGACGCTGGGTGCCGTGGCCCGCGTTCTGGGTCACGGCGGGATCCGCAGGGTGGCGGGAGCGGCCGGGGTGGCGGAGTCCACGGTGTCGCGCGGGAAGCGGGAGCTGGAGCACGCGGAGGAGCCCGCTGGCCGGGTCCGGGCACCGGGCGCGGGTCGGAAGCCCTTGCGGGAGGCCGATCCGGGGCTGGTGCCCGCGTTGCTGGCGCTGGTCGAGCCGGACCAGCGCGGCGACCCGGAATCTCCGCTGCTGTGGACGGTGAAGTCCACCCGGAATCTGGCGGCCGAGCTGACGCGCCAGGGGCACCGGGTCGGTTCGGACACGGTGGCCGCGCTGTTGAAGGCGGAGGGCTTCTCCCTGCAGGGCACATCGAGGACGACCGAGGGGGCCCGGCATCCGGACCGGGATGCCCAGTTCCGCTACATCAACGACCAGGTCACGGCGTACCTCGCCGACGGGCAGCCGGTCATCAGCGTGGATGCCAAGAAGAAGGAGACGCTGGGCAACTACGCGGTCATCGGACGCGAATGGCATCGCGCCGGGCAGCCGGTGCAGGTCCGCGCACACGACTTCCCCGAGAAGGGCGCCCAGAAAGCGGTGCCGTACGGGATCTACGACATCGGCGCGGATGCCGGCTGGGTGTCGGTGGGCTGCGATGGGGACACCTCCGCCTTCGCGGTGGCCACATTGCGCCGCTGGTGGGACGGTGAGGGGCGCCGCCGCTACCCGCACGCTTCCTGTCTGCTGGTCACCGCCGACGCCGGAGGCTCCAACGGCTACCGTGTGCGTGCCTGGAAGAAGGAACTCGCCGATTTCGCCTATGAGTCGGGCCTTGATGTGACGGTCTGTCACTTTCCGCCGGGAACATCGAAGTGGAACAAAATAGAGCACCGGCTGTTCTCACAGATCAGCATCAACTGGCGTGGCAGGCCCCTGACCAGCCACGAAGTCGTCGTCAGCACCATCGGAGCGACCACGACACACAGCGGGCTGTCCGTGCACGCCGAGCTCGACCCCGGCGCCTACCCCACCGGCGTCACCGTCCCCGACACCGTCATGGAGCGCCTGCCCCTGACGCCGCACGAGTGGCACGGCACGTGGAACTACACGTTGCGCCCCGAACCGCTCGCTCCCGAACCGCCCCCGCCCAGCGCCGGGTTCGGGCGCTTTCCCACCGGGGACAAGCTCCCTGCCTGGCTGCGGCACCCCAGCCTCACCGGACTCGAGCCCGCCGCCTTTGACGATCTCGCCGTCCGCTACCGAGCCTGGTGTGCCGAGCACCCGCCGATCTTCCTGCCCGGGAAACGCCCCGACGGCGGCCCCGGCGCCGGCGGTAGACGGCTCTCCGTCTCCGACCAGCTTGTTGTCTTCCTCCTCAAGAGGCGCTGGTCCATGACGAACGCCGTTCTCGCCGAGGCGACCAGCCTGGCCAAGAGCAGAATCGGCGCGACCCTCCAGGAGGTCACCCCCGTGCTCACCGCGCTCGGGCACAAGGTCCCGGCCGGCGCCCTCACCGTGACCACGGCACAACAACTCGCCGCGATCGCCGGGCACGACCCCGCCCTCCCGTAATCCCCACCAAGATCGACGAGTTATTGATCGGCAGGCCCCAGGGCCGCGTCGTTCAGGTGATGTGTCCTGGTTGATCACATGATGCCGAGGGTGATCAGTGGACGGTTGGCGTCGCGGGTGTGGTGCCGGAGTC
>NZ_JBIVBS010000049.1:0-10976 GCF_044746205.1 Streptomyces sp. NPDC086549 | reverse complement strand
CTGCTAATGATCACGTCCTAGACCAGCACGAGCGAGTCAATCTCCACCCACGCCAGAGACCCGACCTGCGAGTTCAAGATGAAACGATCTCATTGTTCCGCCCTCCCCCAGCAACCTGGAAGACAGACGGTGCCTCCGTCGTCATCCCCCATGTCGAGTCTCGTCTCTGGTCCATGGGTCCGCAAACGCAGCGGCACGGATTCTTCCGGGCCGGAGATGGTAGCCGTCGTCGAGTAGCACTTCGACCAGGCCGAAGTGGTGGAAGCAGCCGGCGACACCCGCAGCGCGAGCCGAGGTCGCATCGTGCTTCCGTCCCAGCCGCAGACCATCGGCCCACAGGGTGCGCCCCTGGTAGTCGGCGGCCCGTGAACAACGCATGCGCCAACACCGCCTGATCGACCATGCCCCTCACCACTAGACCATGCCCACCCGCTATCACACACCAACTCGTTCGCGACCTGATCGACGCCGACCGCGCCGCTTCCGGACTGCCCGAGATCTGAACGCGGCCAGCTGGTGCGATCCAGCGCAAGACGAGCACGGGGAGGGAGCTGCGGTGACACCACTGACAACCTCGCGTAATCGGAAGTCGAGTATTCCTTATTGAGTGAGGCTCTGCGATCACGGTGTGTGGCCACCGGGGGCTCGGAGACACTCGGGTCCTCCGAGCTTCTGCAGTGAGGCGGGCGGTCAGGCCACTGACCGGATCCGATCACTGGTCGCCTGGCGCAGTGCGGCCTGGAGTCGGTCCCGGACCGCCGTCTGGGCGGCGATGCGTTCGGTGAGGACTGCCAGTCGCTCTGCCGCGACCCGGATGCCCTTGTCGGACGGCGGCGCCGTGGTCACGTCTCCATCCAGACACGGAAGGAAGACCCGCACGTCGTCCAAGGTGAGCCCGGCGGCCAGGAGGTAGCGGATGTTGCGGACTCGTACCACCGCCCGCTCGTCATAGATGCGGTAACCATTGGGGGCCCGCTCCGAGGAGATCAACCCCGCCTGCTCGTAGTGCCGCAGCGCACGGGCGGTCGCCCCGGTCGCCTTCGCCAGCTCACCGATCTGCACCCGCTCCCCCTCTCGCCTGCAACTCCTATCACGCGACGACCGCCCCGCCGTCGACCGGGAGTACTACCCCGGTGACGAACGCCGCGGCCGACGCGGCAAGTTGGGTGATCGCCCAGGCCACCTCCTCCGGTCGGCCGACCCGGCCCAGCGGGGTGTGTGCCAACTGCCACTCCCGTACTGCGGCCATCCGTTCAGGCGTCAGTCCCTGATGCTCGCCGATCGGGGTGTCGATCGCGCCGGGCGCGACCGCCACCACCCGGACGCCGCGAGGTGCCAGCTCGACCGCCCAGCTGCGGGTCAGCAGCTCCAGCGCGGTCTTGGTTGCCGCGTAGACAGAGCTGCCCGGCCAGGCCCGCTGCCCCACCGACGTACTCACGTTGACGATCACCCCGCCGGACGCCTCCAGAGACGGCAGCGCCGCCTGGGCCAGCAGGATGGGTGCGATCAGGTTGGTGGCGATCTGAGGCACGATCATCTCCGGCGTGAGCGTGCCGAGAGCACCGCTGTGCACAATGCCGGCATTGTTGACCAGCACGTCCAACCGGCCGTGCATCTCCAGCGCTGTCCGGACGATCAGCTCGGGCCCGCCGTCAGCGGTGATGTCGGCAACCAGCGGGGTGATTCGATCGTGCCCGGCGGCGGTCTCGTTCAGCGGTTCGGCCCGTCGGCCGATGGCGAGGACGTGGGCGCCCTCGGCGGCGAAGGCGCGGGCGGTGGCCCGGCCGATCCCGGTGCCGGCCCCGGTGACGGCGACGATCGTGTTGATCTGGGGTGCGGTGCTGCTGTCCATGCCGGTCATCGTTCAACCCTGCCGCCAGCGGTAAGGTCAAACGGCGCCTGGCGGGCTTGCGATCAGCGGGTGTGGTTGCCTGGGGCATACTGCCGCCAGGTTCCGCCAGCCTCGGCGGCGAGGTGGGCGGTGGTGTCGTCGTGGTAGCCGAGCATGCGGGCGACAACGGGAGCGGGTGCCACCCGCTATGAGAATCTCGCCGTCCGCTGCCAGCGACCGTCCGCGTCGCAGCCCTCAACGAGTGGTTGTGACTCCGTCATCTTGCCTGCGCGGGGTGTTGGTGGCGAGCAGTTCCTGCAGGAGTTCAACGATGAGATCAGGCTGTCCTACGAACGGGGAGTGGCCCGTCTGCCACTCGCGTACGTCGGTGCAGCGCGAGGCCATCTTCCGCTGCAGGCCCGGGTCAATGGCCCGGTCCTGTGTGCAGACGACGTAGGTGGAGGGAGTGTGCTTCCAGCTGTGGTGCTCTGGGACTCCTCGCCCGCAGCCGGGGGCTTGCGCGCGCAGGAGGCCAACCGCCCAGGCGGCGAGAGGTTCGGGACAGTCGCCATAGAGGGTGCCGACAGCTCGGTCGGGGTGCAGGCTGGTCGAGCCGTCGGGCTCAGGGTTGACCGCGTCCTGGAGCTGTGGGGATGCCCCACCCAGACCAGCCGCGCTCTCGCCGACATCCGGCACGAAGGCCGCCAGATAGACCAAGTGTCCCGCTCCGCGCACCCCGGTGATCACTGACCCGCCGTAGGAGTGACCGAGCACGATCGGAGGCTCCTGTAGCGAATCGATGGCCGCCTGGACCGCAACGGTGTCAGCTGGCAACGAGCCCCGGTGGAGCTCGGGAACGACGACCTCGGTTCCTGCGGTCCGCAAGCGTTCTGCCACCGCGGCAAAGTGTTCGGGACGGTGATACAGGCCGTGAACGAGCACCACGGCGGCCAATTCGCCATCCTCCTCAGGTCGGTGTCAGGCCAATGATTTTAGCTCCGGACCGTGGACAGCGATCACTCACCGCCTTGACCACCGTCGTTATCTGTATGTCGACGCCGTAAGTGCGAGCAAGGTCGAGGATCGCCTCGGCCGACTTGACGCCCTCGGTAATCTGCCGGGTTTCGGCGTCGGCCTCGGTGAGGCTCAGGCCATGGCCGAGGTGGGTGCCGAAGGTGCGGTTGCGGGAGAGCGGGGAGGAACAGGTGGCCACCAGGTCGCCCATGCCTGACAGGCCGGCGAGGGTGCCCTGTTGGGCGCCCATGGCGGTGGCCGGCCGAGTGCTGTCAGCCGGGCCCCGGGTTGTGATCAGGGCCGTGGCGTTGTGACCCAGTCCCATGCCCGTGGCGGTGGATTCAAGTGGTCGGTGTGCATGACGGCGCCGGAAAGGCTGCCGGGGCACCGCTCGGCGGCGGCCAGGGCATCGATGGCCCGTTCGGCGCGCATGCTGTCGGTGATCGCCCACCCAGCCAGGCGTCGGGAACAGAGGTCGGTGATCGTGGCCAGAAACAGGAACTTCCCGCCGGACAGCGGGAGATAAGCGATGGCGCCGAAGACCGCCCTGCAAGGGCAAGAACAACAGCAACGCCGAGGAGAACAACTCGACGGCCCTGCCCGCTTGCTGGTTCGGTGGCTTATTGGCGGCCCCCTCCCCCCACCACACAACTCGTGCAATGGCGTCGTGTGGCACTACGATCGCGGGCATGCCGGGGTGGGAGACTAGTGGGGAAGCCGCGAGCGGGACCGCCACCGCGTGGAGCGCCGACGTGGTGGACCACCGACGCGCAGTGGGGCAGCCGCCGTACGAGCGGGTCAGGCTTCCGCAGGAGCCGCTGGCGCGCCGGGACGAGCTGCGCATTCACGGCGATGTCGGGTCGGTCAGCTGCGTCGACGCCGCCGGCGGCACCGTCTGGATGCACCGCTGTGCGGGACGGCCCAACGCCGCCGATGTGTCCGGTGACCGAGTGCTCGTCACCACGGACTCCCTGGAGTACACGCCCTGGGGCATCCTCGGACCGGCCCTGCTCCTCGACCTCGCGGACGGGCGGCTCGTCGCCGAATTGCGCGGGGAGCGCGCCGCCGCGCGTGGAGGCGGCCGCTTCGTGCTCGGGCTGGAGGGCTACGACGTCTTCGACACCTGGGAGTACGACCGCGACGGCAACGAGACCGACACCTGGCGCTCCTACGGCCACTACGTCGTGGGCACTGGTGTGCGCGTCGTCGAGACCGACCGCAATGCGCCGACCGACGGCCGGGTCGTCCGGCTGCTGCCCGGCGGCGTCGTGGAACGCGGCCCGCGCCTGTCCGACCCGCAGCCGCCCAAGCCGCTGGTCCTGCACGACGGCACGATCCTGGTCCTCGACGGCGGAGCGGTCCGCGCGGTAGGCCGACGGCTCGACAGCACAGTCCTCACCGAACTCGGCGGTGACGCGGCAGACCTGAGGGCACGGACGATACGGGCACTGCGCTGGGACGGCGACCGGGTCGCCGCGATCGTCGCCGAGCAACACGCAAACGAGCCCACCCGCTACACGGTGGACACCTGGACGCTCACCCTCCGCCACCGCGCCTGAGCCGGACACCCCACGGATGGCAACACGGCCAGGGCTCGGAACCACCTTTGGAAGCACTGCGCCAACCCTGTGAGCTGAACCGGATTTTGTATCGGACCTGAAGCCAGGCGTGATCACCTCGGCGGATGGGAGAACGCAGGTCCGACGCCCGCACCACGGAAGTACCCAGACGAGCTGCGTGAGCGAGCCGTCCGCGAGGTCCAGACCTCGGGCCGTCCGGTTGCGTATGTCGCCCGGGATCTGGGCATCCACAAGGAAGCCTTGCGGCAATGGGTCCGCCAGGCGGAGGCCGATCAAGGCGACCGGCTCGATTTGCTCACCACGGACGAGACGACCGGGATCGCCCTACTCCGAAAGGAAAACGAGTCGGCCTGCCGGGAGCTGGGCCCGTCGGTCTCGGTATACAACGCCCGCCGCAGGCGGCCGAAGTCCGCCCGGAGCCTGCCCGACGAGCAGCTGCTGACGAAGATCCGCGCAGTGCCCGTCGCCTCCGGCGAGACCTATGGCGCCCGCAGGATCCACCGCCGGCTGCGGCGCGAGGGAGTCATTGCGGCCCGCTGCACCATCGAGCGGCTGATGCGCGAGGACGGCCTGGAGGGCGTCATCCGCGGCCGGCGACGTCGGCCCACTGTGCCCGAGCCAGCCGCCCCGCGCCCGCCAGACCTGGTCAACCGGCAATTCACCGCGACCCGGCCGAACCAGCTCTGGTTGGCCGACCTGACCTGTGTCCGGAACTGGTCCGGCCAGGTCTACGGCGCGTTCGTCCTTGGCATCTACTCGCGGACGATCGCGGGATGACAGCTCGCGACCCACATGCGCACCGATCTCTCGCTGGACGCCCTGGAGATGGCCCTGTGGCGCCGGGGCATCAAGAAGGGGTCGGGCCTGATTCATCTCAGTGATCGCGATCCGTGACCCAGCCCAGGTGGCCCACGCGCCGGTGCAGTTGGAGGAGGGCCGCGCACGGTCTTCAGCCTCCAGAGCGTCCCCCCGGCAGCCTCGCGAGAACGCGTACCGCCAGTTCTGACCCATTCCTCGCGACTGGGTAGGCCGGGGTTGGGGATCGCGTACGTGGTCGGCATCCGCGGCGATATCACCGTCCAGCCGCATGACGCGGTGCCCGTCGACCCCCGTCTGGTCCGGCAACGGCCGCCCGCCAGTACCCCGTTACCGGCAGTCGCCGGTGCCGGTGGCGGAACTGGCCGCGGCCGCCGGACGGGAAGCCCTCCAGGAGATGACCTGGCGGGAAGGCTCCCGTGGTCCGATCACCTCCCACTTCCTCACGGTGCGGGTTAGGCCGGCCGGGGTGCGCTCGCGTGGGCTGGCCCAGGCAGCCGGAGCGGCCGGGCACGGCCGGTGGGACGGCGTCCTGCCCGACGTGCGACTGCTGGCCGAATGGCCCCACGACGAGGACAAACCGTCCCGGTTCTGGCTGTCCGACCTGCCCGCCGACACCCCGATCGCCGACCTGGTCCGCCTGGCAAAGATCCGCTGGCGCATCGAGCACGACTACCGCGAACTCAAGCACGGCCTGGGCCGGGACCACGTCGAAGGCCGCTCCTGGCCGGGCTGGCACCACCACGTCACCCTGGTCACCGCGGCCCATGTCTTCCTCACCGAGCAGCGACTGGCCCCAAAAGCCCACACGCCCAACTCACCCTCTACCAGATCCTCGACACTCTTCAGGACCTGCTGAACTGCTGGCCCGGCATCTGCACCACCTGCCGACAGCCTCTGCCCAAGCCCCGCATCAGACACCAAGCAGCAAGACCAGAACGACTCAACGGAGTCCTATTAGCTAGGACCGTGGCGACGGCGGCCTGACGCCGAGGACGTCGAGCATCGCGCGGGTGGCCGGGCTGGGGTTGAAGCGGCTCCAGGCCAGGTACTCCAGGCGGCGCGGCCCGTCGGCCACCGGGATCAGGGCCAGTCGAGGATCATCCTCGGCGAGCGGGCGGATGAACGCCTGCGGCAGCAGCGCGACGCCGAGCCCGCGCGCGACCAGCCGGATGATCAGCTCGACCACGCCCGCCTCGTACGCCACGTCGCGGACCTTACCCGCGGCCGCGAACGCCCGGTCGGACTGGGCGCGGGCGGGCGTCCCGGCCACGAAGTCCACGAACGTCTCGTCGGTGATCTCCGCCAGCGTGACCCGGGAGGCGCCCGCCAGACGGTGCCCGGCCGGCACCACCAGCACATGCCGGTCGTGATCGAGGACGACGGTCTCCAGACCGGCCGGCCGCTCACCCTCCGGCAGGCCGAGAAAGGCGATGTCCAGCTCCCCGGCCCGGATCGCCGCCGCCAGCTCGTCGCTGCGCCCGGACCGCAGGACGACACGCACGTCCGGATGCCGGGCGCGGTACCGCTGCAACAGTTCCGGTACGTCGACGGCGGCTGTGGTCACGATCACTCCGACGGCGAGCCGCCCGCGCACCACGCCGGTCGCGGCCGCGGCGTCGGCCACCGCACGGTCGGCGGCGGCCAGGCACTCGCGCGCGCCCACGAGGAACGCGGCGCCCGCGCCGGTCAGTTCGACCCGGCGGCTCGACCGGGCGAACAGCCGGACCCCAACCTCCCGTTCCAGCGCGGCGATCCGGTGGCTCAGCGCGGACTGCACCACCTGACAGCGCTCCGCGGCACGGGTGAAGTTGAGGGTGTCTGCGACGGCGACGACGTAGCGCATTTGCTGAAGGTCCACACATCCATCATTCTCATTCATGGCTGCGATGACAATCATGCTTTGGAATCATGAGTATGTCCGGTCGAGACTCCCCTCATGCATCGGAACAAGGCGCAGGCGACGACCGTCCTGCTGACCGCGCTCGCTCCCGCGTCCTGGGGCACCACCTATGTGGTGACCACGCGGCTGCTCCCACCCGGGCATCCGCTGTTCGCGGGCCTGATGCGGGCCCTGCCCGCCGGGCTGCTCGCGCTGGCGATCACCCGGGTGCTGCCGCGCGGACAGTGGTGGTGGAAGACCGCGGTCCTCGGCATCCTCAACATCGGCGCCATGCCCCTGCTGTTCGTGGCCGCCGAACGGCTCCCCGGCGGTGTCGCCGCCACCCTCGGCGCCGCTCAGCCGCTGCTGGTCGCCGGTCTCGGCCTCGCGGTGCTTCACGACCGGCCCACGGTCTGGCGGCTTGCCTGGGGCTTCCTGGGCGTGCTCGGCGTGGGCCTGGTAGTGCTCGGACCGCAGGCCCGGCTGGACGCCGTCGGTGTGCTCGCCGGCCTGGGCCATACGACCACCATGGCCGGCGGGGTCGTCCTCACCAAACGCTGGGGCCGGCCAGCAGGCGTCGGCCCGCTGACCCTGGCCGGCTGGCAACTGACCGTCGGCGGACTGCTGTTGCTGCCCCTCACCCTGGCTGTCGAGGGGGTGCCGCAGCGGATCGACGCGGGCGCCGCCGGCGGCTACCTGTGGCTCGGCAGCATGGGCGGACTGATCGCGTACGCGCTCTGGTTCCGCGGGATCAGCAGACTGCCGATCGCCGCGTCCGCACCGCTGGTGCTGCTGTCTCCGCTGGTCGCAACGGTCATCGGAATCGCGCAGGGCGAGTCGTTGAGCCCGCCGCAGACCCTGGGCTTCGCCCTGGCGCTGACCGCGTTGGTGGCCGCGCAACTCGGCCCGGCCGCACGGAAGAACACCGCGGCCAAGGAGAAGACGTTCGATGACGCAGCACATGACGATCGCCGTGCTCGGGGCCACCGGGATGGTCGGCGGCCGGGTGGTCACCGAGGCGAGCCAGCGCAGACACCGGGTGCTGGCGTTGTCCCGGAAGCCGTCGAGTGAGGACCCGGGCGTGACGCCGGTCGCGGTGGACGTGAACGCGGGGCTTCCACCTTGATCGTGGACAGCAGTTGTCATGCAGCGGCGGCCAGCGTAGTTGATCTCTGTTCGAAGGCGACCGGTGCGAGGTAGCCGATCCTGGAGTGCCTGCGATGGTGGTTGTAGAAGCCGAGCCGGCGGAACACCGTGAGCCGTGCGGCTCGTTCGGTCGGCCAGCCATGCCGGCCGGGCCGGACCTCGCGCTTCAGTGAGGCGAAGAACGACTCGGCGGCGGCGTCGTCCACCGAGGACCGATCCTCTGGCGGGCGCGGGTGCGGCGGCGCGGGCACCCTCGCATAGGCTGGCGCCGTCTCATCCGAAGCTCCGCGACGAGGATCTGCCCATGCGCAGCAGCACCGGGATCCGTCTGATCGAGCCTACCGACGCCGCCCCGATTGCCGCGCATCGGGCGCGGGACGTCGAAGCTTTCCGGCCGTGGGAGCCAGCCCAACCGGCCGACTTCTTCACCCCGGAGGGCCAGGCGGAGCGGATCGACAGGCTGCTGGCCGGATACCGGGCCGGCACGGTCTGGCCGGGCGTGGTGCTCGCCGACGATCAGGTGATCGGGCAGGTCACCGTCGGAGGCATCCTGCCTCAGCCGCACCTGCGCCGCGGCTCCGTCGGATACTGGATCGCCAGCGTCGCCCAGAATCAAGGACACGCCGGGCGCGCCGTCGGGCTTGCGCTCCGGGTGATGACGGACGAACTTGGGTTGCACCGCGCCGAGGCGTCCACCAACCTGGAGAATCTGCCGTCGCAGCGGGTACTGCGCCGCAACGGGTTCAGCCCGTACGGTGTCGCGCACTCCTCGATCTTTCTCGACGGTAGCTGGCGGGACGGGCTGCTGTGGGAGCGGATCCTCGGCAACTAGCCTCGCGGTTTCGGTTGAGATGAGGCCGGAAGCGGGGAGGCTATACGAAAGTGCCTTTTGAGTTGGGACGATGAACTTTGTCGAGGGGTTCTGTCGGTCCAAGCGAAATACGCTTTCTGAGTGCAGGTACCGGTTCTCGTCCCAAGCTCCACGTCTCGACTGACGGTTCGGGGGTGGTCGGGCACGCGGGCGCACGTTTGCTGGCGGATCTCGCCGATGCCACCGGTCTGACCACCGCCTACTCCACTGCGCTCAGGCCGCTGCGACCGCGTGGCACCGGGCACGATCCAGGTCGGACCGCCACCGATCTCGCGGTGATGCTCACCGACGGCGGTGAGGCGATGGCGGATCTGACCGTGCCGCGGGACCAGAGCGAGGTATTCGGACCGGTCGCCTCTACACCCACCGCCTGGCGGTTGCCCGCGCACACCGACGGGGCAGTACTTGCTTCGATGCGAGCGGCCTGCGCCACGCAGCCGCCTCAGCCCAACCAAAGCGCGAGGCCAAGAGCCAACGCCTGTATTCGGTGGGCCAGCGGATGTCATCATCGAACCATGGCAGACGATGAGCCGCCCTCCACCGAACAACCTTGCGCCGAGCCCGGCGAACTGGCCCTGTTCGTCACGGCCGGGGACGTCCGGCCGAATGCGTTGGGTGCCGTGGTGTTCCTCGCGCTCGTCGTCGGCGACGGGTGGACCAGCGCTCTGCTGCTACGCCATCACACCGGGGCGGTGCTGCACGCAGGGGTGGCCGCAGCGGTCGTGGTCGGTCTGCCGGCACTGTGGCTTGCGGAGCGGCACATCGCGCGGATCGTCAGCTGGTTGCGCTGGCGTAGGCATCCCCTTCCCGCGATGCGCCTGACCGCCTCCGGCCTCGACTACAGCCCCGCATACACCGGCGACTTCCCGCTGCACGTCGATTGGTTGCCGATGCTGGAGACCCGATACCGGCAAGGCACCGACAACACTGGTTTCCTCTGGTGCCTTTACTCTCCGATCATTGACGGCATCCATCCCCTTCCGCCCTATGTCCATCGCGAGTGGCCCCTCGAAGCGCATAGGGCCAAGACCGAACTTCGCGACCTGATCCGTACGGCGGACATAGACAAGCACTCGCCGGAGCAGATGGCCGCCGCCCTCCATCTGATCTACTACGGCACGCCGATCGCCCTCAACCCGTACTTCGTGTCAGGGGCGCCGATCTCGGCCGTTGACGCGTACCTGCGCGAGCGCACCGACGGCCGATGCACGCTCCAGCCGCCCGACAAGCGGATACCACCGACCATACGGTTCCGTACCTTCATCTTCTGAGCGCTGACGATCGTCGACGCCGCCCCGTTCCTGAGCAGCACAGCAGCCCCGGTGGATAGCCCGGTATGGTCTGTCCCGAAGTCCTGGTGACGAGACGCCTGCCTTCGTGACAACCATCGTGCTTCGGCTCACCACAGACCTGAATCGCTGACCCGCGAAGTACGGGGCTAGACGGGAATGAAGGTCGGGACGGGGGGGATGTACCGCAGCCGTCGCAGACGGGGCCGGGATGCGGGCGCGCGACCAGGTCGACGGCCCTGCGCGGTGGCTGTTGCAGGCGGCGCGGATCTGCTGGGCCGGCAGATCCATGTCTGGGCCGTCGTCCGAGAGGACGATTCCGGGGGCGGGGGCGGGGGGCAGACGGCTCTGTTCGATCAGGTCGGTGATGTGCCAGACCGGGCGGAAGCTGTTGCCGCGGGCGGATTCGACGTCGGCATACAGCGTGGCGAGCCGGGGCCGCCGGCCGATCACTAGTGCCGCATCAGGCAACGTTCGCCTCGTCTTGAGTTACCTCGTGAGCCTTGCGGTGGGGTGGGTGAGCTGGAAGGCTCCCGGTCATGCCGAT
>NZ_JBIVBS010000048.1:0-11001 GCF_044746205.1 Streptomyces sp. NPDC086549 | reverse complement strand
CCCGCACAGCCTGGCAACGACACGCCGCCCGGCACGGCATCCGGACGGCGCGTCACATCACAACAGGGCAAACGTTCCCTGATGCGGCACTAGATGCCTATGCCAACTCGCTCTATCGCTCCGTGAAGAACCACCGGGACGGCCAGACTCTCGCGGCTCGTCTCGACGCCGCCGACAGCATCCGGTTCCTGCTTGAGCTGATCTTCGCTCTCGACCGCCGCCCCCGCCCCTACAACAAGTACCTGGAGTGGGAACTCGCCCGGCACCCGCTGCCGGGCTGGGACACCGACGTACTGCTCCGTGCCGTGGACCGCATCTCGGCCACCGGTGACGTGTCCCACCAACGGCACCTCTTCGCCCTTGTCGAGACAGCGGCCCGAGAGGCCGGACACGACGAGGTGCTGGACGCATGGGGCGACGCCCTTGACCTTATGCGACCACAAGAGGCAGACAGCGAGACTCCCTGAGCTCTGCCCTTTGGTGACGGCATCGGAGCCGCCCTCGATGGCCGTACTCGCCGGGCTGAGCCCGGATCAGTTCACCGCATTGATCGGCGCGTTGCGACACGAGGGCGCCGATCCGGTTCAACGGGCTCCTGGACACCATCCCGGCCCTGGACGGGAGGACGAAACAACCCGGTCAACTGGCACCACAAGGAGGACGACGTCCGGCCGGTCCCGGATGACCGGGACGTCGACCTCAACGCTAAGCGGTGCTCTGCCAGGGGGTCGCCATCGGCGTGGTGACCCGGCCGGTCATGCTGGGCCGGACCTGGGCCGACCGGTGCACCGACGGCTGGGAAGGCACGATCCCGGAGGGTGAATGGGTGGGCCGCCAGTGGCCCCATCCAGGAGGAACGGAATCCTGGCTCCCGCCCGGCCACAAGACGCACTGGGGCGACTGGCAACCTCCCTTCCAGCCTGGCCCCTTCCTGCGGCGAGCTTCCGACGCATGCGGCGGTCCCGGGAGTCCGACCTGCGGATTCGCGGAACTCCGGCCAGAGCCAGTTCAAGGTTCTGTCAGCGATCTCGTGAGGGAGACACATCGAAAGGGTCACGTAGGGCTGGATCGATCATCCGTGCGGGTGAAGTACGAGTCTGTAACCGAGTTGGCGGAAGCCGAGTACCGAAGTGTCTGGGATCGCTTCTATGCGGAGTTCGCATTCCGTCCGAGCGTGAACCCGGCCAAGTGGCCTGCCATCAAGGAGCTGGCTGACTCCGTCACATGGAGTCTGGCGTCACTGGACGAAGACCCGGGCCATACGCGTCTAGACCGCTTTGTCGCGGTTGTCGAGCAGGGGCTGACTGCGAGCGTCGAGCCGGAGGCCAGGCTGTTCGCGCTCGACTGGCAGCACATCTCCTACTCCTTTGCTCCGCATCGTATCGGCGGTCATGGACAGGAACCATGGCCGCTGAGCCCATACCCCGACGGCGACTACTACGTCTATCTCTCGGGGGAGTTCCGGCCTGGCAGCTTCGGGCACCCCTGGGAGTCCACGGTGTGTCTGTTCGGCCAGGAGCTGCTGGATACGGTGGCCGCCGAGGTTGAAGATGTCCTGGGACCGCCGCTGCGCCGTGCTGGTCACAGGTTGCCTGTAACGTGACGTCCTCTCCTTCCCATAATGCGGAAGAATCCGCGCTCGTAAGAGGAAGTAAGAGGGGAGAACGACGTACGCGTACATGCTCCCCTTCAGGAGCTTGACTCTGCGGACATGCCCTTCGACGACGCCTGAGCTGCAGGCAAGAGTGAGGCCGGCAGTGACGGCGTCGAAGTCCTGCCGGAGGAAGCTGGCAAAGGAGCGGATCGAAGGCAGGTCACACCGCTCGGCCTGGCGGATCCACTCGCCGAGCAGGTGGCCGCGGCGGTGTCGGACCAGCGAGGTTGCACGCCTGAGTGATGTCCGCGCAGGCGAGGCGGGCTTGCTCCAGCCCAGCGGCGTGACAAGGCGACAGCGTGTCGCGTCGGAGCATGATCCACCCGCTGCGTGCGAGGGGGCGAAGGATCAACCGCGAGCGTGTCACCCGGCTGATGCGGATCAACCACATCGCCGGCCGGCACCTGCGGAAGAATGATGAAGAAGAAGCGGACGACGATCGCAGACGGGACCGCACCGCCCGCGCCGGACCTGGTGATGCGCGCCTTCACCGCCGGCACACCGAACTCCAAGTGGTGCGGCGACATCACCTACACAGCCGTCGGCGCGACGTGGCTCCATCTCACCACGGTGATCGACATCTGCTCGAGGAAGGCGGTGGGCCGGTCAATCGCCGACCACATGCACCCCTCGCTGGTCACCGACGCCATCGAGATGGCCATGGCCACCCGCGGCAGCCGGGTCCACGGCATCGTTCTCCACACCAACTATGGCGCGCAACACAGTGCGGCCGCCTTCGCCGAGATGTGCCGCCGGCACGACATCCTGAGGTGACCCCTTTGGTGTGGACACACCCGCCCGGCCCAGCGCAAGGGCACCAGCCCCCAGGAGATCATGGAAGCGATCTGGGTCGCGGCCGAAATGCGCGCAGGCGGCGCCTACGCCCACTCCCCCTCGCCCTGCATGCCATGAAGGAGACCGCACCCCTCACACACCCGTGAACCCACCGCAGGTTGTCCGCCATCTTGATATCGGACTCGGCGAAGCGGCGGTTACTCAGCCGGAGGACGGATGTGGCCAGTGCGCCAGGCTGCCGGGCCGGGGAACGGATTGCGCCGCTTCCGCTGCCGTGGGGTAGATCTCGTAGCTCTCGCGCATGCCGCTGAGCTCGAAGAGCCGGACCATCCGGCCGGAGACGAACGCGATACGCAACGAGCCCTTGTGTTCACGGATGCGTTTCGTGATAGCCACGATCGCGCCCAGTCCCATCGAGTCCATGAACGTGACGAAGCCCAGGTCCAGGACGAAGTGGCGGTGTCCCTCGTCAAGGAGTTTGATCACCGCTTCGCGGATCATGGGGGCGATGTGGGCGTCCACCTCACCGTCGACCTCTACCACGGTCCAGCCGTTGACCACGTCATAGCTCACCATCATGCTCTCGTGCCGGATGATGTTCGTTCGCATGGTCATCCCTCGTCACTGTCTTTGGACGGCGCAGGACCCCGAGGACGATGAGGCCCGAACGGTCAGCTCATACCCCGCGGTGCTCTGCCATGGGCCAGTTGGTGTGGATGACGGTGACCTTCACCGTTGGTGTTCCGCGTGATGGTAACCGGCCCTTGGCCAGCCACTCGGCGAGGACGGCGGCCTGACTGTGGTCTACGTCCTTGGTGGCGGTCAGCAGCATGAGCTTGTCGTGCGCTGCCAGGTCGCGCAGGTGTTGGGCCGCCTCGCGGTGCCCGGCGTCGCCCAGCTCCGCCAGGTAGCGGTGACGGAACTCGGTGAAGCGGCCGGGCTCATGGCCGTACCACTTGCGCAGTTCGCTCGACGGCGCGACATCGCGCAGCCACTCGTCCAGATGCGCATCCTCCTTGCGCATGCCCCGGGGCCAGACCCGGTCAACCAGCACGCGCCTGCCGTCCTTCGGCGAGGTCTCCTCGTAGACTCGGCGATACGTGATCTGTTCGGCCATAGCAGTGCCCTTCCAGATCGGTCGGCCGCCTCAGCCTTGAGTGGGTGGACAGCTCGGTACCCCTGCTGCAAGGCGGAAGTTCCCGACTCACCCATTTTATCGGGAGCTGGAGACGCGAACCCGCCGGGGTTCTGCCCGGTCGCGACGTATTGACGATGAGCATGGTGTGTCCAGCAGGCGTCTCCCGCTCGAGTCGCACGACTTTCCCGCGCGGAACGCTCCTCGCATGAGGCCCCGCACGAACTGGACTCCGCGGTGGCTACCTGCCGGGCCTGCCCGCGCCTGGTGGCCTGGTTTGAAGAGGCCGCGCGGGTCAGGCGCGGGGCGTTTCGGGACTGGAGGTCGGGAAAATGGCTGAGTTCTGATACGGACAGGCTCCCAGCGTGCTCGACGAGCATGCCGGCGCGGCCCAGGAACGTGGTCAGCGGTGCGTGAGCAGCAGGCGCCACGCCTCCGGGCCGCGCTGGAGGTACTCCACCGCGAACGCGCCCGGGTGACGGTCCTCGATCTGGCCCAGCAGGGGCAGCGGGTCGTGCGGCGCGACCAGGACCATCGCCCGCCCGGAGGGCACCGCGGCGATTGCGCCGAAGACCGTGGCATGCCGCAGCGAGTGGGGGACGTCGCGTACGTCCAGCTCGGGCACGTCCGTCTCGTCCGAACCTCCGCAGCCACAGGTGCCGCCGCAGCCACCGCCTGACGTGGCCGCCTCACCGGCATCACCGTGCTCGTGGCCGAGGATGTCGTGCATGCCCGCCAGGAGTCCAGCGAGGGAGATGTCCGGGGCGCCGGCCAGCAGCGGCAGGATCAGGGTGTTCTCCTTCTGCAGGTGCTCCTCGAACAGCACCTGGAGCGCCCGGCCGTCGGTCGCCGCCCGCACAGCCGAACCGGCGGTGCGCAGCGCGTCGACGAGCGCGGTGAGCCTGCGGTGCTCGGCGAGCATGCCGTCGATCAGGAGGCGGGCGGCCGGCAGGTCGTAGGCCACGGGGTAGAGGGTCTCCTCCTCGGCGGTCGCGTGCGGCAGCAGGTCGCGGTCGCAGAAGGTGACCAGTTCCGCACGGACCCGGTCGGCCGCCGCCGGGTCACGGTCCGCGGCCGCGATCAGCATGGCGACCCGTCCGGCCAGGTCACCCGCCAGCTGCGTGTGATGCGCCTCGACGGCTTCGGCGGCCGCGGCGTCCTCGGGGTCCATGGTGCTCGGCTTCGCCGGCACGCTGGTCGCGCTGGAGCGCGCCGTCGCCCTGGGCCGCCCCTGGGCCTATCTGGCCCCCGGCTGCCTCGGCGCCGGGGGCCTGTTGCTGCTCAGTCCGGTCGACCTGGTCGTACCCCGGCTGCTGCTCGTCGCCGGATGCGCGACGCTGGTCGCGCTGTACGTACGCTTCTGGCGCAGGCAGCCGAGCGCCGCCCTGCTCGCCCAGGCCGCGGGCGCCGTGCCGGCACTGGGTGCGGCGCTGCTGTGGCTGGGCGGGATCGACGTGCCGGGCATGCTGCCCTGGCTGGTGGCCTTCCTCGTGCTGACCATCGCGGGAGAGCGGCTGGAACTCGCCCGGGTGGCCTTCCTGGCGCCCTCGGCGGAACAGACGTTCCTGTGCAGCGTCGGCGCGGTCACCACAGGCGTGGTCGCCACCCTGCTTTGGCCCGCGGTCGGCACCGTGCTGCTCGGCGCCGCGCTGCTCTCCCTGGTCGCCTGGCTCGTCGTGCACGACGTCGCCCGCCGGCTGCTGCGCTCCACCGGCCTGCCCCGCTTCACCGCGGCGTGCCTGCTCGCCGGGTACGCCTGGCTGGGCCTGGCCGGCACCCTGTGGCTGCTCACCGGGCCGATCACCGAGGGGACGCGGTACGACGCGGTGGTGCACGCCGTGTTCCTGGGCTTCGTGATGTCGATGATCATGGCGCACGCCCCGGTGATCCTGCCCGCCGTCCTGCGCCGTCCTCTGCCCTACCACCCGGCGCTCGCGGTGGCTGCCTGGCTGCTGCACCTGTCACTGGCGCTGCGCGTGCTGGTCGGCGACCTGCGGGACGTCCGAGGCGCGTGGCAGCTCGGCGGGGTGCTCAACATCGTCGCCGTGCTGCTCTTCGTCGTATCGGCGGCCACCGCCTCCGTCATCGCCACGCGGCGCGCGTCGGCAGCGGCCTCCGCCACCGCGTCCGCCGCTGCCTCCGCGTCAATACCCTCCGATCCGAGGACCCCCCGGTGACCACGAACCTGTCTCACTCCACGGCGAGTGGATCCGCCCCGAAGCCTCCGGGCCGCTCCGCGCGCGCCCGCTGGCACCTGGGCGTGAACGCGGTCGTGGTTGTCTGGCTCGCCCTCTTCGCCGCGGTCGGGTCCGCCCACCACTTCCTGCCGCACGCCTTCTGGCTGCTCGTCCATGTGCTGCTGCTCGGGGCGGTCACCAACGCGATCGTCATCTGGTCGGGCCACTTCGCCGCCTCCGTCCTGCGGCTGCCCGAGGCGAACCGGGGTGCCCCCGCCGCACTACGCCTGGTCTGCCTGAACGCCGGTGGCGTCGGCGTGATCGGCGGCATGCTCTTCGGGCGGTGGTACGTCGTCCTGGCCGGTGCATGCCTGGTCGCGGCGGCGGTCACGGTGCACGCCGTATGGCTGGTACGACTGATGCGGCGGGCGCTGCCCGGCCGGTTCTCCATGACCGTGCGCTACTACGTGGCCGCCTCTGCGCTGTTGCCCGTGGGTGCCGCTCTCGGAGTCGTCATGGCTCGCGGTGGTCTCGCCGGTGATCTGCCCGAACGGCTGCGCATCGCCCACGAGACGATCAACCTGCTCGGCTGGGTCGGCCTCACCGTCGCCGGAACACTCATCACCCTGTGGCCGACGATGCTGCGCACGCGGGTGGCGGACGGTGCGGAACGAGCGGGCCGCGCCGCCCTTCCCGTCCTGCTCACCGGGCTCGGTGTCACCGTCACCGGCACCCTGCTCGGCCCGCCGCCCCTGGCCGCCCCCGGCGTGGTCGTCTACGCCGCGGGGCTGGTCGTCGCGGGCCGGCCCTGGCTGCGTGAGGCCCGGGCGAAGGCACCGCGTTCCTTCGCCGCGTGGTCGGTGGCCGCGGCATGCGGATGGCTCGCCGGCTCGCTGACCGTTCTGACCGGCATCCTTGTCTCCACGACCTCCTGGATCACGGTGGGGGAGCACACGTCGCTGCTGACCGCGCCGCTCGCCGCCGGCTGGATCGCCCAAGTACTGCTCGGCGCGCTGAGCTTCCTCGTCCCCGTGGTCCTGGGCGGCGGCCCCACAGCCGTACGCGCCGCCACCGTGACCCTAGAACGGGCTTGGCCGGCCCGGCTGGCCATCACCAACGCCGCGCTGCTGCTGTGCGTGCTGCCCGTACCGTCGATGGTGCGGGTGGCGTGCTCAGTGCTACTGCTGGTGATGCTGCTGTTCTTCCTGGTGCTGCTCGTGCTGACGGTCGTACGGGGGATGCGCAATCGCCGTGGGGCGGCGCCAGGAGATCCGGCTCCGGCTCCGGCCGAGGTCCCGGCGCGACCGCACCGGGTGCTCGGTGGCGTTGCCTTCGGGCTCGCGGTCGTGATGCTGGCCGTCGCGGGCGGCGGGGCGGCTGACGTGCGGTCGCTGCCGATCGTGGAGCGGTCCGCCGCCACGAGCGCCGACGGTGGCGCGGTGACGCCGACCGGCCGTACCACCACGGTCGCGGTGACGATCCGCAACATGCGCTTCTCGCCGTCCTCCGTCGACGTGCCCGCCGGAAACCGCCTGGTGATCACCCTGCACAACACCGGTACCGACACCCACGACCTGGTGCTGGAGACCGGCGCCCGCACCGACCGGCTCAGTCCGGGACAGAAGGGCACGCTGGACGCGGGAGTTGTCGGCCGCGAGCTGGAGGGCTGGTGCTCCATGGTCGGCCACCGGCAGATGGGGATGGTCTTCGCCGTACACGTCACCGGGGCCGGCTCGGACTCCGGCACGGGCAGCAGCGGGACCATCCACGATCACAGCGGCCAAGGCACGTCCGCGGCCACGAAGGACACCGCCGCGGACGCGTTCGACCTGATGGCCGAGCCGGCCGCCGGCTTCACCGCCCGCGACGCCCAACTCCCTTCCGCGACCGGCAGAGCCGCCCACCAGATCCACAAGAGGACGATCACCGTGAAGGAGGTGACAAGGGAGGTCGCCCCCGGCGTACGGCAGAAGTTGTGGACCTTCGGCGGAACGGCCCCCGGGCCTGTGCTGCGCGGACGCGTCGGCGACACCTTCGAGATCACCCTCGTCAACGACGGATCGATCGGCCACTCGGTCGACTTCCACGCCGGATCGCTCGCGCCGAACGGGCCGATGCGCACCATCAAGCCCGGCGAGTCCCTGACTTACCGGTTCACAGCCACCCGCAGTGGCATGTGGATGTACCACTGCTCGACCATGCCGATGTCCCTGCACATCGCCAACGGCATGTTCGGCGCGGTGATCATCGACCCGCCTGACCTGCCCACGGTGGACCGGGAATACGTGCTGGTCCAGTCGGAGTTCTACCTCGGCAAGCAGGGCGGTACGGCCGATGCCGCCAAGGTGAACGCCAAGGACTACGACATGGTCGCCTTCAACGGCTATGCCAACCAGTACGATCACGACCCGCTGACCGCCAAGCCCGGTGAGCGCGTGCGGATCTGGGTGCTGGCGGCCGGGCCGAACGAGTCCAGCGCGTTCCATGTCGTGGGTGGCCAGTTCGACACGGTGTTCCGTGAGGGTGCGTACGCCTTGAGACAAGGAGGGGCGCAGAGCGGGGGCGCGCAGGTCCTCGATCTCGCCCCCGCCTCGGGCGGATTCGTCGAGCTGTCCTTCCCGGAGGCCGGCAACTATCCGTTCGTCACGCACGTCATGAGCGACGCGGAACGGGGTGCGCACGGCGTCTTCCGGGTGAGGTGAGCGGTGAGCGTACGGGGGCATGCACCGAACGGCGCTGGTCCCCGCGACGCCTGCGGCCCCTTCGCTGGCCTGTCGTGCGAGCGTCGGATCTCCCCGGCCAGCTGGTCCTGCACGTATTCGCGCAGCCGCTCATCGGCCACCAGCTTCGGCGCCTTCGGACGCCGCGCCGTCAGCTCCGCCTTCCGGCTTCTGAAACCGGAACACCGACCACCGAAAACCAACCGCCGAACATCAGCAAGCGAGACCTACCACCGCATGCGGCGTGGAGACTCCCGATCAGGGAGAAGCCTGGTCCAGCTTCCGGGCATGCGGGGTCGGCAGGCGGAACAAACCCCTGAGCCTGTGCAGGGCCTCCTCGTCGCCAGATGCTGACGCGGCACCGGTCTCGATGGCCTCCGCGAACGTGAGGCCCTGACCGGTCAGGCGGAGGAAGGCCTCCTGGCTGATCGTGACGATCGCGTCGGGGTGCTGGGCCGGCCCGTGAAGCGCCTCGATCGTCCCGTCGTCGATTCGGGCATGGAACAATTCGTCGTCGATGCGGAATTCGTACACCGCGTGGAGGCCGACGGCGGCCTCGGGGTCGAAAGAGGCTCGCAGGCCGAGCACCGCCCACCCCGGGTGGAACGTCTCGCTCGCGCGTCGTTCACCCATAGCCCACTTCAGGCCCCACCGGGCCAGTTCAAGGATCGCCGGTCCGAGTTCCTCGCCTGCCTCGGTGAGGGCGTATGCGGGGGTCCGGGCCGGCGGGGGGAGCGTGATCTTGTGCGCCAGCCCCTCGCGTTCCAGGTGTTTCAGACGGGCGGCCAGTAGTCCGGTGCCGAGGCCGCGCAGGCTGGCCTGCAGGTCGCCGTATCGTTTGGGTCCGGTCAGAAGTTCGCGGATCAGCAGCAGCGTCCAGCGCTCGCCGATGAGGTCGAGGGTGCGCGCGGTCGCGCAGTACTGGTTGTAGGTCCGCTGTTCCACTTCGTCATTCTAGACTTCGCGCTTCCGCTTCTTGAAGAGCGCAAACATCGAGGAGTATCCGGGCGGGCGGCTTCGGATCGGTCAGCATCACGTCGTGCGGGCCGTCCAGGGCGTGGGTGTGAACCGGGCCTGGGTATTCGGGTTCGGGAACCCGCCGCCCATGCCCGCGATCAGGCGGCCTCCCGACAGCCGGTCGAGGGTGGCGAGTTGGTGCGCCAGCAGGATCGGATCCGCGCGTGGTCTGGTCACGGGGCTGTCGTCCGCCCAGACCGAGTCCAGTCCCAGCTGCCCTCCCGTCGTCTTGAGGTTGGTGATCGTACGCTGTTGACTTCTTATTTTTGAAGTGGCAGGTTCATATTTCAGTAGCCACGAAGGGAGTTGCACGATGACCAAGGCGCTGTACACGGCGCAGGCACACGTCGCCGGAGGCAGGAACGGCCACGGGCGCACGACTGACGGACGGCTGGATCTGGAGCTGCGACAGCCCAAGGAGCTGGGCGGGGACGGTGAGGGCGTCAACCCCGAACAGCTCTTCGCGATCGGTTACGCCGCCTGCTTCGGCACGACGCTCGCCCTGGTCGGCCAGCGCAGCAAGTTAAAAGCGGACGACGCGTTGATCGACTCGCACGTCTCGCTGATCCCCGTCGACGGCGGCCGCTTTGAACTCGGCGTCGAGTTGCACATCTCGCTGTCCTCGATCACCGACGAGCAGGCGGTCGAACTGGTCAGGACGACCCACCAGGTCTGCCCGTACTCCCGAGCCACGCGCGACAACATCGGCGTGGCACTGGTCGTCAACGGAACCCGCCTGTGATATCGACCTGTTCCCCTGATACTCCAGCCGGACTTCTGCATCTCTGCTGGTCAACGGCCTAGGGGTGGGGAGTGTAGCAGGGGTTTGGCGTGCGTGGGACGGTCTTGGTCCGGCCGTCCCACGCACGTGTGGCCGCGCCGCATGTAGTGACAATGCCGGGCACGTGCTTGGTGTCGACCTCGCCATCAGGACCAGGTTGTGCGAGTGGTGAGATCCGTTACGCGCACTGAAAGCCTTTGCGTAGACGGTCCGGATGGCCGCGACTTGGTCGATGAGGCCTACCCAGAGACTAACGACGCTTGGCACCTTCATGGCCATCACCACCGCAAATACGAGCGGCATACGTCGAGTTCGGATCCTAACCGACGGCCGATCAGGCTGCGGCCGCTCCGCCCAGCGCGTGCTACGCCCAGGCCCTCGCCCCTGGACTCGATGAAGCCATCGCGCGAGCGAACATCAGTCTCAGAGTCCTCGGTGAGCAAGCCGGCGTCTCACACGCAATGATCAGCCGCCTACGGCGCGGGGAAGTCCTGCCGGACATCCGCACCACAGCCCGGCTGGAGAACACGCTCGGAGCCCCGCTCCGGCCTGGCCTTGCGGCCGCACGGCTCAGCCCAAGTCGCGGCGCTGCCTGGCCCGATGGCACTTACACACTGGTGACGAACCGGAGTCGCAGTGTAACGTCGCTGTCAGATGTCGTGGTTCGCAGTTCCTGCCCGCGCTGTGGCGCGGGCGTTTTGCTGTGCAGTGCCCGAGGACCA
>NZ_JBIVBS010000047.1:0-12863 GCF_044746205.1 Streptomyces sp. NPDC086549 | reverse complement strand
ACCGCCCACTGCTCATCCGAAAGATCCCCACGCCCCACACCAAGATCATCACGGCACGAGGCGCGGTCCGGAGCTCAGTTCCAAAACACGGCCTAGGCGGCAGCATCGACACCGGTGGCTGGGACGAAGACGAGTACGAACGCCTCAAGGAACTCACCGAGCGCGAACACCCGCGCCACAGGACATTCTGCCTGCATGGCGAACTGGCCACGCTCTACGTCACACAAGCACAGGCGGCCATCACCACCTGGCTGGCCCTGCGACGCGAGGGCGGACTCGACGCCCTCATCGGGCCCGATGTCTGTGAGGAACGGCTGGCAGAGTGGCGTTCCGACAACTCAGATCGGGAGCAGGCATGGCCGCGCGACCTGGACCACCTGCGCGAACTCGTTCTGGACATGAAGATCGGCGACCTGGTGAGCGAGCTGAACGCCGCGCTCAAGCCGTTCAGCATCGGCATCGGCAGCCTGAACGACCGCTACCCCACCATCCTGTCCGTCGTCTTCCTCCAGCTGTACAACCACCTCGCCGAAGACGCCACGATCCGCCAATGCGCCAACGAAACCGGCCGCCGCAATTTCGTACGCCAACGCGGCCGCGCCGAGTACGGCCAGAACCGCACCAGCGGCATCAAATACTGCACCCGCGAATGCGCCCGCGCCCAAGCCCAACGCGAACACCGCCGACGCCGCAAGCAGGCCAAGCCGGCCCTGCCCAACCCCTAACCCAGCGGCAGGCCCCGCTGCGCCGGCTGCGGGGTGGCCGCAGCGGGCGAGCGCGCCGCGCAATCAGATGAATCAGCGGGGCGCGGTGCGGAGCAGTTGGTTAAGGGCGGGGGCGTAGCTCTGTCGTCCCGTCCATTGGAGGCTGCGCTTGATCAGTTCAACAGCGAGTTCGGCCTCGGGGCTGGGGGCGGACGTTCCGAACTGGAGTGGCAGCTGCTGGGGTGGCTGCAGGGGCAGGCGGTAGTGCACGGGGATTTCGTTTCGGCCGGGGCGGCTTGTTGCGCCGTAGTCGTCCATGTCGATGAGCTGCCCAAATTCTGTCGGGCTGGTAATGCACAGCACGCCCGCTCCTGTCTGTGGTTCCCCGGGTAGGAAGTGGGTGGCGGCGCCTTTGACGGCTCGGTGGAGCTGTAGGGCGTCGATGAGCAGGTCCCGTAGTTCCTCCAGGGTCAGGCGTCGCTGGTCCTTGGGTAGTCGTAGGACGAGGTCGAGTGTGGCGGTGATTCCGGGTTCTTCGGTAAGTCCGCCATATGGTGTGGCGCGACCGATCTCCATCTGCAGGGCCAGGGAGAACCCGGGGCTGGCGTCGTCGGAGGTGGCGCAGAGCAGTTTGGCTGCCTCTCGGCCCGAGCCGCCTTCTGCTGTCCATCCGGGGATAGTGCTTGTCTCCCAGGGCGGGGTGCCGACCAGCGCGGTCAAGGCTTGCCGCAGGCCTGCCTGGTCCGCGACGCGGGTGAGGACATTGATGCGCGTCTGGTCGGAGTCGTTGGAGACGGGTGGGCCTGGGCGGTTGTTCAACTGTCGGGGCAGAACGACAGCGCTGCGTATCACGAAGGGGACCGTGTCCCCCGACTCTTGTGCGAGGTGGTGGGGGGAATAGTTGCGGAACTCACCAGGTGCCTCCGGAGTGGGTTCGAAGACCGTGGCGGGTGTGGGCGGCTCGTGGGTGTCGAGGGCCTGGTAGGCCGCGAGGAAAGCCAAGACCGGATACTCGGGCGAGTCAGCGGGGAGCTCTGGCTGTCCGGCCGCGTTCTGGGGCAGGCCGGCCAGGGTGTTTTCGGCGGCGGGGAAGTGGCGGCGTACCAGGGCCAGCCAGCTCTCGGCGGGCAGAAGTTCCGTCAGCCGCAGGTAGCCAGTGCGGGTGAGCGCACTGACGAAGGAGACTCGGTGGCCGCCCAAGTACAGGGCGAGGATGTGCTGCAGGAGGACCGCATCGTCCTGGAGGGCCGTGGTGAGGTACTGCTGGGCTCGCTCGTGTTGGTGGCGCAGACACACCCCATAGGCGATGAGGTCGCCCTGGCTGCCCGGGATGATCAGTTGATCTGCCGGCAAAGCGAGCAGTCGTTGAGTGAGGTGTTGTCCGAGCTGCTGCGTGTGCTCCTGGCTGAGGAGGGGCTGCCCTTGTTCGAGATCGTGGTGCGGGGCCTCGAGCCAGGTGAACACCGTGGCTGCGAGCTGGGCAGACGCGGCGTCGAGGAGTTCTTGTGCGGCTTCGGGACGTGCAGTGACGTCGACCGTTGCCAGCAGGCGTCTGATCAGGTTGCCGGCCTGAAAGGCGATGTCCACGGTGGCAGTGGTGAGGGTGCCGGCCACAGCGCGAGCCAGTCGCATGGCCGCATCGGCCGGTATCTGGACGCTGTTCTCGGCGAGCTTTCGGATCACCAGTCCGGGGTCATGGGCGTCCAGGAGATCGCGCAGCAAGGCGGTGTTGCGCGGGGCGGCCGCCTGAATGACGGCGGTAATCTCGCTGTCGAGGATGTCGCCGACGGGCAGGCCGTAGGCGAAATAGCGCTCGAAGTGGCTGGGGGAGCACACCCGCCGGGCGCGGATCCACTGTTCCTGCTCGGCTGCTGTGAACCGGCGGTTGCTATCCAGGGCCTGAAGGTGCGGAAATAGGCGCTGCAGCAGCTCGCGTCCTTCCGGCCGGAGCGGCTGGCAGACCTCATCCAGTTTCCCTCGTAGGCTGGTCTGATCCTGCTCGGCGGTCACGGCACGCACCAGCAGCGGCTTGTGGGTTGCTGCGAAGGCGTACAAGTCCGGGAAGAGGAGCTGTAGGGCTTCCATCAGCACCTGGTCGACCGGGTTGACCTCACCCGCCATCACCGGGAGGGCGAAGTCGGCTTTACCCAGAAGCCGCTTGCCCTGACGCAGTGATGTCACGCACGGCCAGACGGCCGCCTCCAACGCGTCGTCCAGGCGCATGCGCTCGTCCGACTCGTTCAACAGCACCCGGTGGGTCGCGAATACCTGATCGAGCATCTCGCGCAGCACTTGGGCGACCACCGAAGGATCCGTCCGAGGAAGGTGCAGCGGCGAGTTGATGATCTTCTCCAGGAACTCCCGGCCTCCCCCGGCCCCGTGCGATCGGTAGCGAGCACCGAGGGCATCCGCGACGACGTCCTGGTCAAAAGCCAGGAGGAAACACAGGTTGGGGAAGTCGGCGGCCAGCTTCACCATCCGGAAGACGGTGGAGATCTGCGCGTCGTCCAGGCGGTCGATGTCGTCCATGAGAACGACGACCCGGCGCGGGACTGCGCCGACAGGTGTCAAGACCTCACGCAGCCGGTCGTGGAAATCGCGAAGTGTCGGCTGCCCGAGCCCGCCAACGGCGCCCAGCAGTGTGGAGACCTTGACGATGCTGTTCACGCTGTTCGGCAGCCCGACGCTCTCAACGAACCCCTTCGCGCGGCTTGCCCGTCGAATCGCCTTCTCGTATCTCCGCTCGAGGTCGGCATCGACCGCGGCAGCGACCGCGTGCAGGAACTCCGCGTACAGGTGGGTCTCGTCAGAGTCGAACCACGGGTTGAACTCAACAACTGTCACCTGCTCAGCCGGGTACGAGGCAAGCCCGTGCCGGACGAAGTTCAAGACGGTCGACTTGCCTTCCCCCCACCGGCCGTACAGGCCGACGACATAACCACGATCACCGGTGCGCTCGGCAAGCGTCCGCGCCAACCGCAGAGCGAAGCCCTTCCGCTCCAGGCGGTCCATCCCCACGTCGGCGAGCGGCGCATCCGAAAGCACAGGCCCCGTGGGCAAAGACACACCGGTGGACGCCGTTCGGGTCGATGCCACCGCAGTCGACCGCCACCATCTCAACCGCATATCGCGTATTCTCCCACCCCAGCACGAACCCTCCTGCATGCGGACCCGGTCGCCGCTCTGGGGTTGCTTGCTGGCCTTGAGGGCCTCGAGGGGGCCATCACGCGGCGTTCGACCTCGTTCTGGAAGATCTGGGCGTCCTCGCACATCGGGGGTGTCCTCGTCGAGCTCGCGCCACAGCCGGGGAGTCGCCCAGATCTTGCCGATGTGGATCGGGCTCTCCAGCAGGTCCCCGAATCCGCAGCAGCGATCCGGGTCCGCGTGGGCGAGCGCGAACAGGGCCAGGTAGGGCGCCGTGCCGCCGGGCTGCTGGGGCAGAGTCTCGGCCGGCCGGTCGATGACCGCGGCCACGACCGCGTCGTCCTCGTGGGCGGCTTCATGTCGCGAAGGTCGACCTGCATGACCAGGTTGTCGCCCAGCACGACGGTGGTGGAGTCACCGGTGCCCACCGGCCAGAAAACCACGCGCGCGCTGCTGGAGTTCCATCAAGTGGGGCGGGTCTCTGCACCACCGAGCCCCCACGCCCGGTGACGGCCAGGCCCACGTAGAAGTCCGCACGCCGCAAGCATGCAGAATCAGCCGTGCTCAACCGTTCACGAAACAGCACCGTCCGATCACTGCGAGACTCCTGACCAGCAGCAGTCACACGAGGCGGGGGGTTGCAGCGTGGCGAAGACGCGCAAGGGCTACTACCGGGCAGGGCACTACGTGAAGCCGTCCACAGCATCCAGCCGGTGGAAGAAGCCGTCAGTGGGCCTCATTGTTGTACTTGCTCTTCTCGCCATCGCCGGATGGAACACTCTGTTCGGTGGCGCATCCGACTCCACAGGGAAGACGCCCCACCCTCACTCGCCAAGCAGTTCAGCCCCAGCCAAGCCTGGTCAGTGACCTCGTCTGCGGCGAACAGGAAAGGCGCGCTTCCACAGCGTTCGTTTCTCTGGCTCGGCTCGTTCCGGTGCGTCCACGGCCAGCGCCGCTGACGCCGCCTCAGCACGCAAGCGTTCCCACACGGACCGCCACCGCGTCACTTGGTCGTCGGGCACACCACAGGCCTCGAGGTAGACGCCGGTTGTCTGCCATCTGGTCGGCAGCGTGCCGCTGTTGATCAGACGCCCCACCGTTCCGGTTGAAATTCGCCCGCCCGAACGCTGGCTGACTGCCTGCTGTGTCAGCCCGCTGACCGCACGAACCTCAGCAAGCGCGGTGAAAAACCCGGTGACCGTGCGGAGTGTAGCGGGGTCCGGCCACGGCCGCTCCCCCGCACCTGCATCCGCGTCGCGTGGGGCAGCCACGGACGCGGATGCGGCGGGTAGATGCACTCGGTTGCGTCCCAAGGCGAGTCGGGCGCCGCTGTTGCGGTCCCGGGACTGCGGAAGCGGATGACCTCGCGCCTCCAGCATCACGCGCAGATGCCGGTAGACAGCCCCAAGCTCCAGCAAGGGTGGACCGCCAGGAATACCCTCGCGCAGCGTTTGAAGCAGCGCGCCGGTGAAGGCCGTGTAGGTGTCCCCGACCGGGGCGCTGGCCGTGCGGGTCTCGGCCGCGGCGGCCAGCAGGAAACTGCCCTCCACCACCGCATGATCCGCCAGCCCCATCCCTCCGCTCATCCGGCCGAGCGCCCGACCGCTGTAACAGCAATCCAGGATCACCACGTGCCGCTCCGCCCGGGAGTCCCTGAGCAGGACCTGACGCAACCAGTCATACGGCAAGGCCGTTTCAATACGGCCGGCCTCGCTGTGCGGCAGGCCTAAAGAGAGCTGGTCCTGGTCGTCGACCAGTCCGTGACCGGCGAAATACACGATCAGCGTGTCCGTGGCCTCCACAGCCGCCCGCCGCAGCGCACCCACCACGGTATGCGCCGCCTCTGGCTCCTCCACCACGATCACATGCTCGCCGGGCAACTGCAGCAACAGAGGACCGCGCAGGAGCTCGGCGAGCGCGTGGACATTGTTCGCGACGGCGGGCAACTGCTCAAGATGCCGGTAGCGGCTCGTGCCCACCAGGACCGCTCGCGAGGCCCCCGGATCAGGCAACACGCTCACCGCCCCGCCTCGCCCTCACCCTCGAGGGCGTCCAGAGCACCCGTCGCCCGCTCAATCTCCTCCTGCGAACAGTCCGTCAGAACAATCACCGTGTCCCCACGGCGGATCTCCACCCGCGGCCGCTGCGAGCGCGTCTGCCGCCACGACGCCACTGCCAGCACAAACGACGCAGCGCTCCACCCATTCCCCGTAACAAACTCCAGCACATCCAACGCCGAGCCCATCTCCCCCGGCCCCGGCCTACTCCCCCGCACCTCAACCGCCGTAGATCGGCGCACCTCCGGATCCGACCGCAGCCAGTCCTGCAACGACCGCAGCTCTCCCACAAACGGCTCAACCCGCACCTCGAAGCGCACTCTCGCCCCTCCCCTAGCCAGCGCCGCCCACCGCGACAACGACAGACCTATCCGCCACCACCACAGGTCAACCCCAGCAGCCCAATCACCCGCCAGGCGCACCAAAGCATCGGCAGTGGCAGACGATCTTCGGAACTGACCGGCGTCTTCCTGTACCTGGTCGGCCTTTCCCAGATGCAGGGTCGTCGGCGGCGAGCGCGCGCAGGTCGTCGATGTGGCGAAGGCCACGATCCGCGAATGCTCCTACGAAACCTGCCGCCGGAACTTCGTACGTCAACGTGGCCGCGCCGAGTACGACCAGTACCGCACCAGCGGCATCAAGTACAGCACCCGAGAATGCGCCCGCGCCCAAGCCCAACGCGAACATCTCCGACGCCGCAAGCAGGCCAGACCGGCCCAGCACAACTCCTAGCCCAGCGATGGACGGCGGCGCTCAAGCGGCGGACCTACCTCCGCATCAGCTGGTGAGTGCTTGCCCAGCCCAGTGATTTGACTAGGGTGCAGATCTTCTGGGGGTGCCTCGTTGGGGTGATTCGCAGAGGTTCGGGGTGTGGCCGGTTGTGCCGACTTTTACCGTCGCTGGGGTCGAGCCCGCCGTGAGGCGCGGGGGTGCTGAGCGAGGGTGGGTGTGGTGTGCCGTCGTTGATAGAGGCGTTGGAGGCCAGGCGGGCTGAGGTGCTGAGCCAGGCCGAGCGGCTGCGTGAGCAGATCGCTGGTCTGTCCGAGGAGTTGTCGCGGGCAGAGGAACGGCTGTCGCGGTTGCAGATCGCGCGGGAGACGGTGGAGGAGGTGCTGGCCGCACCGTCTTCTCCGGTGCTGGGCACGGACGCCACGGGCGGGGGTGCCGGCGGAGTCGCCGTGGCGATGGTGAAGGCCGAGGCAGAGCTGGACGTGACGGTGATGTCGCCGGAGTACCGGGAGATCATCGCCTTGTTCGCGACCTCGGGGGCGGCGATGCGCTGCAAAGAGGTCTGCCAGCACCTGGGTCTGGGGACCGAGCCGCGGCATGTCGAAGGGATGCGTTCGAAGCTGAAGCGGCTGGTGGAGCGCGGGATCCTGGCCGAGCCTTCGTCCGGGCTGTTCAAGGTCGACGGCAGGAAGCAGGGGTGGTGAGCGTGGTGGGGCCGGCCCGGGGTGCGCTCGCGGAGTGTGAGGACAAGTTCGCCGCCTCGGCGGGTCTGTTCGCTGCGGCGTGTGCGGAGCTGGCGGCCCCTCAGGCGGCGGTGATGACGCACGCGCAGTTGGAGGATCTGCTGGTGGCGCGGATACGCGAGGTCACCCGGCAGTTGTTCCAGGACCACCTGACGCTGCGGGCCAGGGACGAGGTGCGTCGGGAGGTCGTGGACGCCGCCGGTGTCGGGCGCTCCCGGATCGAGCGGGGCCGGCACCGGAGACTGGCCACGGTGTTCGGCAAGGTCACCGTGGTCCGGATCGCCTACCGCGGCACCGGCGTGGCGGACCTGCACCCGGCCGACGCGGTGCTGAACCTGCCGGACGGAATGCACTCGCACGGGCTGGCCAGGCTCGCCGCGATCGAGTCCGCCCGCGGCAGCTTCGCCGACGCCTGCGAGCGGATCAACGCCGTCACCGGCTCCGGCATCGGGCACCGGCAGGTCCAGGAACTCGCTGTCAGTGCCGCAGCGGACATCGACGCGTTCTACGACGCCCTCGTGCCGGCTCCCTGCACCGACATCACACCGCTGATCTTGTCGGTCGACGGCAAGGGCGTGGTGATAAGGCCCGAAGCGCTGCGTGAGGACACCGCGAAGGCCGCGGCGGCCAAGGGCGGCAACGCGATGAAGACCCGGCTGGCGTCCGGCGAGAAGCACGGCAGGAAACGGATGGCCACCCTGGGAGCCGTCTACGATGTCGAACCCGCGCCGCGCACAGTCGACGACATCATCGCCGACCCCGACCGGCAAGACGACGCCGCCCACGGCGCGGCGCCCGAGCGCCGCCAGGGGCCGAAGGCCCGGTCGAAGTGGTTGTGCGGCTCGGTGAACGACACCGCCGCGCAGGTGGTGGCCGCCGTGTTCGATCAGGCGGAGCACCGCGACCCCGGCCACCGCCGTCCTTGGGTCGTCCTGGTCGACGGGGCCCGCCATCAGATCGACCTCATCAAGGCCGAAGCACAGCAGCGTGGCGTGGACGTCCACATCATCGTCGACCTGATCCACGTGCTCGAATATCTGTGGCGAGCGTCGTGGTGCCTGCACGGCAGCGGCGATGCCTCTGCCGAGAACTGGGTCGCCCACCACGCCCGCGTCCTGCTGGGCGGCGGCGTGCAGCAGACCGCCGCCGCACTCGAGGAAGCCGCCCACGCGGCCGGACTGCGTGGCGCCCAGCGCAAGGGCATCGACGAGGCCGTGAACTACCTGTCCGGCAAGGCCGAGCACCTGCGCTACGACACCGCCCTTGAGCGCGGCTGGCCGATCGCCACCGGAATCATCGAGGGAGCATGCCGGCACCTGGTCAAAGACCGCCTGGACATCACCGGCGCCCGCTGGGGCCTGTCCGGAGCTGAAGCCGTGCTCAAGCTGCGTGCCGTCCGCGCCAACGGCGACTTTGACGCCTACTGGGCGTGGCACCAGCAGCAGGAGTTCATCCGCAACCACCAGACGCGCTACCGCGACCAGGTCATACCCACCGACTGAACGACAGCACCCTCATTGGATCTGCACCCAACCGGAATCACCCCCGATCTGCCGCTGTGTGCGCCGCCCGGCACGCCGACAGGGGCCACCCCGTTGGTGGCCCCACCAGTCACGCCGGGAGGAACTAGGGGAAGTAGGCCCAAGCGGGCGGCGCCGGAGCGGGACGGCCGTGGCGCCCCCGAAGGGCGCATCACCGGGAGCCGTCCCTGCACGACACGGTCCAGGTCCGGGCTTGCCCGGGCGGGAGGAGTCCGCCCATGGCCTTCAGAGCCGGGGCCGCGCCCGGGCGTGGACAGGAGCGACGAGCGCCGACGTGCCACGCAGCCGGACGGCGGCCGTCGGGGACGTCGACCCAGCCGACTCCGAAGGCCCTCGCGACGGCGGCTGATCCAGGGCCGGGCTTTCACGCCGATGCATTCGGTGCTCAGTCGCCGGTGGCGGCGTGTAGGTCAGACCGACGCGGGGGCCTCACGCGGTCGGCGGCAGGAAGCCCCGGCCGGAAGGTGCGCAGGCGCGCCAACGTCGTAGCAAGCCTGTCCGTGACGGCTCACCGGCCATGGCCGTCGGCGGACACAAACATGGCCAGCTGGTCGCTGATCCAGGGGGCGAACATGGCCAGCTGGTCGCTGATCCACGGGTCGAAGATCTCCAACTGGCCTGCGATCCAGGGATCGGGGCGGTCGTGCGCTTCCCGCCGCGCACCGGCGTACCCGGAGCCGTTGGGCCGGTTTCCGTGACCGGGGAGGTTTCGGCTGTCGCCGGCGACCGCCTTGGTGTGCCCGTCCGCCTGGGACGGGGCCGCAGTCGCGGTAACACCGGCGGTCCAAAGGGCGCCCCCGATGAGCGCCGCGGAAACGCCCGCACGCGCAACACGCGACATGATCTTCTTCATGATCTTTCCTCCTTGGGCAGCCCGGCGGTCTGATCACTGCGAGCGGCGGAATCCACCGGTGTCACTGCGCTATGGAACATACGCAACCCAAATATGGTTGAACAATAAACTAATGGGATGAGATAAAACACCCTCTTTGAGAGGAAGTGCGACCCGCGCCCCGGGTGGGCGCACACAGTCCGGCGACGGCGGCACGCCGAGGTGTT
This sequence comes from Streptomyces sp. NPDC086549, assembly GCF_044746205.1. NCBI lineage: Bacteria > Bacillati > Actinomycetota > Actinomycetes > Kitasatosporales > Streptomycetaceae > Streptomyces > Streptomyces sp. NPDC086549. Next base: position 2,886 of record NZ_JBIVBS010000047.1, on the reverse strand, counting down.
CGCACAGGTGGACCGTTCATCGATGACCGTGGCCGACGTCACGGCCAAAAAGGGCAGACGGTGCCACTATCGATGTCGTGCAAGATTCAACCATTGTGGTGGAGCGTGTGGCGATGCCCGTCACCGCACCGGTACACGCCCTCGCCCGCCGGATCCAAGGCAAGCACGCCGATCACGTGGTGCACGGGGTCAAGACGGTCATCGCTGCCCTGCTGACCTGGGCGGTCGTCGCCCCGTGGGTCCCCCAGAACCAGCCTTACCTCGCCGTCGCCACAGCCGTGCTGATGGTCAATGCCTCCACGGTGTACGAGTCGGTGAGGAAAGCGGCGCAAAGCGTGGTGGCGAGGATCGTCGGCCTGATCCTCGCCCTCGTGACCGCGCGGCTTCTCGGACCGACCGCGGGCGCCGTCACGGTCATCGCTCTCATCGCGGTCCTGGCCGGTCCCCGCCGCACCGCCGACGACCGTCTCCAGCAGAAGAACTCTCACAGTTATCTTCTTCGCGGTCCAGCAAGAGGGCCACTGGGCTCCGGGCCCGGCATGGCTGTTGCCCCCTGTCGAGCAGATGACATGGGGGGTGGTGTCACCGGGCCCGAGGGGTGCCGTCGGAGACGCTGATCAGAGGTCCGGCCACTGCCCGGCTCGGCGCAATGCCCGGCAGCTCGCAGGTAGATCACTACTTCGGCCAGGCCTGGCGAGGCGGCGTGCTCGGTCATCAGTCCCGGAAGCTGCCTCCCCGTGGCCAAATTCTTGTCGGCGATGAGCGCGCGACGGCTACGGCCTGGTCACCGACGGCCGGCGAGCGCACGGCCGAGCCGTTTCCCGCCGCCCCCGTCACCGCGACGACGAGCAGGCCTGCGACAGCGACGCTCCACGCCCGGGCTCGCCATAACGCCTCGACCAGGCCCTTTGGCGCAACAGCCACCCTGTGACGGTTGACACATCAACCAACGAGGGCCGGCCAAGGCGCCACACCCAAGAGCGCGCCGACAGAGCTGCGGGCCCTCCGGACACTCCCGCACCCCGGCACCGGGCCGATCGGGCATTTCCGGATCGCAGATCACGGCCATGGCTGCGCCCGCTGGGCCGGCGCGAGAAGCCCTGGGCCCCCGCCGCCGGCTACTGAGCCGGCTCTCACGGGGAGGCGCCGAGCGGCCTACCGGGGCTCACCGTTCCGGCCTCGGCCGGGCTGCTGCTCCTCAGGTACAGGACCGGAGGAATGGGATGAGGGCCGCGTTCACCTCGTCCGGACGCTCCTGCTGGGTCCAGTGCCCGCAGCCGGCGAGCTTCACCGGCTCGCGCCGCAGACTGGGCATCAACCGGGGCAGGCGCTCGATGAGTTCGGGCGTGCCGGGGAAGGCGGGGACGAGGTCGCGGTCGCCGTAGATGTAGAGGGAGGGCGGGGTGACGACCGCGCCATCCCAGGGTGCGGTCAGCTCCCAGTTGCGGTCCAGGTTGCGGTACCAGTTCAGGGCGCCGGTGAAGCCCTCGGAGAAACTCTCGGCCAGCGCGTCGAGATCCTCCTCAGTGAACCACTCGGGCTGTGCCTCCGGTTCCGGCATGGTCGCGAGCCAGCCGCGTTCGGGGTCGACCAGCGGCTGCCTGTCCTCGCCGGAGCCGGGAGCGTCGCCGGAGGCCCAGTGGAAGAACTTCCGCAACGCGGTCCGCGGGTCCCGTCCGAACTCGGCGTCGGCGACACCGGGCCGGGCGAAGTAGTTCCAGTAGAAGCGACCGCCAAACCTCTCCTCCATGGCGACCAGCGGCGGCTGCGTCCCCCGGAAAGGGGGCGGCACGCTCAGACCCGCCACCCCGAGCACCAGGTCGGGGCGCAGCAGCGCGGTGTGCCAGGCGACCGGCGCGCCCCAGTCGTGCCCGACCACGTACGCCCTCTCCTCGCCCAGCGCCCGGATCAGCCCGACCACGTCGCCGACCAGGTGGAGGATGGTGTACGACGTGACGTCCGCGGGGCGGTCGCTGCGTCCGTAGCCCCGCTGGTCGGGAGCGACCACACGGAACCCGGTCTCGGCCAGCGGGCCGAACTGGCGGTGCCAGGAGTGCCATGACTCGGGGAAGCCGTGCAGAAGCACCACCAGCGGGCCGTCGCCCTGCTCGGCGATGTGCAGCCGGACGCCGTTCACCTCGACCATGCGATGCTCGACCATGGTCACGAGAGTACGGGCGCGATCTTCTGGGCCGTGCGTGTCGCGAGCGCGGGACCCGCGTGTCGCGGGTGCGGGGGTTCGACGGCCGGGAGGCCCGGACCGTGCCCGTCGCCGACAGAGGATCAGTACACGTCACGGACGTGGCGCTTGTACGCGGCCAGGCGCCGTACGCGCCGCACGGCCTTCGTCGGCGTCCTTGCCGCCGTGCGCGGCGACGACGGGGTGCCTCAGGTACGCGGTGGGCGCAGGGTCGCGAGGGTGGGGCCGGCGGGGCGGACGGTGATGCCGTGCTCCGCCTTCTCGGGGACGGAGTCGAAGGCCGGAGTGTACGGAAGCAGGTGTTCGAGGAGCACGGTCGCCTCGCGGAGCGCGAACTGCATGCCGAGGCAGGCACGCGGGCCGATGCCGAACGGGAAGTAGGCGCCCGGGTGGGCGGGCCGTCCGCCAGGCGCGAGGAAGCGCCGGGGGTCGAAGTGCTCGGGGCCGGGCCAGAGTTCGGGATCGCGGTGGGTCAGGTACGGGCAGACCAGGATGTCGGTGCCCGCCTCGACGGTGTGGCCCGCGAGGACGTCGGTGTCGGCGTTGTGCACCAGGATTCCTGGAGCGCTGGCGCAACCTGGTGCAGAACGCGTCATTACTGACTTCAGCTCGTCAGGGTGAGGGTGGGTCGTCGAGGGTCAGGCCGGTGCCGGCTATGAAGCCGTCGAGAGTGTGGGGCCTGTACT
>NZ_JBIVBS010000046.1:0-14183 GCF_044746205.1 Streptomyces sp. NPDC086549 | reverse complement strand
GTCAACTCCGGCACGCCGCTCCCGGCGTGCCGGACCCGGGTCCACCAGGAGTCGTTGCCGCCGATCCGGTGCCTGAGGACAGCCACCAGGAACTCGCCGTCGACATCGCAAAGACGGCGCCACCACGCGGCATCGAGCGCTTCCCGGGCCACGCCGTCCGGCGCCGCGATACCCCGCGCGATCCGCCAGCCAGCCTCCGGCGGGAACAGGCCGCCCGGGGGCACCTCCTCGACGACCGTGAGGCCGGCGCGCGCGAGTAGTTCGTGGAGTTTCTCTTCGGGCTGCACGCGGTCATGATCCCCGCCGGCTCGCGGTGGGACAAGGCCCTCAGCCCAGGCCCAACCGGCCCTCACCTGCGTACACGTCATTGACTGCGACGTCGTTCGGCGGCCCCACCCGGGCGGCTGGAATCGGCTCCCACTTGAGCATCGGCAGCTTTCTCCGGCTCCGGCAGAGACCTGGCCCATGTCGGCACGGGGAGCGCTTCGAGCCGTCATGGATCTTCACGAAACGGGGCCGCTTCGAGTTGTCATGCCGGGGCCGAATTACGACGTCGTAGCCAACATGGAGACGCGCACCGCCGCGTGTAGAACCTGCCGGATCTCCCACTGTCGACGCGGCCAGGGAGGACGACGGCACGAGCTGGCGCCGCATCAGTATGCCCAGAGTCCGAACTTTGTGGCGACCTGGTCCTGGCGAACAACTTGCGCACCGAGGCTCGCAACGTAGTGGGCCTTCATCCAGTTCATCGATGACGAGGAACGCGCTTGGGAAGCGTGCGAGCGGCGAGATCGCCCGCTTCGGCTGCTTCTTGGTAGAGGGCTTCAGCGCTCGTGCTGTCGTTGTTCTGTTCGCGCAGCCATGCCAGGTCGTACAGCGCCTCGGTGTATCCGTCCGCTGCCGCCCGGCGGGCCGCCGCCTCGGCACCCGTCCGATCTCCGGCCTCTTCCCGAAGCCGGGTGAGGTCATGCAGGGCAGGGCCGTAGCCCGTCTCGGCTGCCTGCTGGTAGAGGGCCTCAGCGCTGGCCAGGTCCCCGGCCCGGTCCCGCAGGCGTGCCAGGTGAAGCAGAGCGGCGAGATCGCCGGCTTCGGCTGCTTCTTGGTAGAGGGCTTCAGCGCTCGTGCTGTCGTTGTTCTGTTCGCGCAGCCATGCCAGGTCGTACAGCGCCTCGGTGTATCCGTCCGCTGCCGCCCGGCGGGCCGCCGCCTCGGCACCCGTCCGATCTCCGGCCTCTTCCCGTAGGCGCATCAAGTCATACAGGGCTAGTGCAACACCGGCATCGAGTGCCCGCTGGTAGAGGGTTTCGGCCTGTCCCACGTCTCCGGCCATATGGGCCCTGAGCCCGAGGACGTACCACGCGTTGGCGTCGCCAGCCTCGGCGGCGCGAGAAAAGAGGTGGTAAGACCACTGGCGCTGCCCGACAGAACCTGCTGCCTTTGCGAGTTCGTGCAGGTCGTCAGGGCGCGTGAGACAAGTGTGCGCTGCATGCCAGAACGAGTCGGGCGGGCGCACGCCAGTGCGTGTGGCGCGGCCGTGTTGTTCCAGGTAGTCAGCCAGCCGGAACACCGGTTCTGCCGATGAGATTGGGGCCACAGGCTCTGCGAGGAGCCCGGGAGGATGGTGGTCTGGGCGGACGTGGGCGCGGCGCAAGGGTTCTTGTTTGCCGTGGACGGGGCGGGCGAGGTCGTCGAAGGCGGCGTTCGGCCAGTCGTCAGGGAGCCGGTCGTAGTCGTGGTCGCTGAGGTAGCCGGTCGCTGCGTTGGTGAGGAAGGAACCTGGTAGGTGAAGGTTGACGCCGAGCCGGCGTGCGTCCATCGCCACCTCCAGCACAGCCCTCGAAGCCGGTGCGGCTTGCTCGTAGCGACGCAGAAGTTCAGGCGCTCCAGCAAGGTCTTGCGTCACCCGTCCATCGGCGCGGGCCCGCGTCAGAGTGTCGGCCAGCAGCCGGTCGCCGTCGCGTGCCAGTGCGACGACCCTGTCCAGCTCCCCATCGTCGAATTTATCCGCAACAGTGACCATGCATCCGGAAAGCTCCCGTGTCCGGCTGTACCGGTCCAGGCGGTCGAAAGTGGGCAAGGCGGTGTACAGATGGGCGTATTCGGGCCACATGGTGCCCAGGATGAGGACCGGTCCGCATTCGGGACGGGTCAACAGCCCATGAAGTGCTGCCGCGATCCGCTGCCCACTGCCGGGGGCACCGACGTAGTGCTGAGCCTCGTTCAACCACACCACGGTGCAAGGCTGCACGCGAGCCAGCTCCGCAAGCGCGGCCTCGGCACGTGAGGGGTCGAACGGGTGCCATAAACGCCACCCGCGAGCAGCGAGTGGTTGCACTGCCTCCCAGCAGGCCCTCGTCTTGCCGGTCGAAGACGATCCCACCAGGATCACGATCCTGCTGCGCCCCTGCTCGACGTCGCGGACCGCGCGGGCGAGGACGCGGTCGTGGGAGCGTTGCACGTAGCCCGGCAGCGGCCTGTCCGTGCCTGTGCTGTGAGCATTTTCGATGTGCGCAGAGCCGGCGGGGTGGACCTCAAGTTCGTGCGGATCCCAGTCCCCGATCGGTCTGCCCGGGCCATCATCAGTTCCAGACCCGCGACCAACTTCCCCAGCTGCAATGCGACGTAACTGCAACAGTTCCCCGACCGGCAAACGCAGCCGCTTCGCCAGAGCACTGACCGTCTGAGCTGACGGGACAGGCCCATCGGCCTGAAAGGCGGCCTGCACAGTAGTCCGGCCCAGATGTGCCTGGACCGCAAGATCCGCCTTGGTCAGGCCAGCTCGCGCCAGCCCATCGCTCAGCCTCTGGTTCAGCTCGATGCGCGCTGCACGCTGCCCTTGCCGATCAGGCACTCGTTCATCTCCCACGTACGGTGATTGACCGTGTTCATCTTCGGCGCTCACGCCTGAGTACACAGGCACTTCGGCGCGGCTGTATGCCAGCAGGACGGCCCCAGACCCCAAATGAGCATCCAGTCCTGGCGAAGACAGGCGAGATTGCAGAAGGTCGAGTTGTTGACGGTCGCCTTCTGGGCTTCCACCAGAGAACAACGTCGCCCGCTGCATCGGGGAAGGGTCAAGCCCCGGCCGTCCACAGGTGTACCGCGGCTCTCTTCATACTGCGGCCCGCCCGAACGAGTTCACGACAGGACCTGGGCGAGGGCGGCCGTGACAGAGGCCGTGAGCGTCAGGACCGCGGCGAAGACAGCGGCCGCGCGCATGAGGGCGGCGGGATAGGTGGCCCCATCGAGGCGGGCCAGTTTGCCCGCACCAGCGGCGGCAATCAGCGCCGCGAGGACCACGACGGCGGCGGCCAGGAGGACCAGGGCGAAACGTGTCACGACGGACTCCCTGCGTATGGGTGGCAGTTGGTGCAAGCGAGCTTCGTCAAGACGGTGTTCGCCAGGGTGCGCCCGGACGAAGACGAACATCGGCGAACAATGGCAAGGGCCTTGGGGAGCAACGTGAATTAAGCGGAACTCGCCCGACTGCGGGTACTGCTCCCGGCCCGAAGTTGCTCGGAGTTCTGCCGCTGCGCTTGTGACCGCAGGGGTGACAGAGGTATGTCGGCGCCGAGGCCGGGGGCAGGGTTCGCGCCCCGCTTCTGGCGCCGAGATCAGGGACGGAGATGACGGGCAGCGCGGCATCTCGCCGGATGCTTTGCTTCGGACCTCGCGGCATTGACCGACCGGCTGTGAGCCCAACGGCTGGATCACAATGCGAGGGTTCAACTGGTCTGATCCACCAGTTCAAGGCATCGCGGCACGTCGGCCGGGGTGCCGCGTGCAAGCCGATTCGCAACAGTGCTCAGCCACGTCTCTCGGCCCTACGCAAAGAGGTGGGGTCGATTCACATTATGTGAATCGACCCGAGCGAGGCACACTTGACGCCATGCCGCGTCGCACCAGGAAGTCACTCTCACCCACGAAGCCGCTGCTCAGAACGCCTCTGCGAGTTGGCAACCTCGACGCCGCTGCCATCGTTGGCGAATTGCGGCAGCTTCACGAGGAGGCCGAAGATCCCTCCATCGACCGAATGCCGGATGACGCCGAGCTCTTCAGGGCGCTTCTGTACGTGGAGAAACACGCCAGTGTTCTGAAGGACGACCAGGCGCAACGTGATGGAGCAGTCAAGCGTGTGACCCTGTGGCAGTACCTCCGGGAACAGGTCGACCTGCACCAGGCCAAGGCCGTGGAAGACGCACGGTCTGCTGGAACGGAGTGGGCGGACCTGATGCCGGCGCTCGCGGTCAGTACTCCGAGTGCGGCCTATAACAAGGCGACGCGACTACGAGCAGCCGCCCTCACCGCTGCGTCACAGGAGGGCCAGGCTGTGCGGCGCACCCCGGAAGCCGTCCTCGCAGCCGAGCGTCAACTCGAGATCAGGGCTGCAGCGGAACGGCGGGCTGCGGAGGAAGCCTCCCGCCGTCACGCACTGCTGGTGCCCGTCGCGCGGCGCTTGGTCCGGTGTCGTAGCGGATTTGTAGACGACGAAGACGTCGAGTTCTGGCTGGATCAGATTGAAGCGGTGCTGCCGAGTTGTCACACTGCCACGCAGATGGTGAGCCTCGGCACCTATCTGGAAGCGTTGGTGCGGGCTTTGAAGAAGATCGAGCAGCACACTGCCCAACCGGCAGGTTGCAGTGACGAATCGCGGTCGGCCCACGCGGCTGCGGCAGAACTGCTCGCACACTGACAGAAGACAGGCCATGCGCGTCCGCGGCGAGTGGGCCATGGAGCAAGCACGTGGCCGATCGGTGAGTCCGGCGTGGCTCGCCTGGATCGCACGCGGCGTGAACACCGCACCATGCCCCAGTCCGGCTCATTAGGCAATGCGGGCGCGGCCGTCGAGGGGCTCTCCTCCACAGGCGCTATCGAGGTCTAGAGGACCACGGTCTACGGTCGCGCGGGCCGTGCTTGGTGAGCCGAGCCAGCCCCTCCGTCCTTGTGGGCGGAGTTCGGCAGGGTCACCACGTTTCCTACGCTTCAGGCTTCCGCTGACGTGCCTCCTCTCCCCGCCGCAGCCGCGACGACAAGTCGGCGTCAGCGTCGGGAGAGTGCGGGCGAAACGAGCGAAGACGGTCGGCTCCATCTTCCGCTGCAAGCGGAGGGCGAGAAACGGAGCATCGCCATACGGCAGAACGCGGGGCTGGCTGCCGCCTTCGCGACCGGACGAGTCCGTGTCATTGCTGGCCCGAGGTTCCTGAGTCTCCCGAGCATCTGCGCCATTGAGGCTGATGGCGCCGGTGCGTTGTCCCACCCTCCTGTTGTCCGCGGACAACAACTCCCCCGAACCGTCAACGGCGCCCGATTCGTCGCCCAGTTTGTTGTCCGCGGACAACAACGCCACGGTGTCCGCACAAGGACAGCCCAAGGTGGCTCATCCCTTCTGTCCGTTCTCATCCAATCGAGGCGTCTACTCAGCGAACTCAGTCGTTTTGGCTTTCGTGTCAGCGAGCCTGGTCGCGCGAGGCGATCGCATGGGGAGGGCTGGGTGGCTGTTCAGCTGGCGTGGATTTTGCGGTGCTGTACGTCGAGGTGTCGTACGTCGACGCTGCGGGTTCAGGATGCGAGGTGTTGGCCGACATCATTCTCGTGAGCCGCACTGTGGACTGGGGTGCTGGCGTCGGCTTTTGTCCGGTGGGCTACGCTGTGCGGCCACGATTACCGGGACGGCATTGCGTCACACACGGATTGGTGACCCGGTGCTCTTCTGAGCGCCGTACGGCCCGGCGCGGGCCCGCTGTTCGATCGAGAATCTTGCGCTGCTGCGCGGGCTCCGCCTCCGTCGTGTTGATCACAGGCTCGACACATCAACCACGACAGGAGAATTCATGCCCATCGAGACGCTGCAGATTCCCACCACGGACGGCCAGGCCGACGCCTTCGCCGCCTTCCCCGACCACGGCGAGCGGCACCAGGGGTGCTGATGTACGCGGACGGCTTCGGCATCCGGCCCGCGCTGCGGGAGATCGCCCGCGAACTGGCCGGACACGGGTACTACGTCCTCGTCCCCAACCTCTTCTACCGGCACGGCCCGGCATCGCTGATCGAACTTCCCGAGCACATCGGAGAAGAGGTCCGGCCCGCGCTCATGGCCCAGCTGATGCCCTTGATCGAGGCGCACACCGCCAAACGCGTACTGAGCGACGCCGACGCCTACCTCAGGTTCCTCACCACCCAGCCCGAGGTCGCCGCCGGACCGGTCGCGGTGACCGGCTACTGCATAGGCAGCCTCCTGGCGATGCGCACCGCCGCGGCCCACCCCGGCCAGGTGGCCGCCATCGCCGCATTCCACGGCCCCGTGGGCGCCGACGGGCCCGACACCCTCGCCGAGATCACCGCCCAGGTCCACTTCGGCCACGCCGAAAGCGACCTGACACCCGAGGCCCTCGGCGAGCTCAACCAGGCCCTGGACGCCGCGAAGGTCGACTACACCTCCGAGATCTACCCCGGCACCGTCCACGGGTTCACCATGTCCGACACCGACGCCTTCGACCCCGCCGGACTGCAGCGCCACTAGGACCGCCTGCTCCCCCTCCTCGACCGCACACTGGCCAACAGCTGAGGCTCCGACTCGGAAACCAATCCTGAAGTACACGGCTGCGACCAGCAGACGGCTCGGCGGGCCACACCGATGTCGGCATGGCCGGCCCGCGTGGCCACCGAACGCTGGATGGCCGACGAGCAGGCCGACTTCGTCCGGGTGCTGTCGGCTGGCGCGGCGGAATTGCTCGCCGTCGCCGCCGGGGCGTCCCCGACGAGCGGGGCATCCCCGGCCGAGACGGGTGTCTCAGCCAATCCAGTCCACCCAGGTCAGCGGCATCTGCGGCGACTAACGTCGCTGAGAAGAGACACCTTCGTTCTCCGCAGAGGCAGTCGCCTCCCCTGATGACCCGTCTGGGCGAAGTTTGACCAGTCTCAACGAAGTTTGACCGTGGTCTCTCACCGGCGGGTGTGGCCCGGAGTCAGCAGTGTCAGAACGGGGGTTCGGTGGAGAAGGTGCCAGTCCAAACTGGTTCAGCCGGTTTAGTCCTCGGCTCTTGAAGAACTCCTACGCGTCCTTGATGCGGCCGAGGTCGATGAGGCGGCGGGCGAGGAGGGAACTGTTGAAGGGTGAGTACTGTTCGAGGACGGCGACGGCTTCCTCCGTGCGGCCGGCCTCTGCCAGCAGGTCGGAAACGCTCCAGGCCGCGTACCAGGTGTTGCCCTCGGGATGCGCCCGCGCCTGCTCGATTGCTTCGTGGAGCAGGCCGCAAGCGGCCATGAGCGGAAGCCTCATCCTGAAGAAGTCCCACTCCTCCTCACCGTCGCGGCGCGCCTTGAGGGCGTCGAGGTAGGCCAGGCCGTCGTGGGCGCGGCCGTGGTCGGCGTACAGAGTGCACAGTGTGTCGACTATCCAGTCCTCCCCGCCGCCGGGCGATTCGGCGAGTGTGCGCATCACCTCGATCGCCTCGTCACTCCGCCCGTGCCGGGCCAGGAGCTCGGACAGGAGCACGCCACCGTTGTACCGGCGGGCTGGAGAGTCGCCAGGCTGCCGGTACACGTCAATCGCGCCTTCCATGTCACCGCGCTCTTCCAGCACCTCGGCAAGGCGCCGCGCGGCGTGCCCGTGGTACTCGTCCGCCGCGTACGCGCGCAGTTCCTCGATCCGGTCGTGCCTCGCCAGCAGGTCGGCCAACTGGTCACGGCCGTTGACGGAGGTGGTGTTGCGGGTGTGCAGTAGGGCGATCGCGTCCTCGACGCGGCCTTGCCGCTCCCGGATCGCGGCCAGCAGTCCGACGGCGTTGAACGGCTCGGTCCGCCGGTTGTCGCAGTCGGGATCGCCACAAGCGGGGACCGCCTCGACCCGGCCCTCCAGCAACGCCGCCGCCTCCTCATCCAGGCCCGCGCCCTCGGCGATGTCGACCAGACAGTCGGCGAGGAACCAGTCGTCGATCCCGGCTCTCAGCAGCGTGAACGCCTCGCCGCCACGGTCGTGGCGGGCCAGCAGACGTGCGAAGAAATCCAGTGCCATCCGGTCTCCCGCCTGCGCGTACGGCCGGGTCCGCTCGATCGCCTCTTCCACCCGCCCCCAGCCCTCCAGCAGCTCCGCTTCAGCCCGGGTGGCCGGCCACCAGCCCGTCGCGACATAAGGAGCGAGCGTCTCCAGCGCCTCTGCCTGTCGGCCCTGCCCGCCGAGCAGGCGCGCCCACTCCCGCGCGCAGAACCATTCCCCACGCCCGGCCTGGAACTCCACCTCCACCGCATGGCCGAGCTCAAGAAGCCGCGAGACCAGCAGCGGCGGAATGCAGCCGGACAACGTCCGGACCCGGTAGTCAAGATCAGCAGCGTCCACGGCAGCGCACCCTAGCCCCCACCTCCGACAACGGCCCACGCCCCGGGGTGGTCAAACTCCGATGAGACGAACCTTTGCCAGTCAAACTTCGATGAGACTCGTCAAACTTCGTTGCGACAGGACACCTGAACCGACGCCGACCAGCCCAGAGCCCGCCGACTCGGAAGGTTTGTTGTCCGCGGACAACAAACCAAGCATGTCCCGCAAGCGGGTTCCTGGAGAATGGGCAGATCGACAGGCGCGGTACCGGAAGGTACTGGTCTTCACTCCCCCTGTGCATCCGCAGATGGCCTTGAGCTGGCGGGCACGGGCACCCGCTGGCAGAAGCCCCGGCGCCGGGGTCTGAGCGAGCTGATCCAGGGCGCCGTCGCGGCTGGCGAGGGCGACGGTCAGTGCCGCCAGCGCCTGCGGGTCGGCTGCCAGCATCGCTGCACGCATCCAATCCGGGAGAAGTCCCTGACGCTGCAGCATGTCGATGGAAGGCGCGGTCCCCTGAGCGCGGAACAGCTCAGCTTCCTGCTGGACTTCGTCCCGAGCGGCGACGACCCGGCCAGCATGGGCTCCGCCAGCGACGAGACGGGTCAGCCGTTCAGGGTGGCGAGCTAGCGGCCTAAGAACTCCTAACAAAGTGTGAGGTTCCTCAGTCGTCGCCAGCAGATGATGCTGCAGGCCAGGCTGAGGAAGGCTTCGTGGATGTCGTCGCGTATCTCCCAGCGGATGCGTAACCGGCGGAACCAGTGCAGGAGTGCGAAGCTCTGCTCGACGACCCACCGGTGGACGCCCAGCCCTGAGCCGTGTTCGGTGCCGCGGCGGGCGATGACGGGGGTGATCCCGACCGCCCGGACCTGCTTGCGGTACTTGTCGTGGTCGTAGCCCCGGTCGGCATACAGCGCCTCGGGCCGTCGGCGAGGCCGTCCGCGCCTGCCGCGCACCGGCGGAATGGCCTCGATCAGCGGGATGAGCTGGGTGACGTCGTTGCGGTTGCCGCCGGTCAGCGATGCCGCCAGGGGGATGCCGTGCGCTTCGGTGATCAGATGATGCTTGGAGCCTGTTCGGGCACGGTCGACCGGGCTCGGTCCGGTTTTGGGCCGCCCTTCATGGCCCGCACATGGGAGCCGTCGATCACCGCCCGCGACCAGTCCAGAGCGCCGGCAGCGTGCAGCTCAGCCAGCAGCGACTCGTGCAGACGCTGCCACACACCCGCGTCGTTCCAGTCGCGCAGGCGCCGCCAACAGGTCATGCCGGAGCCGAAGCCGAGCTCCTGGGGCAGGAACTCCCACGGAATGCCGGTGTAGAGCACGAACAGGATGCCCGACAGCACCTTCCGGTCATCCAGACGCCTGCGCCCCGGGTGATCCGCGCGGCGCGGCACAACCGGCAGCAGCGGCTCGATCCGGGCCCACAGCTCATCCGACACGATCCACGGCAGCTGCTCACCCCTTCTCATGTGAAGGTTAACTCGCCATCAGGCACCTGTATTCCAAGGCGAGTTGGAGCATTCTGTTAGGAGTTCTAAGGCCGATGATGCCGCCCATCGATGCTCCCCAGAACGCCACCGAGAGATGTTCAGCTCGTCGAGTACGGCGATGACGTCATCGACTTGATGGTCGATCCGGTAGCTTTCCGCATCGTGGGGTGCGTCGCTTCCCCCTTGGCCACGGGCATCGATGAGGCCAAGGCGATGACTGTCGGCGAGGGCGTCGACATAGCCGGCCGACCGCCACGTCGTGCGGTCTCCGAAAAGCCCGTGAGACAGCACCAGCGGCAGCCCGCCGCCCATCGTCTCGAAAGCAATCCGCACAGCGTCGCTGCCAGTGACCTGCATGGCTACTCGGCCTCGGACGGAACAGGAGTTGCCTGGTGGAAGTACAGGCGCCGGCCCGTCTCCGTCAGTCGCCACAGGGAGCTTCGCCAGGCTCGGCGCCCCTGGTTGTCGGCGAAGTACGTCAGATGAACGATTCCGGGAGCAAGAACGACCCCGGACATCTCGCTGACCTTCACCGGAGACTCCGATGACACCGTTCCGCCGCTCGTAACCGTGAGGATGGACTCCACGCCCCACCGACGTCCCGACGCGCCGAACTCGGTGAACTCCAAGTCCAGAAGCTCCAACACGCGGGCTGCCGAAGCGCGCACTTCAGGATCAAGCAGTCGCAATTCTGCATCTATGACTGCTTGCACTGCACGCTCGCTCTCGTCGGTCATGCCGGAACCCTACGGACACCTCTCGCCAGTGCACAGCGAATAGATCGCCCGGCGCGAGCCACGGCGAAAGGCGCCCTCAGGAGTCCTGAGCAATCTGCGTTCGAGCGATCACTGGCTGCGCCTTCTCTTTCGGATCACTCTCACGGGCGTGCGATAGGTTGCCCGCCATGGCTGAACTCGGAACCGTCTCCTGGCCGCCTGCCCCGATAAGGACCGAGCGGCTCGTGCTCCGTGAGTCCGAGGCACGGGACCGTGCGGCGTTCATCGAGCTGTTCGCCTCGCCAGAGGTGGGCACCTATGTGGGTGGCCCTCGGCCGCGTGATGAGCTCGAGCGCACGGCGCCTGAGATACCCGGGCGGCGCCCTGGCTTTTTCGTGATCGATCTCGACGGAGCGATGATCGGCATGCTCACGCTCGATCGGCGCGACGCGGAGCGTCCGGGGCACGTCCGTCCGGATGCCGGGGAGGCCGAGCTCGGCTACATGTTCCTGCCGGAAGCGTGGGGACGCGGGTACGCCGCCGAGGCGTGCGCAGCGGCACTCGACTGGTTCGCCGACACGCTTCCTGGCGAACCGGTGGTGCTCTGCACCCAGACTGCCAACGACCGCTCGATGCGCCTCGCGGCAAAGCTGGGGTTCACCGAGGTGGAGCGGTTCGAGGACTACGGCGCCGAGCAGTGGTTCGGCGTGTGGCCCTCGGTCACGCCGTCCGGTTGAGCTTGGACTGGGTGGCTCCGTCTCCAGGGGGCCCCGGTCCTGTTGGTGCTTCAGGTGGTGAAGGAAGCCGAAACAACTGGATTCGCTGTCAAACGCCCGTACCCTTCAAGCAGGCTCTCGAATGGATGACAGCGGACAGATACGACGGCAGTCGAGAAGGAGTCGGCGACCGCCACGAGGCACTTGTTGTCCGCGGACAACAATGCTTCTTCCACGTCCGAAGGTTCGCGTGCTGCAGCAGATGCTGTCCTGTCTCATCGAAGTCAGTCGTCCGCATGGCGCTGGCCTGCGTGGACTGGATTGGGTGAGACGCGTGGACTTGGTTCGTTGAGACAGACGGCAGGTCCCCGGGCCGGAGCAGGCTCAGCTGTCTGGGCGATGGATAGGCTCCCAGCATGGACATCCGTGTAGACACCGTCAGGGAAGCGAGCCCGGAACTCGTGGACGCCTTCGGCCGGCTGTTGCCGCAGCTGTCCTCGACGGCGAAACCCCTCGACCACGAAGCGATCCACCGGATGGTGGCGAGTGATGCCAACACGGTGCTCGTCGCACGGACGTCCGAGACGATCGTCGGAACTCTGACTCTGGTGCTGTTTCCCCTGCCGTCCGGTTTGCGGGCCCGCATCGAAGACGTGGTCGTTGACAGTGCAGCGCGAGGCCAGGGAGTTGCCGGTCTTCTCACCCGGGAGGCCTTGCGGATTGCCCGGGAGGCGGGAGCCCGGACGGTGGATCTAACCTCCCGGCCGGATCGTGCGGCAGCGAACCGGCTCTATGAGCGTCTCGGCTTCCATACCAGGCAGTCGACCGTCTATCGCTTCCCGCTTGACAGGTAGTGGGCGCCACCTTCGAGGGGGCCCTGGCCGCGGTCGCAGCTCAGCGAGGTCGCTACTCAGCAGCGCGACTAGACGCCTCACGGTCCCAAGCCGTCAAGTGGGCGGCGTTGATGTCTGTGTAGCTTTGCTGACTGTTCGATTACGGGCGCAAGGGAGCTTCGGTGGACGTGGTGCGGATCATGGAGTCGTTGGCCGAGCAGGGGGTCACGGTCCTGTTCAAGGCTGACGCCGAGCGCATGCGCGAGGGCGTGAAGCCGTGGACGTTCGTCGCGAGCGGAGCCCCGTTCCGCGAGGACCTCTTGGTGCGGACGGACGCAGCATCGGTGGAAGCCTGCTTGGGGATCTGTCTTCCCCGATTGCGCACATTCGGCCTGGTCATCCCGGAGTCCGGAGCATGAGCAAGGGCCATGTGGTGATCCAGCTTCCCGAGGGATCCTGGTGGGACTGGGACGTTGTGGAGTGGAACGCTGGCCGGTTGCGACTGGGTGCCGGGCACGACATCTCATATGCCCATCACTTGGAACTGGTCTTCTCCGACCCGGTCCTGGTCAGGTGCCCGGCCAGCTTCCACGATCCGGTCTTCCGTGCACCGACGCCGGACGAGGTGCGGCTGGTCGCCGACCAGGTCGGGGAGACACCACCTGTCGTCCTTGCCTTCGAAGCGGACGCTGGCGGCCCGGATCGGGCCACTTGTCTGATCGCTGCCGACCAGCTCGACATCGTCCAGGGCACCGTCTTCCGATACTGGCGCGAGTTGGCCGCTGGGGAACGTCTTGCGCCTTGGGTGCAGCCTCCCGTGGCCTGATCGGCCGTGATCTATGCGGCGACCGTTTCGGTAGCTTGCGACGGAGGCGGAAATGCCAGTGCCTCGTCGTAGTGATGGCTGTGCTGGAGACAGTGGTAGAGCTGGCCGATCATGCGGTTGAAGAGGTTGCGCAGGGCGGACGCGTGCCAGTCGCCACGCTCGTCACGCCGTCGGCGGTAGTGGACCTTGGCTCCGGGTGACGCGGTCAGCGCGGCGAAGGCCCATAGGTAGCCGGCGTGGTTGAGCCGGTCGTTCTTCACCCGTCGGCGGGTGATGCTGGACTTCTTGCCGGAGGCACGGGTGATCGGCGAGGAACCTGCGTACGCCTTCAGGCCCCGGGCGTCGGCGAATCTGGTGTGGTCGTCCCCGATCTCGGCCAGCACCCGGGCGCCGAGCTGGACGCCGAGTCCCGGGAAACTGAGGATCACGTCAGCATCCGGGTGCTGAGGGAACGCCTCCTCCACCGCCTTGGCGAGGTCGTCGGCAGCGGCGCAGGCAGCGTCCAGCTGAATCAAGAGCGCCACCATCTGCTTGCCGAGTGCGTCCTCGACCAGCGGCAGCTGCCGGGCCCAGTCACCTCGCAGGGCTTCCCGGAGCCGTTCGGTGTCGGCCTCGATGCCGCGCTTGCGGCCGGACCGCTTGAGGGCGGCAGTGATCTGGGCGCGGGTCAGTCGCGCGGCTTTGGCGGGGGTGGGCGCCAGCTTGAGGAGTTCGCGGGCTTCGGGCCGACATAGGCCGTTGGTCCAGGCGGCGAAGGCGTCCAGGGCGGCGGGGTAGTACTCGCGCAACAGAGACCGAAGCTGGTTGGACATCTGCTGCCGGTTCCAGGTCGCGTCCTGCTGGGCGCGGGCCAGGACGGCGATGGCGCGGGCCAGGTCGGAATCGTCGGGCAGGGACCGGTGAGCGTGCATGTCGGTCCGCAGGACGTTCGCCAGGACCAGGGCATCGCCGGGGTCGGACTTCTTGCGCGAGACGCTGTGTCGGTCGTGGTAGCGGGCCGCGGCCATCGGGTTGATCGCGAAGACCCGCCGCTTGCCAGTCCGTAGCACCGCGACGAGCAGGCCGCGGGAGGTCTCGATCGCCACCGGGATCGGGGTCTCTTCGGTGTAGCCGTACTCGGCGAGCAGGTCCAGCAGGATCTTGTAGCCGGCCGCGTCGTCGGTGACGTGTCGTTTGGCCAGTAACTGGCCGCTGTGAAGCTTCCCCGTGATCTTGGACACTCGATGCTTACGCTACGAGGGCGTGTTCTTGATCCAGACGCTGCCGGGTCTCCAGCGGGGTGAGGTAGC
>NZ_JBIVBS010000045.1:0-15603 GCF_044746205.1 Streptomyces sp. NPDC086549 | reverse complement strand
CGGTGCGGTGAGAGTCGCACGCCGGGTTCGGCGAGCGGCACGGAGAAACGGACCGGTGGCAACACCGGCACCGCGCTCCGTGCCGACTCAACAGTACGGAGTATCAGCAGCGATCCGGTCGATCGGCAGCAGGGTGCCGTCCAGGATCACGAACGCCTTCGCCGAGGCCGTTTTCATCGCCTCGGTCAAGGCCGGCGCGAGGGCGGCCAGCACGTCGACGGCCTCGCGGACGTAGCGGTAGACGGTCGCGATCCCGATCCCGATCCCGATCCCGAATCCGGCGGCGAGCTGGGCGTAGGTGTCGCCGCATCGCAGGTGAGCCAGTGCAAGGAGCGCCTGGCGGCCAGCTGTCAGGCGCCGCCAGCGTGTGCCGATCTCCAGCCACCGGGCGATGAGTTGGCCGGTCAGGTACCTCAGGGTGCGGGTGGACAGATCTATTGATGATGGGTAGGCAAGCACGCGAAGCTCCTGGCGGCACGGGTGATCTCGGTCGAGATACCGTCTACCAGGAGCTTCGGTGCGTCTATGCACTGCTGCCGGCCCTCAACTCCCGTCGTTTGCAGCCAGGTCGGAAGTTGATCTCAGTGGCTTGGGCGCTGCGGGGCGCTGGCCACCCCTGTCTCCCGACCGCTGAGCGAGGCGTCCAGGGTCTCCTGGGCCGTGCGCATCGCCTCGGCGTACTTCGGCTCGGACATTCGCTGCCAGGCCAGGTCCGGTGCGATGTGCTCGACCCGGCTCATCACCCACCAAATGTTGCCGAACGGGTCCCGCACCCTGCCGCCACGATCCCCCCACGCACTATCAGCAGCCCCGGTGACCACTTGTGCCCCGTGCGCAACAGCAGCGGCCATGGCGGCGTCCGCGTCCGGGACATAGACCCGCAACAGCGAGGGCATCACCGGCCAGTCGGGCCGTCGGTCGAAGGCCAGCACGACCGTGTCGCCGACTCGGATCTCGCCGTGGCCGATGGTGCCATCCTCGACCGGCACCCGTGCAATCTCTTCGCCGTCGAACGCGCCGGTGATGAAGTCGAGCAGTGCGCCGGTGTCGTCGGTGACCACCCACGGTGCAACGCTGGTGTAGCCCTCGGGTGCAGTCTGACCCATCGGTGTCGTCCCCTCCTGTGGTACTTCGTGATGTGACGACACTAGGGATCAACTAGGACAGCCTTGTTCCTACATGAACCCAAAATCGGCACGACCCTCGTCAGCCCCTGGTCGTAGCCGCCCTCCTCTCGAGCCCCCGCCGAGGATGAAAAAGGCTCAGTCTTAGTGGTCGGCGCTCGAAGTCCTTCGGGGGTTGACGTGAGGTCAGGTCGTGTGCGGGGCACGGGAGCCGGCCTTCTGGGTTCGGCTACCGTGGCGCGGCGCTGAGCCGTTTCGTCTTGCGTCGGACCGCCGTCACGCTTCCGCGGGCGGAACACCGACCAGTTTCACCAAGAACCGGTCCACCTGTTCTTCGAGTGGGGCCAGGGCAGATCGGGTTGGTTGACACGCAGCGAAACCGCGCCATGGACCGCCGTGCGCAGATCCAGGCAGACGGTCTCCGCTTCGCCCTGCGGGGCCAGACCGGCGTCCATGCAGCGGCGGATCGCCGCGGTCGTGCGCTGGGCCATCTCCTCCTTGAAGGACATGTCGGTGCGCCGGTTGAGCGTGCTTTCGTGTAGCACCTTGTACAGACCCGGGTGTTCGCGGGACCACGCGCCGAGCAGCGCCGTTCGGGCACGCAGCGCGGCCACCGGGTCGGCGGTGCCCGACTCCGCGTTGTCCACCGCGCGCAGCAGGTCCGCATAGCAGTGCTCCAGCGCGGCCAGCACCAGCGCGTCGCGGTCGGCGAAGTGGATGTAGACCGAGGTCGCGGCGATGCCGACCTCGCGGGCGACCGCCCGCATCGACAGCGCCTGGTCGTCGGCGAGTTCCTCCAGCAGCCGCAGCGCCGCGTCGACGATCTCGGTGCGCAGCCGTTCGCCCTGGCCGCGCGGGTTGCGGCCTCGCGGCGTGGTCCGGGCGGTCGTTCGGGCCGGAGTGGTCGCATCCATGATCACCCATTGTATGGGACACCCTGTAGGGCTACAGTCGTAGCCTTGCAGGCGTTCGCTGCGCCCACGACCCGGGCATCTTGAAGTCGCTCAACAGCCGGTCCGCCGGCCACCTCCGGTATCGGCTTCCCGGTCTCGATCACGATGCGTACAGCACCCTCACGAAACTCAGGCTCGTACGTACGTTGCTTGGACCCCATGAACCCCAACTTCCCTTGCAATCACAGGCTCCACGGTACGAGGGGAGGCACACTGCGCGGGTGTCCCACTCGCGTGGGCGGTAGCCGTTGCGGTGGTTGACGCGCTCCTTGCTGACCTGCCCGAGAGCGTCGGCCTCCGCGGACATGAGCGCGTCGGCGAACGTCTTGACCATCGCGCGCAGCAGATCGGGACTCGCCGCGGCGAGGTTGTCCTCGGCAAGGGCATGCAAGGGCACACTGTCAGGTGCGGTCATCGTGCTGGTCTCCTTCGAGCTTCGACACCTCGAAGATCAGCCGGTGGCCGTTCATCTATGCGGGCACCATCCCGATGCCGGAGCAAACCCCCGGATCAGGTCGAACCCGTACACCCACTTCCTTGGACGCAACCGGATCGTCGCGGCGCTTACTACCGCGGACGAGTGGGCCAAGGCCGAGGCGACGCCGTCAGGCGATGGTGACGATCCGCAAGAGCCGGGCTGTCATGCTCGGTATGCCCCGCGTCGGGCAACCGGTGCCGGACGTTCGACCGGAAAGGCCCTGACGATGAGTAACCCCGGCTCCCGCCGCACGCAGGCGATGGTCCACGGCAGGCAGGCCGACACTGAACGCCGACGGTCCCGCGTCGAGCAGGCCCCGCGGGACCTGCAAAAGGCCGGCGAGGAGGTGTCGGTGACAGCGGTGGCCCGACGGGCGAAGGTGGACCGCACTTTCCTCTACCGGCACCGTGACCTGCTGAGCGAAGTCCACATCGCCGAGCGGGCCCCCGCCGCAGATGCGGTCGGTGGGGCCGGGGTCTCATGGGCCTCGCTGATGGTCGACCTGGCTGCGGCGAACGAGCGCAATGCCCGGCTGGCCGGTCGCATCACCTTGCTGGAGGGCCGGCTGTCGCAGCTCATGGGCGAGCGGTCTTCGGTGAGGCTGGACTCGGTGCCCCCGAGAGTACGGAGAAACTGCAGCAGCGGATCGTCCAGCTCGAACAGGACAGTGCCGATGCGAAGCTGAAGCTGGACGAAGCTCTGGAGGACCTGGAAGCCTCGCAGGCAGCCAACCGCGAGTTGACCCGGGCGTTGAATCAGCCGGGCTGAGCGCGACCAGACCGCGACTGTCCCAGCGGCGTGAAGGGCGATCGCTTCGCGCGGACGACGCCCTGACCCCCTACGGGGGTAGGGGGCCGGTTTGGCACTGTGGTGTGACGCGGTGGATGGAGCCTTGGTTCTAACTTTCTGGTCGTCGGTAGCGAGCCGACCAGAGAGTGGAGGAAAAGACAATGTCATTCAGGGCTTCGCAGCGCCTCGGCAACACTTCGGAGCCCGGCTCAGCGGTCATTCGTCCGGGATTCGCGCGGCGAGTCGGGTACGCGGCAGTGCTGCTTCCGGCCTCGGTCGCCACGGTCGGTGCGGTTACGGTCGGGCGTTCGGACAGGGCGTGTGAGTGGTGGGCCCGGGCCGGTGAGCAAGGCCTGGCAACGCAGACGTCGAGTGGCCGACCTGGCGCGGCGCGTCTCCTGACACATGCCCTGTTGTGCGTGCCGCTCGGGCTGCTGGCGCTGATCCCCATGGGCGTCGAGATCTTGTTCGTTCTTCGCGGGGTCCTCTACCCGCTGGTCGACCGCGGCCCTTACAACCACTCCTGGGGCGGTCCGAGCGTCGGTGGGGCCTGGCTGGCGCACTTCGGCGTCGGCGTGCCGTTAGCGGTTGCCGGGGTGGGCACCCTGTGGCTGTTGGGGTGCCTTCACTCCCGCCTGGCGGGCTGGATATGGGGCCGCAAGGTCGGGCTCGGACCCTTCATCACCACGGCGGCGGCCTCCGTCGGCGGGGTCGCGTTGGTCATCGCCTGGATTCACCAGTTGTGAGGCCGGACGTATCATGTCCCCCGATGAAGATCCACATTCCTGACCTCCGGCTCCGGTCCCTGCTGGCCTTCTGCCGGCAGGCAGTGTGGGACGACCTGGCCCGGCCGTCGGTGTCCGTCCCGGGCGGCCGGCGGGGACTTCGAACCCTGTGGATCCTGGCCGTTGGGGTCTGCTTCATCGGAACTTTGGACCTGGAGCAGCATTACAACCTCGCCTACGGCCCGGCGATGGTGTTGACCGTCGCCCGGGCCGCCCCGGTCGTCCTCGCGTCCAGTCGGCCCCGGACCGCCTGGTGGACGGAGCTGACGGCGGCGGTTACGACGGCAGCGCTGAGCCGGCCCCACTCCAGTTCCGAACCGTGGCCATGGGCCGTGACCTCGCTGCTGACCGTTGCCGTCGTGCTCGCCGTGGTCGGCTTGCGGACTTCGCGTCGCGCCACGTTCGCGATGTGGCTTGAGGTGCTGGCAGCCGGGGCACTGCTCATCGTGCTGGTCCCGACCCACGACGGGTGGATCGCACTGCTCCCGATGAGCGTGTTCCTCGCGGTTGCGGCGGTCACAGCTGATGCCGTTCGCGGCCGTGGCGAGGCCGAGGCCCGGCTCGCCACCGCCGAGCAGATCAGTGTCGCCGAGCAGGCGCGGGCGACACTCCTGGCAGAGCGCGCGCGCATCGCCCGGGAACTGCACGACGTTGTCGCGCACCACATGTCGGTGATCACCGTCCAGGCCGACAGCGCGCCGTATCGGATACCCGATGTCCCCGCGGCCGCCACCGAGGAGTTCGCGGCCATCGCCACAGAGGCGCGACGGTCCCTGGCTGAGATGCGACGTCTGCTTCACGTGCTGCGCAGCGAGGAGTCACCCGACGGTGAGCACACCCCGCAGCCCGGTCTGCCCGATCTCCCCACTCTCATCGAGACGACCGGCCGCGCGGGCATCGACGCCCGTCTGGTCGTGGCTGATGATGTGCCGACCGGTGCTGAACTCCCTGCCGTCGTAGGGCTGTCCGCCTACCGCCTGGTCCAGGAAGCGTTGAGCAACGTGGTGCGCCATGCTCCAGGCGCCCGCGCGCACGTCAGCATCGACTACGTCGACGGCGCTGTACGGATCGGCGTGGTCAACTCCGGCGCGACCGGAGCCCAGCACCCCGTGGAGACCCGGGCGGGCGGACACGGCCTGGTCGGGATGCGGGAACGCGTCGCCATGCTCGACGGCGAACTGACCGCCCAGGCTCTTCCCGACGGCGGCTTCCACGTCACCGCCATCCTTCCCCTGTCGGGAACACCATGACCATCAAGGTTCTCGTTGTAGACGACCAGGCCATGATCCGCGCGGGCTTCGCCGCATTGCTGAACGCCCAGCCCGACATCGAGGTGGTTGCCGAGGCAGCCAACGGTCAGGAGGGCGTCGAGCTCGCCCATCGCTCACGACCCGACGTCGTGCTCATGGATGTGCGCATGCCGGTCCTGGACGGTCTGGAGGCAACCCGGCGCCTGATGAACCCGCCACGCGGCGTCGAGCACCGGCCTCGGGTACTGATGCTCACGACCTTCGACATCGACGACTACGTCTATAAGGCGCTGGCCGCCGGGGCCAGCGGCTTCCTCCTCAAGGATGCCCCGCCCGCCGACCTGATCGCAGCGGTGCGGGTCGTCGCGGCCGGCGACGCGCTCCTCGCGCCGTCGGTCACCCGGCGGCTGATCGAGGGCTTCGTCCGCAGCCGCCCGCGCGCGCTTCCGGCCTCGACCCGGCTCAACGGGCTGACTCCGCGGGAAACCGAGGTCCTCGTCCTGGTCGCCCGCGGTCGATCGAACACCGAGATCGCGGCAGACCTGTTCCTGGCTGAACAGACCGTCAAGACGCACGTCAGCCGAATCTTCGAAAAACTCTCGCTGCGAGACCGAGCTCAGGCCGTCGTTTTCGCCTACGAAAGCGGCCTGGTCAAGCCCGGCGAGGCTAACTGAGCCCGGATCCAGCGGCTTGATTCCCGAGTGATCCTTTCGCTCCCTCGCGGTGGGATTTGTGCCGGTGACCACATCCGCATCGGCCGCAAGATCAGCTCGGCAGCCCTGGTCGCCGATAACCTCGAAGGTCTTGTTCGAGGTCAGGATGATGGAACCCTTCTCGTAGCGCTTGGAGATCACCTGGAGGACCAGGTTCGCCTCGGCGCGTTCGAGGGGCTGGTAGCCGACCTCATCGACCACGAGGACGCTGGGCCGCAGGTAGGTGCCCGGGAGCGGTGCAGGAACGCCTACCCGAGCAGCCGACCCGCCGTACGAAGGCACTCCCCGGTGCGAAATACTCTCCCGATGAGTTCACGCACTTCCCCGATCAGCCAGCCGATCACGATACGGAGGGCCGTCGCGCGGGATGCCAAACGGCTCACGCGGCTCGTGCGTGGCTCAGGCGCCTACGAGGGTAAGTACGCAGCCGCAGTCGCGGGCTACCGGGTCGGTCCTGATTACATCGAAGCCCACCGCGCCTTTGTGGCCGTCGGCGCCGACGAGCATGGAGGCCGGGTCCTCGGGTTCTACTCGCTCGTCCTCGCTCCACCGGAGCTCGACCTGCTGTTCGTCGCCGACGAAGCGCAAGGACGGGGTATTGGACGGCTGCTCGTGGCGCACATGCAGTCCGAGGCCCGTGCCGCCGGGCTCGACCGTGTCAAGGTCGTGTCGCATCGTCCCGCCGAGGACTTCTACCACCGCGTTGGTGCGGTGCGGACCGGGACCGCGCTCGCGAACCCGCCCGCCGTGCCGTGGGACCGTCCCGAATTCGAGTTTCGCATTCCTTCGGAATGACGCGGTGCCGGTTCGCAGGGCACCGGCTTCGCCTGCATGGTGGCTGGCATGCAGGAGTCGCTGGACGCCGCGCGCTCCGTGTGTGCCGTCGCCTCTGCCCTGGCGGGGTGATCGCTTGCGCCAGCGGCCTCCCCCGGCTACTTCCTTGCCTCCGGCACTCGCAGAGCGTTGAGCTCGTCCATCAGCCTCTCCCGCTCAGGTGGCCGAAAACCCGCAACATGCGCATCGCGACCGAGGAAATCTTCGGCCCGGTGGTCACAGTCACCGCGTTCTCCTCAGAGAACGAGGCCGTCGAGATCGCCAACGGATCGGACTACGGACTGCTGGCCGGGGTCTACAGCCGCGACAGCACGACCGCGTTCCGGGTGGCCAGGCGGCTCCTCACCGGGGGCGCTGCGCCGTACGTACGCCTGTGGCATCAGCACCCCGCGGGGCAGCGCCAGCAGAGCGTCGCGCACCGGCCCGGGCAGCAGCCCGTCCGTCTTCTGCAACTCGGCGACCATCGTCGCCCGCGCGTCGGCCGGATCCACCGCGGCATCCGAAAGAGGGTCGCTGTCGGCCGACTGTCCAGCTCGCCCTGTGGCACGGCCCGCCGCGACCGGGCTCGCGTCCAGGGTGCTCATCGCCCGTCCCACCCGATCTGCGAGTACAGGCGCCCGGCGAGCACCGCGTCGATCGCCTGGCGGGTGTAGGGCACGACGGCGGCCGGGAGATCCTTCGGGTTCCACCACCGCCACTCCACGCACCGGTCGGGCTCCAGGACGGCCGGGGTGCCGGACCAGGTGCGGGCCCGGAAGACGAGGCTGATACGCGGGCGGGCGGACGAGTCCACGAGGTGGACGAGGTGGACGAGGTGGACGAGGTGGACGCGGTGCACGAGTTCGACGTCGCCGGGCTCGATGATCAGCCCGGCCTCCTCCTGGGCCTCCCTGATCAGACAGCTGATCGCCTCCTCGCGCGGCGGTGTGTCTGCCGATCGCCGCGCTCACCGGCGTTGCGCGGCGGCAAGGCTTCCGGGCCCGGCCGTCGGCACAGCGGCGAACCCGGGGGAGAGGAGGCACGGCGGCTCAATCGGCGTGCGCGCCGGAACGCTTGGGCGCGGTGCGTGTGTTGGTCCGGCCAGCGCGCGGTGTGCCCCCCACGTGCTGGTGGACAGCGGCGGGAATCGCGCCGACCGCTGCACGTCACCGAAGTCGAACCACTCGCCCTCGCGCCGGTAGTCGGCAAACGCCTGGTGTCGAAGAACAGCCGGACCTACTACGCATCGGTGGATTCGGTCGGCCAGGCCGAGGCTTATGTGGAGTCGGAGCGGGCGTGGGCGATTCAGCGGGCCCAGGAGCGGGGCCTTTCTGACGGGCTACCGGTGATGCGGCTGATCACGAAGGTGACCCGCGGGTTGAGGCCGAAGGTCGAGTGGGTGGACCGCAACGGGGTCGTCGGCGCTCAGGAGTTGAGCTGGCTGGGCTGGCGGAGCGGCAGTGTCTGTTCCAGCCGGGCCCGGACGCGCTCGCTCTTGCGGCAGCGCCGGTGGCCGACTGGGTCGTCGTGTCAGCCGATGGGGGCCGGCATCGGCTGGACGTCGTAGTCGAGGCGGATGGTGTCCCCGGTGGCGGGGTCCCCCAGTTCCACGCTCCAGCCGCCTGCGAACTGGTCGACGCCAGGGGCCATGGGGATGGTGCCGGAGATCAGGACGGTGCCGGGTGTGAGCGCGCCGCGTGAGCGCAGGACGTCGACCCAGTACGCGGGGGTGAGGAGTTCGGCGAGGGTGCCGCGCTGGATCTCGGTCCGCTGGTCGCCGTGGGTGACCCAGGCACGCAGGGTGAGTTCGTCGATGCGGGACGCGACGTCGGCCAGGAGCCAGGCGCGTCGGGCGAGGACGTCGGGGCCGGCGTTCTTGCTCCAGGCCACGCCGTGCACCTCGAGGTCACGGTCGGTGTGGTCGCAGGCGGCCGTCAGCAGGAGCTCCCCGCCGTCCGCCACCACGAGCGCCCACTCCGCCTCCCCGGAGGTGCGCGCGTGCTGTGCCAGGACCCGGTCGGTCTGCTGGGCGAGATATGGAGAGACGGGATAGAGGGCCGGCGTCACGGACGGGCCGGGCACGCCCAGCTCGGCGAGCTCCGCGACGTGCGCGGCGACGTCCTCCTGACTGCGTCCGGCGTACCCGGCGTTGAGGACCTGGACGACGTCGACCTCGCGCGTGGATCCGTCGGGCAGTTCGAAGGTCAGTACGGCCATGAGGGCACTCCCACAGATCGGGTGACGGACCACGGCCGGAATTCTCCGTGGTCGAGTTCTCGCGCAGGACTTGCGCATACGGCCTGTATACAAGAAGTATGCCGGAAGGTCGATGTCCCCGAGCAAGGATGAGAACCATGCACGACACCTCGAACGGCGACGCGAGGGCGTACGACAGGCACTCCGGCGTCGGCCGGCATGCCGCTGGCCGGCGCCCTCTCCGACCGGGTCGACCGCCGTTTGCTGTACGGCTCCGCCGCGGTGGCAGCCGGTGTGTGGCTCTTTGTCTTCTTCCTGATGATCCGCGGTGGCGCCTGGCTGCCACTCGCCGCCGGTGTCGTCGGGGGTCTCGTGATCCATTGTTGTCTGTACGGACCACAGGCCGCCTTCATCGCCGAACAGTTCTCGCCCCGACTGCGCTACACCGGCTCCTCCCTCGCCTACACACTGGCCGGGATCATCGGCGGCGCCGTCGCACCGCTGCTGTTCACCAGCCTGCTGAGCACCTACGACAGCTGGGTACCGCTGGCCGTGTACATTGCCCTCGCCTCGGTCGTATCCCTCGCCGGAGTCTGCCTGGGACGCAGCCCCGACTCCGCCGTCGACGAGGACGCCGACTGGCCGCGCCGGAGACCCGGACCACGGCAGACGCCACCGGAGCCCGCTGACCGCGCGTTTGACGCTTCTCTCGGATTCCGCCGCCACTTCCCGTCCGTTTCCCTGTGAATTCCCCCGACCCCGTCCCGCAGAGGAGGAACCGCACCGTGCGGATCGCCCTGAGCCAGCTCATCACCGGTCCCGATCCTGAGAAGAACCTCCGGCTCATCGAGGAATGGACCCAGCGCGCCGCGGACGCCGGAGCCCGCGTCGTAGTCTTCCCGGAGGCGTCGATGGCCTGTTTCGGCACCGCGCTGGCCCCGGTCGCCGAGCCCCTGGACGGTCCCTGGGCCGACGGGGTACGGCAGATCGCCCGGGCCACCTCCACGGTGGTCGTAGCCGGCATGTTCACCCCGGCTCCCGACGGCAGGGTGGCGAACACCCTGCTGGCCACCGGGGCCGGTGTCGAGGCGTCGTACGACAAGATCCATCTGTACGACGCCTTCGGCTACTGCGAGTCCGAGACCGTCGCCCCGGGCTCCACCCCGACGGTGATCGACGTGGACGGCACACGGCTGGGCCTCGCCACCTGCTATGACGTCCGCTTCCCGGAACTGTTCCGGGCCCACGCCGACGCCGGAGCCGTCGGCACGTTGCTGGCGGCCTCCTGGGGCGCCGGGCCCGGCAAGCTCGCGCAATGGGAGCTGCTGGTGCGGGCCCGTGCACTGGACGCCACGGTATGGCTCGCCGCCGTCGACCAGGCCTGCCCGGGTACTCAGGCGGGCCCCTTGCCGACGGGCATCGGGCACAGCCAGGTCGTCGGACCCGACGGCACGGTCCGCAACTCCCTCGGTGCCGAGCCCGAACTGCTACTGGCCGACCTGGACGTCGACGAGGTCACCGTGGTCCGGCAGAAGACCTCCGTGCTGGCCAACCGGCGTCCGGAGGTGTGGCGGTGAGCAAGCCCGAGCTGGAGTTCCACCTCCCCGAGGGACCGTGGAGCGCCCCGGTCGGCGCCGGCCCGGGCGTCGAGGAGCGGGTCCTGGCCGATGACCCCGGGCGCGGGTGCCGTACCGCGCTCGTCCGCTGGGCTCCGGGCACCGACACCTCGGCACAGGGCGTGGCACACCACGACTTCTGGGAGGAGGTCTACCTCGTCGAGGGAACGCTGCACGACCTGACACTGGGCCGGACCTTCACCGCGGGCATGTACGCGTGCCGCCCTCCCGGGATGCCGCACGGCCCCTGGACGTCGCAGGACGGTGTCACCATGCTGGTGATCACCTACCCTGACCCCGGCAGGCAGTGATCGACGGACCGAGGCAGACCCGACCCCCGGTAGCGGCCGGCCAGCCCACCAAGGCGTCGCCGGAGTGGCCCAAGCGCCGGGGAGGATCTGATGCACAGGTGGTCCGGCCGTTCCACCATGCGGGTTCAGCCGCCGGAGCGTCTAGCCCGCGAGCAGTACCTTGAGCGTCGACCCCAGATGGTGGTCGATGGCGGCACACGCGGCCTCAGCGTCTCCGGCGGCCAGGGCGTCCAGGATGGCCCCGTGTTCCTCCAGCACGGCTTCCTGACGCCCCTGCCGGTTGAAGAGGGCCACCACGCCGGCGCGAACCTGACGGCTTCGCAGACCGTCGTAGTGCCGATCCAGGAGAGTGTTGCCGACGGCGGACACCAGCGCCGAGTGGAACTGGTGGTCCACGGCGATGAACTCCCGGGCCTGATCCTCCCCGGTGAGTTCGCGCTGCCGTTCCAGCAGGCACCGCAGCTCCGCGACCGGCGCTCCTCCCCGGGAGACGAGCTGCTGGGCGGCGTACCGCTCCACGATGCCCCGCAACTCCATCAGCTCCCGAATCTCCCGCCCCGCCAACGGCGCCACCCGGGCGCCCCGCTTGGGCACGAGCTCGACCAGGTCCTCGGCCGCGAGCTGCAGCAGAGCCTCCCGGATCGGTGTACGGGAGACACCGATCCGGGAGGCGAGCTCCTGCTCCGACAGGAAGGCCCCCTGCATCTCGGGATCCGTCAGCACCGTGTCCTTGAGATACGCGTACGCCTTTTCCCGACCGGACGGCACGGCAACCCCCAGATATCGCATACAGCTTGTATACAAACGCTATCACGCCGCTTCCCCGGGGAGCGTCCTACGGAGGCACTTGCCGCAGCGGCTGCTCGCTCGGAGAGCCGCCACAGTGGACCCGGGTCCTGCTCACCCACGTCGGCTGGCCGTCGGTGTTCTGGATCAACCTTGCCCTTCGCGGCCCTGGGCAACGTGTGGACCGCTGTCGCGGTCTGAGGGTCGCGCAATCCCCAGGCGCGCAGGCTGGACCTACCGGGGATGGTGCTCAGCTCCGCGACGATCCTGCGGGTCCTGGCCTCATCCATGCGAAGCAGCCCGCGAAGCCCTTCCTCGTAAATCCTTGGTTCACCGCACTCGATCCTGAACAGGCGGGGTCGGCGTGACTCTCCCCGGTTTTTCGGCTGCGTGTTCCCTGTATCAGGGAGTCGGGCGTTATCGGCCACTGGAAAGGTCATCCTCCGGCGGGACCGAAGCGCTGGAACCAATGGTGGTGCCCGCCTATTTCTCCGGTCCTGTGAGCAGTCGCCGGTGTTCAGCTTCGTCCCGGCGGACCCCGGCGAACACCGATTCCGCGAGCTTCGACCACGTCAACACCTCACCGTGTACAGGGAGCTTGCCGTGACCGTCGCTGTCGTTCTGCTCGCCACCGCCCTGCTCGTGGTCTTCGCGCTGTTGACTGCCGCCAGCGCCTGCGCGCTCGCCCGCGTGGACGGCGCGATCTGGCCCGCGGCCCTGAAGCGGGCCGCTGTCACGTTCGCCGGGGTCCTCACTTTCGCAGCCGCCGTGACCAGTGTCCTGGCCACTGTCTGCTCCTGAGCCGACCAGCCGTCATGACCAGGTCCAGGTTGCACCGGGATCTACCGCATGGCTTTGCGGAGTGCGTGGCGGACCGTGGCCTTCACCAGCCCGACATCCCGGCAGCACCGAGCGGGACTGTGCCCGCTGCTGCTCCAACGTCACAATACTGCCACCGCGTAGGTGCGGACAGTGAGCAGCCGTCATCATTGCGGAATGCTGCGACTTCGAGCCGTCCCGGTCTGCATCGTCATCTTCACACTTGTGGGATGTGGCCATGCGGGGGACTCTGCAGCCTCGACGGCTGCGCCAGGGCGCGCGGGCGGTAGCCCGTCGGTTTCCAATGTCACGCCCAGTGGGGCACCGAGCCCTTCAGAGGAAGTTGTCAGCGGCGTGCCCGTTCCGGACACTGCTCACCGCCGGGCCTTTCTGCAGGGTCTCAAGCTTGCAGACCCTCGCTTGGTCCAGGACCCGGAGGCGGCTGTTCGCGCGGGACGCGCGGGATGCGTGGACATGGGGGAAGGACGGCCGGGACGCGTGCAGATCGCGAATATGCAGCAGCGCTTTGCAGCCCAGGTTCCTGACATGTTGGCTGTTGCTGCACAGGCGGTGTTGGCGTCTGCGCGGGCTTACATCTGCCCCGACGTCTGACAAGTCGTGCACTCGTCGGGCGCCTGACGCCGTATCTGCAGGTCACCGCACCCCTTGGGTGTGGTCGGGGACCCCGACATCCCCCTCTGCACCCCCCCACAACAGCCCCACGCAGGAAGAAAGGGAGGGGAGGGCGGGCGTGGTGGCGGAGCGGTGGGGGATCGGGCGGCCTCTTGGGGGTGTTGCGCGTCGGCGTGGCCGCGCGCTGCCGGGCAGACAAGCTGCCCGGCGGTCTCCGGCGGTTGATCTTCGGGTTGTGGCCGTGGCCGGCCCTGCGATCACCGGGGTTCGAGCTCGACAACGGCACCATGTGCTGGCTCGGCCCCGATGACGACCGGACCGTCGAACTCCTCGTCCTCTTCGGGCATCAGGGGGAACGGGCCCATCTAAGGCCCGCACCCCCTGAGCCCGTGCTGGGCCGGCGAGGGCCTTCATCGCTCCCCGCCGTCGAAGAACTGCTCCAGACCGTGCGCACGCACACCCAGCACACGTCGCGACACCTCCGCCTCCACCGGCCCGCTGAATGCATTCCCGCCCGCCGCGCGGGAGGCGGCGGCGGCCTTGGCGTCAGCCGTCAGCAGGTCCATGTGGATCGCGGCCGCTGCCGTGACCCCGGCCGCTGCGGCGGCCGGAACCCCCGCCAGCACATCACTGACGTTCCCGGCCGCCCACACGCCCGGCACCCCGGTGAACCCCGACCCATCCACCTGAAGCTGCTCACCCACGCCCATGGGGTGCTCGCGCACGGTCGGAACCAGACCGTCGAGGAAGCCGGCACGCGCCACGAACCGTGGGGCGACCACCAGCTCCTGCACCGGCACCACCACTCCCGACGCCAGTCGCACCCCTGCCAACCGGTCCTCGCCATCGGCCTCAAGACCCGTGACCTCACCGTCCACAACGGCGACGCCCAGGGCGGCGAGCTGCTCCCACTGCTCGTCGGTCAACTCCGCCCCGATGTGCCGGAACAGGGTGATGTCCTTGGACATCTGGCGGAACAGCAGCGCCTGGTGGAAGCTGCCCAGCACACCGATCGCCTTGTCGCGGATCTCCCAGCCGTGGCAGTAGACGCAGTGCAGCACGTCCCGACCCCACCGCTCGGCCAGTCCCGGCACGTCCGACAGTTCGTCGACCAGGCCCGTGGCCACCAATACCCTCCGCGCCCGTACGCGCTGCCCGCTCTCGGTGACGACGGAGAACGCCGCGCCGTCCCGGTGAATCTGTGCGACCCGGCCCGAGACGACACGGCCGCCGTACGAGACGACCTCCTCCCGCCCCAGCCGCAGCAGCTCCAGCGGGGAGATGCCGTCACGGCCGAGGATTCCGTGGGCGCCGACATGGACGGCTGGAGCATTGCGGGGCTCACCCGCATCGATCACCAGCACCGACCGGCGCACCCGGGCCAGGTTCAAGGCCGCCGAAAGGCCGGCGGCCCCGCCCCCGACCACCACGACATCCCGGGTCTGCTCACTGGCTCGCATCAAGTCGAAGTCGCTCATGCCGCCACCATGCGATCGACGCGAACCAGGCAGCGAAGGTTCATGCTGTTCCAGCAAGAACAGGGGCGGCCAGTGTTTCCTCGGCCTGCGTGGGCCGGGCGCGGTGACTGCCCGGGCGGTCGGGCCCGGGTCGAGGCGGCTGTTCATGTCCAGACCGAGCAGACCGCAGGGGTTGACGTGGGTTCCAGAACAGCGGAGACAGCGCACGCAGGTCAGCGTCGGCAGGGGTGGCCGGCGCCTGGGTCTTGTTCGGCGTCGCCATCTGGGTAGGCCTCGCAGCAGGGGTCATGTGACGAGTTCCGGGCCGTAGCGGTGCGCGCCCGGCATGCTGGTCCGCCATTGTCCGGACTCGCCGCGGCAGGACGTAGGCGATCGTCGAGGCACCAACGACCAGCAGGACGATCCGCTCCTGCCTCGGGCAAAACGACGACGGAGGGCGCGCCTCAGCCGTGATCGGCGAAGTGGTCCACGACGTGCTGGTCCAGAAGGCGGAGAACGCACCCTCCGCCGCACAGCCCGTCTGGCACCGCCCCTCGCCCCCTGCCGCACGCACCGCCTGGCAGTGGCAGATTCGTCTCCGGCTTCCAGGGGCGACTCGCGGATGTTCTCCCGCTCGGTCTCCGCCACCGCCGCGAAGAATGCGAACAGCAGCTTGCCGTGCCCGCTGGGGTCGTACATTCCCGCGAGGGGGCCGGCGAGCATCTCCAGCGCCAGGCCGTGGGCGAACAGGTGGTCGGCGAGCGCGGTGAGTTCTGCGGCGTCGCGGCCGAGCCGCTTCATCTCGCACACCGTGAGGATGACCCGCCAGTCGGACTGTGGCCATCACTCCCTACGGGCGTACGCGGATGACTGTCTTCCC
>NZ_JBIVBS010000044.1:0-18159 GCF_044746205.1 Streptomyces sp. NPDC086549 | reverse complement strand
CACCTGCGCTACGCCGCCACCACCGACGAAGGCGGCCGCGGCCTCTTCCTCGTCTCCCAGATGGCCGAACGCTGGGGCACCCGCTACACCCCCCAGGGCAAAGTCATCTGGGCCGAACAAGCACTACCGGAAACCACGGGCATCCCGTCGTCCGAAGACTCGGCCGGGACGGACGCTCCGGAAGCTCCGGAAGCTCCGCCGGAAGCTCCGGAAGCTCCGGAAGCTCCGGAAGCTCCGGAAGCTCCGGAAGCTCCGGAAGCTCCGGAAGCTCCGGAAGCTCCGGAAGCTCCGGAAGCTCCGGCGTGACTCTGCCCGTCTGCGACGCGGGTGCGTTCAGGCGGAGCCGCCGCGGGGAGTTCGACGGTGAACTCGGTCCGGCCGGGAGCGCTGTCCACGCGGATGCCGCCGCCGTGAGCCACCGTGAGGCCCGCGGCGATCGCGAGACCCAGGCCCGAACCGGCCCCCGAGCCGGGGGCGCGGGAGCGGGAGGTGTCGGCCCGGGTGAAGCGTTCGAAGACGGTCGGGAGCAGCTCCGGCGGGATGCCGGGGCCATCGTCGCGGACACGGATGACGTGGTGGGTGTCCGTGGATTCGACGGAGGCGACCACCGTCGTGCCGACGGGCGTGTGCACACGCGCGTTGGCCAAGAGGTTGGCCACCACCTGTCGTAGGCGGGCCTCGTCGCCCATCACCGGCGCGGGGGCTTCCAGCGAGAGTTCGAGTTGCCAGACGTGGTCGCCGCCCGCGCCCCGCGCGTCCCACACGGCCTCGGCGACCAGCGCGGCGAGGTCCACCTCGGCGGAGTGCAACGCCCGCCCCTCGTCCAGGCGGGCGAGCAGCAGCAGGTCCTCCACCAGGCCCGTCATCCGTGCCGACTCCGCGGTGACCCGGCGCCAGGCCAGGTCCGGCGGGATGCGGTCGGTGCCGCGGTTCATCAGCTCCGCGTATCCGGCGATGGACGCAAGCGGCGTGCGGAGTTCATGGCTGGCGTCGGCCAGGAAGCGCCGCATCCGCTCCTCGCTGCGGCGCACCCGCTCCTCGCTGCGCCGGCGTTCCGCGAGCGAGGCCTCGACATGGTCGATCATGTGGTTCAGGGCGGCGCCGACCTGGCCGGCCTCACTGCGCGCGTCGGTGTCCCGTTCGGGCACCCGGGTGAGGCCCGCCTCCTCGCCGCGGCCGAGGGGGTCACGGGAGACCTCTACGGCCGTCGCGGCGACCCTGCCGAGCGGCCGCAGCTGGCGCCGGATGACGACCGCGGACGCACAGCCGGCGATCGTGAGGCCCACGATCGCGACGGCCGCCTCGACCTCCACCAGCCCGCTGATCATGTCCAGTACGTCGTCCATGGGGAGGCCGGCGAGGACACGGATCCCGCTCGCGTCCAGGACGGTGAGCCGGTAGGTGCCGAGTCCGGGCACCGTCCGGGTGTGCGTCGAGCCGTCGGCCTCGATCCCCGCGAGCGCCGCGCGCTGGGCGGTGGTGAGATCGCGCCGGCCGGATTCCTTGCCGACCACCGCGGCGGAGATGATCCTGCCGTGCGCGTCGAGCCGGGCGGCGAGCATGCCCGCCGGACCGCCGTTCTCGTCGAGGAACGTCAGGTCTCCGGTGAGCTCCGGGTGCAGCGCCGCGCCGCCCACGCTGCGCTCGGCGGCGTCGCTGACCCGGTCGTCCAGGTTGCCCAGCAGATAGGCGCGTTGGGCGAAGGCGGTCGTCAGGGCCATCGCGGCGCACACGCAGACCAGGGTGGCGGTGATGAGGACCAGAAGGCGGGTGCGCAGGGAGCGGGAGCGCTCCCTCGGCCGGGCAGTCATCTTCCGGCCTCCACGTCCCGGATGACGTGTCCCCTGCCGCGTACGGTGTGGATCACCTGCGCCCGCCCTCGGCGGATCCCGTCCAGGTCGGGCAGCATCCCTTCGAGCACGACGGCGTGCGGGGCGCGGGCGAGCCGCGGCGCGCTCTGCCCGTCGGCGGCCGGGCGGGGCCGCCGGCCCGCCTCGGTGACGGCTGCGGAGAGCGGCTCGGTGAAGCCGGGCTCGTCGTCGGCGACGATCATGCGGACGCGGCCGGTTCGGGACGCGGGGGTGCCAGACATGTATCGATCCTGTCCCGGTCCGCTGGGGGAATCCTGTGTTCAGCCTGAGCATGGGTGATGACCTGGGACGTAACACGGCGTAACAAGGCGTGACCCGGCTCGGACACGGCGAAGGGCCGCACCCCCGTCACCGGGGATGCGGCCCTGTACCGCCGTGCCCTGCCGCTTACTTGCGGATCAGGCTGCGCAGCACGTACTGCATGATGCCGCCGTTGCGGTAGTAGTCGGCCTCACCGGGGGTGTCGATGCGGACGACCGCGTCGAACTCGACGCCCGTGTCGGTGGTGACCTTGACCGTGCGAGGCGTGGTGCCCTCGTTCAGCTCGGTGACACCGGAGAAGGAGAAGGTCTCCTCGCCGGTCAGACCGAGGGACTCGGCGGACTGGCCCTCCGGGAACTGGAGCGGCAGGACGCCCATGCCGATGAGGTTCGAGCGGTGGATGCGCTCGTACGACTCGGCGATGACGGCCTTGACGCCGAGCAGCGCGGTGCCCTTGGCGGCCCAGTCGCGGGAGGAGCCGGAGCCGTACTCCTTGCCGGCCAGGACGACCAGCGGGATGCCCTGCTCGATGTAGTTGCGCGAGGCGTCGTAGATGAACGACACCGGCGCGTCCGCCTGGGTGAAGTCGCGGGTGTAGCCGCCCTCGGTGCCCGGCGCGATCTGGTTGCGCAGGCGGATGTTGGCGAACGTACCGCGGATCATGACCTCGTGGTTGCCACGGCGGGAGCCGTAGGAGTTGAAGTCACGACGCTCCACACCGTGCTCGGTGAGGTACTTGCCGGCCGGGGTGTCGGCCTTGATGGCGCCGGCCGGGGAGATGTGGTCGGTGGTGACCGAGTCGCCCAGCTTGGCGAGGACGCGCGCACCGGCGATGTCGGTGACGGGCGCCGGCTCCATGCCCATGCCCTCGAAGTACGGGGGCTTGCGGACGTAGGTCGACTCGGCGTCCCACTCGAAGGTGTTGCCGGTCGGGACCGGGAGGGACTGCCACTGGGCGTCGCCCGCGAAGACGTCCTGGTAGGACTTGTTGAACATGTCCTCGCCGATGGCGTTCGCCACGACGTCGTTGACCTCGGCCTCGGTCGGCCAGATGTCGGTCAGGTAGACCGGCTTGCCGTCCTGGTCGGTGCCGAGGGCGTCCTTGGTGATGTCCACCTTCATGGAGCCCGCGAGGGCGTACGCGACGACCAGCGGCGGGGAGGCCAGGTAGTTCATCTTGACGTCGGGGTTGATCCGGCCCTCGAAGTTCCGGTTGCCGGAGAGGACCGAGGTGACCGCGAGGTCGTGGTCGTTGACGGCCTTGGAGACCTCCTCCGGCAGCGGGCCGGAGTTGCCGATGCAGGTGGTGCAGCCGTAGCCGACCAGGTTGAAGCCGACCTTGTCGAGGTACGGCGTCAGACCGGCCTTGTCGAAGTAGTCGGTGACGACCTTCGAGCCCGGGGCGAGGGTGGTCTTGACCCACGGCTTGCGGGTCAGGCCCTTCTCGACCGCCTTCTTGGCCACCAGGGCGGCGGCGACCATGACGTACGGGTTCGAGGTGTTGGTGCAGGAGGTGATGGCCGCGACCGTCACCGCACCGTGGTCGATGGTGTAGGTCGTGCCGTCGGGGGCGGTGACCTGGACCGGGTTGGACGGGGCACCGTTGGGGTGGACGGCCGGGGAGTCGGAGGCCGGGAAGGACTCCTCGCCCGCCTCGTCGGCGGTGGTGACGTAGTTCAGGACGTCGGTCTTGAACTGCTCGGCGGCGTTGGCGAGGACGATGCGGTCCTGCGGGCGCTTCGGGCCGGCGATCGACGGGACGACCGTCGAGAGGTCCAGCTCCAGCTTCTCGGAGAAGTCCGGCTCGGCCGTCGGGTCCAGCCAGAGGCCCTGCTCCTTGGCGTAGGCCTCGACGAGCGCGACCTGCTGGTCGGAGCGGCCGGTCAGACGCAGGTACTTCAGGGTCTCGTCGTCGATCGGGAAGATCGCGGCGGTGGAGCCGAACTCCGGCGACATGTTGCCGATGGTGGCGCGGTTGGCCAGGGAGGTGGCGGCCACGCCCTCGCCGTAGAACTCGACGAACTTGCCGACCACACCGTGCTTGCGGAGCATCTCGGTGATGGTCAGCACGAGGTCCGTGGCGGTGGTGCCGGCGGGCAGCTCACCGGTCAGCTTGAAGCCGACGACGCGCGGGATGAGCATGGAGACCGGCTGGCCGAGCATGGCGGCCTCGGCCTCGATGCCGCCGACGCCCCAGCCCAGCACACCGAGGCCGTTGACCATCGTGGTGTGCGAGTCGGTGCCGACCAGGGTGTCGGGGTAGGCCTGCCCGCCCCGCACCATGACGGTGCGGGCCAGGTGCTCGATGTTGACCTGGTGGACGATGCCGGTGCCCGGCGGGACGACCTTGAACTCGTCGAAGGCGGTCTGGCCCCAGCGCAGGAACTGGTAGCGCTCCTTGTTGCGGCCGTACTCCAGCTCGACGTTCTGCTTGAAGGCGTCGTTGGTGCCGAACTTGTCGGCGATGACGGAGTGGTCGATGACCAGCTCGGCCGGGGCCAGCGGGTTGATCTTCGCCGGGTCGCCGCCCAGCTCCTTCACGGCCTCACGCATGGTCGCGAGGTCCACGACACAGGGAACGCCGGTGAAGTCCTGCATGATCACGCGGGCCGGCGTGAACTGGATCTCCTGGCTCGGCTGGGCCTGCGAGTCCCAGCCGCCCAGGGCGCGGATGTGGTCGGCGGTGATGTTCGCGCCGTCCTCCGTGCGGAGCAGGTTCTCCAGCAGGACCTTGAGGCTGTACGGCAGCCGGGCCGAGCCCTCCACCTTGTCCAGCCGGAAGATCTCGTACGACTCGTCGCCCACCTGCAGCGTGCTGCGGGCGTCGAAGCTGTTCGCCGACACGACAGTCTCCTTCATTGATGTGCGCGTACTCACCACGATCCTGCCGCCACGGCATCTCGACCGTTCCGCTAAGGTAAGGCTAAGTTAGGTAACCCTTACCGGGGTGGCGGCTGCGGTGCTCCTCGGCAGATATCTCGATGTCGAGATAACTCTAGTACACGGGGGCCGGATGGTCATGTCCGGACCGACCCCGCCGCTCCGGGATCCAGTGGCATGAACCACAACCGCGCCCACCCCCGCGCCGACGGCCACCCTCGAAGAGCGCTCGCTCTTCGCAAACCAGTACACAAAACTTATGTGCGACATGACCTGATTAACCCTGATTGCACCCCTACTCCTGGGCGTACCCTGACACTCCATCACCCGAATGGACCCCCCAACAGGCGCCATCTCATATCTGAGATAGCCTCAGCCTCATGGCAGACGACTACCTCGTACGCATCGGCAAGCTCATCCGTGACGCCCGCCAACACCGTGGCTGGACACAGGCACAGCTCGCGGAGGCGCTCGGCACCAGTCAGAGCGCCGTCAATCGCATCGAGCGCGGCAACCAAAACATCAGCCTTGAGATGATCGCTCGAATCGGTGAAGCCCTGGACAGCGAAATCGTCTCGTTGGGCTATGCGGGCCCGATGCATCTGCGGGTGGTCGGCGGCCGCCGGCTGTCCGGCGCGATCGACGTGAAGACGAGCAAGAACGCGTGCGTGGCCCTGCTGTGCGCGACGCTCCTCAACAAGGGCCGCACGGTGCTGCGCCGGGTCGCCCGGATCGAGGAGGTGTACCGCCTGCTGGAGGTGCTCAGCTCGATCGGCGTGCGGACGCGGTGGATCAACGACGGGGTCGACCTGGAGATCGTGCCGCCGAGCGAGCTCGACATGGGCGCCATCGACGCCGAGGCGGCCGTACGCACGCGCTCCATCATCATGTTCCTCGGCCCGCTGCTGCACCGGATGGACGCCTTCAAGCTGCCGTACGCCGGCGGCTGCGACCTCGGCACGCGGACCATCGAGCCGCACATGATCGCGCTGCGCCGCTTCGGGCTCGACATCGCCGCCACCGAGGGCCAGTACCACGCCCAGGTCGACCGGTCCGTCCGCCCCGACCGTCCGATCGTGCTGACCGAGCGCGGCGACACCGTGACCGAGAACGCGCTGCTCGCCGCGGCCCGGCACGACGGCGTCACCGTCATCCGCAACGCGTCCTCCAACTACATGGTCCAGGACCTCTGCTTCTTCCTGGAGGCACTGGGCGTCAAGGTCGAGGGCATCGGCACCACGACCCTCACCGTGCACGGTGTGCCGGACATCGACACCGACGTCGACTACTCCCCCTCCGAGGACCCGGTCGAGGCGATGAGCCTGCTGGCCGCCGCGGTCGTCACGGAGTCGGAACTGACCGTCCGCCGCGTCCCCATCGAGTTCCTGGAGATCGAGCTGGCGGTCCTGGAGGAGATGGGCCTCGACCACGACCGCACGCCCGAGTACGTCGCCGACAACGGGCGCACCCGGCTGGTGGACCTCACCGTCCGGCCCTCCAAGCTGGAGGCGCCGATCGACAAGATCCACCCGATGCCGTTCCCCGGCCTGAACATCGACAACGTCCCGTTCTTCGCGGCCATCGCCGCGGTCGCCCAGGGCAAGACGCTGATCCACGACTGGGTCTACGACAACCGGGCCATCTACCTGACGGACCTCAACCGCCTCGGCGGCCGGCTCCAGCTCCTCGACCCCCACCGCGTCCTGGTCGAGGGCCCGACCCGCTGGCGCGCCGCCGAGATGATGTGCCCGCCCGCGCTGCGGCCGGCCGTGGTCGTCCTGCTGGCGATGATGGCGGCCGAGGGCACCTCGGTACTGCGCAACGTGTACGTCATCAACCGCGGTTACGAGGACCTCGCCGAGCGCCTCAACTCGATCGGGGCGCAGATCGAGATCTTCCGGGACATCTGAGCGCCCTTTGGCGGGATGCCGCCGCACCCCTATCGGGTGCATATCGCTTCGTGGGCACCAGTGACAAACGGCCCGGCAGAGTCTCGCTCTGCCGGGCCGTTTATTCGGTGGGGCCGTCAAGGCCTGCGGAACCAGGCCGTGTTCGGGCGGTCCTGGCGGACCAGGGAGTCGGGGTGGCCCGAGCCGTCGGCGATGCTGATGAGGCGGTACTGGTCCTGGTGGAAGACCCAGCACCAGGTCTGGCCGCCCACGCGGTACCTGCCGGGGACGAAGTGGAAGGCGTCGATCCTGGTGATGCCCTGGAAGGAGCGCCACTTGGTCAGGTCGCGGTCGCCGCGCACCAGTTCGTCGGTGTGCATGCCGCCGTCGGCGACGGAGATCAGACGGTAGCGCTGGCCCTGCGGAGTGGTGTGGAAGAGCCAGTACTGCGACCTGCCGTCGACGCGGTGCAGGTCCGGCACCGGCAGCACCGCGTCGACGCGCGTGACGTCGGTGAGGGTCGCCCAGCGGCTGAGCGGCTGGTCGTCACCGACGCGGCGGTTGGTGTAGCGGGCGTCGAGGGCGATGGCGATCCGGCGGTAGACCTGGGTGCCGTTCACCGTGTGGAAGAGCCAGTAGCCGCTCTCGCCGCCCACGCACTGCTCGTCCGGAACCGGCAGGATCGCGTCGACCCGCTCGACGCCCGCCAGCGCGGGCCAGACCGAGAGGTCGCCGACGGTGTCGACGAGGACACCGGTGCGGTCGTCGGACTCCGTGGTCAGCGGGCCGATGCGGCCGCCCGTGCCGATGACGCGGACGGTTCGCCCGGAGAAGGTCCAGTACCGGCCCTCGACGTCCGGCCAGGGCAGGATCTCGTCCACCGGGCCCGGCTGCGCGGGCGGCTCCGGCGGGCGGGTCTGGCCGCCGGTCGTGCCGGTCGCCTGCCACTGCCCGGTCCCGGTCTGCGCGCCGTTGTCCGGGGCCGCGGCCTCCAGGCGGCCCTGGCTGAGACCGCGCAGCGTGCTGATGGACGGGGCGAAGGCGTAGACGGAGCCCTCGGTGGTCACGAAGGGCTGGAAGTGGAGCGTGGTGGTCTTCCGGTCGCCGTCGACGCGGCTCTCGAAGGCGACCTCACCCCGGGCGACTCCCGGCAGCTGGCCGCTGACCATCGGGTCCGGTCCGGGCTTGGGGTCGCGGTCGTGCGGGAAGTTGGGGTCGTTGACCCAGTCGGCCTGGATGAACTCGAACTGCTTGGCCAGGTCGGCCTGGTAGCAGACGAAGAGCAGGCCCCGCTGCTCGTCGGGGCCTCCCCCGTCCTCGTTGGCGGGGTCGAAGGGGGCGCCGTAGGGGATGCCGCGCCGGATGATGCGGCGTACGTCCATGAAGCTCTCGTCGACCGGTTCGCCTCCGTCGACCAGTCCGTCGCGCGGAGCGGTCTTGCGCAGGTGGGAGAAGAGTGGGGTGATGACGCCGTCGGGGTCGTCCCGGAAGGTGAGGTCGTTGTCGGGTCTGGTGCCCGGCGGGGGCGACTGGTCGGGGAACCTGGCGACCGAGGCGCCACAGCGCCAGCGGCCCACCAGGCGGGCGGCGAGCCACTCGCTCTTCGTGTTCTCGCCGACCACCTTGGCCTCCCTCAGCTTCTGGAGTTCGGCGTTGACCTGTGCCCACCAGCCGGGGACGTCCTGGGCGAGACGTCGTACGACCTGGAAGGAGCCGTACTTCATCCACTCGGGAGCGCCCGTGGGCATAGGGGTGTTGTCGGTGCCGAGGACGAACTGGCCGGCCGGAATCATCCGGGCGCCCTCGGCCTCCGCCGGGTCGTCGAAGCCCACGACGAACGGTTCGCTGACGCCGTCCTTGAAGCCGAAGTGCTCCTTGCCCCGGCGGTTGCCGGGCAGCGTGGCCCCGTTCTGCTGGTGGACGATCAGCACACTGGCCCGGGAGGCGGCCTCCAGCTGCCGGTTCAGCTCGGTGTTGCGGTCGGTTTCGAGGTCGGCCGCGATGGTGAGCACGGCGTGGATGACGGGCCGGTGGTCGGCGCCGAAGATCCAGTGCTTCGGGTCGTTGCCGCCGGTGTCGCCCAGGGCCTTGGCGCGGGCGGCGGACCCCTGCACGAACGCCTGGACCGTGCCGCCCGTGGGCACCTTGTCGAACACCTGCTCCTTGCCCGTGAGGAACAGGATCCCGGG
This sequence comes from Streptomyces sp. NPDC086549, assembly GCF_044746205.1. Taxonomy (NCBI): domain Bacteria; kingdom Bacillati; phylum Actinomycetota; class Actinomycetes; order Kitasatosporales; family Streptomycetaceae; genus Streptomyces; species Streptomyces sp. NPDC086549. Next base: position 9,069 of record NZ_JBIVBS010000044.1, on the reverse strand, counting down.
GTGGGTGAAACTCAGGCCGAGCCAGGTGGCCTTGAGGTTCTTCGGGTCGTCACCGGCGGAGTTGACGCGGGCGTCGTGGAACTTCGTGTTGAAGGGGGCGACCTGCTGGGTGGTGGCGATGTCGGGGACCAGCCCGGCCAGCCAGTTCCGGGCGGCGGTCATGTCGCCGAACTGGAGGAAGAGCAGGGTCATGTGGTCCTTCTTGAACCCGGCGAGGATGTCGCCCTGGATCTCCGTACTGTCGCGCAGCGGCAGGGGGGTGGTCATGGAACTCCCTTGATGGTGGGGACAGACAGGGACAGGTGTCAACGGATTGGGACATGCGGAGCCGGCCGGCCCGGGCGGCGCCGTGGGCAGCGCTGCCCGGGGTGTCCGGCGGCAGGGGACGAACAGGGGTCAGGCGTTGGGCTTGAGCTGCACCCACCTGGCGACGCTGGGGACACCCCGGTCGTCGAGCAGGAAGAGCAGGTAGAAGCCGGGCGGCGCGTCCTTCGCGGACGGCGGGGTGGTGAGGACGAGCTTGTTGCCGGCGCGGCTGGTGATGTCCAGTTCGATACGGCGCTGGCTGGTGTCCACCGAGTGGGTGGAGGTGATGGGTGCCATCAGGACGGCCTTCGCCGCCTGTTCGGGCGTGCTCGTGCTGACCCGGAGGTCGGCGTTGTAGCCGAGGGGTCCGCTCGGCACGTCGGTCAGGGTCGGGCGGACACCGCCCTGGTGCAGGTACGGCGGCTCGAAGATCTCGATGGTGCCGTTCATCCCGGACTTGATGTCCGGGTTGTTGGCGATCTGCTGCAGCTCGTCGCCGGTGATCATGATGCGGCCGTCGGGCAGGATCACGGCGTTGGAGTGGTAGCCGCGCGGCAGCCGCTGGACGGGGCCGAGCCGCCAGGTGCCGTCGGTGCCGCGCAGCTCGGTCTGGCGGTACTTCTCGTCGGCGTTGGGGTTGTACAGGCCGTTTCCGTAGTCGCGGATGTCATAGCCGCCGTTGACGGTCCACAGCCGCCCGTCGGGAAAGATCAGCGTGTCGTCCTGGGTGCGGCCGAAGGCACGGGGGGTGTCCTCGGTCCAGCGGCCGCCGGAGAACTTGTACGTCTTGGGGTCGTTGCGGTCGCCGCCGAGGATCAGCACGGAGTCGGGGCCGTTCTTCCCGTTGGGCAGCGCCACCGCGGAGCCGTAGTTGCGCATGCCGCCGCCGGGGCGGGAGCGCAGCACCTGTTCGGTCTCGGTCTGCGGGTCGAAGACGAACTGCTCGTCGAAGTTGCGGCCGAAGCCGTAGATCAGGCCGTCCCGCAGGGAGAACAGGTGCGGGTAGTCGGCCATGTAATCGGCCTTGATCTTCCACTTGTCGAGCCCCTGGCCGACGGGCTTGGTCGCCTTGTCGTACGTGACGCCGGTGCCCTTGGCCGGGAAGCGCTCGATCGTCCGGGAGAGCTTGCCCCAGCCGGTGTCACCGTGCCCGGAGGTGATGAACTGCCGGCCGTCGGCGCCGGTGACGACGGACGGGTACCAGCGGCCCTCGGCCATGTCCTGCTGCCGGTACCACGTCTCGGTCCACGGGTCGAAGACCAGGGCGAGGTGGGCGCCGGTGCCGTGGTTGCCGCCGAGGTTGCCGCCGAAGATGCCCACCATGCCGTTGGGCAGGTAGGAGTGTCCGGCGCAGAAGATCGGCGCGGCGCGCGGCTCGTCCAGGCCGTCGTCCATGTTGACCACGGGCGGCGGTACGGCCTTGAAGGCGGCGGCGCCGGTGCCCTTGGCGGGATCCCAGACGTAGGCACGTCCGGCGTTGTCCCGGCCGATGACCTCGGTGGGCGCGGTCTCCTTGTTGGGGCTGTCCTCGACGGCCTCGAAGGAGAACAGCAGGACCTTTCCGGTGGGCAGCAGGGCGACGTGGTCGCCGTAGTCCGGGCTGGAGAAGTAGTCGGTGAACTTCCCGAACACCGCCGGGTCGAACTTCCCGTTCTGCTCCTGCTGCGAGTCGGTGAGCCGCTTGAGGCTGCGGTTGCGCAGGGGCTGCGGGTAGCCGCGGTCGACGGCGCGCAGGCCGATGCGGTCGCGGGCCATCTGTTCGGCCTGCGCCCGGCCGAAGGCCTTGACCTCCTCGGGGCGGATCTCCTTGTCGAGTTCTTCCTGGGTGATGCGCACCCCGTGCGGGTGCGGATCGGCCGCCCGCGCCGAGGACGGCAGGGGGACGAGACGGGACGGGGCGGCGCAGACGGCGGGGGCGGTGACGGACAGGACGATCGCCGCGCAGCCGGCCGCGAACGTCCATCTCCCTCTCCGGGACATGGGGACTCCTCATGGGACAGGGCATGGCGGTGCCCTGAGCGCCCTGGGACGACGCGAGGCAACCACACAGAGTGACGGAATGGGGTCAGTAAATCACGCAGCGTAGCGATTTAGGGCTGTCTGCTCGAAAGGTTGACCGCTTTGCCCCGATGGGGTGTAACGCTGCGTGTCCGCCGGAAGCCCGTTGATCACCACGGCTGCAATGGTCGCGACCAGTCCCCTGTCCCCCTTCGAGGAGCACACCCATGCCCCGAACACGCACCGCCCTCGCCGTGACCGCGGGCGCCGCGGCCCTGCTCGTCTGTGCCGCCTCCCCGTCCATGGCCGACCCGCCCGAGCCGCCGCGCCATGTCGCCCAGTTCTTCAAGGACGGCGCCGACGGCAGGCCGCACGAGGCGTTCTGCCCCGCCATGCAGCACGTCTACAGCGGCGGATTCACCGTGAGCGCCGGGAAGGGCGCACGCCTCGCCCCTCAGTCGGCCGACGTCGTCGAGAGCCGCCCGAACGACCACGCCGCCGGCTGGATCGTCACCGTGCACAAGTCGCAGGTGTCCAATCACGCCCAGGCGAGCCCGGCCGACCTGACCATCCACCTCGCGTGCACGGACGACACGATGTCGCACGGCGCCTGAACGCCGGGCGGCCCGGCGCCCATTGAGGTGCCGGGCCGTCGGACGGCGGAGCGCTCAGCCCTCGACGAGCGTCACGTCCTGCTGCCGGAGCGCGTGGAAGTACGGCAGCGGCAGACCGCCCTGAGGACGCAGCTCCATGAGGGTGGCCTCGACGTGGGCCGTGCCGGGCGCGAGCGCGTCCGACGGGACCTGGCCGTTGTTCTCCCAGGTGTGTTCGGCACCGTCGCACACCGCCAGGGTGCCGCCGATGCCGTGCTTGACGGTCGAAGGGGCCTGGCTGACGGAGGAGCTGACGAACACCGGCCCTGTGCTGCCGGTGCAGCGGTAGGTGCCGGAGAGGGTGACGGTGCCGTCCGGCGCGATGCGGCCCGTCGGGGCGACGGTCACGGTCTCGTTGGGGTCGGCGGTCGCGGGCACGGCGGCCGCGGCGCACAGCAGCGCGGCGGCTCCGGCGGCCGCGGCGAGGGCGAGGCGTACGGGCATGGGGGGTGCCTCCCGGATCGTGGGGTAGGGGTTCCACTGGTACCGGGCGGGCGCGGCGCGGGGTGTGACCGTCACTCGGTCGGTGGCGAGTCACGGCGGTCGTGGAACGGTCAGGGAGTTGTCCGTGTGTTGTCACACTTCGCTGCAGGCCGTTCCGAGGAGTCCACGAGGGGAGCATGGTCTACTCGTGCCGGATGGCGAGAGGGCCGTCGGCACCCGTCACATCCGACTCGGAGGTGTGCCATGTGTTCCCATCAGACCCCGAACCGCGACAGCGGCGCCCCGCACATCGTCGCCGCCCACCCCGAGCAGGGTTGGAGTCTGCTGTGCGACGGGGGGATCGTCTTCGACGACACGGGCGAGCTGCGCGCCGACGGCAACGTCGTGCCGCCGCACCGGGCCCCGGCCGAACGGCTGACGGTCGCCGCCTGACCGACGGGGACCCAGGACCTAGGGCAGCACCGCGAAGCCGTCTAGTTCCACCAGCGCCTGTTCGTCCCACAGTCGTACGACCTCGACGACCGCCATCGCCGGATAGTCCCGGCCCGCCAACCGGCGCCAGACGCGGCCGAGTTCGGGGGCGTGGGTGCGGTATGCGGCGACGTCGGTGGCGTAGACGGTGACACGGGCGAGGTCGGCGGGGGTGCCGCCGGCGGCCCGCAGGGCGGTCAGGAGGCCGGTGAGCGCCTTCTCGAACTGCTCGGGGAGGGTGTCGCCGACGATCTTGCCGTTGACGTCGAGAGCGGTCTGGCCCGCGAGGAACACCAGGCGGGTGCCGGTGGCGACGACGGCGTGGGAGAAGCCGGTCGGCGGGGAGAGCTCGGACGGGTTGATGCGCTCGGCGGTCACCGGGCCTCCAGGTTCGCGTACAACTCCTTGGCGATGATGCCGCGCTGGACCTCGCTGGCGCCCTCGTAGATACGCGGCGCGCGCACTTCGCGGTAGAGGTGTTCGAGCGGATGGCCCCGCTGGAGCGCGCGGGCGCCGTGCAGCTGGACGGCCGCGTCGACGACGTACTGGGCGGTCTCGGTGGCGAGCAGCTTCGCCATCGCGGCGCGCTTGGGGACGTCGGGGGCGCCCTCGTCGTACGCCGTCGCCGCCGCGTACACCATCAGGCGGGCCGCTTCCGTGCGCAGCGCCATCTCCGCGACGGTATGAGCGATCGCCTGCAGGTCCATCAACTTGCCGCCGAACGCGTCCCGTCGGGCGGTGTGGGCCAGGGTCGCGTCGAGCGCGGCCTGTGCCATCCCCACGGCGAAGGCACCGACGCTGGGGCGGAAGAGGTTGAGGGTGCCCATCGCGACCCGGAACCCCCGGTCGACCTCACCGAGCACGTCGTCCTCACCGACAGGCACGGCGTCGAAGTCGAGGCTGCCGATGGGATGCGGGGAGAGCATCTCCAGGGCGGCCCCGGTGAGACCGGGCCGGTCGGCGGGCACGAGGAACGCGGTCACACCGCGGGCGCCGGCGCCGGGAGTGGTCCGCGCGAAGACGGTGTAGAAGTCGGCCTCGGGAGCGTTGGAGATCCAGCACTTCCGCCCGCTGAGCCGCCAGCGCCGGGGGCCGTCGGGCGTGGCGTCGAGGGTGGGGCCGGTGTCCGGCGTGGTCCCGGGCCAGGCGCCCGAGGCGGTCCCGGGCCAGGCGCCCGAGGCGGTCCCGGGCGAGGTGACCGCGGCGGTCCCCGCCCCGGCCGCACGGCCGGTCGGTGGCGCGGCACCGCGTCCCGCGGACTCCACGCCTCCCGCGGCCGGGCCGGGGGCGAGCGTGTCACCCGGTCCGGTCGGTGGCGCTTCGCCGCCCGAAGGCCCGTCCGGCCCGGTCGGCACCTGGCCACGCGAGGTCCCGGCCGGCCCGTAGCGAGGGCCCGTTCCCGAGGCCGCGGCCTCTCCTTCGGCCCCCGTCGGCTCCGCCCGCAGCGCCAGGGCCGCCGCGTCCGAGCCCGCGCCCGGCTCGCTCAGGGCGAACGCGGCCACCGCGGTGCCGTCGGACACGCGGGGCAGCCAGCGTTCTCGCTGGGCCGGGGTGCCGTGGGCGTGGACCGGGTGGGCGCCGAGGCCCTGCAGGGCGAGGGCGGTCTCGGCCTCCGTGCACGCGCGGGCCAGGGACTCGCGCATCAGGCAGAGGTCGAGGGCGCCGGAGGTGAACAGGCGCGACAGCAGGCCGAGACGGCCGAGTTCCGCGAGGAGCGGGCGGTTGACCCGGCCGGGTTCGCCCTTCTCCGCGAGCGGGCGCAGCCGTTCCTCGGCCAGCGTGCGCAGCTCGGCGCACCAGGCGGTTTGTTCCGGTTCGAGCGAGAATGCGGGCACAGCCGGTCCTCCCTCCACGGCGGGCCGCCACCGACCCCCACCCGACGGTATCGCGTACTGTTGACTGCCGTCACCAACACGATACGCTCCTTGCGCGAGCGCACCGCGAGCCCACGCGAGCCCACCAGGCAAGGGGGCGGATCGTCATGAACGTCTCGGCGCACATCGACACCTTCGCGCGCGACCACCTGCCGCCGCCCGACCAGTGGCCCGAGCTCCGCTTCGACCTGCCGGAGCTGCGCTACCCCGAACGGCTGAACTGCGCCGCCGAGCTGCTGAACCACGCCGACCCGACGCGCCCCGTGTTCCACACGCCCACCGGCGGCTCCTGGTCCTACGGCGACCTCTGCGCCCGCGTCGACCACGTCGCGCACGTCCTCACCCGCGACCTCGGCGTGATCCCCGGCAGCCGTGTCCTGCTGCGCGGCCCCACCACGCCCTGGCTGGCGGCCTGCTGGCTGGCGGTGCTGAAGGCGGGCGCGGTGGCCGTCACCGTGCTGGCCCAGCAGCGCGCGCACGAACTGGCCACGATCTGCGAGATCGCCCGCGTGGAGCACGCGCTGTGCGACATCCGGGTCGTCGACGACCTCACGAAGGCCGAGACACCGGGACTGCGCGTCACGACGTACGGCGGTGACGCGCCGGACGACCTGCTGAACCGCCCGGCGCCCGACACCCCGTACCCCGCCGTCGACACCGCGGCCGACGACGTGGCGCTGATCGCGTTCACCTCCGGCACCACCGGTCGCCCGAAAGGGTGCATGCACTTCCACCGGGATGTGCTCGCAATAGCGGACACCTTCTCGAAGCATGTGCTCAGACCCCATGTGGACGATGTCTTCACGGGCAGTCCCCCGCTCGGCTTCACCTTCGGTCTCGGCGGGCTCGTGGTGTTCCCGATGCGCGCCGGAGCCAGCGCCCTGCTCCTCGAACAGGCCGGCCCCAGGCAGCTGCTGCCCGCGATCGCCGAGCACCGGGTCTCGGTGCTGTTCACCGCGCCCACCGCGTACCGCGCGATGCTCGACGAGCTGGACGACCACGACACCTCGTCCCTGCGGCGCTGCGTCTCCGCCGGTGAGAACCTGCCCGCCGCCACCTGGCGCGCCTGGCACGAGCGCACCGGCCTGCGGATCATCAACGGCATAGGCGCCACCGAGCTGCTGCACATCTTCATCTCCGCCGCCGACGAGCACATCAGGCCGGGGACCACGGGTGTTCCCGTACCGGGGTGGCACGCGCGCGTGCAGGACGAGAACGGGGATCCGGTGCCGGACGGGGAGCCCGGCCTGCTCGCCGTGCGCGGGCCGGTCGGGTGCCGTTATCTCGCCGACCCACGGCAGCGGGAGTATGTGCGCGGCGGCTGGAACGTCACCGGCGACACCTTCGTCCGTGAGGGCGACGGCTACTTCCGGTACGTCGCCCGCGCCGACGACATGATCATCTCGGCCGGGTACAACATCGCCGGACCGGAGGTGGAGGACGCGCTGCTGCGCCACCCGGACGTGGTCGAGGCGGCGGTGATCGGGCGGCCCGACGAGACCCGCGGGCAGGTGGCGGTGGCGTACGCCGTGATGAAGGAGGGTGCGGAGCGGGACGCCGAGGCACTGCGCGCCTTCGTCCTGTCCGAGCTGGCGCCGTACAAATGCCCGCGCGACATCGTCTTCCTCGACGCCCTGCCCCGCACGGCGACCGGCAAACTCCAGCGATTTCGTCTGCGCACCGATGGTGACCAGCAGTGATGACGAAGACCTAAGATGATCAACGTGTCCGAGCAGCACGCACCACGGTCCCTCATCGTCACGCTCTACGGCGCGTACGGCCGCTTCATGTCCGGTCCGGTACCCGTGGCCGAACTGATCCGGCTGCTGGCCGCGGTCGGCGTGGACGCTCCTTCCGTGCGCTCGTCGGTCTCCCGGCTGAAACGGCGCGGCCTGCTGCTGCCGGCCCGCACGGCGCTGGGCGCGGCCGGGTACGAACTGTCGCCCGACGCACGGCAGTTGCTCGACGACGGCGACCGGCGCATCTACGCGACCACGCCGCCGGAGGACGCGGGCTGGGTGCTCGCCGTGTTCTCGGTGCCCGAGTCGGAGCGGCAGAAGCGGCACGTGCTGCGCTCCCGGCTGGCCGGCCTGGGCTTCGGCACGGCGGCCCCCGGGGTGTGGATCGCCCCGGCGCGACTGTACGAGGAGACCCGGCACACCCTCCAGCGCCTGCGGCTCGACCCGTACGTGGACTTCTTCCGCGGCGAGCACCTCGGCTTCGCGCCCACGGTCGAGGCGGCCGCGCGCTGGTGGGACCTGGCCGCGATCGCCAAGGAGCACGAGGCGTTCCTCGACGCGCACGCGCCCGTGCTGCACGGCTGGGAGCGGCGCGCGGACACCCCGCCCGAGGAGGCGTACCGCGACTACCTCCTGGCCCTGGACACCTGGCGCCATCTCCCTTACACCGACCCCGGCCTCCCGGCGCACCTGCTGCCCGCAGACTGGCCGGGTGTCCGGTCGGCGGAGGTGTTCCGGAAGCTCCACGAGCGGCTGCGGGACGCGGGGGCCACGTTCGCGGGACTGTGACCTCGGACACATCACGCGTCACTCACGGAACCCTCAGCTTCTTCCGTCCCTCTTCTCAGGTTTCTTACCTAGCGTTCAACGAGCCGTTCGCCTGGGTTAGAGAAGAGGACTGTTGCGCATGACCACCACGGCAAGGGCTCAGGGAGCCACTGTCTGGCTCACGGGGCTGCCGAGCGCGGGCAAGACGACGATCGCCCGCCTCCTGGGTGACCGGTTGACGGCCGAGGGACACCGGGTGGAGGTCCTCGACGGCGACGAGATACGCCGTTTCCTCTCCGCGGGCCTCGGCTTCTCGCGCGAGGACCGGAACACCAACGTGCAGCGCATCGGGCTGGTCTCGGAGGTGCTCGCGCGCAACGGCGTGCTGTCGGTCGTCCCGGTGATCGCGCCGTACGCCGACAGCCGCGACGCGGTGCGGGCCCGGCACGAGAAGAGCGCGACGCCCTACCTGGAGGTGCATGTCGCCACGCCGGTCGAGGTGTGCAGCGAGCGGGACGTGAAGGGGCTCTACGCCAAGCAGGCCGCGGGCGAGCTGACGAACCTGACGGGGGTCGACGACCCGTACGAGCCGCCGGCCGACCCGGCGCTGGTGCTGCACACACAGGAGCAGAGCCCGCGGGAGTCGGCTGACGCGGTGTACGCGCTGCTGGCGGAGCGGGGGCTGGTGTGACGGGCTGTTCCCTCTCCCACCTGGACTCGCTGGAGTCCGAGGCGGTGCACATCTTCCGTGAGGTGGCGGGCGAGTTCGAGCGGCCGGTGATCCTGTTCTCCGGCGGCAAGGACTCCATCGTCATG
>NZ_JBIVBS010000043.1:0-23680 GCF_044746205.1 Streptomyces sp. NPDC086549 | reverse complement strand
CATCCGCATACCTCACACACCACGGGGTACAGCCACCCATCCACGCCCATCAGGGACTTCGCGAAGATTCACCCCGACGAGCTGAAGTCAGTAAGGGGGCCGCCGTGGTCCAGTGCTGGTGCGACGGATTCGGCACGCAGGCGGTCCGTGCTCAGCCATGCACGGGGTGATCGGCCTGCGATCGCGGTTCCCGTGCTGGGCCATCGACCGGGGCGGAGGTTCCACGACAGCCCCCGGCCGCGGACAGGCCGGCAGCACAAGCCGACGTATCAGCTACATCATCCGATGAGAGGTGGCGCCGGTGGCCGCGGTACAACCATCGGTGCCGGTGGGAAGTCTGTTCACTGTCACGCAGCACGTGATCAAGCGGGTAGCCCGCCGGACACGGGGTTGCGGGCCATCATTCTGGTTCGCGGACGCCGTCGGTGTCCGCGGTGAAAGAGGGGGTTTGGGTGCGTCACTCAGTCAGACTTGCCGTGGCAGCGGCCTTAGCGGCCTGCCTGACCGGCACTCTGGTGGCCGTTTCGGGCGACCAGGCCGTCGCCGCTGAGTCCAAGTTGGCCGACGACTTCAATGGCGACGGATACCGCGACCTGGCCATCGGTATGCCCGAAAAGACGATCAGCGGGAAGAAGGGCGCCGGTGCTGTTCTGATCACCTTCGGCTCCGCTCACGGTCTGACCGGCAAGCACGTCTACATCACGCAGAACTCCACCAACATCCCCGGCACGGCCGGGGATCAGGACTTCTTCGGCAGCAGCCTGGCCAGCGGCGACATGAACCGCGACGGGTACGCCGACCTGCTGGTCGGCAGCGAAGGAGATGCGTCGCAGAACGGCTCGGTGACCGTGTTGTGGGGCGGCGCCTCACCGTTCCGCAGTGCCCTCGCACTGCCCTCGGGACCGTCGTATCCCGGCCGCATGTTCGGCGCCGGCATCGCCGTGGGTGATTTCACCGGCGACTCCCGGCCGGACATCGCCGTCAGCGGCCAGACATCCCTGCGGCTGTACTCTGGCGCGTTCACCCGCACCAAAGCCCCGGCCGGAAGTGACGTGACCGACGCTGATGGCACCGGCAGCTGGAACCTCGCAGCCGGCGACTTCACCGGCGACGGCAAGGACGAACTGGCCGTCGTCCAGCAAAAGACCACCCTCGTCTACGGCCAGGCCCTCGGCACCACCGACCCTGGCTCCTTCACCGCCCAGGCTCGGCTCGCCGGCGGAGACCGCGTGGCGGCCGGAGACCTCAACGGCGACGGCCGCGACGACCTCGCCATCGCCCTGTCCAACCCCCGCCTCGACCCTAACGGACTGGCCGATCCCAGCCACGGCTCCGGCTACATCACCGTCCGTTACGGCGACCCCGACATCGACGGCGGTCTCACCCCCTCGGGCCGCATCTACCATCAGAACACCGCCGGTATCCCCGGCAGCAACGACAAGGAAGACGAGTTCGGCGCGGCAATGTCCATCGCCGACATCAACGGCGACCACCGCGCAGACCTCGCCATCGGCATCCCCTACAAGACTGTCGGCCGAGCCTTCAGGGGAGGCGACGTGCTCGTGCTGCGCGGAAGCGCCGGCGGGCTCACCACCACCGGCGCCGCACGCTACTCACAGAACACCCCCGGCATCCCCGGAAGCGCCGAGAACAACGACACCTTCGGCTCCCAGATCCACCTCGCCGACTTCAACCGGGACGGCAAGGCGGACCTCGCCGTCTCCGCCCCCAACGAAGACCACGGCAACGGCGCCCTCTGGCAACTACGGGGCACCCGCACCGGCGTGAGCACCAGCGGCGTCAGCGCCTTCGGTCCCAACGAGTATGGCGTCTCCTCTGGCTCCCGCATCGGTGAAACCCTCCTCGGCTGAGGTCTCGTGAACACCAGGTCGGGCTCCCGTGCGCCTCTCTCAGCCCAGGCGCCCGGGAGCTGACGGACTCACGAGCGCGCGGGCGCGCGTCGATGAGCCCGTGCCCGGATCCGTACGCCCACACGCGACCTGTACGCGATGGGTGCACTCGTGCGGCCCGGCCGTCCCACGTACGCCATTGGGAGGTACGGACTGCCTCAGGCCGCCGCCGGATCAACTGATCGCGGTCACGTGGGGCGGCTGCTTGGTCAGCCAGGATAGACACGGCCCCGGACCATCGATGCGGGGACCGGCGCCTGCAGGTGCAGGCCGGTGCGGCGGTCTCGGGGCGGCCGGTCATGAGGGCTCCGGTGTGGCCGGGGGTCGAGCGCGGCGGGGGCCTTGACCTGGCGGCCGACCTCGCCGCGGTCCGCCGGCGCACCGCCCACGCCGCTGCCCAGCGGCGCACGGACCGGTCAGGCCGCCGCGGCCATGGGCGCTCGCTGGAGTCCCACGCCTTCACCCTGCTCGCACAGGGATCAGACTCGAAAATCGGCTCACTTACCAGGAAGAGAATTACCACTTTGCTGAGAGGTCGTCTCGTTTGGTACGGAAGTGACAGAAGTTAAGTCCGTCTGCGCGGTTCAGTTCAGAGACAGGGAATGTCGCTAACGGGCGGCGTGGGGTGGTTCAGCCGCCAGGACGGTGCGCGTGCTCCAGCCGGTCCAGGAGGTCGCCGATTCTCAGCCCGGTGCTGACCACCAGGTCCTCGATGGCATCGTCGACTTCGCCGGCACGCTCCAGGCTCGCACTAAGGACCGAGGGCGGCGGGTAGCCGGTGAGGGCGCGCATGTGACAGCTCCAGGCGGCAGCCGCGGCGATCCATCCGAGCTCCAGTCCCTGGGGTGCGTCGGCGTAGCGGCGGTACAGCCAGCCGGCCAGTTCACCGGTGAGCTGGGCGTCGTCGGTGCCCGGGCCCTGCCTGAGCTCGGCCGCCAGTTCCCCGGGGGTGTGCTCACGCAGGACACCGGACGGGGCGCTGACGATGGCCAGCTGCCGTTGCCCGTCGTCGAGTTGAAGCCACCGGTGCAGCGTCTCGCGCAGGCCGTGGGTGACCTCGTGCAGGGTGAGGCGGCTCAGATCGGCGCCGGGGCCGGCGATCCCGCTCTCCCCCACCGTGGGCGCCGGGGCACCGTCCACACGGTCGGCACCGGTTGCTTCCCTCACCCAGGCCAGCGCGTAGGCATCCGGTCCTCGCTCGCTCAGCCAGGTGCCGAAGTCTTCGGTGGCAGGGGTGGGTTCGTCGCTCATGGGGACCTTCTGCTCGGCGGCGGGCGGTGACCGGGCGCCGATGGCGGCGGCTGGCGGCAGCATGCCCGCCACCGTCGGGCCGCAAGAGCCCGGCGGCAGGCCCGCCCCGTCACGCGGGAGCGCCAAGCAGGACATGGGGCACGCCGTCCCGCCGGACGGAACGTTCAATGCGACTGCGGATCATGCGGCGCAGGTGGGACCACATCATCGAGGAGCCCGAAGCCGTCTGGGAACTTGGCCAGGAACTCCCGTCGCGCGGGGCCCGCTTCGGCTTCGGCCATCGCTTCGAGCAGGGCAATCAATTCGCTCCGCTGGTCACTCGACAGTCCGCTGACCAGACGGGCGACGCCCTCCAACACCTTGACGGCATCGTCCGGATCCACCTGTTCGTCGTCACTGCCCTCGATGAACCACAGAACATCGCCCAACGCCTCGGCCAGGGCGTGGGTCAAAGACGAGTACGCAGACATCACGGGCGGGCCCCCAGCAGGTCACAGCAGCAGCGTTGCGGCCATCCCACCGCACACCACTGACATCACGCTCAGACAGCCTCCGGGAACCATCACCTGGAGCACCGGGCCATGTGCTGTGTCAGCAGCTTGATCGCCGGCTGGTGGTCGTACTCCTCGGCCACGTCCATGGGAGTGTCCCCGGCCGGATCGCGCAGCTCCGGGTCGGCGCCGAACGCGAGCAGGATCGCGGTGGTGTGGACCGTGAGCGGCTGGCGGCTTTGCAGGGCGCCGTCTCCCTCGACGTCGAGCGCATGAGTGAGGAGCGTCGCCGCGCCGAAGACCTCGTTGGGATCGGCTCCGTCCGCGAGCAGACGGGCCAGCGTCTGAGCGTCCTCGAGTTCCACCGCACGGTGCGCCGGAGTCCACGTGAAGTCGTCCACATGGGTCATCCAAGCGCACGTCCCGGACCAACGACCAGGCGGTTTCTGCAGGGCCGCCGGTGATTCCGGGACGCCGTGTCGCAAGGCAGCAGCTGTCCTGCGACTGTCGGGCGGTTCAGCGTAGGCGGCCCGAGCTTCGGCGCTGGGGTCGCTGCGCGGCCCGTCGGGGGCGCCGGGCGGGCGCGGCCGGGCGGGCTTAGGGTCCGGCGGTGGGCGAGGAGAAGCCACCGGGAACGCCCGCTCTGGCGGCCGGTACCGGCGCGGGAGGCTGTGCGCTTGCGCGCTGGGGCCTGGCCGCGCGGGCGACGACGGTGGTGTGCGCAAGCAGCGGGGCGCAGGCCGCGCAGACTTCTTCGATGTTCCAGACGCGGCCCACGGTGGGGTCGTGCCGCAGGACCAGCACCACGGCGCCGGCGCACTGGGTCCGGGTGTCCGGGTGGGCCTCGCAGCGTGTGGAGCCGCAGTGGCACCAGGCGTTGGCGCGGACGGTGGCCGCCTTCGCGTGAGCGGCGGCGTGCTGCGCGGCGAACCTGCGCAGGGCCGCCAGGTCCTTGGATCTGCCGGGCATCGTGCAGGCCGTGTTGCTGCAGGAGACGGTGGCGGAGCGGTCGGCGTAGCCGGTGAGGCGGACCGTCCAGGCCCGCCCCGGGACGCGCTCGATGGGCGTTGCAGGGTGCGCGGTCGTCACGCAGGGCCGTCCGTTCGTAGTAATGGGGGTTGGCTTGTAGGTCTAGTACGTGCCAGCCGGTTGCCGATGGAGCATCCAGCTGCCGTCCGTCGACAGCGTCGGCCCGGAGTGGTTTTGTTCACGAGTTCCGGCTCTGGCTCAACTTCTGTGATGTTGCTCCCGAGCCAGGAACGCGGCAAGCCTCGCGCCTGGGTCGTCGGTCAAGTGGTGCTCGGACCGTCCGGTCGGCCAGGTCGAGATTCCGTCGCCCATCCACCGTGGCACCACGTGGAAGTGAAGGTGCGGCACCGACTGTTCCGATCCCGGACCGCTGGGCGAGTGGCAGCCAGGCTGGGGCGGGCGGAGGATGAGAGCACCGCTCCCGTGCCTCGCCACCAAAGGAGGCCTGGACATGCGCTGGTGGTCATCGCTGATCACGACGGGCCGGGACGGACTGCGCGTTCAGCGGGCATTCGCCGCCCCTCTGGTGATCGCGCGAGCCGTGCTGGCTGTACTGCTGGCCACGGTCCTCGGTCTGCTGCTCGACGAGCCAGTAGCCGGTGCCATGGCCAGCGTCGGTGCGTTCATCTGCGGCATCGGTACGCTGCTGAGTCCACTGAGGCATCCCGTGGTGAACGCACTCGGGATGGCCGTGGCCTTCAGCGTCATGGCGGTGCTCGGGGCCCTGGTGCATGGCACCGCCTGGCTGTTCCTGCTGCTGCTCGCGGTCTCGGCGTTCGCCGCCGGGCTGTGGCGGACGATGGGCGTCGCCCCCGGCATTCGAGGTTGCCTAGCGGTGATCGGGCTGATGATCACGGCTGATCTCGCACCGGACGTACAGGGCGGCCTGATGATGGCCGAGGGGATCTCGGTAGGGACCGCGCTCGTCGTGGCGGTACACCTTCTCCCGCCTTACGGTCCGCGGTTCGCCGCCCAGCGCCGCGCCCTGGCAGCCGTGTACCAGTCGCTCGCCGAGGCCTCGATAACAGCCGATCCTGCCAGTCCGGGCGGATCCGCTCCGTTCACGGCGGCCCGGCAGTCCCTGGACCTCCTCCCGCAGTTCAGCCGGCCGGCGGCGGCGACCATGTTCGGCCTGCTGGGAGAAGCGGAGCGCATCCGCCGCGCGCTGCACACCATGCGGGTGACGGTACCCGCGGCGACAGCGGCCAGGCACCATGAGGTACCTGCCGCCGCCGCACAGATGCTGGGCAATATCTCGCGCACGGTGGTCTCCGGTCGCGAGCACCGCACGCCCGACGAAGTCCGCACGCTACTGAACTCTCGGGCGGCCGCTTCGCCTGTGCGCGGTGTGCGCGAACTGGCCACCCGCCTGCGGCTGGCCGACGAACTGGCTCTGCGTTCGACCGACGACCGCCTCGGCGACGTTCTCGAACCCCACGCAGAGGTGCCGGGCCTCTATGCGGGCACCCGCTTCGGGGTACGCAACGCCCGGCGAATCCGGGCGCAAGTGCACCCCCGATCGCCGATCTTCCGACACGCGGTGCGGCTCGCGGTGGGCGTGGTGGTCGGTGAGATCATCGGCCGGTCGATCGGGGGATGGGCCGGGCTGGGAATCTCTGCGCACGGTTTCTGGGTGGCTCTGTCCGCCATGCTGGTGCTCTTTCCCGAGTATGGACACACCGTCGCCCGGGGCTGGGGACGGGCAGTGGGCGCCGTGCTGGGTGGCGTCTTCGCCTGGGCGCTGTCCCTCCCGCCCTGGTCGCCCGCAGGCCTCGCGGTCGTATCGGTGGTGCTGGCCGCGGTGTCGTTCGGGACCCTGCGGACCGGGCAGCTCATGCTCAACCTGTGGCTGACCACCTGGATTGTCTTCCTCATCCACCACGTCGGCGGGCTGCCCGGGCCGACGGCGTGGGCCCGGGCAGCCGACACGGTGGTCGGTGCCGCGCTCGCCGTGCTCATTTTCCTGGCCTGGCCGACCTGGTCCACCCGTCGGGTGCCGGGCCTTCTCGCGGAGTGGCTGCGGGTTCAGGACCGACTACTGCCGGAGCTGCTGACCGGCTACGCCGACGTCGGAGCGGCCGACCTGGCAGCCGTCGACTCCCTGCGGGCGCAGTCACGGCAGGTCAGGGAGCACCTCGAGGTCGCGGTGGTGCGGGCGCCCGCCGAGCCGGCCGAGCATCGAGGCCCGTGGTCGACTGCGCAACTGGAGCAGATCAGGACGCAGGTGTCCACTGTGGCCGGATGCGCCACGCTCCTGGGCGAACACCTGCCGCATACCCCGCAGGACACCGTGCCGGAACTGACCGAGATGGTCGATCCGCTGCACGAACACCTCGCAGCCCTGGCCCGCGGCGCAGCGGGAGCCGAGACCGTGGCCCCAGGAGCACTGCGATCCGTCTTTGACTCCTTCATCGCGCGCTCTGGCCTGCTGACCGAGATGTCCGAGGGCCCCAGCAATGCCACGATCGGCCGCGTCGTGGGCCTGAGCACCGCGACCGTGGATGCGGTCGAGGCCCTGACCACCACCATCGCCAACCGCCGTCGCCGCCACGGGGCAGCCTAGATTTCGCACCGCCGCCGGCAGGGTTGCGTCGCTTCGGTCGCTGCCGGCCGGTGGCCTGACCAGCCTCGGCGGGCCGTACAATGAGCGCCCGGGCGAACCTCGTGCGGTGGCAAGCAGACCTGGACGCCGAGAACGAGCCGGGTGTCGGGTAACGATCGGTCGCGTGATACGAAGATTGTCCGACGGAAACCGCAGGTCGCGAGCGAGTCTCACGACGGATCAGGCTCATTGCCGGGCGAGCTGGGCGCCCACTCCTGCGATCGTGGTGACACCCAGCCTGTTCCTCAGCGGTGCACGAGCCGTCAGACGCGCCGTGGAGCGTGCGGGCAAGAGCCGCTTGATGGCCGTTACTCACGCCATCACGGGGGCCGTGACGGTCCCGCCCCCTGGCGTCCGCACGGCCAGCCACCGGCGTCTTGCCCGGTACCGGCCGGTAAGTCCTTGAAGCCGCTATAAAGTTCCCTCGGCACTTGCTCAACTTCAAAAAAAGGGGGGATCCTTTTGCGCGCTCGTCTTGCTGTCTCAGCCGTCGCTGTCGCTCTTGCCAGCGTCTTCTTCAGCGCCCCAGCCGCCTCCGCGGCGACGCTGCCGTCCACCAACACAGCCCACCACTGCGTCCACCACACCACCGGGCTGTGCGGCTGGACCCACCACAAGACACCGAGGGACAAGTACGAGACGGCGAAGTGCAAGGACGCTTCCGTGTCCTATTCCCGGCACTCGCAGGGCACCTGCTCCCACCACCACGGCGTTCAGTACTGGTTCAAGTAGTCCCCCCACCATAGGTGGCCTCCTCCGCTTCGGGAGGAGGCCACCTATGGCGCTCAAGGCCTCACACCACCGCGACCAGGGGTGCGTCAAGAGCCCCGTCAACGCGGCAGCACTCCGGCTCGATCAACCTTCGCCAGCATGGGACAGCACTAAGGGCGTGCAGATCTTTAACTCGTGGCTTTCTGTTCGGTGGTTCGTTGGTCTGGCATGAGCGGGTTGGAAGGGCAACGGGCCGTGCTGGCAGCCAAGTTCGAGGCGATCCTGCCTCACCTCGACGAGCGGCAGCGCCGTCTGGTGATAGGGGCGGAAGCCCAGTCTCTCGGTCACGGCGGGATCAGAGCGGTCGCCCGCGCCGCCGGTGTCCGCGAGGCCACAGTGTCTGCCGGAATGCGCGAACTCGACGACGGAGAGGTGCCGTTGGGACGGGTTCGTCGGCCCGGCGGTGGCCGCAAACGCGTTGCCGATCGGAACCCAGCCGTTCGGGAGGCACTTCTCGCGCTGGTCGAGCCCGACGTCCGCGGGGACCCGATGTCGCCGCTGCGCTGGACTACCAAATCCACCCGCAAGCTCGCCGAGCAGCTGACCCGGCAGGGGCACAGAATCTGTGCGGATACGGTGGGCGACCTCCTGCGCGAGGAGGGCTTCAGTCTGCAGAGCAACGCCGAGACTCTGGAAGGCAAGCAGCACCCCGACCGGGACGCACAGTTCCGCTACCTCAACGAGCAGGCCCGCGACCACCAGGACTGCGGGGCTCCGGTGATCAGCGTGGACACGAAGAAGAAGGAACTGGTCGGCCTGTTCAAGAACAACGGCCGTGAATGGGAGCCGAGAGGCGAGCCGGTGCGGGTCGACACCCACGATTTCCCCGACCGCGAGCTGGGCAGGGCGGTGCCCTATGGCATCTACGACGTCGCCGCGAACACCGGCTGGGTCAACGTGGGCACCGACCACGACACCGCCGCGTTCGCTGTCGAATCAATCCGCCGCTGGTGGATCGGAGCCGGCCAGGCCGCCTATCCAACGGCCGACCGGCTGCTGATCACCGCTGATGCGGGCGGCTCCAACGGCTATCGCACCCGCACCTGGAAGACCGAACTCGCCAGGTTCGCCGCCGAGGCCGACCTGACGATCACCGTCTGCCACCTGCCTCCCGGAACATCGAAGTGGAACCGGATCGAGCACCGGCTGTTCTCCCACATCACCATGAACTGGCGTGGAAGGCCCCTGACCAGCCACGAAGTCATCGTCGAGAGCATTGCCGCGACCACCACCAAGACCGGCCTGACCGTGCACGCCGAACTCGACACCAACCCGTACCCCACCGGTGTCCAGGTCAGCGACGACGAGATCGCCGCCCTGCCGATCACCCGACACCGCTTCCACGGCGACTGGAACTACACCCTCCACCCGCAGCATCCGCTGGACGCGACGGCGGCCAACAACACGTCAGGCCAGGTCACGGCGAACAGGGGGCCTACCCTCACGCAGCATTCGCTGCAGGACCCTGAGCTGACCGGCATGACCCGCCAACGACTCAGCGAACTCATCGACGCACTGACTCCCGCGCTGGAGGTCCAACGCGAGCGAGTGCTCCGCACACGCCGCGGTCACGAGCGCATGGTCGCCCCCGGCACAGGCGCCAAAGCCAAGCTCACCCCGGCCGACCGGGTCCTGGCCGCCGTGCTCCACCTGCGCAAACTCGCCACCATGGACCTCCTCGGGCAACTCTTCGGCGTCACCGCTATGACCATCAGCCGAGCGAAACAGGAAGTCCGCCCACTCCTGGAAGCACATGGCCACCGCATCACCACCTCAACCGCCCGCCTCCGCACACCAGCCGACGTCGCGACGTTCCTCGCTTCCGACCCCACCCAAACCAAGGTCAAGAAGACGAGTTAAAGATCTGCACGCCCTTAGGAATAGCTCTGGTGGTCTGGGGTCAGATTCCTCCACAGGATGGTCCGGGCGGGCCGCACAGTGGACCCCCGGGAAGACCCTGCTGCCGCGGTGGCCGACAGGGCCGCGCCGAAGTACGCCCCGTGCGGCAAGCCGCCGGTGAAGCTGGAGAAGCAGGACCAGGACTTCCTCAACCAGTTGGCGGCCGCCGACGGCCCACCGCTGTACACCCTGTCCTACAAGGCCGCTCGCCAGGTGCTCGACAAGCTGCAATCGGGGCCCGTGGCCAAGCTCCCCGCCGACATCACCGAGCGGACAGTCCCGGGCGGCCCCACCGGGCCGGCGTCCATCCGTGTCGTCCGGCCGGCCGGCGTCAAGGGCCCGCTGCCCGGCATTGTCTACATCCACGGCGGCGGCTGGGTCCTTGGCAATGCGATGACCCACGACCGCCTGGTCCGCCAGATCGCCAACGGGGCGCGGGCCGCCGTGGTATTCGTCAACTACACGCCCTCCCCCGAAGCCCAATTCCCGGTCCCGATCGGGCAGGCCTACACAGTCGCCCAGTGGGTCGCCCGCAACGGCCGCACGATCGATATCGACCCCACCCGGCTTGCCATCGCCGGTGACTCCGTCGGCGGCGACATGACCGCCGCCGTCACCCTGATGGCCAAGCAACGCGGCGGACCGCACTTTGTCCGGCAGGTCCTGCTCTACCCGGTCACCGACGCCCGCTTCGACACCGCCTCCTACAATCGGTTCGCGGAGGGCTGTTGGCTCACCCGCCCGGCCATGAAGTGGTTCTGGGATGCCTACGCCCCCGACCCCGCCGTCCGCGCCCAGCCACTCGCCTCACCGCTGAACGCCAGTGTCGATCAACTCCGTGGCCTCCCCGAAGCACTGATGATCACCGACTCGGACGCCTTGCTCGACGCGGCCAATGCCTACGCCGCGAAACTGCAAACAGCCGGAGTTCCCATCACCCTCACGCACTACGGGTCCATCACCCACGACTTCATGATGCTCGACGCCCTGGCCGGCACCCAGGCCGCCAAGGACGCCGTCGCGGAGACCACCGGCGCCCTCCGCGAAGCCCTCTACGCCCCACGCCAGCCCGGGCGGGGCAAGTGACACCGCGGCGCCCGCCGCTGTAGTGACCTGCACCACCGGTGGTTGGGTGGCGCTTACCCGCTCCAGGACTGAGAAGGCTGCCGCAGTCGCTCCGGACACGTCGCGTAGACGCCCCCAGCGCCGCGGTCACAGGTCCAGGACCAGGTCCGCCAGCGGCTGCGAGGAGCAGATGGGGTCCTGGAGTCCCTCGGAAGGCTTGCTACCGACAACGGTCGGCTGACCGACGGCACCGTCCTGATCTGCTGCTCGCGTCTTCCTGCGGACGTCGTCGCGGACCTGCGACCGCTAGGGCGGTCACCTCGTTAGTCCTGGAGTACGGCGAAGAGAAGATTCAGTCCTTCGGTCATCGTGGGGTGCGTGATAATCATGTCGCGGAGGGCGGTGTAGGGGAGATCGGCGAGCATGGCGGTCTGCACTGTGGTGAGGGTCTCGCCACTCTCCGGGCCTAGGAGGGCCACGCCCAGGATGCGGTCGGTGCGGGCGTCGACCACGGCCTTCCAGAGGCCGTCCGTATCCCGCATCGTACGCGCCCGCGGGATGGCGGCCACCGGCAGTCGGGCGACGCGCACGTGGTGTCCGGCGGCACGGGCCTGGGACTCCGTGAGCCCGATGCGGGCTAGTTCCGGGGTGAGGAAAGTGGTGTGGGGAACAAGCCGGTCCTTTGTGGAGCGGGAACCGCCGGCAAGGTTGGCCTTAAGGATCCGGTAGTCGTCCAGGGAGATATGTGTGTACTGCGGGCTGCCGGCGACGTCTCCAGCGGCCCATGTGTGCGGGGCCGAGGTGGCCAGGCGGTCGTCGACTACGACGAAGCCGGCGGCTGTGGTCCGGACCCCGGCGGCAGGGAGGTCAAGTCCGGCAGTGACGGGTCGGCGGCCGACTGCGACAAGCACCTCGTCGCCGCTCAGCACCGTGCCGTCGGACAGGGCCACAATGACCCGTCCGTCCGCGCCCCGTCGGACGGAGGTGGTGAAACGGTGGGTGAGGACGTCAACGCCACCGGCGGCTAGCAGGCTGGTGACCGCCTGCGCAATGTCTTCGTCCTCCCTCGCCAGCAGCCGCGGGCCCCGGGCCACAAGGGTCACCCGGCTGCCGAAGGCCGCGAACATGTCCGCGAACTCCAGACCGACCGTGCCGCCGCCGATCACGATCAGGTGCTCCGGCAGCCGCTCCAGGTGCAGCAGGGTCTCACTGGTGAGTACACGCGCGTCCGCCAGGCCTGGGATGTCGGGCACGAGTGGGGTCGTCCCGGTGTTGACGACCGCTTCAGCGCCGCGCAGCCTCCGGGTGCCGCCGCTGTTCAGGGTCACCGCTACCGTGCGTTCCGCAGTGAAGCGGGCCTCTCCGAGGATGAAGTCCATGCCGGAGTCGACGAACTGCTTGTGATTGATGGTGACCATGCCTTCCACCACGCCGGTCTTATGCGTGCGCAGCAGTTCGGCGTTGGCCTCGGGGGTTTCAGTCACAAACCCCAGCTGTCGCGCCCGGGCGAAGGTGCGCATGGCGCGGGCGCTGGCTACCAGAGCTTTGGTGGGGATGCAGGCGACGTTGATGCAGGTGCCGCCGATCATGCCCCGCTCTACCATGGCGACCCGTTTGCCGCTCCTGGCCCAATCCATGGCAAGCGTCTTGCCGGCCTTTCCGCCGCCTACGACGAGCAGGTCGAACTCCTCAACCGGGTCGACCATGTCGACCATCTCCGTCCTGTGTGGCTTGCCCTCTGCCGCGGTCCGTCGAAGGAAAGGAGGGGCACGTGTCGTCGTGGGTAGATCACTCCTGGCTCCTGGGGCGTCCTCGGTGGGGACTGACATGCCGGACGGCGGACTACCTGCGCCCGCAGGTTTCGCCGAAGGGCCTGGAGGTGGAGGCTTCGCAGTGACGATGCCGGTCTGTGCACCGGCATCCCGGTCGACTTACAGATCCAAAACGACGCCTTCGGTGGGCTTGGAGCAGCAGATGAGGATGTTGCCTTCGGCTGGTGGTTCGACCGGATCAGGTGAGTAGTCGACGGTGCCGGACATCAGGGCGAGTTCGCAGGTGTGGCAGACGCCGGTGCGGCACGACCACTGGACGGGGACGTCGCACGCTTCGGCGAGTTCGAGCAGGGAGTCCTGACTGTTGTTCCAGGGGACAGTGAGGCCGCTACGGGCGAAGGAGACGGGAGGACCGGTGCCGACGGGACCTGCGGGCTGGTGGGGCGCGGGTGCGGTCGAGGAACCCTTCACTCCCGGGGTGAGGGAGGGCCCGGCGCCGAAGATCTCGGTGTGCACTCGCGACGTTTCCAGCCCGGCGTCGACGAGCGCGGTGGTGACACTGTTCATGAAACCCACGGGCCCGCAAAGGTAGGCGTCGGCGTCGGTCGGCAGGCCTAGACCCAAGATGCGGTTGGCCGAGAGCCGGCCGGCCTCTGTCTAGTCGACGCCCTTGCGGTCGGCGTCGCTCGGTTTGCTGTAATAGATGCTTGACCGGGCGTTCGCAAGGCCTTCGATCAGGTCGTGGCTCTCCTGAGCAAAGGGATGCTCGGTGCTGTCACGGGCTGCGTGCAGCCACCACACCTGGCGCGG
The DNA here is from genome assembly GCF_044746205.1 of Streptomyces sp. NPDC086549. Classification (NCBI taxonomy): domain Bacteria; kingdom Bacillati; phylum Actinomycetota; class Actinomycetes; order Kitasatosporales; family Streptomycetaceae; genus Streptomyces; species Streptomyces sp. NPDC086549. The sequence goes on along the minus strand of NZ_JBIVBS010000043.1, from coordinate 10,080 downwards.
GGAGCGGTCACGCGCGAGCGCGTGGAGCATGGCCAGCACGGGAGTCACCCCCACTCCCGCGGACAGCAGCACCACCGGGTTGTCGCCTTTGGACAGGCAGAACGTTCCGCGGGGCGCGGCGGCCTCCAGGGTGTCGCCGACGCGTATGTGGGCGCGTAGCTCGTTGCTGGCAGCGCCGTGCGGTTCGACTTTGACGCTGATGCGGTACGTGCCGGTGCCGGGCTCGCCGGACAGGGAGTAGCTGCGGATCAGAGGCGGCACGTGTCCCTCGAGCGGGACCTTCACGGTGAGAAACTGACCGGGCAAAGCAGTGGGCAGTGCTGAACCGTCGGCTGCGGCCAGGGACAGCGAGAACACACTCCGGCTCTCGGGCTGGATGCGCGTGACGGTCAGCGGGCGGAAGCCGGGCCAGCTGGGCGGCGGGGCAGTGGCGGCCTTGTTCAGCCCGGCGCTGCCCGAGGAGCCGTCGGCCGCCTCGCTGTCGGCCTGGTCCAGGAGAGTCTGCATGGAGCCCTGCCAGCCGGGACTGAGGGCCGGGATCCGCAGGGCCCGTTCGACCTGCTCGCGTGTGTGTCCCGGCAGGTAGAGCACCCGGTCGATCTCCTCGACGGTCATCGCCTCGGGGCCGGTGGATACCTTGACGATCTCCTGCCCGGCCTCGACCTGGCCCTCCTCGATCACCCGCAGGTAGAAGCCGGGGCGGTGGTGGGCCACGAGCAGGGCCGCCATCTGCGGCTCTCCCATACGCAAGCCCACTCGGTAGCAGGTCACCCGGGGCTGGGTGACTTCGAAGAGCGCGCCGCCGATGCGGTAGCGGTCGCCGATGCAGACCTCGTCGTCCGGCAGGCCGTCGACGGTGAAGTTCTCCCCGAACTGGCCGGGCGCCAGGTCGTCGCGGCCCAGTTCCTTCGCCCAGAACAGGTAGGAATCGGCCTGGTAGACCAGTACTGCCCGCTGTTCGCCGCCATGCCCGCCCAGATCACCCTGGCCGTCGCCATCGATGTTGAGGCGCCGTACCATCTGCGGCCCGGCGACGGTTTGCTTGTACACGCCGGTGTGCACCGTCTTGCCGTGCCAGGGCACGTCGTGGGGCATCCCGACGTTCACTGCCATCAACGTGGCCACCACGCCACCTCTCTTACCGCTACTTCCCATGTCAGGAACTGGTAGAGCCTTGACAGGGAAGCGACTTGCATCGGTTCCGGGCCTCTTGGCCGCCGTCTCAGTCGCTTGCAGTCACGGCCCTGGCGACCAGGTCGGTGTCCTCGTACAGGTGCAGCCGGACCAAGTACCCTGACTCGACGGTGAAGTGAAAGGCGACGAGCATGCTGAGGTGGCGGCCGTTCGCTTTCACGACAAGGCTGAACCGGCCCAAGGCCACCGCGTCGGCGCCGTCGACGAGGATCTTGTCGATGCTCGTCTCGCTCTTTTCCGGGACGAACACCGGCCACAGAGTCGAAGTGGTCGGGAACCTGTTCGCGTCGCGTGCGCCGACCGGCCCGCGGCAGCATGCTTTGGTCTCCAGGCACAAACCAGTCGATCTCCTCGGCGAAGACGTCGGCGACGCGGTCGGCGTCGCCCTCACCGAGCAGCCGGAAAAACCTCCCGCCGGTTCTCGGACGCTGGCCTCCTGGGCTGTGTCATGAGTCATGACTCCTCCTTTTTCGCCCAGGTGCAGCCCAGGATTCCGTCCGCGCCTCAGGTGAGGACGCGGCCGAGGAACCCGTGGATGTAGCCGCTGATGGCATCCAGGTGCGTCTCCAGGGCGAAGTGCCCGGCCGGCAGCAGGTGGACTTCCGCGTCGGGCAGGTCACGGGAGAACGCCCGCGCGCCGTCCGGCCCGAAGATCTCGTCCCTCTCGCCCCAGACCGCGAGCACCGGCACCTGGCTGGTGCGGAAGTATTCCTGCAGCTGCGGGTAGCCGTCGATGTTGGTCGGGTAGTCGCGGAACAGTGCCAGCTGCACCTCGTCGTTGCCTGGCCGGTCCAGCAGGGCCTGGTCGTGAAGCCAGTTGTCCGGGCTGACCAGGCTCTTGTCGGTGGCACCGTTCTCATACTGCCAGCGGGTCGTCTCCGGGGCGAACTTGGCCCGCGCGCCCGGTTCGGTGTCGGGTCCGGGAGCGGTGGCGTAGGCGAACAGGTCGTCCCAGAAGGGCTTGGCGAACCCCTCCATGTAGGCGTTGCCACTCTGCGAGATAATCGTGGTGACTTCATAGGAGGGACTGAGGGCCAGCCGCCACCCGATGGGTGCCCCATAGTCGTGCACGTAGATGGAGAGGCGCTTGATGCCCAGCTGGTCGAGCAGCCCCCCAGTAATATTGGCCAGGTTGTCGAAGGTGTAGTCGAATTCTCCGACCTCGGGCATGGAGGACTGGCCGTAGCCGATGTGATCGGTAGCGATCACACGATACCGGTCGGCCAGTGCCGGGATGAGATGACGGAACATGTGTGAGCTGCTGGGAAATCCATGCAGCAGCAGGATGACCGGTGCTTCAGTGGGACCAGCCTCGCGGTAGAAGACCTCTTGGCCGTTAACAGTCGCTGTTTTGTGATGCGTGGGGAGCATGACGACCTCCTGGGATCTTCGAGCGCGGAATATGCGTCAAATCCGCCCGCAGGCAACCCCTTTCGCTGCGATGATCGGGGGGGTGGTCACGTGCCCAGGCTCGGGAGTGTTTTCCCCTCGCCGACGTGGCGCCTCGAGACAGATGGCGTTGGGCGCAACGTGTTCACGCTAGACCCGCCCCCCCGGGGACAGCAACACAGAGACGGATAAATGCGACCTTTCAGATTTCCTTTGCAGATGGCGAAACGGGAATCGCGGATGCATTAAGGCACGAGGAGGTTGCGGAGGGTCACCGTCCCGCTCTGCGGAGCGCAACTTGTCTGCACAGCGCCAATTACTCGGGTGGGCTCGAATTTCAAATATGCGTCTTCACCTAGCACTGCACCGCCTCGCGATGGCTGCGGGTCTACGCTGGAATGAACCGTCCGCTCCCACCCATCGGATCGTCGGCCGTGCGGGTAGCCAGCTCTAGCGTGGTCATACGCGGCATGAAAAAATTCTTCTTCCGACCGTATGCCGCCGCTGCCTGAAGGCGCTGACAGCAGTTAGGAATGCCACCATGCGCAATAGCGGCTCCCATCTGGCCTCCTACCATAAGGGTGAGTTGGCCGCTCAGGACCGCGCAGGATTCCGTGAGCACGCCGATCACCTGCGCCCGATCATCAGTGACAGACTTCCCCGTGGCGCCCGCGACTTCCTTGCCGATCTGCGGTTCCTGGTTGTCGGAGCAACTGCACCGGACGGTCAAATGTGGGCGTCCATGGTGTACGGACAGCCGGGATTCCTGCAGGCGCTTGGCCCTCGCGAGGTGCTCATCGGAGCGCGCCTTTTGGATGTCGACCCGCTGGCGGCGGTCTTGGCGGCACCTGCACTTGTGGGCACTCTTGCCATCGACTTGAAAAACCGTCGACGACTGAGGATCAACGGTCGGACCGTGCCCGCGGCAGGGGGACTCAGGCTTTCAGTGGACCAGGCATACGGCAATTGCCCCAAATACATCCAGAGCCGCGAACCGCAGGAGGCAGCACCTGCGCCCAGGAAGCCCCAGGTGTCGGAGAGCAGCGAACTGCTCCCGGAGCAGCGCCGGATGATTGACACCGCGGACACGTTCTTCATTGCCTCCGCTTCCACGGCGGGTGACGCCGATGCCTCCCATCGCGGCGGCAACCCCGGCTTCGTCAGCAGCCTGTCCCCGCAACGGGTCCAATGGCCCGATTACGAAGGGAACACGATGCTGATGACCCTGGGAAATCTCACCGTCAACCCGGCCGCGGGCCTGTTGTTCATCGACTGGAAGGTCGGCAGGACCTTGCACCTGACAGGTACGGCGGTGATCGACTGGAGTGCGGACACCGCCGCTGAATTCCCCGGCGCGGAGAGAACGGTGGAGTTCCAGGTGGCCAAGGTCATCCAGATCGACCACCCGGACGGCGCCCTGGTCTGGTCCGCGCCGCAGTATTCACGGTTCAACCCGCCGGTGGCGCCGGCAACCCCAGGGGGCCCTTAGCCGGGCCACAGAGTCACCCGCCACGGGGCCCGGTAAGCAGCCCAACACGGAAGTGAGCAGACGACCCCCACCCATCGCCCGACGGCGCGTCAGGTGGCCGGAAACTTAGGGCTAGGGTGTCCAGATCACTGGTCACAGGGGGCTACTTGCCCTGGGCTGAAAGGGCGAGGAGTGTCGGCGGCACAGGGACCGGGCCGCCGCGCCCAAGGGTTTCTGAATCGGCGCGACCCTCCAGGAGGTCACCCCCGTGCTCACCGCGCTCGGGTACAAGGTCCCGGCCGGCACCGTCACCGTGACCACGGCACAACAACTCGCCGCGATCGCCGGGCACGACCCCACCCTCCCGTAATCCCCACCAAGATCGACGAGTTATTGAGCTTCTTCGAGCGGGCCACCGATCGGGTGACGGTCCGTGAAGCGCAACGAGCGAGGCCCCCGGGCAGTTGATCGAGATGTCTGACGTCTCAACCACGCTGCTCAGGGGCCTCGTTGGTCATCTATCCTGCCGCACTCGACCTGCCACATGCGCTCGTGGAGCGGGTCACCATGCTCATCGTCACCCGTGAGGGTGACCGCCGCTGCAAGCTCCGTCCGTCCCAGCGCGCGATAGTGGCACTGGTGTACCTGCGCGAGCACACCACCCTGGCGAAGGTCGCTGCCGGGTTCGGGATCAGCGAGTCCACCGCCCACGCCTACACCAGCGCGGTCATCGACCTCCTCGCCGACCGTGCACCGGGCCTGCTGAAGGTCCTACGCGAGCAGGATCCGGACTTCGTCCTCCTGGACGGCACGCTCGCCGAGTGCGACCGGGTCGGCGACGGACGGGCCGACTACTCCCGCAAGCACCGCCGGCACGGGGTGAACGTGCAGGTAGTCACCGATCCGGACGGCCGGCTGCTGTGGCTCTCGCCCGCGCTGCCGGGCCGCTCCCACGACCTGACCGCCGCCCGCACCCACGGGATCATCCGCATCTGCGAGCGCCAGGGCGTCCCCATCCTGGCCGATCTCGCCTACCAGGGCGGTGGCCCCTGGCTGACCACGGGCATCAAACGCAGGCCCCTGCGGGAACTCACCCCTACCGAGAAGACCGTCAACCGGGCTCTGGCCGCGGCACGGGCACCGGTTGAGCGCGGCGTGGCCTGCCTGAAGTCCTGGCGGATCTTCCGCAGGTCCCGCTGCAGCCCCAACCGCATGACGTCAATCGCCAAAGCCATTCTCACCCTGGAGCGGCAACGCTGAAGAGGCTCAATGTGCCCACAAGGTCGCCCCGGTTATCGCGGCCGGCGCCCCGATCATCCTGAAGCCGGCGCCCAATACTCCGCTGTCTGGTCTGATCCTGGGTGACCTGCTTGCCGAGACCGAACTGCCGGCCGGTTCATGGAGCATCCTTCCCGTCGCCAATGACCGGATGCCGGGGCTGGTGCAGGACGAGCGCCTGCCCGTCATCTCGTTCACCGGCTCCGAAAGGGTCGGGTACGCCATCATGGACTCGGTTCCCAGGAAGCACTGCACACTGGAGCTCGGCGGGAACGGGGCGGCCGTGGTGTTGGCCGACTTTGCGAGCGACGAGGATCTTGACTGGGTCGCCAAGCGTATCGCTGTGTTCTCCAACTACCAGGGCGGGCAGTCCTGTATCTCCGTGCAGCGTGTCATAGCCGACGCCGCGGTGTACGACCGGCTGCTGCCGCGTATCGTGGCGGCCGTTGAGTCTCAGGTCACCGGGGACCCCTCGGATGACAGAACTGATGTGGGTCCGCTCGTCAGTGAGGACGCCGCATGCCGCGTCGAGTCGTGGGTCGACGAAGCCGTCGGCTCCGGGGCCACGCTGTACACGGGCGGCAAGCGGGAGGGCGCTTCGTACGCGCCTACGGTCCTCGCGGATGTTCCGGCAGACACGACCTTGGCCTGCGAGGAGGTCTTCGGGCCAGTTCTCACGGTCCTCAAGGTTTCCGGTGAGGCCGAGGCTTTCGCCGCTGTGAACGACTCCAAGTATGGCTTGCAGACGGGTGTGTTCACACGCGACCTGCAGGCTGCCTTCCGGGCACATCGGGCTCTGGAGGTCGGCGGAGTCGTGATCGGCGACGTGCCCTCCTATCGCGCCGACCAGATGCCCTACGGCGGGGTCAAGCAGTCTGATGTCGGCCGCGAAGGAGTGAAGTTCGCCATGGCGGATTACACCTACGAGCGCGTGCTGGTCCTTACTGACCTGGCGATATAGCAGTTCGCTCACAGCCCCCTGTGAGGCGAACGCTCGCCGGGAACGACGGTGCGAGGGGGCGTACGAGAGCCGTGCAGTACGACAGGACTGTGGGTGGCTCCGCTGTGCGGTTCGTTCAAGTCTGCGGACCGAGCAGCGCCAGTTCATCAGATGTCGTGCTGCATGCTCGGCGCCGGTGGTCGCGGAGGGCAGGCCGGCGTCCGGCTCGAACCCGCCGTCGCCGCCCCTTGTGCAGATCCGGCTGAGCAGTTCGGCATCCCGTGGTCCTCTCAGCCGGGCCATGGACCGAAGGAGCCACAGTGGACCAAGTGATGGCACACGAGGTCGACAACCATGTCTCCCCTGCTGCTCGTTCAGCTTTCGCACGCGCCTCGTTCGGTGCGTTTCATCGTCAAGACCCCTTGACGGACGGCGCCCGCCGTCCTGGTGCTGTGACTGCTCGGGTTCGTCACGCTCTACTCGCGCGCGGGTGGCGGCCGCGGACGTGGTCAGCGGTGGTGATCTGACTCGCACGGACCATAGGAATGGGGCCCGGCCGTTCACGGCCGGGCCCCACTCATGTCGCTTACGCCGGTGCCCAGAAGCACACGTCTTTCCTATGGCCGCAGCGACGGAGGGACTCGAGGTATTTCGTGCCCTGAGATGCCCTGCCGGAGCCCCATGTCTTCTGGCGCTTCCGACGGCTGTATGAACTCGGTGGCTGCGGCGGCACGCACGGTCGTCGGCGCCGCCGCTGGCCAAAACCGCCGGGCGACGGTGCTCTGCTGATCATCTGTGTGTACGGCGTCCGACTCCACGCCCTCAGCCGATTCCGGGGGTCGCAGTGTGCCCGCACACCGGCGGGGCTGCGCTCGCCCGAAGGTTCGGTGTGACTACCGGTGTGACCGCGACGCGGTCACACTCTTGTCTTCGCTGGGACGGGCAAGCGCATCGTCTTGCGGCGCTCAGATCTGGTTGAGTCCGCCATCGACGAACAGCTCGGATCCGGTGACGAAGCTGCTCTCATTGCTGGCGAGGAACAGTGCGGCGGCTGCGGCCTCGTCCGGGTGCCCCATCCGGCCCAGCGGTATCTGGCTGGCGAAGGCGTCCCTCATCTTCGCGGCCTGGTCGGCGTCCGCGGCCAGGCCGGTGATGCCCGGCGTGACGATCGGGCCGGGCACCAGGGTGTTCACTCGGATTGCGCGGCCGCTGAGTTCGTTGGCCCAGGTGCGGGAGAAGGAGCGGACCGCGGCCTTGGACGCGGCGTACACGCCGAAGGCGGCGCCACCTGAGGTGGCAGCAGTCGATCCGGTCAGGATCACCGAGGCGCCGTCGTTGAGCAGCGGAATTGCCTTCTGAACGGTGAAGAGCATGCCTCGCACGTTGATGTTGAAGGTGGCGTCGAAGTGCTCCTCGGTGACGTGCTCAAGCGCGGCGAACTCACCGCCGCCCGCGTTGGCGAACAGTACGTCGATGGACCGGCCCCGCTCGGCGACAGCCGCGTAGAGGCGGTCGATGTCCGCGAGGTTCGCGACGTCGCCCCGGACGGCGGTGGCTTCCCCGCCGATCTCGGCCAGCGCGGCGTCGAGAGCCTCCTGCCGACGGCCGGTGATGAACACGTGCGCGCCCTCACGCGCGAATCGCTTGGCTGTGGCCAGTCCGATTCCGCTGTTGCCTCCGGTGACGACTGCCGTCTTCCCGTCAAGCTGTCCCATGATCGCTTATCCCTGTCCGATGCAAACGCCAAAAGTCGTGCACCATGTGTCGCTGCAGTGTTACAGCCCGGAGCGGACAGCCCCGGGCCACTTATGGACTGTACGGTAAAGAACCACGTTATGGACCGCTCGGGCAAAAACGTGACTGCATCCACACCGCCGAGCGGCAACGAGCCGGCCGACGCCGGCCCGCCCGCAGCTAGGACGCCGGGGCGCCGGGGGGAGTCGTGCGCTACACACCCCGCCACCACCCAGCCTGTCCCCCCGTGTGCCGTATGCAGCCGGGCGCTCATGATCTGGACCGATAGGTCAAGAAGGATGTATGCTGTTGAACATGGGACGGCCGCGGAATTTCGAGGAGAACCAGGTTCTGGAGTCTGCGCGCGAGCAGTTCTGGAATCAGGGGTACGCGGCGACGTCACTGCAGGACCTGATGGGCGCCACGGGACTGGGCAAGGGGAGTCTGTACGGGGCCTTCGGCGACAAGCGGCAGCTGTTCCTGCACGTGCTGGACGGCTACCGCGACGAACAGCTCAACGGCGTCCGGGCGGTCCTGACCGGGCCCGGTACGGCCTTCGAACGCCTGACCCTGCTCGTTGAGGGCGTGGCCAAGGGATTCACGGAGGACCCGCAGCGGCGCGGCTGTCTTCTGGTCAACAGCACGTCCGAGCTGCACAGCAATGATCCGGACGTCGTCTCCCGGGCCCGGAGCAGCTACCAAGCGGTCGAAGATCTTCTGATCGTCTGCGTGAAGGAAGCCCAGGACGAGGGGACGGTCGAACCGGGGGCGGACGCCCAGGAGGTCGGGCGGCTGCTCCTTGCCGTCATGCAGGGCATCGAGTTTCTCGCGAAGACCGGCATGGACGGCTCAGCTCTGCTGCAGATAAGCCAGGCCGCCCTCAAGCAGCTCTCCCGACACTGACCATCCTGCGGGCCAGCACCCTTCACAGGTGACGTGCCGACCGGCAGGGACCCGGGTGGGCCCGCTTGAGTCGGCTGCGAGCACGCGCATTACCTGCCCTCCGAGCACCTCCACGAGTGGCCCGGGCGCCAGCCCCAGCGCGGTTGACGGCCTGCCCCTTTCGCCATGCCCTTGAGCAGGCACTCCGGCCGGGCAGCTGCGCCATCGACTGCGCGGCAACGCGGGCCGGACGACGCTCCGGCAGCCGACGGCGCCGGCCCATTGCGCACGGGCCCTGACGGCAAAGTCTCCAGGCTACCCAAGTCCGCGCGGGACCTCGCTCGCGCCTCACTTCCGCACGCCGACGGCGATTCGCCAACCGGTGCATTGATCCACTGACTTCGCAATGCACCTGAAGAGGACATAAGTTCTTGACTGTATGGTCCATAAGACCTACGTTTGGCCTACGACCCGCGGATTCGCTATTGCAAGTAGACGTCGGGTCGGCGGCAAACGGGCACAGACTGTTCCGCTGCACGGCACAGAGAAGCCGGGCGGAATGCGCGAGGGGTCTCGCGTGCCCCACCGCAAACGCCTGCACCCGCCCAACGAAAAGTGATCACCATGACCACCGCTGCCCAGCCGCCCTTCCCCTACAGCCTCCACAACGTGACGATTTCCGTCAGTGACCTCGACGCGTCGATCCACTGGTGGAACCGGGTGTTCGGCCTCACCCTGCTGGCGAAGTCCCGCTTCGACGCCATCGGAGCGGACGTCGCCTTCCTGGAGGGCCCCGGGTTCCGGCTCGAGCTCCTTCAGCCCGCGGACGGTGTGCGGATCCCCGAACTGACGGCAGAGCCCCCCGCCCACATCCGCCCGATCGGCAACAAGGCCCTGGTCTTCCGCGTCGAAGACCTCGCCGGCGTGACCCGCACCTTCCGTGACCTGGGCGTGACGACCGTCTGGGAGCAGATGGACCTCGGCGACGGCAGCATCTCGACCGCGATCCGCGACAACGACGGAAACCTCATCAACGTCTTCCAGCAGGGCGCAAGCCCGATCTGAGGCTGATCCTTTGGAGTGGACACCCTGACAATGGATCTAGTGCCGCATCAGGGAACGTTTGCCCTGTTGTGATGTGACGCGCCGTCCGGATGCCGTGCCGGGCGGCGTGTCGTTGCCAGGCTGTGCGGGT
>NZ_JBIVBS010000042.1:11923-24230 GCF_044746205.1 Streptomyces sp. NPDC086549 | reverse complement strand
TACCGGCTCTGGTCAAGGCGAGCCACCGACGCTGACACGGCACTGCCGCGACGGGGTTTCTTCCCCGACAGCCACACCTGAGACGGCCCGGGTCCTGTGCCCGGGCCGTCCGTTTCCTTTCACGGTCGCATCGAACTTCACCTGCGCACGCCCGGGGGCCAACCCCACGGACAGGCTCCCGAACAGCATGTGCTACGTCGAAGACTCCGATGTCCAGACCGTACCGCCCGACCATGCACTCGACCGGCTCTTCGCCGCGCCGCCGGGTGCGCTCCCTGGCAGCGCATTCGGACCGGCATCGGCAGTCGGCCTCGCACTCGGCCTGGTGAGCGGTCTAGCCTCCGGCTTCCACGCAGGGCTTGTCACCCTCGTCGACACTGCACCTGCCGTCAGCCCGCGGGCCTAACTGCGTAGCCACCGGGCCACAGTCATCACCCGAGGCGTCACCCTGACAGCGTTCGGCATCAGCACCGCGATCCTGACCTCCATTGCGCTCACCGATCAGGTGGATCAGGCCCAGTACCTCGCAATCACCTTCATCGCCCGGGTACTCGCCGGCCCGTTCGCTGTCTTCCTCAGCGCCTGGGGATGGTCCAGGCTCGCGCGCCGAACGCGACCGGAACAGCGATTCTTGCGGCGTGAGCGACCGGAGCTGGTACGTCAGCTCGTCGCGCACCGTCAGGTTGCGTACCAGCGGCCCGTGATGACGGCGGCAGCGACCATCAGGAAATAGCCGGTCAGCTCGCCCACCACGCAGATGACGACCGCATACGTGTAGGAGGACTTGGTGCCCAGCAACGGCCCCCCGATCCCGTCTGCGGTGTAGACCATGGTGACGGGCGTTCCATCTGGGTGCGGGCAGGCGCCGCCAGACGGCAGTTGATCGACATTGCCGTCCGGGTCCTGGACGTAGCACTGCAAGTACGTGCCGTGGCTGCCCTGCTGACGGTCCTGGTAGTCGATGGAGCCGACGCCCTCCTTGCCGAAGGCGACCAGTCGGGCGGGTGATGCGTATACGGCGCTTACGGCGAGCGCGATCGACGCCAGCATGTAGCAGACCTTGACCCGCTTGGGCACCGCGTTCCCGCGCAGGATCAGGCGCCGGACGATCAGGTGGTAACTCAGCATGAGGGTGATGACTCCGAGGACCCCGCCCAGGCCGGCGTCGAGGGCGCCCAACAGCGAGGTAGTCAGGGCGGCCAGCAGCACGACCAGGAGCCACCCGATGATCACGCGGCTCCGGGTCGGCACCGGCAGGTCACTTACCTCGCCGGAATCCGCCGTCGCCACTCTCGCCAGCCCCTCGTCCATACCGATGATCGGCGAAGACTCTAGCCCGCTCCCCCGGGGGCCTCATCCAGTGGGCCTCCGCCTGCGGGGCGTGACCCATCAACTCCCGGCCGATCAACCGTCTCGCCCGGACCGCCGCTGTTCCCCGTGAGGCGTCGCGCAAGCTCGGTACGCAGATGGGTGTCCAAATCCCAAGGACGCGGGCACGGCTGACGACGGGCCCTGATCCGAGCAGGCGCGCGAACAGGGGTTGTTACGGGCAGGCACAGGCACCCGTGCCAGTTTCACCACCTTTGCCCGGAGCGGTCACGGAAGCAGCCAAGTCGTCACTTATGCTAGGGAGTTGACTCTTGAGAACCTGCAGGACGTTGCCCTGCGCCGTCCAGTGGTCGCCGATGGCCGGGTCGGCCAGGCGGGTGGTCGTGGCGATTGTCCTGCCAATGGCGACGATGCCGGTGGCGCTCTTGAGGCAGCCGACGCGCGCTGCGGTGTCTGGGGTGATGCTGCCGGCGTAGTTGGAGACGACCGTGTTGCGGGCCGCACGCCCGGGACTGGGCAGGCTGGGCGTGCGGCCCATGGCTGGCGGCCGGGCCGGCAAGCGGCGGACCTACCGTCCGTGGATCCCCGAGCCCGGGCGGTGGCTGCAGTTCGACTGGGGCGAGGGCCCGAAAATCGGCGGGCGGCGGACCTGGCTGTTCTGCGCGTGGCTGTCCTGGTCCCGGTTCCGGGTGGTGATCCCGGTCTGGGACTGCACCCTGGGCACCCTGGTCGCCTGCCTGGACACCACGCTGCGGCGGATCGGCGGGGCTCCGACCTACGTGCTGACCGACAACGCGAAGACGGTCACCGTCGAGCACATCGCTGGGATCCCGGTCCGGCACCCGCAGATGGTCGCCGCGGGCCGGCACTACGGCTGCCAGGTCGTCAGTTGCGTTCCCTACGACCCCGAGTCCAAGGGCGGCGCGGAGGCCACGGTCCGCATCGCGAAGACCGACCTGGTCCCCACCGAGGCGAACCTGCTGCCCGCCTACGACACCTTCGCCGAGCTCGCGGACGCCTGCCTGATCTGGTGCGACACGGTGAACACGCACCGGCACCGGGCAACCGGGCAGATCCCGGCCGACCGGCTCGACATCGAACGCACCACCTTGCACGTCCTCCCGCTGGAGCCGCTGGCGCTCGCGCTGGGCGAGGAGCGGGTGGTCGGCTCGGACCGCACCGTCAGCTTCAACTCCGTGCGCTACTCGACCCCGCCCGGCTACACCGGCGCCAGGGTCTGGTGCCGGGTCGTCGGCGAGGAGCTGTCGATCACGGCCCGCACCAGCTCCGGTGGCCTGTCGGAGATCTGGCGTCACCAGCTGTCCACGCCTGGCGTCCCGCAGATCATCGATGCGCACTACCCCGACCACCCCGACAACCGCTCGGTCCATCAGCCCAGGCTGCGACCGCGCTCAGCGGCGGAGGTCGCGTTCGTGGGCATCGGCCCGGGAGCCGGGCGCTGGCTGAAGGAGGCCGGCCCCGCCGGGGCGTCCCGCATCCGCGCCAAGATGGCCCACGCCGTCGAGCTCGCCGCGGTCCTGGGCAGCGACCGGGTCGACCAGGCCCTCGGACTCGCTGCTGCGGCCGGGCGTTTCGCCGAGGACGACCTGGTTTCCATCCTGGAGCACATTGCGGCCAGCAAGCCCGTCAGTCAGGTCGTCCGCGCGGACGAGGCCCACTCCGTCCAGAACGGCACCATCGCCTGGCAAGCCCTGGGCCGGCAGCAGACAGCGGCTGGGGAGCCGAGGGCAGACTGACCGCAGTCAGTCGCCGATGAACCACAGATACAGGTGCAGCCTGCGCTCGACGACCTGGCACAGCTCGCGGGCCTGACCGACCCAGTCACCGCCCAAGTCGGCAGGAAGCCGGTCCAGTTCCGCCAGCAGCAGCGGCACCTGCCGCTGGTTGAAGACCGCATCGCCATACGGCGTCAGGGCCCAGAGCATCGGGAACTCCGCCGGGTCCAGATCCGCGAAACCGGCGGTCCACTCCACACCGGCTTTGGCGCGAGCCACGACGTTCCCGCTGTCACCACGCACCGCCATATTGATCATCCGCCGAGCCTATCGGCGCCCACTGCGACCCACGAAGGAATTACCGACCGTGACGTTCCCCCAGGCTCCGGCCCTTCCCGAGGAGCTCGACAAGCTGATGCGCCGGATGCGCCTGCCCTACATGCGCAAGGCTGCACCCGACGTCCTGGCCACTGCCCGGGCCCAGCGGTGGGATCCCGCTGAGGTCCTGCGGCTGCTGATCTCCGAGGAGGTCACCGGCCGCGACGCGGCCACCCGGCGCCTTCGCCGCCACTCGGCGAACTTCCCCACCGGCAAGACCCTCGCGTCCTGGCGGGCCGAGGACTCCACCATCCCCGAACCCACCCAGAACTCTCTGATCACCCTGGAGCGGATCGGCCGCGCGGAGAACCTGGTGATCGCCGGGCCGTCCGGAACCGGGAAGTCGCACTTCACCGAAGGTCTGGCCCAGGCCGCGATCGAGAAGGATCTGCGGGTCGCCTGGTTCACCCTGGAGACCCTCGCGGGCGCGATCGGCAAGTCGAAGGTCGACGGCTCGACCGCCCGCACGGTCGCCCGGATCTGCCGGGCCGATCTGATCGTCATCGACGACATCGGCCTGCTCCCGGTCAGCGAGGATGCCGCCGAGGCGTACTACCGGATCATCGACGCCGCCCACGAACGCCGCTCGATCGCGGTGACCAGCAATATCCACCCCTCAGGATTCGACACGATCATGCCCAGACACTCGCCGGGGCCAGCACCGACCGCCTCATGCACCACGCTCACCTGGTGACCACCACGGGCGACTCACACCGCCTCGCCGAGGCCCTCGCCGGCATCGGCGTGGTCCCCTTGACCTGACCCCCACCCCCAGGAACACGGCTGGCCACAGGCATGGTTTTCTGATGGCCACCAGCCCGGACACCCGTCCCGCAGGCCCGCCCCCAGCCCTCGGACGGGGGGACCCCCGTCCGCCCACCTGGACATCTCGATGGCCGTTGACAGGCCGCCCCGGCGATCTCCTCCGGCTCGGCCGGGCGACCTGCCGGAGACGTCTTGGTCAGGGCGTCGAGGGCGGCGGCCGTCGGTGCTGTTCCCGGTGTGCGGGTGGGGCCCGGGCGGGGCCGCCTCGTCGCAGGTGCGCTGCCTCGACCACTCGTTCCCGCGCATCGACGTCACGCCCGCGCCCAAGACGTCGCTACGCCACGCTGAAGGTCCGCGGCATCGCCGAGACCCGTGCGCAGGTCGACCAAAGGTCGCGGCCCTGGCCTCCGCTGAACCGGGCCGCGTTTCCCCGCTTGCCAGAGACGATCGCGCCGCCGTACATTCCCTGCACCCGGCTTGTCCGGCCGCTTCGTCTATCCCCTTTGAGCACATGAGGAGCGCCCGGTATGACGGGTGTACTGGCGGTCGCAGGCGGCACCGCATCCGGCAAGTCCACCCTTGCCGAAGCCCTGTCGCTGCAGTGTCCCGAGAACATCGCGCTGGTCCATCTGGACGACTACTACGTGCCCGCGCACGACCCCCTGAGGGGTTTGTGGACGGTCAGTGCCGACGGGCACGCCGTCCTCGACTGGAACCATCCGGGGTCGATCGACGAGACAGCGGTGACACACGCCATTGACGCGGCACTGCTGCGCCCCGGCGTGCTGCTGGTGGTGGTCGAGGGCCTGTTCGCGCTGTCACTGCCGTCCGTGGTCCGGCGGGCCGCGTGGCGCGTGTATGTCGACACCCCCGACGACATACGCCTGGCCCGCAAGATCCTCCGGAAGATCGAGGTACAGCGGCAGGACCCCCGACTGTCCCTGCGCAACTATCTGCAGACCGGCAGGGACCGCCACGCAGCCCACGTCGCGCCCTCCCGGGCGGCGGCCGATCTGGTCGTGGACGGGACCGCGAGCGAGGCAGAGATGCTGGCGGCCGTCATGCCGCTGATCAGACCGGCCCTCGCGCCGCCGCCCGCGGCGCCCTGGCGGGCACAGGGGTGTGCGGCGTGACCCGTACCCCCGGGGTCCCTGCGTTCGCGCTGTAACGTGCCCGGGGGCACCGGCCCCGGCGAGGGACGCCGCGTGATCACGCTTCCGGCAACACAGGCCAAGCCCCGGCAGGCTCTCAGGTGGATCACGACCGATCCAGTTCACCTGCAGCCAGGCGAACTGCAGGAACAACATAGGGCGGGATCAGGGAAAACCCGCATCCAGGCTCTCTTCCGCTTCGCCCGGCACCGCATGGATGTGCTCCTCGCGATGCTCCGCGACGGCACCTTCTACGAACCACGCTCCACCGAAACAGCCACCGCAGACCACTCAGCCTTGATGAAGGACACAAAGGCACCCCCCGAACTGCGCGCAGCTTCGGCCTCGGTGCTGCTCGCCAGCGACGTGCCTGACCCGCGAACGGCCGTGCCGCCGACCGCTCGACCAGCCCTGCACAGGCCCTTCCGGGACGGCTGACCCGCGCATCCGCCGGACCACGCACCCGGGGGATGCGACGGCACGCCCAGGGCCTCGCGACCGCGTGGTCCGCGGTCCCCGACTTCCTTCTTCATCTCGTCAACCGAACGGCGTCCTCCCCCTCAGCTGGTCTCGTCGACGAGCCGGGAAGGAACAGAAGTGCGGGAATGGACCTGGCCCTTCCCGGTCGCCGCTACATGATCGGCCGTAAGACACCCGACCCCGACAGGGGCCGACAGTCCCTTCCTGGGCCTGCCGACAGGGCCGAACGGCCCTACTTCACGCGGCTGAGCGGGCAGGCACACCTCGTCGGCCGCCGATCACTTTACGAACCCATGACGAGCCCAAAAGGTTCTTAGGAACCCTCGCATCCGTATGTCGGTGTGTGCGGGATCCGAAGAACCGGATCAGGAGACACGGTGCTCGTTTCACGGAAGGCGGCGGGAACTCTTTTTGTGGGTGGTGCGCTCAGCATGACCCTCGGCTCCCTCCTCTACCCCGCCATGCTCGGAGTTCAGAAGGTCAGCAACGCGCCCGCGCGGATCATCGCCACCCCGGCGACCGGACCGCTGACGGAAGCCGACCGGGATTTCGTGGTCGAAGTGCGCTCGGCAGGACTGTGGGAGTACCCCGTCGGCCAGAAGGCGTCGAAGAAGGGAACGACGAAGGCGGTCAGGAACGCTGGGGAGCATCTGGTCGACGGGGACGCCTCGTTGGACTCCGCCTGCCGAAATGTCGCCAATCAGCTGGGGATCACGCTGCCCAACCAGCCGTCGCCACAACAGCAGAGCTTCGAGTCCCGGCTGAACGGGGAAAGCGGCAAGCAGTTCGACACGGACATGGCCACCACGGTGCGCGCGACGAGCGGCCAGCTCCTCACCACGATCGCGAGCGTCCGCACCACCACGAAGAACTCGCTGGTCCGCGCGCTGGCCGACCAGGCCAACGACACGGTCCTGCAGCACATCACGGTGGTGGAGAAGACCGGCCTGGTCGACTTCGACCAGGCCGTCGTCCAGGAAACCACCTCACCCAACCTTCCGGCCCAGGACCTGACCCCGCCTCCTGCGGTCGCGGGCCAGCCGCAGGCCGTCCTCACTCCGCCGGCGAACAGCACGGCCTCGCCGAGTCCGGCAGTGGGGTGAGGACCTGACCTGGGCCGAGAGGCCGTTGCGTTCGACCCCAGCCTCCCGCGTCCCCGGCGGCACGCTGCTGATCGGCACCTCTCCGGGCGGCGGGTCCACCGCCGTGCCGGAGAGGTTCGTCAGGCACGGCCGGCCGTCCGACCGGCGATCGACGCGGCTGTGATGACAGAGGGCGGCAGACGAGCCGGGCTGTACGCCGGGTTCTGTTCCCCGGGTTCCTCGCGGAGCCCGGGGCGACGGCCATCCATCCAGGGCCTGTCGTTTGGATCATCCGGCAGGCGGCCAGGGCTGCCGGCTGGAGCGGCGATCGCGGTGCCGATCGTGGTGTACATGGTGGCGCGGAGGACTTCCGCAACGGCTCACTGGACCAGTTCGAAGTGCGGATAGTCCGGGGATGCCGGGCACACATGGAGTTGGAGGTTGTTGCTGCCGGTGATGCCGATCCTGGTGAAGTTGCCGTCCGGTTCTCCCAAGGGGCGCGGAGGCTGGGTCATCTGTTCCTCCTCGGGGATCCAGGTCTCGCTACCGCCGTCCCATTCGCAGGAGGCGATGGTGAGAAGCGGTACCTGCTCGGTGCCGCACTCGGGGCAGGAGCGGTCGACGGGGTCGGTGGGGCTCCAGCGGGTCCAGCCGCCGGCCTTCCAGCCGGGGGCGGTGGAGAGGGGGCCCTCCACCTTGATCGTGGACACCTCGACACTGGATCTTGAATTCAGGGAGAGGAGTCCCGAGTGGGGACCTACAAGTACTCGGCGGAGTTCCGGGCCGACGCGGTGGCGCTGGCCCGTTCGTCGGGCCGGCCCGTCTCACGCATCGCCGCCGAACTCGGCGTGAACCACGAGACGCTGCGGCAGTGGATCAAGACCGCAGAGAACGCCGAGCGGCCCGAGGCGCTCGCGGAGTCCACGAAGGAAGCGGAGATCGCGGCCTTGCGTAAGCAGGTCCGCGCGCTGGAGACGGAGCGTGACATCCTGCGCCGGGCGGCCAAGTATTTTGCGGGCGAGACGAACTGGTGAGCCGCTTCGAGTTCGTTGCCGACCATCGCGACGCCTTCGGCGTGAAGCGGCTGTGCACCGTGCTGAACCTGTCCCGGTCCGGGTTCTACCGGTGGCTGAAGGCCGCCCCGGCACGGGCCGCGACGAAGACCGCCGACGCAGCGCTCACCCGGCAAATACGCAAGGTCCACACAGAGTCCAGGAAGACGTACGGGGCCAAGCGGATCACCGCCGAGCTCCGCGAGGGCGGTGTGATGGTGAACCGCAAGCCCATCGACCGGCTCATGCGCCAATACGGCATCCAGGGGCGGAGGTTGAAGCGGCGACACCGCACCACGGTCCCG
This sequence comes from Streptomyces sp. NPDC086549, assembly GCF_044746205.1. NCBI lineage: Bacteria > Bacillati > Actinomycetota > Actinomycetes > Kitasatosporales > Streptomycetaceae > Streptomyces > Streptomyces sp. NPDC086549. Next base: position 15,952 of record NZ_JBIVBS010000042.1, on the reverse strand, counting down.
GACCCCGCCGCCCAGGCGGTGCCCGATCTGCTGCGGCGGAACTTCACCGCGTCCGCCGCCGACCGGGCCTGGGTCGGTGACATCACCTATCTGCCCATCGCCGGCGGGAAATTCCTGTATCTGGCCACCGTCATCGACGTGTTCTCGCGTCGCCTGCTGGGCTGGTCGATGGCCGATCACATGCGGGCCGAGCTCGTCACCGACGCGCTCAACGCGGCCGTCCGCACTCGTGGCGGACAGGTGGACGGCGTCATTTTCCACAGCGATCACGGGGCTCAGTCCGGGTCGAAGGCGTTCGCCGACGCCTGCCACCGGGCCGGGATCCGTCGGTCCATGGGAGCGGTCGGCACCTTCGCGGACAACGCCGCCGCGGAGGCCTTCTTCGCCTCGCTCAAGCGCGAGATCCTTCCCGGCCGGCGCGGCTGGCCGAGCGAACGAGCCGCCCGCCTCGCAGTCTTCCGCCGGCTCGGCTTCTACAACCACCGGCGCAGGCACTCCACGATCGGCTACCTCGCGCCGGTCGCCTTCGAACAGAGATCAACTACGCTGGCCATCGCTGCATGACAACCGGTGTCCACGATCAAGGTGGAAGCCCCGTGTCGGGGACCGGACTTCCGTGATCAGTCGAACCAGACGACGAGTCGCACGTGTTCGGGTCCATGCAGCTCGGCAAGCGTCCGCATCACGTCCCAGACCGGCGCCCAGTGGGTCCCCGGCCCGGCGACCGTGCTGCGGCTGCGCGTGCCGGAGCGATCGGTTTCGCCCCAGTCGGCGGCTGCCAACTCGGCCCAATTGATCCACGTTGTTCCGTGTGCGTCCTGTGGCCGGCCCCATGCGGTGAACGCGGCCCGCAGCCCGTCCGAGGCGTCGTCCGGCAGGCCGCGGTCTTCGGTCAGCGGCTGGAACCCGAAGGAGTTGCGGACGCCGAAGAGGCAGGCGAGTGCGTCATAGGCGTTGCCGGTGTTGAGGAGGAAGAGGTCGATGGCGGCGTGCCAGACCGCGTCCTCGTCGTCCTCGCCCCAGATCCGTGCCAGGGGTCTGCACTCGATCATCCCGCTCACGTCGGTGGACATGTCTGCAGTCTGCCGAGCACGGACAAGACTCGTCGCCTCGATTTCGACGCAGAACCTAACCGGTGGGCTGGGGCGGGGTGACTTCGTAGAGGCGCCGGTCCCGGATCAGGGCCCACAGAACGTTGATTCCGCGGCGGGCGAGGGCGATTACGGCCTGGGTATGGCGTGTACCTTCAGCGCGCGGGTCTGTCCAATCAACTCAACGGCTGATCTTGGTTGCTGAGGTGTCAGTTGCTGGTGGTGGGGGTGAGCCGGCCCTCGAAGACGATCTGGAAGGCGTTCAGCGGCGCCGTCCAGCGCATCGTCCAGCGGCGTCGGCCCTTGCCGGTCGGGTCCAGGCTCATCAGCGCCATATAGACGCACTTCAACGCGGAGGCCTCGGACGGGAAATGGCCGCGGGCCCTCACGGCCTTGCGGATGCGGGCGTTCACGCTCTCGATCGCATTCGTGCTGCAGATCACCTTGCGGATCTCGACGTCGAAGGAGAGGAAGGGCACCATCTCGGCCCAGGCGTCGGACCACAGCTTGATCACGGCCGGATACTTGGTGCCCCACTTATCCGAGAACTCCAGGAACCGCTCGGTCGCGGCGGCCTCGCTGGGGGCGGTGTAGACGGGCTTGAGGTCCTTGGCGACCTTGTCCCAGTCCTGTCGGGCGACGTATCGGATGCTGTTCCCAATCAGGTGAACTATACAGGTTTGCACCACAGTTCCCGGCCAAACCACTTCCACCGCGTCCGGCAGGCCCTTCAAGCCGTCGCAGATGAGCATGAGGACGTCCTCGACACCGCGGTTGCGGAGCTCAGTGAACACGCTGAGCCAGTGCTTGGCGCCCTCGCCGCCGTCACCTGCCCAGATCCCGAGGATGTCGCGGGTGCCCTCGGTCGTGACGGCCATGGCGATATAGATCGGCCGGTTCGCTACCTGGCCATCGCGGATCTTGGTTCTGTAGACGATCTTGTGATCCGGACGGTCCGGCTCATCGTGCGAGCAGGACGCGTTTGCGAAGGAGACCGAGGCCGGCCCGGCCGAACATCTGTCGTTTCAGCATCTTCAGCCGGTTAATGTTGCCTTCCACGGCGCTGGAACTGTAGGGCAGGGACAGGCCGTTGCGGACGGCATTGAGATCACGGCGGAGGTTGCGGGCGAAGGAAGCCAGCGGGACCAGGGTGTCCTGTTCGGCTGCGGTGATCCAGCCGTCAAGGCGGTCGCCGTGGCGTCCGGTCATCATGGCGGCGAACTTCCTGACGTGGCCGGTGAGCCGGTTCAGCTCGGGGTCGCGCTCACGCAGGCGGTGCAGCTTGCCGGCATCGCCGTCGCAAAGGTGTTCGGGATGGGCCATGATCCATGAGGTGACCTCGCGGACCGAGGGAGGCTTGGGACCGACGGCGGGTGCGTGTCCGCGCCCGAGGCGGTAGCGCCGCAGATGACGCTGGACGGCCAACTCGCCTCCGGGATAGCCGAGTGTCTGGATCTCCCGGTGGAGCTGTGCGGCATTTCCGTATTTGCGTTCGCGGTCGTACTCCCAGTGCTCAAGGTGGAAGCTTCGTTCAGCGTCGCTGCGAACCCATCCCTCGCCCTGCGCTTGGGCGTCGAGACCGCTCTCCTTGGGGCGGACGTCCACAAATGCCTGGCGCCTGCCGAGGCGGAGTTCGCTCAGTTTGTCCACGGGCCAGCTCGATCCGTCGTTCATGAGGCTTCATTCTGGCCTGTTCCCGAACGCGCTCCGAGCCCATACTCCGTTTTGTGCCAGCGTCCGTGCCGCGTCGGCTCCGCTCCCGCATCGACTGGCCTGGGTCCGCGAGGGTGCGTTCTGGGCAGTCCGTCAAACGGCGGGAGCCGTCGCGCTCGCGTCCTTCTCCCGGGTGGGCGGGCCGACGGTGCCGGTGTGATCGGCCAGCGCCTTCTCCAGTCGCTTGATGTGGTAGTACTGCACCCGCGACGTGCGCTGCAGAGCCATGACCGCGGTCAGGAACTGGTCCATCTCGGCTGCCCGGGTGAGGATGTCGTCGGGCACGTCTTCGTCCCGCAGGCAGGCTTCCGCGTCCTGGCTGAGCACGGCATACGCCCATTTACGTGTGATCGGCTTGAACAGGCCCGCGTGGTTGGCCACGATCCGCGCCCGGATCGCCAGGTCGTTCTCGACGGCTTCTACGTGCAGTCCCGTGTCCTTGTTGCGCGCCCCGAACAGCGGCTCATGGATGTGGTGAGCATGGAAACCATGCTCCACGCAGCCGATCCAGAAGTCCCAGTCCTCTCCGGCCCGCATACTCTCGTTGTACCCGCCAACGGTCTGCCATGCCTCACGGCGGAACAGCGAACAGTAGAACATGATCAGCCGTTGGAGCAGCAGTTCCCGGCTGTAGGCGGGGAAGGCCATCGCCTGCGGAGGCAGATCGTCGTCGGTGAAGGCGTACACATCGGTCGAGGCGATGGCGATGCCGGGGTCGCTGTCCAGTACCGCGACGGTCTTCTCCAGCATCGTCGCGGCGATCACATCATCGGCGTCAAGCGGAAGGATGTACCGGCCGGCGCTGGCCTCGATCCCGGTGTTGCGCGCGGCGGAGACCCCGGCATTGGCCTGCTGGAGCAGCCTGATGCGCCGGTCCGGATGCCGGGCGATCAGGGCCGTGGCCACCTCAACGCTGTTGTCGGTACTGCCATCGTCGACGATGACGATCTCCCAGTCGCGGAACGTCTGGGAAATGACGCTGGACACCGCCTGGGGCAGATAGTGGCCGTAGTCATGGCACGGGATGACCACCGAGACCACGGGGTGGGAATTGTGGGGCATGCGCCGTCCTTCGCTTCGGAACGGAAACGGGAGGGAAGAGGATTCTAGGGACGTGTGGTCGTGGGGGGGGGGGTGGGGGGGGGGACCCCCCGGGGCGGGGGGGGGGGGGGCGGGCGGCCGCGGCGCCGACCCCACGGAGCGGCCGGCGCGGGTACCGACCGCG
>NZ_JBIVBS010000042.1:0-11913 GCF_044746205.1 Streptomyces sp. NPDC086549 | reverse complement strand
GCGCTGGCGGTGGCGCTTCGGCGCGGCTGGGTGGGGCGGGGCCCGCGGCGGGCGCGGGGGGGGGGCGGGGCGGGGGCCCCCCCCCGTCCGCCCCGGGCCCCCCCACGACCTAGCTCTGACGGTCGAGCGACGCGTAGTCAGGTTTGTGAGGCCCGTGGTCGTGGTGATCGTGGTCGCGGCAGTACCCGTAGTCCGAGATCGTCATGTTGACGACAGGCGTGCAGCAGTGCACGTAGTCCGAGATCGTCATGTTGCCGACAGGCGTGCAGCAGTGCCCGTAGTCCGAGATCGTCACGTTGGCGTACGGGGGGCAGGGGTGTTCGGACCCCGGCGTGAAGGTGACGTCGCCCATCGGCTGTATGTGCTGTCCGTACTTCACCGAGCCCGCCGAATCCGCAACGAGGGAGGCGTAAGCCGCCTCCGCGGGAATGAGCAGTCCGGCGGTGGCCAGTACGGCAGGAAGAGCCAGGGAGGTGATGGGGCGGGCTTTCACGGTGGCGCCTTTCTGTGGGGATCTGCACCGAGATGCCGATGAACTCCACGGCAGGGCAGTAGTGCCACCATAAGATTGGCTACCTAACGTGTCAAAACGAACACTTTACGTAATTGGATCAATTGCGCCGGCACCCGTGCGGCCCTGCTTCAGGGAACCGGGACAGCCTCGGTCTGCGCAGGCGCCTGGGCGTGGTGCGGATGCAGCACTTCCAGGTCGGGCATCGCCCAGCAAGCGATGCCCGCATCCCGGGCCATCGCGGCGAAACCCTCGGTCTCGATGAGGTGTTGATAGGGGAAGGACGGGAAGATCAAGCCGTCACGGTGAAGGTCGGCGCGTACCAGCAATGTGGTACCGCCGACCGAGTCGACGCGGAGGATTCCTTGCCCTCGCAACTCGTCGAGGTACGTCCGGCCGAACCCCCTCGGGGGCTGAAGGATGCCGTCACGTAGCCACTGGGACCAGTTGAGCGTGCCGGCCCTCGGGTGAAGGACGAAGGTGTTGAGATCGTACGTAGGCCCACCGGGGGCGGTGGCACAGTGCGGAACGACGATGTCCTTGCGCGCGCCGAGCAGACGCTGCACCAGGTCGACCGGGTAACCGGTGACATCGACGTCGAGCCACAGAACCCATTCCTCGTCGACGAGGGCCCGGGAAAGCAGGTGGTTGCGTACCTTGGCCAGCACCGACCGGCGCCTGCGCTGGATGCCGGGTTCCCAACGGGGTCCGGTCAGCTGGAGCCCGAAGTTGCGGCGCACAAGCGTGACCCGCCGGTACTCCGCCTCAAGTCTGGGTAGGACCTGCTGGAGCATGTCCGGTGTCGCGTCTCGACTGTCGCCCTCCAGCAGGCCCAACGAGATCGCCTCGCGGGGGTAGTCCAGCGCGCGAAGGCGGTCCAGATAGCCGGGCAGGAAAGCGGACGCGTCCTTGAGCGGGCTGAGGACCAACACCCGGGGCCGCTCGCTCGCCGGGGCCGTCGCGGGCACGGCAGTCGGCCGCAGTTTCCGCTCGGAGGTTCGGTCGGTGGTGGTGCCGCTCTCCGCATGGGTGACGTCCCCGGGTTCGATCGGCAGCCGGGTCGCCATGGCCAGCAACCGCTCGGCGTAAGCACCGGGTTCGGCCCAGATCTGGGTCGCCACGTCGAAGTGCTCGGCGAAATGGGACTCGTTGAACGTGTTGGCCCCATGGCACACATAGGTGTACAGGTCGGGTGCGTCGATCGATACGACCCGGGAGGTCCGGACCACCTCTTCCGTCACTGGGGTGTCCTCGCCCCGGCGTTGCGCCGGGTAGCGCGGGAGCCGGTCGATCGCACACACCACCGACCCTTCCCAGACCCGCGCGCAGGAGACCCCGAGCTTGCGGCGGGCCGGCCACCACAGCTGCTCTCGGGCGAGGAAGCACGCCTCGGCGCCGAGTGCGAGAATCGCCGCCATCTGCGTCTCGACCCGCTCCGGGTCATACAGGTCGTCGTCGTCCCACTGGCACACGTAGGGCCCGGTGGCCCGGTCCACCGCCTCATTGCGCAGCTCGCCCAACGACCGCCCCTCCGGGGGGAGCCTATGGTAGCAGATCCGGGGGTCGCCCAGGTCGCGGATGTGCTGCTCCAAGGCGTCATCCGTGCCGTCCTCCACCACTACCAGTTCCAGGTTCGGGTAGGTCTGGTTACGGAAACACGTGATCGCCCGTCGCGCTGTCGCCGAGCGGTCCTTGGTCACCATCAGGCATGACACCGTCGGCGCGGGCGCGCCCGAGGCCCAGCGCCGGCGCTGGGTGTCAACGCTGAGCAGACCGTCAACGAGCGGTTGCAGTTCCTGGCTCACCCGGAACGGAACCCGCTTGCCGGCCGACATCCGCGGCGGCCCGGACGTATCGCACGCCCAGCTGTCCGACCAGTGATGCACAGCGCACGCGCGGTCGTAGTCGGCTTCCTGCGGGCCGAACAGCTCTGTCGCGTAGGGGCTCACCTTTGGGTACAGGACTTCCGGGCCCAGAACTGTGATCGAGTCAGGCTCCGGGGCGCTGTCGATCGCTCTGGTGAGGAAGAACGGGCCTGTCGCGTCCAGAGTGCTGGGCAGCTTGTGGGCACTGACCAATTGGCGGTGCACGTGGGCCCAGAAGGGGTGGCCCGGCCGCGACGCGATGAACGCGTTGCCGACGATGCGGCCGAATCCGCGCTGGCGGGCCAGGAGCAGCCGGGTGTGTACGTCCGGCTCGCAGCCGAGGACGAGCTCGCGCCCCTCAAGGATTCCAGAGACGGAGTGCAGACACTCGAAGTCCAGATCCACGTACAGCCCACCGAAGTGGTCGAGCAGGAAATAGCGAATTGCGTCGGCCCGCATGATCACTTCGGGGTAGCCGTCATAAACCGGCAGGAACCACGGATAGTGCTCCTGAAGGAATGTGCGATTGTCCGCGTCGGTCCACAACCGATACCCCCAGTCGGGGTGGTGCAGACGCCAGGAATCAGCCCACTTCTGCCATTCCAGAGGGAGGTCAGTATCCTTCCACGTCTGATGGATCAGCGAGGGAATCTTCTTCTGTGCGGACATTCGCACAGTATGGCCGGCTATCTGGTCGAGCCGAGCTCCCTGTGGACCCACCGGCAGAACATTCACCCGGCCGGTCTACGAGACACCGCCGTGTGGGGTCTGTGCCGCCGCGCAGTTCCACGGCCGCTGGGACGATGCCGTTCAGCAGAGTGAAGGCGCCTCGTGCGGCTTGATGGCCACAGCCACTGCTTTCACCCCGTTCCCGAAGCTGGGACATCACCCTGTCGCCGGACAGCCGCCGCACGGTCACCCTGTCTACGAGCTGTCGGCGAGTACGAAAGTCGCCGGGCTCTGAGCCCGGAAGGGGGTGCTGGATCCGGCCGGGCAACGCTTCGCGTCGCCACACGGCCGGACCGCCGCTCCGGCTGACCGCCTGCGGCTTGGAACCCATGACCGCGCTTCACCTCGCGGGCATCATCCGGTCGCAAGATGATGCCCGGCTGTGATCCACCGACCGAGATCAGACTTGCTGCAGACCGGGGACGCAGGATGGGCACAGTCCCCGGTCGGTGACCTCGGCCTTGAACACCATGAAGCCGAACCGCGATGAAGGGCATAAAGACACCCCCCGAACTGCGCGCAGCTTCGGCCTCGGTGCTGCTCGCCAGCGCGGCGCCTGACCCGCGAACGCCCGTGGGGCCGCCCGCTCGTCACACCGGTCCGCCACAAGAACATCACGCCCTGTGCGCGAACGGACCTCGACCAGACATGACTCTCCGTCAGCACATTGAGATCACAGAGGGGGTTCATGAACACGCCCGCACGCCGAACACCACAAACAATCACGCGCCGACCAGACTGCGCCGTACTCGCTAGCAGCAGCGGCGGTCACACTTGAGGTGTGACCGCACCACTCGGCAGAGACGGCCGCCCCCTGGTGACTACGGCTCAGGCGGCGTACTCGCTGGGCATGAAGACGTCCGGTCAGTTCCGTGAGTGGGCACGACGGCGCGGCGTCGCGCCCGCCGCCTCGCAGCCCAACCCCGCACGCGGCCAGGCCCTGGCCCTGTGGGATCTCCGCGATATCGCTGACGCCGTGCGCAGCGGCGAACCGCAGCCTGATCAGGATCCGTGAACGTCCGGGCCGCGCTCACTTGACGCGCTCGATCGGATCGGGCGCGGAGGAAGCGGAGCCGCAGCTGCCCGCCTTGCTGGCGGCTGCTGAGTAGCCGTAGGCGTCCGTGACGTGGGCGTTGACCTGGTCGATGACGCCGTTCACCTGCGTGACCAGGCCGGTGATGAAGGACTGGGCACCGGTGATTGCCTTCTCTGCATCGGCGGGCGTCGGCTTCCCGTCGCCCTCGTTGTACGCGGGCACGTCCGTCTGGACGGCCCGCATGCTGGACCGGAGGCTGGAGACCGCCGTCCGCAGCGCCGACAGGTCGCCCGTGAGCGTGACCAGGTCGGTGCTCACGCCGTTGGCGTCAACGCTCACGCCGTTGGCATCGACATCGACGCCGTTGGCGTCGACACACACCTCCGACGCGTCGCTCGTGGACGACTCGGCGATGACCGCCTTCTCGTCGTCGTGGGTGGTCGTGAGGTCGTCGCCGACCGTGGAGACGTCGGACCCCAGCGTGGACAGGTCGTCCTTGAGTGAGCCCTTGTACTTCCCGACCGTCCCGTAGTCGTCCGCGAGGGCCTGGATCTCCTGCTTGATCTGCTGGTCGTGCTCCGTGCGGCCGTTGGCGCGTGTGACCGTATTCCTCAGTGTCCCGAGCGCCTGGTTGTAGTCGCTCGGCGAAGCCCGGTGGTAGGTGACGGCGCGTATGCTCCCGTCGCCCTGGCGCACGTTCAGCGTGAGGGTGCCGTCGGACAGGTTGCCGTAGTCGGTGTGGAAGTCGATCTGAAGGGTCACCGAGCGGCCGTCGATCCGTCCCGTGAACGAGCCGGTGCTCGTCTCGACGGTCGCATCCGGCGGGCTGCCGGATGCCATCGCCCGGTCGATGGTGCCCTCCAGTTCGCCAGAGGCGTCCGCTTTCCACTGGAGGAAGGCCACCCAAGAGGAGTCTGTGGAGAGATAGCCGGCCACCCCGGCCGGTGCCGAAGGCTCTCGGCTTCGTTCTGGAACGGCAGTGGGTTTCGCGCCACAGGCAGCCGTGCTGAGAACGACGAACAATGACACGAACACAACTCGTCGCACAGCGCGGACGGTACAGGCGCGACGCCCGGTTGTCGACGGGTCAGGAGATCTCGTCTGATGTCTCCTCAACGACATCGTTTGAGGTGAGGGGATCACTCAGGGAACCCAGTTGCTCCAGTGCGGAAGGGATGGGCGATGATGTTCGGGCAGGCACGGTCTCGCTCGGTTCTCATGGGTCTCGACAACCACATGATCACCAGCACCGTGCCTGCTCTACTCTGCGGTGCTCCTTGCCGCGCAGCGGACATGACGGCACGTCACCCGCGAGACCGGCGAACCCGGACCAATGCTCATCACGCAATGCCCCTGGGGCAGGTCCGGCCTACCCGCTGTCACGCGACCACGCCTGTGTCCGCGTGGCGGATGCTCGGTAACTAACCGTACAATTCTGACAGAGTGACGTACGCCATATCGCCCGTGTCCGGAACGGGGGTCGGACATGCCCGAGGAAGCAGCTGAGCGGCGTTCTGCAGGTCCGCACGCCGAGGAACCGAGCGTCGAAGAGCAGGCTCTCGCCGCGTTCCTGGAACGGATCGAAGACCTCGCAGTTCCCGCGGAGGACGGCAGTCAGCAGATGAGCATCGAGGCGATCCGGGAACTGGTCGCCTCCGATCCCGAACAGACGGCCGCGGCCTGCCGCCATCTGGTCGGCAAGGCCAAGGCGCGCACGGGCACCTGGCATGCCTTCGCGCAATTGGCCGTCGTCATCGCCGCGCTCTATGACATGGAGTTCGACGACGACACGCTGACGGAATGGGTCGAAACGGAGCTCGACGCCACGGGGATCACAGTCCGTCAACCCAAGGTGGAGCCGGTCTCTCCGGAGCAGGACCAGGAAACACCCGACGAGACGCCACTGCTGTTCCCGGTCCCCCTCGATCGCGTAAAGGCCGGTGACGTCTATCCCTTCGTCGTCACCTTCTCCCACCGCGCACAGGGACTGGGGCCCGAGCGGATCGCTGAGCTCAGGAACCTGCGGGGCAGGTTTGTGGTCAGCTTCGTTGTTCCGGATTCGGATCCCCGCGAGGTGTGGGAGATCCCTGAGATCCGTGCCTACGTGGAGCAGCTCTGCGACAAAATGCCGTATCTGCCCTATTACTTCAAACCGCAAGACAGCGGATCGTTGTTCATGTGGCTGGCATGCCTGGCACCGACCCACGCCTGCTCCAGGGGGCGGTTGGATCTGGACGATGACGACGTCGTCACCCACACCGCGTGGAGCGTGTATGCCACGAGGACACTGGCCGAGGCGCTCGGCGACGACCCCGACGCTGCGTGCGCCGTGCTGTTCTCTCCTCTGCCTCCTCCTTTCATGGCCCGCATCAACTCCCTCGTCGAGCAGTTGCCGGAGGACTTCGGCCATGGCCAGTGAGAGCGACACAGTGGCCCGGGTTGTGACGGACGTACTGGAGGGACGGCTGTCGCTGCCCGAGGCGGAGCGGCGGCTCGAGGGCGATCGCGCGGACTACGACCTGGTCTTTCACGAGACCCGGCAGCAGGAAGTCGTGGAGCTCGTGGACCGCATCGGAGCGGCCTCCACGGCGCTGCACGCCATGACCATGACCAAGCTCGGCGTCGCGGCCGCGGCGTTGTTTCCCGCCGTGATCCGTGGAGACATCCTGACGGAAGGCGCTCTGCGGCTGCTCGCACTCGATGACCCCGCGGACGCGTTCGACTTCCTCGAGCGGGCCGTGAGCTTATTGGAGGCCGATGAACAGATGAGCCTCAGGGTTCGTCGGCTTCGGCTGCACGCCCTTGCCCTGATGGGCCGTCATGAGGAGTTCCGGCGCGACTGTCCCTCCGTCGTCGCGGAGGCGGAGCGGCTGGGCAGCCCGGTGGACCTCAGCATGGCTCTCATGGACCAGGCGGATGTCACGGCCGATGCCGGTGACGCGAGAACCGCACTGGACACCGTACGGGTGGCTCGGCGCATCCGCGGCACGGTGCGGGCACACGACGAGGGCCCCGCGTACTCCCTGGTGTCGTTCGCCTACCAGCATGCCTTGATCGCTCGGCAGGCAGGTCTGTTCGAGGAGACCCTTGAGGTGCTCGAGGAGGCCCGGGAACTCGCGTTCTCGGCCGGTGACTCCGCCCTGGCCGCCCGGATGTTGAGGGAATCCGGACGCACCTGGGAATTCCTCGGCGAACGGGAGCGGAGCGCACGGATGGTCGAGCAGGCGGCAGCGGAGGCGGAAAGACTCGGCTGCCACGCCTGGGCGACCGAGTGGCGGGGCGAGTTCGCGGACGGAGTGGACGACCGGAACGAGAAGGGATGGGCCTGGCGGCGTGCTTCAGTGATCATCCAGCGGCAACCGGAGCATGCCGCCGAGGCGGTGCCACTGCTCAGAACATGCATCGCCGAGGCGCGCTGGCTCCACCAACCCGTGTACGAGGCGGACGCCCGCCACGCACTTGGAATCGCTCACGACCTCTCCGGCAACCGGGCGCAGGCCGAAGTCGCCCTGCGAACCGCTGTCCGGGCTGCGGAGCGCAACGGTGACACGCTGCGCGTCGTGCGCTTCCGCATCGACCTGGTGCGCAACCTGATCCGGCAGACCAAGGCCCACCAAGCCCTGTCGGAACTGGCCCCGGCCGTCGAGTTCGGCGAGCAGTTGCGTGCCGAGGCCGCCACCATCGAGCTGCGGCAGAGCGTCGCCGTGGCCTTGTCCGAGGCGTACGACGCGGAAGTGTTCGTAACCGCCGTACTGCACCAGGTGGGTGAGCCAGTCGACAGGAGCGACAGTGCGGCGGAATTGCCTTCGCACCCGCGCTCGTTGCTCGAGTTGGGGCAGCGGGCCCGGGCCGCCACCATGACCGAGGCACTGCGCGTCGGTGAGGTCGTAGAGGCCAGCGCGGATCAGAGGCTGGTGCCCGCGGTTCTCCGGCTGCGCGCGGCTGAGGCAGCCCTTCAGCTCGCCGCCGCCGAGTTCCGGAGCCTCACCGAGCCGATCGCGGAACGGGAGCGCGCCGCCGGCGAGCTGGAGCAAGTCGCCGCCAGCGCGGGCAGATCACTTCGTGTGAACGCCGATCCGGTCCCCGCCGAAGGACTAGCTGACAGCCTGGCCCCGGGCGAGGTCCTGGTCGATCTTCTGACGGTACCCGAAGCCGTGACGATTACGTGTCTCACCAGTGACGGCCGCACCACAGCCCGGCTGTTCAAGTGGGGCGCCCGGATGCGACGCCGTACCTTGGTGCGCCTGCAACGGGCACGTCGCGAGTATCTGAATGCGCACCCCGACGATCTCCACGAGACCCGTGCCCTAGCCCAGCAGAGCGCGTCCCGGCTCGACGAAGGGCTGTTCGCCGCGATCGCCGGGGCAGTGGGAGAGGTGTGCTCCAAGCCTCCTGTGCGGCTGTTCGTGAGCCCGGAGAACGAGTTGTTCCAACTTCCGTACTGGCGCCTGGCCGGCCTCCTGCCGGGCTGCGCTGTGAGCGTGCTGCCGACCCCGGGCGCCCTGCCCCTGCTGCGAGCGCGGAGCCGCGACGGCAGACGACCGTGGATCTCGGTCTCGGATCCGTCGCGCACCCTTCGCCACACTGCCAGGGACATCCCCGAGTCACTGGGCTACCAACCGTGCCCTCCCGAGACCAAGGCCCTGCTCGCCGCCCTGCCCGATGCAGGCCGGGTCCACTTCGCGTGCCACGGCCACTTCGACGCCGACAGCGCCTACCGTTCCGGGCTTGAGGTAGCCCCGTCATCAGTACCGGATCCGCTGGGGGCCCGCAAGGAACAGCGGCAAGCAGGCCTCGAACTGTTCACCGCCGCTCAGATCACCGGACGGTTACTCTTGCCGCACTGCGCGCTGGTGGTGCTTTCGGCCTGTGACTCCGGGCTGCCCCGGCATCACGCGGCCAGCGAGTTCACCAGCCTGCCGGGCGCGTTCCTGACCGCCGGGTCCCGCAATGTCATCGCGTCCCTATGGCCAGCGCACGATGCGGCCGCAGCACTGCTCATGAACGCCTTCTACACCGCGGCCGCCAGCTCGCACACGGCGCCCTCCGCCGCGCTGGCCACGGCACGGCAGAGGCTCGCCTCGATCAGTCGTGCGGAGGCGGTCGCCCTCCTGGGCACGAAGGATCTACCGCCGTTCGACCCGCCGTTCGCGGACAGCGTGTACACCGACTGCTTCCAGCACTATGGAGTCGACTGATGCCCGATCCATCCCGTCTGTTCATCCGCGCACTGTCCGGCATCTGGGGCAACGGCTACTGGGTGACCTGGCACCCCTCGGCCCGGTACCGGCTCGGCGACGTCGGCACGGCCCAGGGTCCGGGGCTCGTGCCGATCAGCAGCCTCGACGAGATCGGCATCACCAGTTCCCAGCTCGCTCCCACTACCCGGGACGAGCTGACCTGGCGTACCAGGGGCGGGGTCAGCGTGACCTACAAGGCGGCGGGACAGGCCGGTGGCCCGTTCGCCGCGCTGGCCGACGCCCAGGCGGGCGCCCTGGTTGAGTTCTCCCGCGAGAACGCCCTGCTGGTCGCCTACCGAGGGCTGACCGAGCACCGTCTGGCGGACCAGCCGCTCCTAGCCAGGGAACTGATCGAACGCTACTGGGCAGGCACCTGGGAGCTCGACTGGTGTGTGATCAGCCATCTCGTGACGGCCAAGTCCGGCACCGTGCTCCTCGCGGGTGAGAAGGGTGCCCTGATCGAGATGCGCGCGCAGGCCACCCTCGGCGAAGCCCCTGCCGCGCTGGCCGACCTCGCAGCCGGTGTGCGCGGCGCCCGTTCCTCCGGACTGGAACTGGAACTGCTCGGCAAGCAGGTGACGCCGTTCTTCCGAGTGCTTCGTCTGCGGCGCAGGTTCATCCGAGGGATCGAAGGCGTATACGGCGACGTACGGACGCTGCGCACCTCGGCGAACCGGCCGCCCGACGTGCCGACGGACGTCCTGGAGGAGATCAGGGAAAGCCCTGACGCCGCCCTGGAGTTCCCCGACCAGCCGACTTCCGCCCTCGGCGACGGGACCGCGTAGTGTCTTGAGACGAAAAGCGTTTTCCCCGTTCCCGGATCGACCAGGGACCGGGCCGTCGCGAGGTCTGTCACGACGTGTCAGCGTCGGTATCGGTGCGGGAGAGGTTGCGTGCCCACTGCTTCAGCTCGCCGACGCGGTAGACGAGTTCGGTGCCGCGAATTCCACTGGCATCCGGGAATTCGGGGTCGCTGCCGCGTCAAGAGCATTGCGTGATGAGGATTGGTCCGGGTTCGCCGGTCTCGCGGGTGACGCGCCACCATGTCCGCTGTGCGGCAAGGAACACCGCAGAGTAGAGCAGGCACGGTGCTGGTGATCATGTGGTTGTCGAGACCCGTGACAACCGAGCGAGACCGTGCCTGCACGAACATCATCGCCCATCCCTTCCGCACGGGAGCAACTGGGCTCCCTGAGTGATCCCCTCACCTCAAACGATGTCGTTGACCTGCGGCGTTCCTGATCAGTGCGGCGCTGGTCGCAAGCTGGAGAACACGGTGGTGACCGCCGACGCCCTGCACACCCGGGTTTCTCCGCCAGGACATCGACGGAGTGCTGGCCGGTCTGACCTCGGACTACAGCTCCGCTGTGGTCAAGGGACACGTCAACAGACTCAAAACGCTGAAGCGGCAGATGTTCAACAGGGCCGAGCTACCGAAAGGACCTGCATCAGCGCGGCAGCCACGTTCATCCCCCGTGCGCGTTCCTCGACACCGACACCACTGACCGGGAGTTGGTCTGCAACCACAACGGGCCACTCCAGACCAGAACACCAGCAGGGCCAAGTGGAGAGGTCCGGGGCCACGATGGTCCTGGGGTCCTCCGGGTCAGGAAGAACTGGGGGCGGCCAGGCGTCGCCGCAGTGGGAGCATAGCCATTGGGTGCGGATCCTTTGAAGTGATGCTCGACTCGGGTCAGTGACCGCCTTCGTGCTGTGGTCGTTTGCTCAGCAGCTGGCAGGCAGCCTCGACCGCTTCTCGGTTGAGCTGTTCACGTGAGACGCTCCAGTTCGCTTCCCAGCGGTCCAGATTGTGTGCGCAGTGGACGAGTGGCTCCAAGTCGTCTGGATAACCGAGGTCGTAGGTTATGTCTGCCCAGATGAGGTGTGTGCCGGTGGCGGGATGGAGAGACCCGCTCGGCGCCCGTGGTCCTTGAAGTGGACCTCCTGGACGCCTTCGGCAATGACCTCGTTGGGGCTTTGGGCACCGATGCCCCGCTGGGCGTCCAAGAGACGCCGGGCATACTCGGCCGGCAGGTGGACCGTGATGCGCCGCATGCGGCCGTCGTCGGTAGTGCCGATGGGCGCGGTGTAGCCGAAACGGGCGCGGGCCTCCACAGTGATCCCGGTCGTAGTAGCCGCCTCCCTGCGGCAGTCGCGGCCAACCCCGCAGGTGCGCTGGCGGCGCACGTACGACCGGGCACGGCGCTTGCTCGCGGAGTTGGAGTAGGGGTGGCCCGCTAGGCGTGCCGGAGTTCAATGTCGGACCGCCACGGCCTCCGTGTGGGGTGTCGGTGTTCAGGGCGGGGCTGCCACGGCTGCCGCCGCCGCGGTAAGGATGCGGTGCAGGACGGGGACCGGGATCGCCGGGTTGGTGACCGCTGCCCATGCCGTGTCGCGGTCGTGCAGCAGCCCGGCCAGGACGCGGGCTGGCAGCTGTGGATTGCGCACCGCGGTGCCGCGGACGTGGGCCTCCGGGTCGTTCAGCAGCCGCACCGCGTCGGCCGGTGACAGCCGGGGGTCCTCAGCCGCGCG
>NZ_JBIVBS010000041.1:0-29950 GCF_044746205.1 Streptomyces sp. NPDC086549 | reverse complement strand
CGCTCGTTTGCGCAGCTCAGCTGGGTAGGAGGAAGGGCGTGCCATGACTCGATCCTTTCATGGAATCGAGTCTCTACCGAACCCGGAACGGTTCAGACTTCGCTCCCGCCGAGGTTCCGCGGTCCTTCGACAGCACCTTGGCGGTGCTCGAAGATTTCTCGCCGACCTGGTATCAGGACATCAGCGACGCCGCAGAGCGCCGCCACCTCGACGGTCTGGCGCTCGCCGAAACCGTGGTGGCACTCGAAGGCCCTGACCATCTCGCAGAGCTGGCCGAGCAGCTCAGTCGTCAAGCCGCCTCTGTTCGACGCTGCTGGCACCAGGTGGCGGTGGTCCCTTTCTTCCCACCGGCAGGCCGACCGCCCGCAGCTCGGCGATGCCGTCCGCGGCCTCCTGCACGGGCATCAATATGGCCGCCATGAGAGCCCCGAATGAGAGGTCTCTACGCCCGGCGGTCCACAATCACAGTGGGTGAGCGCACTGAAATCTTTCGTGCGCTACTGAAATCTTCACTGAAATGAATCTTGCGCTACTGAAATCTTCAGAGCTGTCCGACATCGGCCGCAAGCCCAAGCTGTACGAGCCGGTGGCCGAGGCCATTGCGGTGAGCATCCCCGAGCGTCGATCCGGAATGCTGGCCGACGTCCTGACCGAAGCGGTTCTGACCGAGGGAGAAGGCGAATCGGCCCGCGAGGCCGCACTGCGTGTGGCATTCCAGCGGGGCGAGGACCTGGGCGGCGCGGAGCGTGAACGGGTACGTCCCGGGCGGCTCGGCGCCGAGCGGGGGCTGCCCCTGGCAGCCGGCATGCTCGAGGACTTCGGTTTCGAGCCGGAGCGCGCCGCGCCCACCTTGGTGCGCCTGCGCAACTGTCCCTTCCATCCGCTGGCGGTCAGGGCTCCGGAACTGGTCTGCAGCGTCAACCAGGCTTTCCTGGCCGGGTATCTGCACGGCCTGGGAAGCGATCACACCGAAGCCGTGCTCGCCCCGCGGTCCGGCGCATGCTGTGTCGAACTGCGTGGGAAGGGCACGGCCGGAGGTACCTCGGAGACAGGAACCACCTGCGGCCGGTGAGCCACAGCCTGCTTCGGCTCGCGGGCGTCGACGTCACCCCGGTGCCGGCCCATCCATGCACATGAACAGCTGGAGTCACCATGAACTCCACCCATGCTGCCGAAGCAACCCTGAGAGGAGTGGGAGTGTGCTGTGCCGTCGCCAACACGGTGCTGCACACTCTGCTCGTTCCTGATCATCTCGAGGAGAAGTTCTACATCGGCCTCCTGTTCGCCGTGGGCAGTGCCGTCATGCTCGTGGTGGCGGCGGCCCTTGTCTCCCTGAAACACGCCATGGCCGCATGGCTGACCGGATCCCTCGTCAGCCTTGGCATGATCATCGGTTTTTCTGCTGTCGCGCACCATCGGCCTGCCAGACGGTTACTACGAGCCCGGCTGGGAGCCCCCCTACGGTCCCCTTTCCTTGATCGTCGAGGCGCTTTTCGTCCTCGCCTTCCTCACCTGGCTCGGACAGAGGACAGGGACTGGCACAACTTCCCGGCTGCCGCACAAGGTGGACCGCGAGCGGATCACGCAGGGGCCCGGCCCGTCGAAAGCCGGATGAGGGAGGAGCGGCGGGATTACGTGGGTGCGCTCCGACGGCGGCCGTCCGGGACTCCGTCAGCCTTCACTCTGCTGCGGCGCCGACCCCAGGGGAGGAGGTTCACCGGTGTGGCCGGGCGCTGCGGCGCGTGGCTGGAGGCCGTGATCGTGCATGCGGTGCCGCATTCCGCTGGCGGTCACGGACAGCCAGTCGCGCAGGCTGAGGCCGCCCGCGCGGCGCCAGGCTGCCTGGGCGACAGCGTCGACGGCGGCGCAGGCCCAGCAGCCGGGCACCGGAACGAAGGCGTTCGTCGGCGGGCTCGTCGGTGGGGATGGATGGCTGGCATCCCCGTGGTCATTGCACATGCCGGGTAAACCTCCGAAGAGGGCGTCGGTAGTGATGGCACGGAGTCGACGGAGAGGGGGCTGAGACCTGCGGCCCCAGCCCCTTCCGAGCGCCTCCTCGGTGTCGGGCGTACGGCAGGCGATGGGCATGCCGACCGCGCCCCCGGACAGGGCGACGTACCTCTCGACGGGTGAAGCGGCGCGTTGCGGCATGGCGTCCGGGAGTGTCGCCGACGGGGTGCTCCACCGCGGGCGGCGTGGGGAGCCCGTTCAGCTGAGGATCGGGATGAGGCCGAGCGCGAAGACCACGTAGAAGCCGGCCGCGACCGCCAGGCGGGCGGGGGTCAGCTTGCGGGCGCGCATGGTCAGCAGGAGGTAGACGATCGCGGCCATGGTGATCAGCCCGGACCACAGGAGGGCGGCGTCGAAATGCCAGCGGGTGAACAGCAGACCGAGGCCGGAGGGCACGGTGGCCTGGATCATCATGGCGCCGGAGATGTTCGCCAGCGCGAGCTTGGTCTTGCCCTGACGGACCCAGATCACCGCGTTCATGATCTCCGGCAGCTCGGTGGCGATCGGGGACAGCAGCAGCGCGGTGACCGCCGCCGACAGGCCCAGCATCGGGCCGATCGCGTCCAGCTGCTTCACGAACAGCTGCGAGGCGAAGAAGATCACCACCAGAGTAACCAGGGTTTGTGCGACCACCGCCCAGGTGGCCGGGGAGGCGGCCTTGGGCTGGAACTTCAGCGGCTCCAGCTCCGGACCCTCCTCGTCGTCCCCGTCGTCGCCACCGCGGATCTCCCGCCAGAAGTAGACGGCGTAGGCGGCGAAGAACAGCAGGCCGAGCACGGGCTTGAACGTGAACGCGACCAGGCCGAGCGCCACCTTCACGATGAAGATCGGCAGGAACCACTTCTGGTCCTTCGCCAGCCGCTTCATGTCCGCAGCACTTCCCAGAGCATCCTCGGCCTCCGGGTAGGTGGGAGCCATGCCTGTCTCGGCGAGGACGGCGATGCGTTCCTTGCGGCGTTTGAGCAGCAGCATCGCGCCGGTCACGCCGTAGGCGACCGTGGCCAGCGCCAGCGGGCCGCCCATGGCCGCGCCGACACCGATGTCCTTGGCCTCGTCGGTGGCGCCGGTGGTCACGGCGACCAGCGTCACGACGGACTCGGGCAGCGCGGTCCCGAAAGCGGCGAGGATCGTGCCGACCGCCATCTTCCCGACGTTGAGGCGCTCGCCCAGCCACTCCACGGCGTTGACGAACCACTCACAGGAGAGATAGATCGCCACCGCACAGACGATCAGCAATACGAAATGAATCACGGGTCTCGCTCAGCCTTCCCGCACCAGCGGGGGCATCGAGAACAACCGCGAAGGGGGACGGCGGCAGCTTCGACCCCGCCGACACGCTGTACACGTCGTCGACAAAGGGCCGAAGGTCTCGCCCACCCGCATCCTTACCGGAAGCGAGCCCGGCCACCGGGAACCCGAGGGCTCCAGTGTGTCGACGACCGGTTTGCGGGGCTACTCCCCTTCGCGATGCTCACCCTACACAAGCCTTGCGGCTCGCTCAGTTGCCGAGGTCACTCCGGGCTTTGCGATCGGACCCTCTCCGGCGTGAGGCCGCAGACCGGAGCCCTTGCCGGACCCGGCTCTTGCGCGGCGGCGGCGAACGCGGCGGAGAGGTTAGCCGTGTTCCGGCGGGCCAGCCCGACTGGCCGGTAGCAAAAGTATGCGAACTCGATATGTAAGACCTGGATGCAGGTATTGCACGCTACTGACCAGTCGAGTCGCGGGCGCTTCGCGGAGGGGCCCCCGCTCTGGGCAGGTCGATATGGACTCGCCCAACTGGCCACTTGCGTCCGGTTGTTGCGGTGCGCAATCCCGGCGGATCCTCCGCGGCTCCCGGTTTGAGCGGAGGTGAATCCGGCCGGGCTCCGGCAATGAGCCGGGCTCCCGGGTGCGGCGGCCGCCCACTCGCGAACGCACGTTGTGCATGAGGTCGCATTGACCATGCACTGCTACTTAGGTAAGCCTTCCCTCATTCCTGTGAGTCCTCTTGGAGGTATCTGTGTCCGCCACGCCGTCGAAGTCGTCGGTTTCTCGCCGCCCAGCGCCCGCGCTGTCCGCGGCCGGCCCGGCCCGGCCGTTGAGCCCGAACGACTCCTGGTGGACGGTGGCCGCATCCGCTGTGACGGCCTGTCTGGCGCTGTCGGCCTGTGCGTGGGTCTCACTCCACCTGCACGCCGACCCTGCCCTGCACACCGCGGCCCTCTTTGTGCACCTCGCCTCCCTGATCCTCGGGTTCGGCGCGGTCCTGGTCGCGGACTACTACGCGCTGCTGTGGATGTCGGGACGCTGCACCCTGCGCGAGACCCTCGACAGCACCGCACGCCTGCACGTCCCGATCTGGTCCGGGCTCGTCGGCCTGGTCGTCAGTGGGGCAATGCTCCATCCCGATCTCGCCTCCAACCTCACCCGCACCAAGCTGGCCCTCGTCCTGATCCTCACCCTCAACGGGCTGCAGGCCGGTCTCCTCAACAAGCGCATGCGCGGCGAGGCGACACTTCTGGCGAGACGGACCCTGATCTGGGGAGCCGCTACGGCCCTGATCTCTCAGGTCTGCTGGTGGGGCGCCGTCGTCATCGGATTCACCAACAGCCAGCACTAAGGCCCCTCCCCGAACGCAGAACCCCCTGCCGGAGCCGGCCGACGGGGGTTCCTCACCTCTCACAGCCCCTATGAGCGGGGTCCTGGCTGTAGCCATCTGACCAGGTGGAAGACCTCTCGGGCCGCATAGCGTTTGAGGCATCGGACGATTTCGCGTCGGGTCTTGCCCTCCTTGCTGCGACGCTCGGAAGACTCCTCATTGCGCGGGTCGAAGCGCAGGCGGGTCCGGCGACATGCTCCGCGTGGCCGAGTCGCTCACCCCGGGGGAAGTCCACGGTCACGACAACCCGATCCGCGGGGCGGCAAGCCGACCGGGCCGGACAGCCGCAGGAGTCGGACGTGCTCCTCCCGCCTCCGAGCGCTGTCCGGTGGCCCGGATTTGTTCTGCGTTCCGGGTGCTGGCGAAGAAGCGTGTGCGCGTCCGAGCCATCTGCCCTTCGGCGAACCGGCGGATGCCGCCATGGCGGTGGATGCTCTCGGCGTGATGCCGGTGGCGGCTGCTGTGGGTGTGGGCTCGGTGCGACTGTGGATCAGGGAGGTGGCCGCGGCGATGAGGGCCATGGCGATGGCCAGGGTGAAGACGACGACCAGGCCGTCGTGGAAGGGCCGGGAGATCAGGTGGGGGAAGAACTCGCGCCCGGTCAGGATCGCCGCGTTGGCCCGTGGTAGGTGGCTGAGGATTGCTGGGCCGAGGAGCTGCTGGATGGGGTTGTAGCCGAGGAAAGCGGCGAACAGGACACCGACCGGCGGCAGCGAGGCGACAGCGTGAGCGGCTGGGGCGGGCACGTGCTGGGCGGTGAGGCCGGAGCTGAGGGTGTGCGGCAGTGAGCCGGCGAGTCCGGCGACCATCAAGGAGAAGAAGACGCCCATGGACAGCACCGTGCCGGCGTTCTGGAAGGTGGCGCGCATGCCGGAGGCGGCGCCGCGGGCGTCCGGCGGAACGCTGGACATGATGATCGATGTGTTCGGCGCTGCGAACAGCCCGTTGCCGAGGCCGTTGAGCAGGACCAGGGCGGCGAAGAGGCCGTAGGGGAAGTCGGTTGGCAGGAGGAGGAGCCCGGCGAAGGAGGCGGCCATCACGAGGCATCCGGCGACGGCGAAGGGCCGGGCGCCGAATCTGTCCGAGAGGGCTCCGGACACCGGTCCGGCCGCGAGGAAACCGAGGGTGAGGGGCAACAGGTAGATGCCTGCCCACAGCGGGGTGTCGGCGTAGTCGTGGCCGTGGAGCGGCAGCCAGATGCCCTGCAGCCAGATGATGAGCATGAACTGCAGTCCGCCGCGGGCGATCGCGCCCAGGAGCGTGGCCGCGTTGCCGCCGGTGAAGGCGGCGTCGCGGAACAGCCGCAGCGGAAACATCGGTTCGGCGACGTTCGCCTCCACGATGCAGAAGACGGCCAGGGTCAGCATGCCGCCGATGAGGCCGGCGAGCACCCAGGGGTCGGTCCAGCCCATGGTGTGTCCGCCGTACGGCTGGATGCCGTAGGTGATGGCGGCCAGCAGTGCGGTCAGGCCGGCGGCGAAGGTTAGGTTGCCCCACCAGTCGATGCGTCCCGGGGTGCGCGTGCCCGTCTCGTGCAGCGACTTGTACGCCCACACGGTGCCGAACAGTCCGATCGGCACGTTGACCCAGAAGATGGCGCGCCAGTTCCACTCCACGAGCGCGCCGCCGAGGACCAGGCCGATGAAGGTGCCGGCGATGCCGGCGACCATGTTCACGCCGAGCGCCATGCCGCGCTGCCGGGCGGGGAAGGCGTCGGTGAGGATGGCGGTCGAGTTGGCCATCAGCATCGCGCCGCCGACGGCTTGCACGATGCGCCATCCGATCAGCCACAGCGCACCGGCCGAGCCGTGCAGCGGGTCGGCCGAGAGGATCACCGAGGTGACGGTGAAGATGACGAATCCCGAGTTGTAGATGCGGACCCGGCCCCGCATGTCGCCGAGTCGGCCGAGGGTGACGACCAGCACGGCGGTGACCAGCAGGTAGCCCATCAGCATCCACAGCAGGTAGCTGACGTTGCCGGGCTGGAGCGGGTCGAGACGGATGCCGGTGAAGATGCCGGGCAGCGAGATCAGCACGATCGAGCCGTTGACGGTCGCGATCAGCACGCCGAGCGTGGTGTTGGTCAGCGCCACCCATTTATAGCGGGGGTGGTCGGCGCTGATCCAGGCACGGCGACCGCGGGGCCGAACGCCGGGGGCACTGCCTGCCGGGCTGGGGGTTTGGCCGGTGGTCACCGGCAGTCCTCCCTCCTCCGCTTCCTGTCGGAAGAGCGGGTCAGTTCACGGTTGCCGGGCTGAGCGCGGGTATGGCCGCGAAAGTCGTCCACGGAGCGCGGTCGACGACCAGGCGGCGCAGCGTGCGTACCTGGCGTGGTGCGTTCCAGCCGAGTACGCCGACCACCCTCCCGTGGTGCCCGTAGGTGGCGGCGAAGTGGCCGTCCGACGTGTCGCCGTAGACGATCCGCATATCCGCGTCCGGCGGGAAGATCCCGTACGCCTGGATCCTGGTGTCGTACTGGTCGGTCCAGAAGTAGGGCACGGGAGCGAACGGAGTCGCGTCGCCGAGCAGGTTGCCGGCCACGGCCATGGCCTGTTCGGTGGCGTTCATCCGGTGCTCCAGCCGCATGCGGGTGCCGAAGTGCGCATTGGGCCAGGAGGCGACGTCGCCGGCGGCGTAGATCCCGGGTGCCGCGCGGCAATACGCGTCGCACTCCACCCCGTCTCCCAGCCGCAGGCCCGAACCTTCCAGCCAGCCGGTCGCGGGCGCGGCGCCGAGGGCCAGGACGACGACGTCGGCCGGCAGCGTGGTGCCGTCGCCGAGTTCCACTCCGGTCACCCGGCCGCCGGCGCCGCGCAGCCGGCGTACCGGCACTCCGCAGCGCAGGCGGGTTCCGTGGTCGCGGTGCAACTCGGCGACGAGCGCACCGATCCGGTCCCCGAAGGGGCGCCGCACCGGGACCGGCTCCGGTTCGGCCACGGTCACGTCCAGGCCCATGGCCCGGGCGGCCGCGGCGACCTCGGTGCCGAGGAATCCGGCACCGACCACGACCACCCGGGGCCCGGTTCGCAGCGCGGCGCGCAGGGCGATCGCGTCGTCGAGCGTGCGGAGGACGTGGACTCCGGCCAGATCGCCGTCGGGCAGGCGCCGGGGAGCCACACCGGTGGCGATGATCAGAGCGTCGAAGCCGATGCTCTCGCCGCCTGCAAGCCGCACCCGGCGGCCCGGGACGTCCAGGGCGACGGCGCGCTGCCCGAGCCGCAGGTCGGCCCGCAGCCGCGCGAGAACCGGCAGGGAGCGAAGGGTGGCACGTTCGGGCCCCCAGGCGCCGGTCAGGATCTGCTTGGACAGCGGCGGACGGTCGTACGGCGGACGGGATTCCTCACCGATCAGCGTGAGGGTGCCGTCCCAGCCGCGGCGACGGAGGGTCTCGGCCGCGGTCAGGCCGGCGGCCGAGGCTCCCACGATGACTATCCGCTTCACTGCTCGTCTCCCTGTTCCTCCACCCAGATCGCCTGGGCCGGACAGAGGGCGACGGCCTGCCGGACGTCGCCCGCCAGGCGCTCGGGCGGGGTGTCGACGAGCAGGACGACGATGCCGTCCTCCTCGCGCTGGTCGAACACCTCCGGTGCGCTCAGCACGCACTGACCGGAGGCCACGCACTTGTTCTGGTCGACGATCACCTTCATCGGATGCTCCTTTCCTGCGCGGCACTTGGCCGCGCTCACCAGGTGACGGGCAGTTCGTAGACGCCGTAGACGTTCCCGTCGTGCTTGAACGGGATCTCGTCGAGATCCACGGCGAGCTTCAACGTGGGGATGCGGCGGTAGAGGGTGCTGTAGACGACCTGCAGCTCCACCCGGGCCAGCGGCTGGCCCAGGCACTGGTGGACGCCGAAGCCGAAAGCCACGTGGTGGCGGGGATTGCTGTCGATGTCCAGTTGGTCGGGGTCGGGGAAGGCCGCGGGATCGCGGTTGGCGACGTCGTTGGAGAGGACGACGCCCTCGCCGGCGCGGATGGTCACGCCGCCGACCTCGATGTCCTCCAGGGCCACCCGGCGGCGTCCGCTGTGCACGATGCTGAGGTAGCGCAGGAGTTCCTCGACCGCCGAGGCGACCGCCTTCGGGTCGTCGCTCTCGCGCAGCCGGGCCAATTGGTCGGGGTTCTGCAGTAGGGCCAGGGTGCCCAGCGCGATCATGTTCGCGGTGGTCTCGTGCCCGGCGGTCAGCAGCAGCATCCCCATGCTTGCCGCTTCATGCCGGGAGAGCTCGTCGGCCCTGACCCGCTCGGCCAGCGTGGAGAGCACGTCGTCGGCCGGGTGGGCGAGTTTGACGCCGATCTGCTGGTCCAGGTAGTAGAGCAGTTGCTGTGTGGCCACCCGCGCCTGCTCCACGGTGCTGGTGCGCTTGATCAGGATCTTGCTGTTGGCCTGGAAGAAGTCGTGGTCGGCATACGGGACGCCGAGCAGCTCGCAGATCACCAGTGACGGCACCGGCAACGCGAAGCCCTGCACCAGGTCCACCGGCTTGGGCTCGGCGAGCATGGTGTCGATCAGGCCGTCGACGATCTTCTGAATGGCAGGCCGCAGCGCCTCCACCTGCCTGATGGAGAAGGTTGCGGTCACCATTCGGCGAAGCCGGGCGTGCTCCGGATCGTCCATGTTGATGAAGGTCCGCGACTGCCTCCGGCGCTCCTTTTGGGCCGGGCTCAGATGGGGGTAGTGCGGGAGGGTGCTGTCCGAGCTGATCCGCGGATCGGCGAGCAGAGCCCGTACGTCGTCGTAGCGGGTGACCAGCCACGGGGTGCTGCCGTCCCACAGCCGCACCCGGCTGATCGGAGCCTGGTCCTGCAGGGCGTGCAGGGCCGGCGGCGGATCGAAGGGGCAGCGGGCAGCCCGGGCCATGGGGTAGTCCGGTACCGGTACCTGCGCCGACGGCACATCGGTGCCGGGTGCCGAGAAGGTGTTCATGGTTCTCCGCCCTTTCCGGAAGTCGGATATGGGGGCAGTACCGGGACCGGGCCCGGCGCGCGTGGGGCGCGACGTGGCAGCGGAGCAGGTCCCGCCTGCGGGAGGAGACACCGAAGAGCGCAGCCAGGAGGCTCAGGAGGGCGATTCGCCGCCGGAAACACTTGGTCGCGAGGCGGCTTGCACCATCCGGCGCACGATGGGCAGGGCCGAGCGCATGGCCTCGCCCAGCGCCCGCACGTCCTGCTCGGGCAACGCGGCCAGTATGTCGGCCACCCGGGCACACTGCGCGCGCCGGCGCGCGGCCATCACCTCTCGCCCGGCTTCCGTGATGGCAACGAGGCGGACCCGCCCGTCCTCGGGATGGCCCACTCGAGTGGCCAGGCCCTGGTCCTCCAGCCGCTGCACCAGAGCGGTCATCGACGGTTGGGCGATACCCTCCGCCGCTGCCAGCGCGGTCAGCCGGATCGGACCTTCCCGCTCCAGCCGGCTGAGCGCCGCGGCGGTGGTCAGACTCATGCCCTGCCGATCCGACAGAAAGTGTCTGACCAGCCCGGTGGCCAGCTCGTTCAACGCCGCCGCCACCTCCTGGCGACCCTCTTCGGGTGTCTCATCCATACCTCCACCCATATCACCCTTCTATATAGCTTGTCTATATTCTCCACGTATATAGACAAGCTATATAGAAAAGTGATATATATGCCGTAGCCCCAGCCCCTTGAGGGTTCTGGTCACAGCCCAGGCGCCACGTTGGCGCCGGAGGAAGGTGATGACCGTGACCTGCACCTACGGCCCAGAGGCACCCCCACGGCAGGGCCCTGCTCGCAGTCTGTCGGCATCCGTCGGCACATGGACCCTGGCGCACCGCCCGGAAGCCGCCGGAGAGGCCCGCAAGATCACCAAAGAACTCCTGGCTCAGTGGAGTGTCGCCGAGGACGCGGCCGACTCGGTCCTTCTGACCGTCTCCGAACTCGTCACCAACGCCGTGGAGCATGCCCGGCCCCCACTGAACTTCGGACTGAGCCGCGACCCGGGCGCCCAGCGAGTGCACATCGAGGTGTCCGACGGAGGCCCTGCCGCCATGGACGGCGACTGGGCAGGCAGCTGCACCCCCCCACGAGCACGGCCGCGGACTGGAGATCGTCGACCAGCTCACCGCCGCGCACGGCGACCGTGCGGAACCCGGACGCGCTGTCCACTGGGCCGACGTCACCAGCGTGCCCTGACTCGACCGTGCGACGGAGCCCGGCGCGCGCGATCGTCCCCGCGTCCCGTACGGAGCGGCGAGTGAGCATCGGGTACGCCCGCGCCTCAACCACCCGGCAGGCGTCGGCGAGCCGGCTCAAAGCTCTCCTGCTCACGCGGTCGGCAGCGTCTCCACGGACGGCGCCAAGCCGCCTTGAGGGGCGCTCAGTGGCCGAAAAAGCGAGGGGACCGCCTTCCGACCTGCAGCCCCCGCTGAGATGTAACGCCCTGAACTGCCGTCGAGGTGTCGACGCTATCCACGTTGGTCATCGCCGGATGCCCGCCAACGGCTCCGAGACACCCTGAGCTCACTACCCGACGACAGGTTCCAGGACGAACACCGGGAACTGCCGCGAGGTCTTCTTCTGCATCTCGGCGTATCTCGGAAAGACAGCGACCGCGCGCCGCCACCACTCGGCCCTTTCCTCGCCGGTGGCCTCATGGGCCGTCATGTCCTGCTGTACGAGGCCGTCCTGGAGTTCGACATGCGGATCGGCCTTGACGTTGAAGTACCACAGCGGATGCCTGGGGGATCCGCCCAGCGAGCCGACCACCGCATAACGCCCCTCGTGCTCGACGCGCATCACCGGCACCTTGCGGATCTTGCCGGTCTTGGCGCCCCGGGTGCTCATCACCACCACGGGCCACCCCGTGTCCCGCAGTGTCGTCCCCCTTGTGCCGCCGGAGCTCTCGTACACCTCCACTTGCTCGCGCACCCACTGCGTCGTGCTGGGTCCATACTCGCCCTCAAGAGACATGGCATCCGCCCTCTCGTCGCAGGGAGGTCCTCGCATCAGCCACAACGCCAGTACAGGCATCAGACATTCCGGACATTGGATGGCCTCGCAGGTGGACGTCCCGCCCTCGGTCGGGCCCGCCTGTCGCCTGAGGCCATCGCCCCGAGAACCCCCTGGAGCTCGTCGTCACCTCGGGCAAGAACCAGAGCAAGCGCACCCCTCGGTCGCCGCGGCTTACCGCATCCTGGCCGAGGGCGAAACAGTCGAGCTCATCACCGGATTCTCTTCGGGGCTACGCGCCTTGCTCTGCGAGTGTGACCTTCCGTCCGGTGCGTGCCGCTTCCCGGATCCGCTCCAGCATCCGGTGTCGCCGGACGGCGTGCCGGAAGTCGGGAACGCCGTCCTCATCCGGTGCAAGGTTCCCGGTGATCTGGTCGCGCAGAAGCGCGTACTCGTGGGCGACGTTGCAGGCGGGTTCGGCGGATCGCTCGGTCCATTGCGTCAGCGAGCGCTGATAGCGGGCGGGAACCGGAAGTTCGGTCAACGCGCCCTCTTCTCCCCGGGCGCCGTACAGCCGCAGCCGCCCCTGGAACCACAGAGCCTGGTCGGCCTTGACGACGAGATCGCCCTCCGTGCCGTTGATCTCCCAATGAAACGCGGTGGCGCGGGAGGTCCCACCGCGAAAGTGCATCGCGGCCATGGCCCCCGACTCCAGCACACCAGTGACGGCGATCTGGTCCTCTGCAGTCTTGGCCGCGACCGCCCCGCTCGTGACGTTCGTGACCTCCGGGCGCAGGTTCTCGATGAGAGCCGACACCTCGCGGAACTCCCCCAGCACCATGGCCAGCGCGTCGACCGAGTGCCCGAAGGGGATCGACAGCAGCGTGGCGCCACTCGTTGCGTCCAGAATGTACGCATAGTTGTCGTCGTAAGTGGCGCCCCCGATCCAGCCCGACCCGAGCATGCTGGTCGACAGCACCCGCCCCACATAGCCGTCGGCAACCAGGTCCCGCAGATACCGAAGCGGCGGAGCCGACCGCGCCTGCAGACCGACAGCCGTAAGCACGCCCCTGCGATGCGCGAGGTCGGCCAGCTCCTCGGCCTGCGCGAGGTCGGCACCGAGCGGCCACTCGCTGAACACCATCTTCCCCGCTTCCAGCGCGGGCCGGATGAGCTCCAGGTGGTGCGGAACCTTCACCGTCACCACCACGAGATCGACTTCCCCACTGCGGGCCAGCTCCTCTGCGCTGTCGAAGGCCAGCGGCACCGCGTACTTCTCGCCGGCCGCACGCGCCGACTCGGCGCTGCCGGCGCTCAGCGCCCGCACCTCGTATCCGTCGAGCCCGGCCAGCGCCGGCATATGGGCGGTGGCCGCCCAACCGCCGCTCGCGCTCAGCCCTACGACACCGACACGAATCGGCTCCCGATGAGGGGAAGTGGACGTCATGTGCACCCCAGCATTCGCGACCGCCTGCTCTCTCACCTCAAAACGGCCCATAGCCATGGAGGACACGGTCCGGGCATCACGTTCAGCGACATGCCGATCGGTTCGCCGCTCGTCAACGGCACCTCAACTCGGCGAGTTCACTTCCCCGCACCCTGCCCTGCGGCTCGTCGTCGCCGCCGAACCGGCTGAGGACGCTCGACCAATGACCGGCGCTACACCCCGCCGAAGTGCGGACGGCACGAGGCCGTTGTCATCCGGCAGGGGCATCCGTACACGCATCCGTACACCGTCGAGAGCGGCGAACCGGAGCCCAGCAAGACCGCGTCGAACACCACGCACCAGGCCCTCCCCGAACGCAGAACCCCCTGCCGGAGCCGGCCGACGGGGGTTCCTCACCTCTCACAGAAGGTCACACTCGCAGGCCAAGGCGCGTAGGCCCCGAAGCGAGTCAGGTCCTGAGGTTGACCGTTCACCCTCGGCGAGGATGCGGTAGGCCCTGACGACTGAGGAGCGCTTGCCCTGGTTCTGCCGGAGGTGATGACGAGCGTCCGGCGCGACGGCCGGGAGCCGGTCGGCGAGGCCGGTGACGGTCTTGTGGGTGATCGCGAGGTGCTCCAGGTGGGTCTCGGCCTCCCGTAAAAGACGGCGCCGTCAACCCGACGAGCGTTTCGAGGCCGCCTGACGTGAGTCGAAGGGCGGCTGTCGGTCTCAATGGCTCTCGTCTCCGGCCGGGGAGCCGAGAGCAGCGTGCATCGCCGCGCCGTCCACGTAGGAGTGTTTCTCGCTCACCGCACCGTTCTCAACCAGGACGAAGTCAACGAGATCGACATCGACCGCGGCGCCGGAGGCGGACGTCCCGGTCAGCGTCCACTGGACGACCCAGAAGTCCTCACCGCAGCGGAGCGAGACGAGTTCGAAAGCGAGGTCGGGGACGAGAGCGAATATCTCGGCCGCCGCCTCACGGACAGCCGCCCGTCCCCGCACGGGTCCGTGCCCCGAGTGCAGATGGAACACTGAGTCGTCCGTGTGGAGTTCGGCGATCCGGTCAGGATCGCGAGCCTCCCAGCAAGCGTGGTAACGCTCGAACACCTCACGAGCGGCAGTCGGCACGGGCACGCCTCCATTTCGCGGGACCAGCAGCGCACCGCATGCAACTTCCCGGACGGCGTTGCGTCAAGGCATTTTCAGTAGAGCGGGCTGTACCGGCGCCTGGGCCGTCCCCGGCCTTCCTGTGCGATGCGCCGGAAGGCCGGGGCGATGACCAGGGGCCCCGTATGCGCCACGGGTGCCGTGGGCGAGGCGCCGTCGATGCCTTGGCTGACTCCGCAGCCGCGCTGGCTCTCCCCTGTTCGCTACCCCCCCACTGGATCGTCTTTTCGGCGGGCGGGGTAGCCCGGCCACCGACATCAGTGAGATCGGTCAGACCTTGTACTGACCGATGGTGATGAAGTAGCGCAGCTCCTCCGGCGTGC
Source organism: Streptomyces sp. NPDC086549 (assembly GCF_044746205.1). NCBI lineage: Bacteria > Bacillati > Actinomycetota > Actinomycetes > Kitasatosporales > Streptomycetaceae > Streptomyces > Streptomyces sp. NPDC086549. The sequence goes on along the minus strand of NZ_JBIVBS010000041.1, from coordinate 15,477 downwards.
CGTCCATGGCCTTCTCGGCCGCGGCGCGCAGGGCCTTGCTGATGCCGGGGCGGGCCAGGATCCGGGCGACGGCGACGCGGTCGTCCTCGGCCCGGGCGAGCCGCAAGCCGCCTTTCAGAAACGCGGCCCGATCGGCCGGAGTGCCGTCGAGAGCCTTGTTGGCCTCCCGTACGACGGCCTTGCCGCTGGCCGGGTCGGCCAGGAGCCGGACGATGGCAAAGGCGTTGTCCTCGTCCTGGGCCTTGGCGTAACCGGTGGAAAGGAACGCGGCCCGGTCGGCCGGAGTGCCGTCGAGAGCCTTGTTGGCCTCCCGTACGACGGCCTTGCCGCTGGCCGGGTCGGCCAGGATCCGGGCAATGGCAAAGGCGTTGTCCTCGTCGGAGTCGACCACCGTGGACGTGTGCGGGGCGGCCGGAGCGGCCGCGAAGGACGGGCAGGCGAGCAGCAGGACCGGAGTCAGTGCGGTGGCGGCCACGACGAGCGTCGCGCGGGTTTTGTTCATGGGTCCCCCCTTGTCGGAACCGATCAGGGACCGATTCCTGCTGGTCAACAGAAGGAAATGATTGTATGTCAGATGCTCGCTCGTGATCGAAGGTATTTGATCTCTGCGTGACGAGGGACGGCGTCGGCTTGACGCGGGCGCCGCCCGGCCGCGCTGGCGCCCATGGAGGTCCCGGCGGCACAGGGAGTTATCGGACTTCGGTCACGAGCATCGTGTGCCTCGAGCCGCTTCACGGCCTGGCCGGTCATGTCATGATCATGTGATGAACTTGTCACTTCCTCCTTCCCGCATGCCTACGAAAGTCGCGCTGTTGGCCCGCCTGACGGCGGTCTGCTCGCTGCTGCTGGGAAGCATGTACGTAATGGCCGGCCCGGCGCAGGCGGCCAGCGAGATCGCCCCGATCCCTGCCGGCGGGTTCAAGCTGTCGCTCGACAGCGACTCGACCTCGGCCGTCAACCAGGGGGAGGCAGCCAACCCCGAACTCGGCAAGGTAGGACTGACCACCCTCGCCGGCAGCGGCACGTCAGGGCAGGACGGGCTGTGCTACCCGGCTCCGTTCAACCCGGGTGTCGACGCCGACGGCTACTGCTGGAAGAACGACGCTGACGACAGCGGCACGAACGGCTGGAGCCCGCAGGGACTCTCCGTGCCGCACAACGACGTGGCCGACGGCTCGTGGGAAGGCCACCTCTGGGACGTCGTTTCCTGGCACAACGAGGACAACACGCTGGCGAAGCTGCGCTTCGTGAGCCACGCCGCGGCCACCCCCCGGTACACCGACGTGCTCCTGACGACCCTGTCCGCGGACGGCAAGCTGACCCCGCTCGCCTCCCACGCCGACAGCGTCGTCTGGTACAAGGACAACCTCTTGGTCGGCAACGGTCGGTATCTGCACGTCTTCCGCCTCACCGACCTGATGCGCGCCACCAACCGACCCTCCGGCTTCGACTACGTCCTGCCCAGGTCGTACCTCTACCGGACGCCCTCGGACAGCAATTCATCCTGCCAAGCGGTCACTGGCGACGCTCCCTGCCTCACCTCCCTCAGCTTCGACCGGTCCACCGGAGCCTTGCTGTCCAGCGAGTACGTCCAGAAGGCGGCGGGCGGCCGTCTCGTCGAATGGCCACTCGACCTGACCGCCGGCCTGCCGAGGACGGGGAACGGCAACTCGGTCACCGCCTCCGCCGCCTGGACCTCACCGGTCTGGGGCATGCAGGGCGCGGTCTACACGCAGGGCTCCTTCTTCCTCAGCGGTCTGTGCCCGTCGTCCTTCGACACCGGGTACCGCGAGAGCGCCTGCGTCCACAAGGCCGGGCGCGGCGAGGCCCCGCACGTCCTGACGGCGGTTCCCGACATGACGCAGAACCTCGACTGGGACGGCTCCAGCGGGCGTGTGCGCGGGATCAACGAGGTGGCCCAGTCCGACCGGGTCCTTCCCCAGCGTCTGGTCTTCAACTTCTCGCCCACCGCTCGTTCCATCGAGACCGTCAGGTTCCGGAACGTCAACAGTGGCAAGTGCCTCCTGCCGTACGGCTCCAGCCTCAATGACGGGGCGAACGTGGTCCAGTGGGACTGCAACGGTACGAGCGCGCAGAACTGGTACTGGGACGGATCTCGCATCCGCAACTTCCAGAGCAACCGCTGCCTTTCCGTGTACGGCAGGAGCACCTCCGACGGCGCCCAGATCACCCAGTGGCGCTGCAACGGCGACGCAACCCAGAACTGGTCACGGGCCACCGGAACGGCCGGCGGATCCGTGCTCGTCAACGGCGGCAGCAACCTCTGCCTCACCATCTACGGACGGAGCACGTCCAACGGCGCCAACACCGTGCAGTGGACCTGCCAGCCGGACCACACCGACCACAACTGGACGGGCTCCGGCACCTGACGCCATCCCCGCCGACATGGACCAGGTCGCCAGGCCGGGCTCGTTCGTAAACGAGGCGACCTGAAACCCGACACAGCGGCTCCGCGGTGAACTGAAGCAGTTCACCGCGGAGCCGCTCTGCTCTGGCGCCCCGGACCACGGCGAGAGTCTGCCGACAGCGCCGGACGAAAGCGAGTACTGCCCGAACGGCTGAACCTGCTGGTCATAGCGCGCTATCGCCTACATGCCGAGGGGGGCCGCCTGGCCGTCACCGGTCTCCAGCCACAGCCCTCACGTCCGCCGCAGATCACCGGGATCGACGAGATGTTTGCCGTCGACACCGCGGCCGCGGAAGGCTCCGGTGAAGCCCTGACCGTTCGACCACCCGAGGGAAAGAAGCATGGGCGACCGAAAAAGCATAAGACGTCGTCTCATGATATGACTCAACGCTTCTGCTGGCGGATGTGCACTCGAGTTGGCGAGCTGTGCCTTCCGATTGGCAGGGCAGGGCCTGCAGGTGCTCGGCAGGCAGGACTTGCAGGGCCACATCGACGCTTGACCTCAACCAAACTTGAGCTTTTAGGTTCCTTCCAGAGCCGCAGGAGCCGACCAGCGGTGCCTTTTCAAGGAGGTTCGCCGTGACCGAGCGCACAGACCACATCGAGATCCCCGACCGCTACCGCTATGCCGTGATCCCGCACATCATGGTCGACGACGCCGCCGCGGCGATCGATTTCTACCAGCGGGCGTTCGGCGCCCGTGAGGACTTCAGGATCGACGCTCCGGGCGGCGGGATTCTGCACGCCGAGATCACCATCGGACGGTCGGCCCTGATGCTGGGCGACGCCAGAGTGGACGAGGCGGAGGCCGCCTCCTTCGCCGCGCCGACCTCGCTCGGCGGAGGTACGTCCGTCACGCTGCATGTCTTCGTGCCGGACGTCGACAGCCTGGCGGAGCGCGCAGAAGCCGCCGGCGCTGAGATCCTCCAGCCGCCGAAGGACATGTTCCACGGTGACCGCACCGTCATCCTCAAGGACCCTTCAGGTCACATGTGGGTATTTCTGACCCACGTGGAAGACGTCTCGCAGGAGGAGCTTCGGCGCCGCCTGGCCACCGCCGGGTGACTGGCCCCCGTGCGCGCGGTGATCCGGACCGAATACCGAGCGCCGTACCTGACGGAACTCGCCGACTGAACCGCTCGGTCATGCCTGGGCTGCTTGCCACCGGTAATGGCCGACCCGCGATCGGGCCTGGTGACGACGTCGCCGGTGTGACCAGCTGAGCCGGTGATCCGCGTCGTGGACGGGCTGGACGACGAGCGTGATGAACAGGCGCTGGATCTCGTCGCAGGTGAGCGGGATCAGCTCACCTGGCCCGGGGTGGTGGGCGTGTTCGACGGCGAGGAAGGCGTGGGCGAGCATGGCGAGGGTGCCCCAGCGGCTCCAGGAGGGGTAGCGGCGGACCTGGTGCTCATCGAGTCCGGCCAGGCCCTTCTCGGCCTGGAAGGTTTCCTCCACCCGCCACCTGGAACCAGCCGTCTTGACCAGAGTGCTCAGCGGGACCGGCAAGGTGGAATGGCAGCGGTAGTAGGCCAGTTCACCGGTGGTGCGGTTGTGCCGGATCAGCAGCTGACGGTAGCCCTGCGCCGGGTCGGAGAGGTCGATGACGGCCCAGTCGTAGAAGCGGTGACCCTTCGCGCCGCGTCCGGCCGACAGCTTCTGCCAGGCCCGCTTGGGCAGCTTCGCCGCCAGCGCGTCGGCGCGGAACTTCCCTGCTTTGGTGGCCACTTCGGCCGGGCAGGCCACGGCGAGCACATAGCCCATGCCGCGTTCCTCCAGAGCCGCCCTCAGCTTCGGGTTGCCGCCGTACACCTCGCCGCCGGTCACCCAGTCGATGCGGTGTCCGGCGTCCAGGAACCGTTCGATCATCACGCGGGCCAGCTCCGGCTTGGTCGCGAAGACGGTATCCTCGCCCAGCCCGGCCGCCTGGCACCGCTGGGGGTCGGCAGTCCAGGAGCATGGGACGTACAACTCCCGGTCCACCGCCGCGTGCCCGCGGGCGCCCGCATAGACGAGATAGACGGCGACCTGGGAGTTCTCGATGCGTCCGGGGGCCCGTATTTCAATAACTGTCAGCGACGGGTTTCCGCGGGGGTTGTTCGGGCGTGTAGCTGTTCCATTGTGCGGGCGGGCGATCCGGGTATCGGCGTGATGAGGATCCGGTGCAGGTCCAGGAGCCGTTTTCCGTCCTGGTACTGGATGGACAGGTTGGTGCGGTTGACGCCCAGTAGTTGGGCCAGGAAGGTCATGGTCACCGCTCTGCGGCGGCGCAGGATGGCTGCCAGGAGCCGGTGGGTGTGGTCCACGCTGCTGGTCTGCGGGTGTCGGTAGCTGCGTGGGCGGTGGAAGCGTCGCTGGAATGCCGCCTCGGCCATGGCGCCCCAGAAGGGTTCCGAGACCGCCACCAATTGCTCGAAGGCGGTTCGTGACATGCCGGTCAGGGCTGGATCGGTGAGCATCATGGTCAGGGCCGGGTCGGTCCGGTGAGTGGTTGCCGGGGCGTCGGGCGTTCGCGGTGGCTCGGTAGACAGGGTGTAGTTCCAGTCGCCGTGGAAGGCGTTGGGTGTGATCGGAAGGGTGTGGAACTCGGCGGGTGTGACGCTGATGCCGAGGTCGTAGCTGCCGGTGTCCAGTTCGGCTCCAATGGTTAGGCCGGTCTTGGTTGTTGTGGCAGCGATGGTCTCGAGGACGACCTGATAGCTGGTCAGCGGTCGCCCCCGCCAGTTCGCGGTGATGTGGCAGAACATACGATGCTCTATTTTGTTCCATTTCGAAGTCCCGGGAGGTAGGTGACAGACCGTGATCTCCAGGCCGCTCTCTCGTGCGAAGGCAGCCAGGTTGCTTTTCCAGGTCCAGCGGCGGGGGTCGTTGGAGCCGCCGGAGTCGGCGGTGATCAGGAGCCGGCCTGCATTCGGGTGGTCCGTCCGTCCGCGGTGCTGCCACCAGCGGCGGATGGACTCCACCGCGAACTGGGCGGTGTCGTGGTCGGTGCCGACGTTGACCCATCCGGTGTTGTTGGCGATGTCGTAGATCCCGTAGGGGATCGCCATGGGCTGGTCGTTGGTGGTGAACGTGTGGCAGTCCACCTTGATCGCGTTCTTGCCCGGCCGCCAGGTGCGACCGGGCCGGTCACGGTTGCCGAGCCATTCCTTGGCCTTGGTGTCGACGCTGATCACCGGCTGGGCGTCGTTGAGGAACTCGGTAGCGGTGGCATTGAGGTGGGTGAACTGGGCATCGCGGTCCGGATGGCTGATGCCCTCTGTCGTCTTCGCGGTTCCCTGCAGGCTGTAGCCCAGGGTGTGCAGCAGGTGTCCGACGGTTGAAGCGCTGATCGGGTGGCCCTGTGCGGTGAGGGTCGAGGCCAGGGCCCGTAACGACAGCGTGGTCCACCGCAGCGGGGAGACGGGGTCGCCTCGGGTGTGTGGCTCGATCAGCGACTCCAGCGCGGGCAGCAGACCGGAGTCGGTGTCAGTCAGCCGCTTGCGGCCGGCGCCTGGAGCCCGAACCCGTCGGGTCGGCGAGGAGCAACCGGCTAACTCGGCGATACCTCGCGCGATGGTGGCAGTGCTGGTGCCGGAGGCGGCGGCGACCCGGACGATCCCGCCGTGGCCGAGGGCCATCGCCTCACTGGCCAGGTACAACCGACGGCGACGCTCATCGAAGTGCGGCAGCATCTGCTCGAACTTAGTCCGCAGAGCACGGGCGGCAGCGCGGCCTGACAGACACGGGGCCATATCTCAGACTCCCACCAATACCCCTCTACAGAGCACTTATTGAAATACAAGCCCCGGCGGTGCCGGTGTACTGACGCTGGACCCCGACGGTGCGGGTGCCCTTCTTCACGTCGCCGGTCTCGTCCACGACCAGCACCGCCGCCTCGTCATGGAGATGCTCGACGACGTACTCGCGGACGTCATCGCGCACGGCAGAGGCTGCCAGCGCGCCGCGCGCGGCACCATCTCCTCGATCCGGTCCACGCCGAAGTGGGCGTACTCCCACAGCAGCTTCGTCCGCCGGTACCGGGGGGAGGTCATCCAGAGTCGGTCCAGGGGCGGAACGGACTGTCCAGTGTGGCCGAAGGCCAGCGCGCAGGGCCGCCGCAGGCGTCCTTGACCGGCCGGCACGGCCCGCACACTCCACATGCGGGCGGCCCGGCCGGAAACACGCTCGGCGCTCGTTGAAACTCCCCGCCCCGTTGGACGCCGGACCGAGCGAGGAAACGAGCGCCCCTGGCCGTTTTCAGGGCTCTGTCCGCGGTTCCGTGAATCCCCAGGTCAGCGGCGGGAACGCGGGATCGTTTCGGCAGGGTGTTTCCTGCCGTGGCGAGCAAGACGGTCGGGGATGTGCTGTTTCCCGGGATCGATGTGCGGGTGGAGCGGGTGAACGACTCCTCCGACGTCCTGGTGGTGGAGGCGGTGTCGACAGCTCGTCCGGGCCGGTGCCCGGACTGCCGGAGGCAAGCGAGACGCGTACACAGCATGTATCAACGCACACTGGCCGAGCGGCCGTTGGGCTCCCGTCAGGTCATCGTCCGGCTGCGGGTGCGCCGGTACTTCTGCGACCGCAGGAGCTGTTCCCGCACGACGTTCGTCGAGCAGATGCCGGGCCTGTCCGAGCGATACTGCCGTTCCAGCACCGGGCTGACGGGCTGGCTGCGGTCGATCGCCATCGAGCTCGGCGGCCGTCCGGCCGTCCGGCTGTGCCGCCGACTGCGGCTGACCGCGGGCCGAACCCGGCTGCTGACGGCACCGGCGGTGGCGGACCGTGCTCCGCGGGTGCTGGGAGTGGATGAGTTCGCCTTCCGTAAGGGATGCACCTACGGCACCGTGCTGGTCGACGTCGAGGCCGGCCGGGTCGTGGACGTGCTGGCCGACCGCACCTCGGAGACGTTTGCGGCCTGGCTCAAGGATCATCCCGGCGCCGAGATCATCTGTCGGGACCGGACGAGCGCCTACACCAAGGCGGTCAACGAAGCCGCCCCCAACGCCCTGGAAGTGGCCGACCGCTGGCACCTGTTGCAGAACCTGTCCGCCGCGGTGGAGAAGACCTGCCACCAGCACCGTGACTGCCTGCGCAAACGCGCCGAGGAGGAGACGGTGGCCGAAGTGCCCGAGGTGGCGCCGATGCTGTTACCGCCTGCGGAACTGCCCCGCACCCAGATCATCGAACGCACCCGTCACCGCTACGAGGACATCCACCGTCTGCTGGAGAAACGCTGGACGATCAGCGCGATCGCCCGACGCCTGAACCTCGACCGCAAGACCGTCCGCCGCTTCCGCGACACCGACCTCGACCAGCTGCTCGCCTCCGCCCGCGAACGCCGCCCCGACGGCGTCCTGGAGCCGTTCAAGGGATACTTGAACACCCGCTTCACCCAGGCGCAAGGCCAGGTCAGCGGCACCCGGCTATTTCTGGAGATCCAGGCCCGCGGCTACCGGGGCAGCCGCCAGGTCGTCCGCAAACACCTCGCCGCCCTGCGGGCGGGAACGGCCGAACCGGTCCGGGCTGACATCCCCAGCCCCCGCAAGATCACCTCCTGGATCATGCAGCCCCGCGAGACGCTCACCGAGAGCCAGGACGACCGGCTGCTTCAGGTCCGGCTCGCCTGCCCGGACATCACCCGGGCCTGCGACCTCGCCCGGGCGCTCGCCGACCTGGTCCGCCACCAGCGCGGATACCTGCTGCTGGAGTGGATCCGGCAGGCCGAGCAGGATGCGCCGAAGCCGATGAAGGGCTTCGCCGGCTTCCTCCGCCAGGACCTCGACGCTGTCACCGCCGGGCTGACCCTCCCGTGGAGTTCCGGAGCCGTCGAAGGCCACGTGAACCGAGTGAAAACGCTCAAGAGAGCAATGCATGGCCGAGCCTCGTTCGAACTCCTCCGCACCCGCATCCTCACCCAGCCATGAAGACTGCGGCTCAACGCTCTCCTCACGGGATGGGCCTGGCAGCAAAAGCCGCCATGAGAGTGTCCGCCCGCAACCGCAGCTCAGGATCGGAAATCCCCGCCACACGGACAGAGACCTCATAGCCGCCCACAGCCTTGGCAAGGTGTACATCGACCTGATGATCCGAACCTACGAGCGGATAGCTGTACCAGCGATCCGTGTGCTCATCATCGGTGGCCTCAAGGCCGAGTTCCACCGCCTGCCAGTCGGTGCCATCGAAGTCGTAGCCGACATAACGCGTCAAGAGAGTCAAAAAAGGGTTGGACGTTCTCGTTCCAGATCCAGCCCTCCATCACACGTTCCCCGCCGCTCTCCGCCATCCGGCCAGCGTGCCACACGTGGCACGCTCATCCCCTGCCTTATCTCCGTTCACGGAACTGCGGCCAGAGCCCTGCCAATTCAGCGTTCTGCTCCATTTCTGCAGTATTCGCCGGGGCAGGGCGGTCGCCCGCCCCACGAACCACCGCAAGGAGAACCACGTGACCCTCACCCCCGCCGCCAGCACAGGCGCGGCCGAGATGCTCGACCGCCCGGTCACCGTAAACGGCCTGACCATCCCCAACCGGATCGCGATGGCGCCCATGATCCGCCAGTTCTCACCCGACGGCATCGCCGGCGAGGACGTGGCGTCCTGCTACGCCCGCCGGGCCGCCGCCGGCGTCGGCCTGATCCTCACCGAGGGCGCCTACCCCGGCCACCCCTCCGTCGGGGACAACGGCCGCGTCCTGTGCTTCCACGGCGAGCAGCAGCTGGAGGACTGGGCGAAGGTCGCCGAGGCCGTGCACGCGGCGGGCGGCACGACCGTGCCGCAGCTGTCGAACATCGGCCTCTGCGGCCAACACCCATGACAGCCTCGGGCGGCCGAACGAGCCGTAGCTCCCACCGGCTACTCGACGGCCGGATCTTCCTGAGACTGCCGAACGGCCCGCTTCACTGCTTGTACAACCTCGTACCGTTGGCCTCGCTGGCTTTGGCATGCGCTGTGATCGCCGTCCGCACGGCCTCTGCTGCGTTGCGCCAGTGGCGCCACTGCGCGGCGCGGACAGACCAGACATCCGGCGGCCTCGAGGACGACAGGGCGCCCAAGCCCTCCAGGTGCCGCGCGCCACCACGCGGCGTATCGTGCGAATGGTGGGTGCAGTAGCTGACAGTAGTCGCGGTGGTCCGATCACCCTACGCGAGCCCCGAGGTCGCATCGTGTTCGGCCTGACCGTCAGCGCGCTCTGCACGGCCGGATTGGCGTTCATTTCCGCAAGCGCGGATCTCTGGGTCTGGAGGTCGATCGGCCTCCTGTTCGCCGTGTACGCCGGGTTCAAGACCTTGATGTTCGGCGTGTGGATGGTGTCCCCGCCGACCTTGCACCTGACCGATGTGGGCCTGCGCCTGGGCGGTTGGGGCATGTATCTCGGTGGTTGGGGCCGGCCCAAGTACTGCGCGTGGACCCAGGTCAGCCGCATCGAGGTGCGCACAAGCGGGACTGGTAACCCGATCGTGTTCGTTGGCCTCGATCCCACTTGCCCACCGCCTGGTCTGCGCGCAGCTGATCGGCTGCGGCGCGGGCATGACATCAGGCTGGGGATCGTCTATACGGGCAAGGCCTATGGGCACACCGTGCAGGATTTGGCCCAGCTGCTCAATGCCTGGCGGCAGCGCGCCAGCCCCTCTGCTCGGGCGTAACCAGCCACCGGCCCCCGCCGACTGGCCTCTGAACCGCCCCGGGTTCGGTAGAGATCTCGGCCTGCCCCGAGCTACGTGGAGTCGGGATAGCTGATTTCACGCTACAGGTGTTGCGCGCAGTTCGTACTCGACGGGAGTCAGCATCTCAAGGGCGGAGTGTCTGCGCTGCCCGCGCCACCGGCCTGCGCAACCTGCCCCTGCACGACGCCGCACAGAACCAGATCTGGCTGGAGATCGTCCAGATCGCCCTGGACCTGCTGGCCTGGATGCCGATGCTCGCCCTGACCGGCAAAGCCCGCCGGTGGGAACCCCGCCGCCTGCGACTGCGGCTGTTCTCCGCCACTGCCCAACTCGTCACCACCGGCCGCCGCCGCATCCTCCGCCTGGCAAAGCACTGGCCCTGGACCGACGTGATCACCAGCGCCCTGACCCGGCTCGATGCCCTTCCGAACCCTGGCTGACCAGACGCGTCCCATCCCTACGGGCAGCATCACCCCAGAACCATGGAACCCGGCGCCCACCCGACGCGACAGCCGGGCCATCCACCTGCCCACAACCAGAAATCTCCGCTCCGAACGATCAGAAAGGGCCCGTCAGCAAGCTGACGGGCCCTCATGCAAGATCGAGGCTAACTGTTGGGATCGCGCTGCCCGGGTGGGCCGGCCTGCCGGAGAGAGCGGTCCGTTGCAATTTGCTGTCGCTTGGCCTTGATCGCGAGGAGCTGGTCGCGCAGGCTGCCTCGCGCGGTGGCCTGTGCGTCCTCGGAGCGCAGCTCGTACGCCCCCTGCTCCACGATGAGTGCGTAGTCCCCGTGTCGCACCCATCTGTCCAGTTCCGAGGCCCTAAGGACGAGGATGGGGTGACTGCCAGAGGGCAGCAGGTACTTGTAGATGCGGTTGCGCACGCCGGTTGCATCCAATTCGAACTCGGCTGCCTGCTGGAGGAACTCGGCGGGTTCCATCTCGTCGGTACGGCCGCCCGCAGCGAGCTTCATCAGAGCGCGAACCGCGACGTCTAGGTCCTGTGCCACAAGCAGCCCGGCCCGGTCGCAGGACAGCTCGGACTTTCGGGACCAGTCCTTGAGGGCTACGTCGACGGCTTCGAGCGCAAGTCCGGCGATGGGGAATGAGGCCAGACCGATGCTCGCGATGACGCGCGCGACCGTCTGATAAAGGACGTGACCCGACATGACATGGCCGAGTTCGTGGCCGATGACGAATCGGATCTCCTCGTCGCTCATTATGTCCACGAGCTCTGCACTCACGACGATGAAGGGTCGGTCCATGCCGATCGCGAAGGCGTTGATCGTGCCCATATTTCGCACGTAAAGCTCGGGAGGGTCGGTCAGATCGAGGATACTGGCGGCCTCTTCCTTGATCTCATGCAATCGCCGGAACTGTCGCGGACCGACGCGCACCGCGGAGGTGAGGTGCTGCATGCGCACGACCGGCTCGCCAACGGCTCCATGCACCTTCTTCAGCAGCAGGTCGAATCCCCGCACCTTTTTCATGACGGTCAGCGCCGTGAGGGCTGCGGGGTGTTCGTACGTGCGGTACGAGATTCCGGGAAAAGCTACCCGAGAAGTCCCCGGATGCCTTTCGGCTGATTGAAGATGGCTGTCTCCCATGATTGTTCTCCTCCCCCGGGTGAAGCACCTGATCTGAAGCAGATTTACCTGCATCGGCTTTGCGGCTGTGCGCGTACAGTTGCTGAAAGGTTGCTGCGTTGTGCGTTCTTTGCATAGCAGCTAACTGATGTATCCTGCGCCAACGGTCGATCTGTTCGTCGACCAACAGAAGGTGCACCCGCCGCCGCCGGCGCAGCGCCGCGTCAAGACGCTCCTCGTTGTCGCTCATGGGCGACCGGCCCTCCTTGCATCCCCACACGTCGCGTACGACGTCGTAGCTCCAGCCCCATTGCCGGATGGCTGTTGCTTCGTTTCGAACGCTACGGGCCGACCCACTGGCGAGACCCCGGGGATGGCCCCGGGGTTGTCCCCGGGTTGCGGCGTCGCCGTCCCAGGGAGATGGTGCCAGGGCAGGACTACTGCCGCCGCAATGCGGCCTGTCAGCCGTCTCGCCCGAGCTTGTCGATCAGGCCCATGCGGGAGGTGATACCGAGCTTGGCGTACGCGTTGCCCAGGTGGTACTCGATGGTTTTCACGCTGAGGAACAGTTCTCGAGCGATTTGTCGATTCGTCATGCCCTGCATGGCAAGCCTGCAGACGGTGAGTTCTTGGGATGTGAGCACGGGATGCGTGACATCCTCCCGGCGTGCTGCCACTCGGCCACAGCCTGCCAGCTCCCTGTCGCATCGCTCGAGATACGGCTTTGCCCGCAGGCGATGGAACGTTTGGGAGGCAGGTTCCAGTACGGCAGCGGCGTCGGCGCGTCGGCGGGCGCGGCGCAGGAAGGCGCCAAAAGCCAGGAGCAGCAGCGCTTCTTCGAAGCACGGTTCGCCCCGCTCGCAGTGGGCCAGCCCGGCGCGGAAGGCGCGTTCGGCGGCTTCTGAGTTTCCGAGGGCTTCTTCCATGAGGCCGCGGCAGCGCGCGGCTGCCGCTTGGTCGAGCCATCGGCGGCGCTCGGCGGCGCGGCGCTCGTAGGGGATGAGGACGTCTGCTGCCTCGGCCGCACGACCGGTGCAAACCAGGGCTTCTGCGAGCAGCGGACGCCAAGGGAGGAGGCCGACTTCCTCGACGCCGTGGCGGTGGACGGCCTCCTGTCGCAGAAACGGGCTCAGCCCGGTGACCACGTTCTCGTAGTCGCCGCGGGCGGTATGCACCATGGCGAGGGCCGTGGCCGCGAACGCGGTGTCGTTGATGTCTCCGAGGATCTGGGCATGTACGGACGCAGCCCTCGCATGCGCTTCGGCTGCCTGAAAGTCGCCCCGGCCGGCGAGGGGGAAGGCGGTCACGGCGTGCACCACGGCGAGGATGGAAACCTGATCGGTGTCCTCGGCGAGGGAGACGGCCTGGGTGCCGTGCGCGACGGCGTCGTCCCATAACCCGGCCCGGTACTCGGCATCGGTGAGAAATCCCAGCGACACGAGGGCCGCGTACGGCAGTCCACCACGCCGGTGCGAGGCGAAGGTGTCCTGCAGATCACGACGGGCCTCGCTCAGCTGCCCGTTCCACAGCTGCAACATGCCGCGTGCGAGCAGTCCGTCCAATTGCTCCGGACGGTTGCGGGGCCCTGACAAGGGAAGATGGGCAAGGGTCTTCATGGCTTCCTCGTACTCGCCGGAGACGGCCAGCCCGATTGCCAGGGAGTCCCGCAGGAAGGACGATCGTGTGCCCGGTGGCAGGCCGAGTCCGCGTCGCGCCCAGTCGATGATGTTCGGCGCGTCACCCTGGATGAGGCACACCCAGGCCAACTGCTCGGCAGCCTTGCGGAGGGTCTCGGTGCCGGTCGCCGCGTCGCAGCTCTCCCAGCAGGCGGAGAGTTCACGGCGAGCCTCGTCCAGTCGTCCGGCGGTCAGGGCGAGATGCCCCAGTACGTAGTGTTGTTCGGCGCTGGGGTCAGCCTCCCGGACCTCCTGTTCGAGCTCGGCGGCCTGACTGATATCCCCGGCCAGAAGAAGGTGTTCGACCGCCTGGAGCATCCACTGCGCGCTGCGGCCGCGGTCCGGACACAACCGTGCGGCCGACATCGCGGAGGAGGCCGCAGCGGACCAGGCGCCCTCCGCCGCCTGCTGCGCCGCGAACCGGCCGAGTTCGTCCGCGAGATCGCTGTCGGGTCCGACCGCAGCACACACGCGGTGCTGGAGAGATATGGTCGGATCGGCCGAGAGACCGGCCACGAGCAGGTGCAGACGGGAACGCTCGCCGGGGTCCAGACCGCGATACACAGCGGCCCGCAGCAGCGGGTGCGGGAAGGCGGCCTTGGACATGGCTCCGACCGCGTCCTCTACCAGCAGTTCCCGTGTCATGGCTTCCGCCAGCGCTTCCAACGGGTCTGGAACGGCACCGAGTTCTGCTGCCAAGTGCAGGGGAGAGGACATGCCGAGGACACTGGCGGCGCCGACGAGTCGACGTGTGCAAGGGGCGCAACCGTCCAGCCGCTCAGCCACGAGCCGCTCGTACCTGCGTGGTGCGGGTAAAATGGTGTCTCCCGCGCTCAACAACTCGCCGGGATACTGCTGAAGCAACGCCTTGGTGTGCAATGGGTTCCCGCATGTGTGGTCCCTCAGCCGAGCGAGGGACCAGCGGGGAAGCGGTGACAAGCCCAGCGCCTGGTTCAGCGCGGCAAGTTCCGCTACGCCGAGGCCGGCCAGCGTCACTCTCGCGGTCGTGTCCTCTTCGAGGATGCGGTGCAGTCCGTGCGGCAACCGGGGGTCAGTCGCGTCGCGGGTCACCAGCACCGTCAGCACCCGGTCCACGCGCAGGCGCCGGAGTACGAAAGTGATCGCGTGCAGCGAAGGAGTGTCTGCCCACTGGACGTCGTCGATCACCAGAATGACCGGCGCACGGTCCTGGAACTTACCCAGAGCGTCGATGAGGGAAGCACCGACGGCGATGGGGTCCGGCAGAGAGGCACCGACATCCGCGACTGCCTGCCTCTGGTGCGGTATCAGCTGCGTGATGACCCCGTAGGGCAGCTGCATCTCGAGCTCGTCTCCGCTCGCCTGCAAAATGCAGTCATCGGCGGCGGGACCGGCGAGGAAACACCGTACGAGCGATGTCTTTCCGATACCTGCCGGCCCTTCAATGAGAACGACTTGCGGCTCACCCCTCGCGGCCCAGACCAACCGCGCACCCATCTGTGACAGCTCTTCCGCCCTACCGAAGAACAACCGTTCAGGCACTTGCCGCGACATGTGGTCCCTCCCCACAAGGGACTCCCGCTGGATGCACGAGCCCAGGCGACGGTGCACCCGATACCGGAAGCCAATTGACCTACGAGACATATACCCATCAGTCGCAGCCAGGAGACGATCGGCGATTTTGGGAGCACTCCGCACTCAAGGCTGATAGGGGACGGCTGCGGCGGCTGGCCGCGGTGCGTTCCCTGTACTACCGGCGCACCTCCGGGTTCGCGTTTCCCCACCGCGACAAGCAGGACGAGCGCTTCGCGGTAGCGTAAGCACGGTCGGGACTGGGCGGCATCCTCACCTCCCTGCCCGGCTGTCTCTACGTCAACCACCCCAACCGCATCGGCGACGCCGAATACAAGCCGGCCGAGCTCGCGGCGGCGGCCGCAGTCGGCTTCACAGTGCCAGCGACGTTGATCACCAACGTTCCCGGCGACGCACGAACCTTCATCAAAGAGCACGGCCCGGCCATCTTCAAACCGATCTCGGTACCGCTCTACCTGGTCGACGGCAAAGCTCAGACTGTGCCTCCCCTCGTACCGTGGAGCCTGTGATTGCAAGGGAAGTTGGGGTTCATGGGGTCCAAGCAACGTACGTACGAGCCTGAGTTTCGTGAGG
>NZ_JBIVBS010000040.1:0-36124 GCF_044746205.1 Streptomyces sp. NPDC086549 | reverse complement strand
ACCCGGATCCGCAACCACCCCCTCCAACAACCGCCTCCACCGAACAAACAACCCCTCCACCGTCGACCGGTCGAACACATCGGTGGCGTACTCGACGACGGCCTCCAGTCCGCCCGGAGAGCCGTCCGGGCCCCGGCGCTCGGCAAGACTGAAGGTGAGGTCGACGCGGGAGGTCCGGGTGGGTACGAGCACCCCCGTGACCGTGAGACCGGGCAGGGTGAAGTCGCCCATGGGCGCGTTCTGCACGGCCAGCATGGTCTGGAAGAGCGGGTGGTGGGACAGCGAGCGTGCGGGGTTGACCACCTCCACCAGATGCTCGAAGGGCACGTCCTGGTGCGCGAACGCCTCCAGCGCCGTCT
Organism: Streptomyces sp. NPDC086549; assembly: GCF_044746205.1. Classification (NCBI taxonomy): domain Bacteria; kingdom Bacillati; phylum Actinomycetota; class Actinomycetes; order Kitasatosporales; family Streptomycetaceae; genus Streptomyces; species Streptomyces sp. NPDC086549. The sequence goes on along the minus strand of NZ_JBIVBS010000040.1, from coordinate 35,765 downwards.
CCCGCACCCGGCCCAGCAGTTCGACGAAGGTGGGGTCGCCCGACGTGTCGGTGCGCAGCACCAACGTGTTGATGAAGAACCCGACCAGGTCGTCCAGGGCCTCGTCGGTGCGGCCCGCTACCGGGCTGCCGACGGGGATGTCGGTGCCGGCGCCGAGACGGGTGTAGAGGGCGGCGAGGGCTGCCTGCAGCACCATGAACAGGCTCGCCCCGTAGCGCCGGGCCAGGTCGGCCAGCCCGGCGTGGAGCGCGGCGTCCAGTTCGAAGGTGACCAGGTCGCCGCGGTGGGAAGCGGTGGCCGGGCGCGGGCGGTCGGCGGGCAGCCCGACCTGTTCCGGAAGCCCCGCCAACTGGCTTTTCCAATAAGCGACTTGCTCCGCGAAGACGCTGCCGGAGTCGGCCTCGTCGCCGAGGACGTCGTGCTGCCACAGCGTGTAGTCGGCGTAACTGACCGGCAGCGGTTGCCATGCGGGCGCCTCACCTCGGCACCGGGCCGCGTAGGCGGTCGTCAGGTCGCGGGAGAGCGGTTCCAGGGACCAGCCGTCACCGGCGATGTGGTGCAGCAGGACCAGCAGCACGTGCCGGTCGGGTGCGAGCGCGAAGAGCTCGGCCCTGACGGGTGGTTCGGCGGCCAGGTCGAAGCCGCGGACCACCCGGGCGCGCAACACCTCCAGCAGGTCCGCCTCGGTGGTCTCGGTGACGCTCAGAGGGACCCCGGCCTCCGTGTCGTCGAGGATCCGCTGGTACGGAACGCCGTCGCGGTGCGGGAACACCGTGCGCAGCACCTCATGGCGGGCCACCACGTCCGCCAGCGCGGCCTGCAGCGCGCTCCGGTCGAGATCTCCGTCGAGCCGCAGGGCGAGCGGCATGTGGTAGGTGGCGCTGGGGCCTTCCATCTGGTGGAGGAACCACAGGCGGCGCTGCGCGAACGACAGCGGCATGGGCTCCGGGCGGTGTCGCGGCACCAGGGGTGTGCGTGCGGTCGCGGCGCCGAGCAGCCCGGCGGCGAGTCCGGCCGGTGTCGGGGTCTCGAAGAGGGTCCGCAGCTCCAGTTCCACGCCGAGGGTGACGCGGATCCGTGAGACCAGCCGGGTGGCCAGCAGCGAGTGGCCGCCCAGGTCGAAGAAGTCGTCGTCGACGCCGGTCTGCGGCACGCCCAGCACCTCGGCGAACAGATCGCACAGGATCTGCTCCTGCGGGGTGCGCGGTGCCCGGGCGCCGCGGCCGGTGTCACCGGGTGCAGGCAGCGCGGCGCGGTCCAGCTTGCCGTTGGGGGTCAGCGGCAGGGCGTCCAGCGTGACGAGCGCCGACGGCACCATGTAGTCCGGGAGCCGCTCCCGCAGATGCTCGCGAAGGCCGTCCAGCCCTGCGGCGACCGGCACGACATAGGCCACCAGCCGGTCCTCCCGGGCCACCACCGCGGCCTGTGCGACACAGGGGTGGGCGACCAGCTGGGCCTCGATCTCGCCCGGCTCGACGCGGAACCCGCGCACCTTGACCTGGTGGTCCACACGACCGAGGAACTCCAGCTCGCCGTCTGCCCGCCAGCGGACGAGGTCACCGGTGCGGTACATCCGCGAGCCCGTCGGCCCGTACGGGTCGGCCGTGAACCGGCCGGCCGTCAGGCCCGGTCGGCCCAGGTATCCGCGGGCCAGTTGGGCGCCGGCCAGATACAGCTCACCCGCGACGCCGGGTGCCACGGCCCGCAGTGCGGCATCGAGCACGTACACCCGGGTGTTGGCGATGGGACGGCCGATGGGGACGGGCAGGGGGCATGCGGTGAGGTCGGCGGGGAGCGGGAAGGCGGTGACGACGTGTGTCTCGGCCGGACCGTAGTGGTTGTGCAGGACCCGGCCGGGGCGGCGCGCGTGGAGGCGCCGGAGTCGGCCGCCCAGTCGCATCGCCTCGCCGGCCTGTGCGATCACCCGCAGGTTCGGCAGGTCGCGGTCCTGCTCGTCGGCCGCCTCGGCGAGCGCCTCGAGCACGAGGTTGGGCGCGTAGAGCTCTTCCACCTCGTGGTCGTCGAGCCACTGGGCCAGCAGCTCGGCGCTGCGGCGCTGTTCGTCGGAGGGGACGACCAGGGTCTTGCCGTAGAGCAGGGCGGAGAGCATCTCCTGCACGGAGACGTCGAAACTGACCGCGGTGAACTGGGCCACCCGTGTGCCGGGGCGGCCGCCGACGGCGCGGTCGTGCCACTGGAGGAGGTTCACCACGGCGCCGGAGGGCATGACGACGGCCTTGGGGCGGCCGGTGGAACCGGAGGTGTAAATGACGTAGGCGGGATGGCGTGGATCGATCGCGACCGCCGGATCGGTGTCCGGGTGCCCGGTCTCCGCCTGGACGTCTCGCAGGTCGTCCAGGACCAGGGCCGGGCGCGCGTCGTCCAGCATGAACGCGGTCCGGGACTCCGGGTACTCGGGATCGATCGGAAGGTAGGCGGCGCCGGTCTTGAGCACCGCCAGCACGGCGACCACGTACCCGGCCGAGCGCGGCAGTCGCAGCGCCACGATCCGCTCCGGGCCCGCGCCGCGCTCGATCAGGGCGTGGGCGAGCCGGTTGGCGCGCGCGTCCAGTTCCGCGTAGGTGAGGGTGGTGTCGCCGCAGATCACGGCAGGTGTGTCGGGGGTGGCCCGCACCTGGGCCGCGAACAGGGCGGGCAGGCTGGTGGCGGGGAACTCGACGGCGGTGGCGTTGCGTTCGACCAGCAGGGTGTGCCGCTCTTCGGCGGTGAGGACGTCGAGCGAGCCGATGGCACTCTCGGGACGGTCGACCGCCGCGCGAAGCAGCCTCACCCAGCGGGCGAACAGAGTCTCGACCGTTTCCGGGTCGAACAGGTCGGAGGCGAACTCGACGTATCCGTGGATGCCGTCGGGCGTGCCGCATTCGCCGCGCTCCAGGAGGTGGAAGGCGAGGTCGAACATGGCCGTCGGGGTCCGCAGGGGATGGATCTCGGCGCGCACACCGGGCAGTTCGAAGGTGCTGCGCGGCACGTTCTGCAGCGCGAGCAGGACCTGGAACAGGGGCTGGCGGGCGAGGGAGCGGGCCGGGTTGAGGGCCTCCACCACGTGCTCGAAAGGCAGGTCCTGGTGGGCGTACGCGCCAAGGGCCTGCTCCCGGACCCGGCCGAGGAGGCCGGCGAAGGTCGGGTCCCCCGAGGTGTCGGTGCGCAGGACGACGGTGTTGACGAAGAACCCGATGAGGTCGTCCATGGCCTGGTCGGTGCGGCCGGCGATGAGGCTGCCGACGGGGATGTCGGTGCCGGCGCCCATCCGGGTCAGCAGGGCGGCGAGGCCGGCTTGCAGCACCATGTACAGGCTGACGCCACGTTCCCGGGCCAGCGTGGTGAGCCCCTGGTGGAGCTCCGCGTCGAGTTCCACCCCCAGGTGACGGCCGTCGTAGGAGGTGGTGGCGGGCCGGGGGCGGTCGGTGGGCAGCGGGATCTGGTCCGGCAACCCTGCCAGCGTCGTCGTCCAGTATGCGGTCTGGGCGGTGAACACACTGGTCGGGTCGGTGGGTTCGCCCAGCAGTTCCCGCTGCCACAAGGTGTAGTCGGCGTAACTCACCGGCAGCGGCGCCCACCGCGGCGCCTCGCCGCGCAGACGGGCCGCGTACGCGGTGGACAGGTCGGCCGCGAGGGGACCGAACGACCAGCCGTCGGCGGCGATGTGGTGCAGGACGATGAGCAGCACGTGCTCGTCCGGCCCCGACGCGAACAGCTCTGCGCGCAGGGGCGGTTCGGTGACGAGGTCGAACCCGCGCTCCACGGCCCGGGTGAGCACCTCCGGCAGCTCGCTCTCGCAAGCCGTGGTGACGGACAGCTCCGGGCCGGCCTCGGCGCTGTCCAGGACTTGCTGGTACGGCACTCCGTCGCGTTCGGGGAAGACGGTCCGCAGGCTCTCGTGCCGTGCCACCACGTCCGCCAGTGCGACCTGCAGCGCGTCGCGGTCGAGGCCGCCGGTGAGCCGCCAGACCAGGGGAATGTGGTAGGCGCAGCTGTCGCCCTCCAACTGGTGCAGGAACCAGAGGCGGCGCTGCGCGAAGGAGAGCGGAACCTGGTCAGGGCGCTCGCGCCGGTCCAGGGGCAGGCGCGCCCGACCGGCCTCGCCGAGCCGGGCGGCCAGTCCGGCGACCGTCGGGGTTTCGAACAGGGTACGCAGCTCGACTTCCACCCCGAGGGCGGCGCGTGCCCGTGCCACCAGACGCGTCGCGAGCAGTGAGTGGCCGCCGAGGTCGAAGAAGCCGTCGTCCACACCGACCTGCGACACGCCGAGCACCTCGGCGAACAGTTCCGCGAGCACCTGCTCCTGCGGGGTGCGGGGCGCGCGGCTGCCCGGCGTCGCGAGGAACTCGGGCTCGGGCAGCGCCGCGCGGTCCAGCTTGCCGTTGGCGGTCAGCGGCAGGACGTCCAGGGACACGAACACGGCCGGGACCATGTACTCCGGAAGGCGGTCCCGCACATGGTTCCGCAGCTCTTCCCGATGTGGCCGCATTCCGGCCGCGGGTACGACGTAGGCGACGAGCCGCTGGTCGTCGGCGCGGTCCCGGTCGGCTACGACGGCGACCTGGGCCACCCCGGGATGCCCGGCGAGCGCTGCCTCGATCTCCCCCGGTTCGATGCGGAATCCGCGGATCTTGACCTGGTCGTCGACCCGACCGACGAACTCCAGGTGGCCGTCCCGGTTGCGGCGCACGATGTCCCCGGTGCGGTACATCCGCTCCCCGGCAGGGCCGAACGGGTCGGCGACGAATCGCTCGGCGGTCAGCGCGGGCCGGTTCAGGTAGCCGCGGGCCACTCCCGCACCGGCAAGGTACAGTTCGCCCGCCACGCCCGGCGGCACGGGCTGCAGTGCGCCGTCCAGCACATACACACGGGTGTTGGCGACTGGCCGGCCGATCACGGGGGTGTCCGAGGAGGCGAGGCGGGCGGTGACCGCGTCGACGGTGCACTCGGTCGGTCCGTAGAAGTTGAAGGCCTCGACGCCCTCCGCCGACCGCAGTTCCTCCCAGAGCCGCTCGGGAACGGCCTCGCCACCGGCGACCACCACTGCCGGACGCCACCGGTCGACGTCGAGCAGCCCGTGTTCGCACAGGACGCGCAGGTACGACGGCGTGGCATAGGCCATGTCCAGGCGATGGCCGGCGAGGTGGTCCAGGAACGCGTCCGGGTCGCCCCAGGTCTGCCGGTCCAGCACATGCAGCTCATGCCCGTCCAGCAGGCAGGACAGCTGGTCCCAGGCCGCGTCGAACGACACGGACGTGCCCAGCCCGACCCGCATCCGCCGCTGACCGCCGCCCGCCTCCTTCGCCGCGAACAGGGTCGCCCGCTGGTGCTGGAACAGGTTGACCAGTCCGCGGTGCGTGACGACGACGCCCTTGGGGGTGCCGGTCGAGCCGGAGGTGTAGATGACGTACGCCGGGTGGTCCGGTGTCACGCCGGTGACGGGGTCGGCGTCCGGCAGGGTCTCCAGCAGGGCCGCGGTGTCCGGGGAGTCGAGCACGAGCCGGCCCGGCTCCTGCGGTCCGAGCGGCCGGGCGTCGAGCGTGCCGCTGGTGATCAGCAGTCTGGGCCGGGCGTCCGAGAGCATGAACGCCAGGCGTGCGGCGGGGTAGTCCGGATCCAACGGCAGGTATGCGGCACCGGCCTTGAGCACGGCCAGAACAGCCACGACGAGGTCGGCGGAGCGGGGCAGCGCCAGGGCGACGAGGTCCTCGGGGCCGACACCCCGGCTGATCAGCGCGTGAGCGAGCCGGTTGGCTCGGGTGTTCAACTCGCCATAGGTCAGCGAGACGTCGTCGTGCACCACGGCCACCGCGTCCTGACAAGCCTGGGCCTGTGCTTCGAACAGGGCGGGCAGCGCGATGGCGGGAGCCTCGGCGTCGGCGAGAGCGGGAGCGGGAGCGGGAGCGGGCAGCAGCGTTCTCCGCTCCTCCGCGGTGAGGATGTCGATCCCGCTGAGCCGCCGGTCGGGTTCCGCGACGGCCGCCTCCAGCAGCCGCACCCAGCGCGCGGTCATCGTCCGCACCGTGTCGGCGTCGTACAGGTCGCACGCGTACTCGACGTACCCTTCGATGCCCTCGGGGGATCCGTCGCCACCGTGCCGCTCGGACATCGAGAAGAGCAGGTCGAGCTTGGACGACGTGGTCGTCAGCCGGACGTCGCCGACCTCCAGACCGGCCGGTGCGAAGTCGGCCCGGGGCGCGTTCTGCAGCACCAGCATGACCTGGAAGAGCGGGTGATGCGCCAGCGACCGGGCCGGGTTGAGGACCTCCACGAGGTATTCGAAGGGCACGTCCTGGTGGGCGTACGCGCCGAGCGCCGCATCGCGCACACGGCCGAGCAGGCGAGCGAAGCCGGGGTCGCCGCTGGTGTCGGTGCGCAGCACCAGGGTGTTGACGAAGTACCCGATGAGCTGGTCCAGCGCCTGGTCGGTCCGCCCGGCGACCAGGCTGCCGACCGGGATGTCCGTCCCGGCGCCCAGCCGGCTCAGCAGGGCGGCGAGTCCGGCCTGCAGCACCATGAACAAGCTGGTGCCGTGGGCGCGTGCCAACTCCTTCAGGTTCCGGTGGAGTTCGGCGCCGATCTCGACGGTCACGGAGCCGCCGCGGTGGGACGCGACCGCCGGGCGGGGCCGGTCGGTGGGGAGCTGGATCTGCTCGGGCAGTCCGGCCAGGGCTGCCGTCCAGTAGGCCGCCTGACGGGCGAAGAGGCTGTCGGGGTCGGTGTGATCGCCGAGCAGCCTGTGCTGCCACAGGGTGTAGTCGGCGTAACTCACCGGCAGCGGCGTCCACTGCGGCTCCCCGCCCCGGCAGCGGGCCGCGTACGCGGCCGTCAGGTCGCGCGCCAGGGGTCCGAGGGACCAGCCGTCACCCGCGATGTGGTGGATGACGAGCAGCAGTACGTGCTCGTCGGGGCGCAGGGTGAACAGCTCGGCGTGCAGGGGTGGTTCGGCGGCCAGGTCGAAGGTGTGGGCCGACGCGTCGGCGAGCACACGGTCCAGCTCCTCCACGGTGGTGGGAGCCGCCTGCAGTCGCGTGCGGGCGTCCGCCGGAGTCAGCACCTTCTGGTAGGGCACGCCGTCGATCTGCGGGTAGACCGTGCGCAGGCTCTCGTGGCGGGCCATGACGTCCGACAGGGACGCCTCCAACGCGGCCCGGTCGAGCGGGCCGGTCAGGCGCCACGCGAGCGAGATGTTGTAGTTGGCGGTGGCGCCTTCCATCTGGTGCAGGAACCACAGCCTGCGCTGCGCGAAGGAGAGCGGGATCCGCTCGGGGTGCTCCTGCGGGGTCAGCGCCGGCCGCGCCTGTCCGGCCTCGACGAGCCTCGCGGCGAGGCCGGCCGGGGTCGGCGCCTCGAACAGGGTCCGCAGCTCCAGCTCGACTCCGAGGGTGGCGCGGACCCGGGCCACCAGGCGGGTGGCCAGCAGGGAGTGGCCGCCCAGGTCGAAGAAGCTGTCCTCCACCCCGGCCTCGGCGACCCCGAGGATCTCGGCGAACAGCTCGCACAGGATCTGCTCCTGCGGGGTGCGCGGAGCCCGGCCGCCGCTCGCGGTGCCGGACTCCGGTTCGGGCAGCGCCCTGCGGTCGAGCTTGCCGTTGGCGGTCAGCGGCAGCACGTCCAGCAGCACGAAGGCCGCGGGGACCATGTACTGCGGCAGCCGCTCCCGCAGGTGTGCGCGCAGCCCGGCGGGGTGCGGGGCGGCGCCGGACACGGGCACCAGATAGGCCACGAGCCGGGTGTCGTCGGCTCGGTCCTGGCGGGCGAGTACGGCGACCTGGGCCACGTCGGGGTGATCGGCGAGCGCGGCCTCGATCTCACCGAGCTCGATGCGGTAGCCGCGCACCTTGACCTGGTCGTCGGCGCGTCCGACGAACTCCAGCGTGCCGCGGGAGTTGCGGCGCACCATGTCGCCGCTGCGGTACATGCGCGTCCCCGGCGGGCCGTACGGGTCGGCGACGAAGCGTTCGGCGGTGAGCCCCGGCCGGTTCAGATAGCCGCGGGCGAGCCCGGGACCGGCCACGTGGAGTTCGCCCGGCACGCCGGGCGGCACCGGTTGCAGGTGGGCGTCGAGCACGTAGGTGCGCAGGTCCGGGATGGCGGTGCCGATGTCGCCGGCCGCTCCGGTGACGGCGCTGTGCCGGTCCAGCGCCGCGTAGGTGACGTGCACGGTGGTCTCGGTGATGCCGTACATGTTGACCAGAACCGGGGCGTCGTCCGGGTGGCGCCGGTACCAGTCGGCGAGCCGGGCCGGTTCCAGGGCCTCGCCGCCGAAGATCACGGTGCGCAGGGCCAGGGCCCGGCTTGTCCCGGGGTTCTCCTGGTCGGCCCGCATCAGCTGGTAGAAGGCGGACGGGGTCTGGTTGAGCACGGTGACGCGTTCGTCGGCGAGGAGCCGCAGGAAGCGGTCCGGGGAGCGGCTGACGTCGTGCGGGACGACGACGAGCCGTCCGCCGTGCAGCAGCGGGCCCCACAGCTCCCAGACCGAGAAGTCGAAGGCGTAGGAGTGGAAGAGGGTCCACACGTCGTCGGTGCCGAAACCGAACCAGTGCCGGGTGGCCGCGAAGAGCCGCGCCACGCTGCGGTGCGGGATCGCGGCGCCCTTGGGCGTGCCGGTGGAGCCGGAGGTGTAGATGACGTACGCGGGATTGTCCGGCGCGACGGAGGTCCGGGGATCGGTGTCCGGGGACGCGTCCAGGCCGGCGAGGACGGCCGGGTCGTCGAGCAGGAGCCGCTCGACGGTGTCCGCGTGGCCGGGCAGGGCGGTCGCGGTGCGGCTGGTGGTGAGCAGCAGGGCGGGCCGCGCGTCGCGCAGCATGAAGGTGACCCGGGCGGCCGGGTACTCCGGGTCCACCGGGACATAGGCCGCCCCCGCCTTGAGGACCGCGAGGACCGCCGCCACCAGCTCCGCCGAGCGCGGCAGGGCCAGCGCCACCAGCTGCTCCGGCCCGGCACCCCGGGCGACCAGCAGGTGGGCGAGACGGTTGGCCCGGACGTTCAGTTCGCGGTACGTGAGGTAGGTGTCGCCGGATGCCACGGCCACCGCGTCCGGGGTGGCCCTGACCTGTTCCTCGAAGAGGGCGGTGATGGTGGTGGGCGTGCACGTGACCGGTGTGGTGTCCGGCGCGGCGAGCAGGCTCCGGCGTTCCTCCGCCGTCAGCACGTCGATCCGGCCGGCGCTCTGGTCGGGGTCGGCGGCCGCGGCCCGGAGCAGCCGCAGCCAGCGTTCGACGATGGCCTCCACGCCGGCCGCGTCGAACAGATCGGTGCTGTATTCCACGAATCCGGCGAGGCCGTCCGGGGTGCCGTCGGCGCTGTGCCGCTCGGACAGGTTGACGGTGAGGTCGTACTTGGCGGTGCCGGTGTGCACCAGCTCGCTCTCGACGTGCAGTCCCGGCAGGTCGTAGGCGGCCAGAGGCGCGTTCTGCAGCGCCAGTACGGTCTGGAACAGCGGGTGGTGCGCCGGCGACCGGGCCGGGTTGACCGCCTCCACCAGGTGCTCGAACGGCACGTCCTGGTGGGCGTAGGCGGCCAGTGCGTTCTTCCGGACCCGCGTGAGCAGTTCGGCGAAGGACGGGTCGCCGGAGAGGTCCGTGCGCAGCACCAGGGTGTTGACGAAGCAGCCGACCAGATCGTCGACGGCCTCGTCGGTACGGCCTGCGACGGGGGTGCCGATGGCGATGTCCGTACCGGCACCGAGTCTGCCGAGCAGAGCGGCCAGGCCCGCCTGGAGCACCATGAAGAGACTGGCTCCGCGTTCACGCGCCAACTCCCGCAGGGCTTGGTGGAGTTCCGTGTCCATGCGCAGGGCCAGCTGGGCGCCGCGGTACGACGTCGCCGCGGGCCGGGGCCGGTCGAAGGGCAGCTCGGTCCGTTCCGGCAGGCCGGCCAGGTTCTCCTTCCAGTGGGCGAGCTGCCGGGCGCTCAGGCTGCCGGGGTCCGACTCGTCGCCGAGCAGTTCGTGCTGCCAGAGGGTGTAGTCGGCGTAACTCACGGGCAGCGGTGCCCAGTCGGGCGCCTCACCGCGGAGCCGGGCGGTGTACGCGGTGGTCAGGTCGCGCGCGAGCGCGCCCATCGACCAGCCGTCGCCGACGATGTGGTGGACCACTACGAGCAGCACCTGCTCCTCGGGGCCCAGGACGAACAGCTCCGCCCGCACCGGGGGCTCGGCCGCGAGGTCGAAGGCGTACCGTGCGGCATCGGCCAGCCGGTCGGCCAGCTCTGCCGCGGTGGTGTCGGTGACCGGCAGCCGCAGCGGCGCGTCCCCGAGGCCGAGGATGTGCTGGTACGGCACACCGTCGGCGTCCGGGAAGACCGTCCGCAGGCTCTCGTGGCGTGCCACGACGTCCGCGAGCGCGGCTTCCAGGGCGTCCCGGTCCAGGGAGCCCGACATCCGCAGTGCCAGCGGGATGTTGTAGGTGGCGCTCGCCCCCTCCATGCGGTGCAGGAACCACAGGCGGCGCTGCGCGAACGACAGCGGCACCCTCTCGGGTCGGCGGACGGCGGCCGGCGTGGGCCGCCGTCGGCCGCGGCCGGCGTCGTCGAGTGCGGCGTCGTCGAGTGCGGCGGCCAGGCGGGCGACGGTGGGCGCGTCGAACAGGACGCCGAGACCGATCTCGGCGTCGAGGACGGAGCGGACGCGGGCGATCAGCCGCATGGCGAGCAGGGAGTGCCCGCCCAGGTCGAAGAAGCTGTCGTCGACGCCGACGGAGGGCACGCCGAGCACCTCGGCGAAGACCTGGCAGAGCAGTTCCTCCCGGTCCGTGCGGGGCGCCCGGCCGGAGTCGGCCGCCGGGGTGTCCGGGGATGGCAGAGCACCGCGGTCGAGCTTTCCGCCCGCGGTGAGCGGAAGCCGCTCCAGGACCGTGAAGGCCGCGGGCACCATGTGGCCCGGCAGCCGCTCGCGCAGAAACGCCCGCAGCCGGGCCGGCTGGACGCCTTCGGCGCCGGGCACGACGTAGGCCGCCAGGAAGGGCTCCGCGGAGCGTTCCTGGCGGACCGTCACGGCGGCCTGCGTGACATCGGGGTGAGCGGCGAGCGCGGCCTCGATCTCTCCGGGCTCGATGCGGAAGCCCCTGATCTTGACCTGGTCGTCGGCGCGTCCGGTGAACTCCAGGTCACCGTCCCGGTTCCAGCGCACGAGGTCCCCGGTGCGGTACATGCGTGCCCCGGCCGGGCCGAAGGGGTCGGCGACGAACCGCTCGGAGGTCAGCCCGGGCCGCTTGAGATAGCCGCGCGCCACGCCCGCCCCGGCGATGTACAGCTCACCCGGTGCGCCGGGCGGTACGGGCCGCAGTCCGCTGTCGAGCACATACACCCGCGTGTTGCCGATGGGGCGGCCGATGACGGGGACGGGCGAGGAGCCGATCCGGGCGGTGACCGCGTCGACCGTGCACTCGGTCGGACCGTAGAAGTTGTGGGCGGCCACGCCGTCGGCCGCGCCCAGTTCCTCCCAGAGCCGCTCCGGTACGGCCTCCCCACCGGCGATGACCACGGCGGGACGCCACCGGTCGCCGTCGAGCAGGCCGTGGGAGAGCAGGATCCGCAGGTACGACGGTGTGGCGTTGACCAGGTCCAGGCGGTGGAGGGCGAGGTAGTCGACGAAGGCGTCGGGGTCGGCCCAGGTCTGCCGGTCCAGGACGTGCAGCTCATGGCCGGCGAAGAGGCACGCCAGCTGGTCCCAGGCCGCGTCGAACGACACGGAGGTGGTCAGCGCCACCCGCATCCGGCGGCCGTCCTCGGTGGTGAACAGTGTGCGCCGCTGGTGGTGGAGGAGGTTGGCCAGGCCCGCACGGGTGGTCACCACCCCCTTGGGCCGGCCTGTGGAACCGGAGGTGTAGACGACATAGGCCGGATGCCGCGGATCGACGGGGACCGTCGGGAAGCCCTGCGAGGAGCCGTCCGCCATGGCGCTGGTGTCCAGGTCGTCCAGCACGAGGAGCTCGGCGGACGATGAGCCGGGCAGCCTGTCGACGGTGGCGCTTTCGGTGATCAGCACAACGGGCAGGGCGTCGTCGAGCAGGGCGGCGATGCGGGTCGCCGGGTACTCCGGGTCGATCGGCAGGCAGGCCGCACCGGACTTGAGCACGGCGAGGAACGCCACGACCAGGTCGGCCGAGCGCGGCAGTGCCAGCCCCACCAGCCGCTCGGGTGCCGCGCCCCGGGCGATCAGCAGATGGGCGAGGCGATCGGCCCGGGCGTTCAGGTCGGCGTAGGTCAGGGTGGTGCCGGCGGCCACCACGGCCACCGCGTCCGGCGCTGCTTCGGCCTGTTCCTCGAAGAGTTCGGCCAGGCCGGTGGCGGGCACCTCGGCACTCGTGTCGTTGCGGTCGGCCAGCACTTCGTGGCGCTCACGGTCCGACAGCAGGTCCGTCCCGCCGACGTGCTGCTCGGGGGCGCGCTGCGCGATCCGCTCCAGCAGCCTGGTCAAGCGCTCCCCGTGGAGGTCGAGTTCGGTCTCGTCGTAGGCGTCGGCCACGGCGTGCAGCGCGATCCGCGGTGTCGAGCCGTCGCGCCGGTCCGTCGCCCAGAGCGCCAGGTCGCCGATGACGCTGTCACCGGGGTTGAAGGCCGTGACGCGGTGTCCGGCGAACGTGATGTCGTAGGCGAAGGTCATGATGTTGACGACCGGGGAGAAGGCCGTGCTGATGCTGCCGGGCAGGGCGAGCTCTCGGTGCACGTCCTCGGCGCGGTAGCGCTGGTGTTCCACCGAGGCGCGCACCTCGGCCTCGGTGGCGGCCACGAGTTCCGACCAGGGCATGGCCGGGCTCACCGCGATGCGCAGCGGCACGAGATTGGAGACCAGACCAGGTGCCGCGGTCAGCGTGGGGTCGTCGGACGGGCGGCCGGTGACGGCGAGCCCGAGGGTGATGTCCCGAGCGCCGGTGACCCGGTGCGCGTAGAGGGCGGTGGCGGCGATCAGCACGCGGGACCAGCGGGTGCCGGCCTTGTCGGCCGCGGTCCTCAGTGCCGCCCCCAGCCGGTCGGCTTCCAGTTCGGCCCTGTGCACGGCGGTGGTGCCACGCCGCGCCGTGCGCGTCGACAGGCGCACGGCCTCCGGGCGGTCGGCGAGACGCCGAAGCCAGTACGCGCGGTCCGCAGCGAACTTCTCGGACGAACGGTAGGCTGCGTCGCTCGCCACCAGGTCGTCCAGCGAGGCGAACACGGCGGGCGTGGCGCTCCGGCCCTCGACCAGGAGCGTGTACGTCTCGGCGAGGCGCCGCACCACGAGCGAGAAGCCGTACCCGTCCATCACGATGTGGTGGTAGCCGTGGTACCAGAGGAAGCGGTCGGGCGCGAGCTGGAACAGGGCATGGCTGAACAGGGGATCACGGGCGAGGTCCAGCGGGCGGGCGCGGTCCGCGGCGATCCAGCCGAGCACCGCCGCGTGGGGAGAGGTCTCCCCGCTCACGTCGAGGAAGGTCAGCCCCCAGTCCGTCGTCGCGCGCAGGATCTGTGACGGGCCGTCCTCGCCTTCGGTGAACCGCACGTGCAGGGCGTCGGTCTCGTCGACGACCTGGTGCAGGGCCGCCTCGAAGAGTGCGACGTCGACCGGCCCGTGGATCTCCAGGCACTCACCGATCCGGTAGCCCGGGATCACTGCGGACGCGGCCTGTTCGGCGAGCCAGATCTCGCGCTGGGCCGCTGTCAGCGGAAGGGCGGCGCCGTCGCGACGGGGCATGGGGGTACCTCCAGACGTGTTTCCGGGAAAGCTGATGCCGCCGGCGGCACTGCTCGCCGACCGCGCGGCCGGGGCGCCCCTCGACGGGCGCCCCGTGGCCTCACGCGGTCGGCGGCTCGTTATGCGACCTTCTCGCCGGCCTGAAGGTTCCACAGGGAGGCGTACAGCCCACCGCGCGCGAGCAGGTCGTCGTGGGTGCCCTGCTCCGCGACGACTCCGCCCTTGTCCATGACGTAGATGCTGTCGGCGTGCCGGATGGTGGAGAGGCGGTGCGCGATGATCACCAGGGTCCGGTCCTTCGCGAAACCTCGCAGGCTTCGCTGGATGGCCGCTTCGGTCTCGTTGTCGACGGCCGACGTGGCCTCGTCGAGGATGACGACGGGCGCGTTCTTCAGCATCGCCCGGGCCAGGGCGATGCGCTGCTTCTGGCCGCCGGAGAGCGTGGCGCCGCGTTCTCCGATCATCGTGTCGTATCCGTCCGGCAGCGCCTCGATGAAGCCGTGCGCCTCCGCCATGCGCGCCGCGTGCTCCACGCTGTCGTGGTCGGCCTCGAAGGTGCCGTACCGGATGTTCTCGGCGACGGTTCCGTCGAACAGGAAGGGGTCCTGGGCGACGAACCCGACCGCCCTGCGCAGGTCGTGCCGCGGCAGCCGGCGGATGTCCTGCCCGTCGAGCAGGACCTGCCCGGACTCCGCGTCCTGGAACCGCATCAGCAGCTTCGCGATCGTCGTCTTCCCCGAGCCGGTTGCGCCCACGATTCCGGTGACCTGACCGGGGCCGATGGACAGCGACAGGTCGTCCAGGGCCGGCGGACGGCCGGGATAGGCGAAGGTGACGTGCTCCAGGACGATCGCCCCCTGGACGGCCTGGTCGTCGAATGTGCGGTCGTGGCCGTCGGGTTCGACGGGGAGGCTGCGCAGACGCTGGACGCGGTCGTAGGCGGTCAGGGTGTGCTGGTACTGGTCGACGATGCCGGCGAGCCTCGTCAGGCGCAGCATGACCTGCTGGGGCAGGCCGATGACGGGGCTGAACACCTCGAAGGGCAAAGTGCCCTTGAGGACCGACCGGCCACCGAGCAGCAGCGTGCCCGTCATGGATGCCGTGGTGCACACGCGGATGGTCTCGGCGTGCCGGGCCGTGCTCCGATCGGTGCGAAGGCTGCTTTCCTCGCAGGCGTCGCTGAGCTGCTCGATGCGCTCTGCCTCGTACTCCTCGGCGCAGAAGCTCTTGACGGTGGCGCTGGCCTCCAGGTTGTTGACCAACTGACTGTGCAGCCGGGCCCTGTTCTCGCTGGAGACCGAGTAGTCGGCGGCGACCCGGTCGTGGTAGTGGAACGACAGCCAGGCCACCAGCGGCATCGGCAGGAAGGCGACCCAGGCGATCTGCGGCGCCAGGAACAGGATGGCCGGCACCAGAACGAGGAAGCTGGTGGCGAGCTGCACCACGTCGTTGGCCGAGGTCGCGAAGAAGTTGCCCATCTGGGCGATGTCCTCGGTGAGCACCCCGGCGATCCGGCTGGTCCGCTCGCCTTCCAGGTGCCGCAGTTCCAGCTTCTGCACGTGCGCGTACGTCTCGTTGCGCCAGTCGTGCTGGACGGCCTGGCCCAGCTTGCGCCACTCCAGCGCGGCCGCGTACGACAGGCCCGCGACCGCCGCGCAGGCCACGGCGGCCCCGCAGGCCAGGAACCACAGCTGCGCGGAGGCGCCTGTCACGCCGAAGGCGACGAGCGGGGAGCACTCCCCCTTGACGAGCACCAGGGCGATCCAGCCCAGGAAGACACCGAGGCCCATCTCGGTGACCTGGCAGAGCGCCGACAGGGTCGAAGCCGCGCACAGTTTCCCTTTATGCGGCCCGACGATGGTCAGCAGGGTGTGCTCCGACGGCCCGCGGGCCTGGGCATCCGCCTGGTCGGCCCGGTCTTTCTGCCAGGCCCGCCGCACGACCACGGCCGTGGCCGCCACCAAGGCGCCCAGCGCCAGCACGGGCTGGCGCAGCCTCCTGCGGCCGAGCGCGAGGACGGCCACGGCTCCGCCCGCGACGGTGAGGGCGGGGCGCAGGACGGCGACTCGGCCGCCTGGTGGCGCAGGCGCCTCGCGAGGCGCTGCCACGTCCGAGGGGCGCGGGACGGCGGCGGCGACGCTGTTCGACAAGGCGGCGACGGATTTCCTCAGGAGGTTCCCGATGTCCGACGCGGTCAGGGCGGAGTCGTGCAGGACGAGGACACCGCCGGTCACAGGATTGGCACGCGCGTCCCTGATGCCCGGCGCACGCCGGAGCACACCCTCCAGAATTTTCGCGCCCCTGGGCCGGCCGAGCACCGCAGGAACGTCCCAACGCTGCCGCCCCGGAACGACAGACCTGGCGGTTACATTCGAGAGGCCGGGCCGGCGTGGAACCGCTGTGCCCACCAAAGATGCCATGGGGAACAATCACCTGTTTTTCGGAGGGGCGCGTCCCGGAACATGCGGGCCTACCCTTGCTGAGAGTTGGACGACTCAAGAGCGTCACCCGGAATACCGTGAGCGGGCTCAGTGCACCTTGGCGGCGGCCGGACCGACGCTGCGGGCCTTGCCGGAGGCCTTGCCTTCGCCGCTGGTCTCCGCCGCCCGGTCCGCGGTGCCGCCCTCCGGGGCGCCGCCGTCCGTGCCGTGCTCGGCGCCGTGCGCCAGCTGGGTGGCGAGCATTTCGGCGGTCGCCTCGGCCGCGAGATCCTGGATTCCCTCGCTGGCTTCGTGGACGGCCTTCTTCACTTCGATTCCGAGCCCCACCGACGTTTTGACGAGACCTCGCATGAGGGGCTTGCCCAGCCTTTTGACCAGGGAGGCGGTGATCAGGCCGATCAGGAAGGGAGGCACTACAGGCGGCATGGCACGACATCCTTCTCTTCTGTCAGGGAAGCGGTGATCGAAAAGCAACGGGAGGTGGGCAGGAAGTGCGATGAACACGCATGGATTCCGTATCGCCGCCCCAACACCCGGCATCACAGAGCGTAGCCGATGCTGCACGTAGAGTTACAAACTCCACCGTCGCCCTTCACTCATTCGAGTCGAACGACTTCCCCACGACCGCTTGTTCAAGCCATTCAGCGGCCGAAACCCCACGTCACCGCCCTCTTCAAGTGATCAGGGGTGCCTCTGCCGACGGCCGGACGCCCCGTGCAGTTCTCTCGCCACTCGCCGGCGCAGGGCGGGGAACGGCAGCTCGCCGCCGGCCAGCACGGCCTCATGGAAGTCGCGCACGTCGAACCCGGCACCGGCGCCGCTTTCGGACGCCGCCCGCAATGCCGTGAACTCCGTGTGACCTGCGCGGTACGTCAGCGCCTGTCCCGGCAGATCGGTCGCGTAGCGCAGCAACTCGGTCGCGATCTGCCCCTCGGACTCGGCTGCCGCGTGGGCGCGCATGAAGGTGCGCGCCTGCTCCAACGTCATCGTGCCGAGGTTGAGGCCGGTGTCGACGACGAGGCGTTGCGCGGTGAACCGCTCGTGGGCAAGGCGTCCGTATGCGTCCCAGGGGTCGTCGTACAGCCCCATCTCCCAGGCGAGCCCCGCCGCGTACTCCGCCCAGCCCTCCTGGAACCCGCCGAAGGCGGCGAGTTCGCGTCGCAGGTCGGGCAAGGTGGTGTTCTCGGCCTGGCGGGCGAGGTGGAAGTGATGTCCGGGCGCCAGCTCGTGGTAGATCAGCGCGGCCGCGCCGAGCAGTGACCGGTGCGCCAGGTCGGAGGCGTTGTAGCGGTAGCGTCCCACCGGCTGCGCGGCGGTCGGCGATTCGTAGTAGCCGAACGTCAGCGATGCCTCCAGCGCCGGGTCGAGGCGGGCCACGCCGTAGGGGGCGCGGGGCAGCACCGCGAACCAGCGCGGCAGCAGCGGCGTGAGTCGGTCGAGATGCCCGCGGTAGCGAGCCTCGACCTCCTCCGGGGTGGCGGCGTACAGGCGGGGCTCGGTCGCGAGCCGTTCGTGGAACTCCGCCTCCGTCCCCGCGAAGCCGAGCGCGCCTCGCATCTCCCGCATGCGCTCACTGAGTTCGCGACAGTGCTCCCGGCCGAGTTCTTGGAGGCGTTCGGGTGGCGTGTCGCCGGAGGTGTACGTCTTGACGAAGGCCCGGTATGCCGCCTCGCCTTCCGGGTAATGGGCCCATCCGACGGCCTGCGGCGCCCGCCGGAGGTAGTCCGGGTCGCCCACGAGGGCGAGAAGGCGGTCGAACGCCGGCTCCAGCTCGTCGGCCACGAGCCGCTCCACCACCTCGCGCAGGTGGCCCCGGCTCGCCGGGTCGAGTCGGGTGAGCCGCTCGGCGTCCACCTGGACATACCGGGCCGACGATTCCCGCAGACGGGTGAGTGTGGTGTGGGCACCGGTCAGCGCCGGGACCGGGATGCGGAAGCCCCGCGCCGCCTGCCCTTCCGCCTTGTCGCCGATCGTCGCGACGCAGCGGGCCAGGTCCCGTACGAGGGACACGTACCGGTCCGCGTCGGCCCGGCGCTCGAAGCGGAACGGGCGGAAGACCGTGTCTCCGTGCAACTGGAGGCGGTAGAGCTGGTACGGCGTGGCGGTGGGGGTGAGCCAGTGGAAACGTCCTGCCTGCGCTTCCTGTTCGGCCAGCGCCCGCAGGAAACCCGCGGTGTCGGCGTCGGGACCGGACAGCTCCGCGGGCCGTAGCGTACGCAGCCGGTCCAGCACCCCTGCCGCGAACCCGGCGCGCTCCTCGGCCTCCGCCGCCGACGCCCCCGGCAGCGACTCGACGGGCAGCCCGCGGCGCGTCCGCAGCGACGGCTCACGCGCGAGCAGGAAGTCCCAGTACGAGGTCGCGAGTCGGTCGACCTCCCGCGCCGCCGAGCCGTCCGGGGAGTCCGAGGGGTGGTTCGCCATGGCGCCAGTGTGCGGCTCGAAGTGACGTGGTGTCAGGAACAGAGGCACGGACCGCGAGTCGGGCGGCCTCACTCGGACGAGGGAAATCGTCCGGCGCGTTCGCGGCGGCCCGGGAGAGCCCGGCCGACACCGTCGATCACGGTGGCACGATGAACGCCATGCACCGCCGGACCGTGTCGTTTCCCAGGGCTCGGTCGGCCGTGGTGGCGTCCGCCGCCGTCACGTCAGCCGTGCTGGCCGGTTGCGGCGGCGACGTGTCATCGACGCACACTCCTGTCGTCGTGGGCGGCACCGTCACGATCGCCGCCGCCTCCGAGACCCCGAGCTTCGATCCGTACTCGCAGTTCGGCCCTCCCCTGGCCCCTTACGCCTACGACTCGCTGGTCAATGTGGCGTCGGACGGGCGCGTGGTGTCCGGTCTGGCCCAGAAGTGGCGGGCCGGCGCCACTTCGGCGAGTTTCACCCTGCGCGAGGGTGTGACCTGCTCCGACGGCATGGCCCTGACGGCATCCGGGGTGGCCGGGTCGCTGAGGTATGCGAGCGATCCCCGCAACCGGCTCGTCGGCGCCCGGGCCGCACTGCCTGGCGTGCCGTTCACGGTGTCGGCCGACGACGCGGCACGGACGGTGTCGGTGCGGATGGCGTCACCGTACAGCTTCATCGTGCGGACGATCGGTCTGGTGCCCGTCGTCTGCCCCGCCGGGCTGGCGGATCCCGGCGTGCTGGACAGGACGACGGAAGGTACCGGGCCGTACGTGCTGAGCGGGTACGCCTCGGGGGGTCCGTACCTCTTCACGCGGCGCAAGGGGTACGCCTGGGGGCCGCGCGGGGCGACCAACGGAACTCCGGGCCAGCCCGAGCGGATCGTGGTGACGGTGGTTCCGCAGGAGTCCACCGCGGCGAATCTGCTGCTCACGGGCGGAGTGAACATCGCCACGGTGACCGGTCCGGACCGCGCGCGGCTGACCGGCCACGGGCTGGCAACCGCCCAGGTGCCGACCGTGGTGGGGCTGACCTTCTTCAACGAACGCTCCGGCCGCCCCTTGAGCGATCCTGCGCTGCGTCAGGCTCTGGTGGGCGCCCTGGACCGTAAGGGCCTCGCCAATGTGGCGATCGGCGGCGACGGAACGCCCGCGAGCCATCTCACCGCCGTGAACTCCGTCTGCCACGCCGATGTGACCGCCGGGAACCTGCCCTCGCACAGCGCCGTCGGGGCCCTGCGCGCCGCGGGCTGGACGAAGAACGCGCGGGGCAGGCTGGTCAAACAGGGCAGGCCGCTGCGGCTGCGGCTGCTCAGCAGCGCCGACTTCGGCTCCACCCTTCCGTCGGTCGCCGAACTGATGGCCGTGACGTGGCAGGCGCTGGGCGTGGACGTCGACCTCGTCAGCGAGGGCCGCAACGCGGTGGTCCAGGCCATGTACGGAAGCGGCGACTTCGACGTCGTGGTCGGCAGCTCGCCGGGGCCGCCGCTGCCTGCGCAGCTCATCCCGTACTTCTCCGGCCCTCCGCCGTCGGGAGGTCTGAACTTCGCCCACGTCGTCAACCGCGCGTACGACCGCTTCGTCGCCCTCGCCCTGCGCGCGCCGGGCACGGCGAGCTGTGCGGACTGGAACAGGGCCGCCGCGGCGCTGTTCCGTTCGGCCGACGCGCTGCCCGTCGCCGACGGTACGAGCACGGTCTACGGGTACCGGACGACGTTCGCCGTCGCTCCCGGCGGCCAGATCGTACCGACCAGCATCCGCCTGCACAGATAGCCGCGCCGGACGCCCCACGCAGCCGCGCACCACCAGTCGAGGAGGTCCCCCATGACGACCGTGTCCGTGCGGCTCGGCGCCCTGGCCCGGCGCCACCCGTGGGTGGTGTTCTGCTGCCGGCGCACGGTACGGCTGGTCGTCTCCCTCTTCGTGGTCGTCACCGCTTCCTTCGCGATGATCCGGCTGGTGCCCGGCGACCCGGTCCGGGCCGCGCTGGGCGTGGATGCCCCGCCGGACTTGGTAGCGGCGAAGCGACACGAACTCGGTCTGGATCAGGGCCTGTTGACACAGTACGGGCAGTATCTGCGTCATTCGGCCCACGGGAACCTCGGGGTCTCGCTGGTGACCGGCGAGCCGGTGGCCGACCTCGTCAGGGCACGTCTGCCGGCCACCCTGCTGCTCGCTGTCACGGCCTTCGCCTGCGTACTCGTGGTGGCGCTCCCCGGAGGGCTGCTCGCCGCGGTGTGGACCCGCGGGGGGCGACGGCCCCGGGCTGAGCTGGCGTTCACCGCCGCCACCTCCGTCGTGGCGGGCATGCCGGACTTCGTGCTCGCGGCGGGTTTCACCGCCGGCCTGGCGGTCGCCCTGCGGATCTTTCCGGTCGCCGGCGACCTGGGTCCCCAGTCCTACGTGCTGCCCGTGCTCGCGCTGGCACTCGCTCCGACCGCGGTCCTGCTGCGGATCGTACGGGTGGAGACGCTCAAGGTGCTCGCGACGGACCAGCTGCGTGCCGCCCGCGCGAAACGGCTGCCCGCCGTCTCGCTCTACCTGCGCCACGTGGCGCCCAACACGCTGACCGCGTCGCTGGCGGTCGCCGGGAACCTGCTGCCCGCCCTGATCGCGGGAACGGTACTGGTCGAGAAGGTGTTCGCCTGGCCGGGCATCGGGACGGCGATGGCGCAGTCCGTGGCCGCGCAGGACCACGCGGTCGTCGAGGCAACGGTTCTGGTGCTCGGCTCGGCCGTCCTCGTGGTGAACTTCCTGGTCGATCTGGCACTCGCACTGCTCGACCCCCGTTCGGTCATCCGGGAGACGTGATCCGATGGCGTTGTCCTCCTCTTCCCCGCTCTCGCCGTCTGCCACCGCCGGCCGGTCTCGTGCGACCCGGTCGGGCTGGGCCACACCGATGGGCGTGATCACCCTGGCCATGCTCGGATCGCTCGCCGTACTGGCCGTCGCGGGGGCCGTGCTGTGGGGGCACAAGGCCGGCCGTCCGGATCCGTCGGCGGTGCTGCAGGCGCCCACCGCGGTTCACCCCCTCGGCACGGACCGTCTCGGGCGCGACCTGCTCGCCCGGCTGCTCACGGCGACCTGGCTCTCCCTGCTGCCGGCCGTCGTGGCCACGCTGCTCGGAGCGACGGCAGGGATCACGCTCGGCGCGCTCACCGCCGTCGTGGGCGGCCGCGCCCGTCGCCTGCTGGGAGCCCTGATCAACCTCCTGCTGGCCTTTCCCGCGCTCCTCGTCGCCATGTTCTTCGCGGCTCTCTTCGGCGCGGGCGCGGTTGGTGCGGTGTTCGCACTCGCCGTCGCCTTCGCACCGGGCTTCGCCCGCATCGCGCAGACCCTCGCCGCGGGAGTGGCCGGGACCGACTTCATGGCGGCGGCCCGCGTGCTGGGCCTGCGCCGCCACCGGCTCCTCCTGCGCCATGTCCTGCCCCACATCGCCGAACCGCTGATGCTCAGCACCGCGGTCGCCGCCGGCTCGGCACTCGTGGCCCTGTCGGGCCTGAGCTTCCTCGGACTGGGGGTGCGGCCGCCTTCGTACGACTGGGGGCTCCTGCTCAGTCAGGGGCTGGACCGCATCTACACCGAACCGCTGCCCGCCGTGGCGCCCGGCATCGCCATCGTCTACGCCGCCGTGGCGTTCCAACTGCTCGGCGAGGTGCTGGCCGGAGCCGCCGCGGGGCGCATCCGCCCACTGCGGAGGGAAGCGCCCGCAGTACGCCCGGCACGCGTGGACCGCCCGGCGGGCGCGGACCACGTGTTGGAGGTGGAGGACCTGCGTGTCGCCCTTCCCACGGCGGACGGCGCGGTCCGGCCGGTCCGCGGTGTCACCCTCGCCCTGCGGCGCGGCGAGATGGCCGGGCTGGTCGGCGAGTCCGGCTCGGGCAAGTCGGTGACGGCACTCGCCCTCGCCGATCTGCTGCCGGACGGTGCCCGTGCGACCTGGCGTACCCACCGGTTCCTCGGTGTGGATGCCGAGTCGCTGACGCGCAAGGAGCGGCGCAGGCAGCTGGCGACTGGAATGGCGGTGGTCTTCCAGAACCCGGCCTCGGCCTTCAACCCGTCACTCCGCATCGGAACGCAGATGACGGAGGCCGTGCGCGCACACCACGGCGCCTCTCGTGCCGAGGCCGTCGAGCAGGCCCGTGACCGGCTTCAGCGGGTCGCGCTGCCGGCCGGGCACCGGCTGCTGCGGTCCCGCCCCTTCCAGCTCTCCGGCGGTCAGCGCCAGCGGGTGGCGATCGCGACGGCTTCGATGATGCGGCCCGCCCTCATCATCGCGGACGAGCCGACAACGGCCCTGGACGTCACCGTGCAGCGGCAGATCATGGACCTGCTCCGCCGGATCCGGCACGACGACGCCACCGCGATCCTCTTCATCAGCCACGACATCGCCCTGGTGGCCGACGCCTGCGACCGGGTCCTGGTCATGTACGGGGGAACGATCGTGGAGAACCTGCCCGCCCATGAGCTGGCGGCCTGCGCACGGCACCCCTACACGCGGATGCTCGTCGCATCGGTCCCGGACATGGCCGTGGACCGTGACCACCCCCTGCCCACGATCGAGGGAGGTCCACCCGATCCGTCCGGCACGATCTCGGGCTGCCCGTTCCACGACCGCTGTCCGCACCGACTGGACCGGTGCGCCGTGGAGAGCCCCGTACTGGCTCCTCTCGAACCCGGCCACGACGTCGCCTGCTGGCAACCGCTGCCCCCGGCACCGTCCTGCGCACGGCGCGAGACCGAGGAGGTGGAGAAGTGAGGGCAGGGACAGGACTGGCGCTGTACGACGTCACGGTTCGCCACCAGGGGCCGTTCGGACCGATCACGGCAGTGGACGGCGTATCTCTGGAGGTTCCCCAGGGCACGACGGTCGGCCTGGTGGGCGAGTCCGGTTCGGGAAAGTCCACATTGGCACGTGCGGTCGTCGGGCTGGACAACCCGTGCGGCGGGCGGATCACCGTCGGCGGGCGGGAGTACCGTCGGCGCGGCACGACCGACCGGCGCCGGCTGGGACGACAGGTCCAACTCGTGTTCCAGGACCCGGACACCGCACTGGACCCGCGCATGACGGCCCGTCAGTCGCTCGCCGAATCGGCTGGGGCCTTCGTCCGGCTGGACCGCCGCAGCCGCGAACAGCGCATCAGCGAGCTGCTGGAGCTGGTCGGTCTGGACGCCGGCTGCGCCGACCGAGTGCCGCGGCAGCTCTCGGGCGGCCAGCGCCAACGGGTGGCCGTCGCCCGCGCGCTCGCCGTCGATCCGGCGGTACTCATCGCGGACGAGGTCACGTCGGCCCTCGACGTGTCGGTCCGGGCGGCACTCCTCACCATGCTCCGGGACCTGCAGCGGCGCATGGGCTTCGCCATGCTGTTCATCAGCCATGACCTCGCCGCCGTCCGCCATCTGTCGGACGTCGTCGCCGTGATGTACCTCGGCCGGATCGTCGAGGTCGCCTCCACCGAGAACCTGCTGCACAACCCGCGGCATCCCTACACCCGGACGCTGCTGTCCGCCGTGCCGAGCCTGCACGCCCATCCGCGACCGGTCGAGGACCTGCTCCTTCCCGGTGAGGTGCCCGACCCCGCAGCACCACCGCCCGGATGCCGCTTCCATCCACGCTGCCCCGTCGGGCCGAACCGGCGCCCCGGACGGGACGTCTGCGCCACTCGGGACCCTCAGCCGGATACGGCCGGACGGCCGCACCGCGTCGCGTGTCACTTCCCGTACGGCGCCGACGACTTCGCGCACGGCGCCGAGTGCCCGTCCCGCACCGGCGACGTTCCCCCGGACGCGAACGGTGACCGGGCTCCGCGAGCCCCCGGGAACCCGACGTCATGAGGGTCGGGGAACCGGACGCGGTTCAGTCCGGCGCGGACGCGGTCGTCGTGGGGGCCGGTGTGATCGGCGCCGCGGTGGCACTGGAGCTGGCGCGCACCGGCCGGCGCGTCGTGGTCGTCGACAAGTCCGGCGGCGTCGGCCACGGATCCACCAGCGCCTCGAGCGCGATCATCCGCTTCAACTACTCGACCTGGGACGGTGTCGCCACCGCGTGGGAATCCCAGCACTGCTGGGCGCGATGGGCGCAGCACCTGGGCACCGCCCGCGGCTCTGCCCTGGCTGCGTTCCGGCGGACCGGAGCGGTACTCCTCGACGCACCGGACTCCGGGACGTCCGAGGTGATCACGTTGTTCGAGCGTGCCGGCGTGCCGTACGAGTGCTGGGATGCCGCAACGCTGCGCAGCCGGATCCCCGGCATCGACCCGGGACGCTACGGTCCCCCCAAGCCCCTGCGGGACGAGGCGTTCTTCTCCGGCCCCGAAGGTGAACTCGGCGCGCTGTTCACGCCCGACGCGGGCTTCGTCGACGATCCACAGCTCGCGGCACAGAATCTCGCGGACGCGGCTGCCGGCAACGGGGCGCGCTTCCTCTTCCATCGCAAGGTCGTCGGAGTCCTGCGCCACGACGACCGGGTGTCGGGCATCCGGCTCGCCGACGGGTCCGCGATCACGACACCGGTGGTCATCAACGCCGCAGGGCCCTGGTCGGGTGCGTTCAACCGGCTGGCCGATGTCGGGGCCGAGTTCACCGTCGGAGTGCGCCCGCTGCGCCAGGAGGTACACCAGGTGGCCGCGCCGGCAGGGCAGGCCGAAAGGGCCGCGTCATGCCGGGACAGCGCCGAGAGCGTGCCCGGCCCGGTCGTGGCCGACGTCGACCTCGGCACATATCTTCGCCCCGCCGGCGCCGGACACCTCCTCATCGGCAGCACGCTGCCCGCCTGCGACCACATGGACTGGCTCGACGATCCCGACACGTGCAACCCACACCCGACGCCCGCCCGATTCGACACCCAAGTGACCAGAGCGGCGCGCCGGTTCCCGCCTCTGCGCATTCCGAACCGGCCGACCGGCATCGCAGGCGTCTACGACGTCGCCGACGACTGGTCTCCCATCTACGACCGCACCGATCTGCCCGGCTTCTATGTCGCGATGGGCACGAGCGGCAACCAGTTCAAGAACGCTCCTCTGGTGGGCCGATTCCTCGCCACCCTGGTCGACCGCATCGAGGCCGGCCACGACCACGACCGCGATCCACTGCGGTACACGGGCGAACACACCGGCGTCGTCATCGACCTGGGGGCCTTTTCCCGCAGACGCCAGGTGCCAGAGGGTGCCGCCTCCCGAAGTGTCATGGGCTGACGCTCCGCATGGCGTGGGTCCGCGAAACGGTGTCGCCGGGAACGTCGAGCGCGGCGCCTGCCATCGCGCGTCACTGCTGCGCGAAGTGGTTCTCAAGCCAAGTGAGCAAGGCCGCGAACGCAGGGGACATGGCGGCGTCCGACTGCTTGAGAACCGTCGAGCGGCCCCCGTCCTCCACCGTGATCGTGTAGCTCATCGCATCCCTGGCGCGGCTTGCCTCGTCTTCCTCGGGCATCGCGACGGCCGCCGCCACCAGCTGGACCAGCTCCGCTGCCGCGTTCGCGGGCAGGGCATCTGTGTCCAGCACCTTGGGCGGGAGGCGGAGGTTGGTTACCGCCGCCAGCCCGCCGTGTGTCGCCAGGGTCACCTTCATGCGAGGATCGGCCGGCGGCGGTCTCTGGTGGTCACCTGGCCCCCTTCAGCGCGGCCACGTCCTTGGCCAGCCCCGTCACCTTGGCGCTCAGTGCCCCGATCTCCCTGGTCAGGGCCGCCAGGCCGTCCTGCCGGCCCACGCCACCGTTCCCGTCGGCCGCGATTCTCCGTGCCCGGGCGACCCCGGTCGGGATACCGCTGATCTGGATTTCCACCTCCTGCCACGCCGCCAGCACGGCCGACTGCTCGGTGCTGCCGACACCGAACAATTCCCCGGCCTTCTGGTAGGTGGTGTTCGCGAAATCCTGGAACTGGTCCTTAGGGCTGGACGCTTTGAGCGATTCGTACCAGATGCTCCCCGGAGCCTCCCATGCGAACCCACCGATGGCCCTAGCCGTCAGATAGAACGCCTTGTTCGGAATGCCGGAGTTTTCGTGCACCGCACCGAAATCTCCCGGCTCGTCGTCGGATAGGTGGAGGAGTTTGCTCATGCGGTCGGGCTGGGGGTCCCTTCCGAACTGCGCATTGTTGAACGCAGTCCCCGGGGCCTTCATCGATCGCAGCGCGTCACCATCGATTCCCGGGGTCCACACATCAGCCCCGATCAGCCAGTCCGCCTCCTCGGCCGTCTGCTTCAGCGACCACTGCTTGACCAGCGAACCGAAGACGTCCGACATCGACTCGTTCAGGGCTCCGGACTGATTGTGGTACTCGAATCTCGCGGTGTGATCGGTGACTCCGTGCGTCAACTCGTGGGCGATCACCTCGAGGGATCCGGTGAGGTTGCCGAACTTCTTTCCGTCCCCGTCACCGAAGACCATCTGCCGTCCGTCCCAGAACGCGTTGTTGAATTTCACACCGAAGTGGACGAACCCGTCCAAGCGCATTCCCCGGTCGTCGATCGAATTGCGCTGGAACACTTCCTTGTAGAAATCACGCGTCAGACCGAACGCGTCGAATGCCTGGTTGACGGCCTGGTCCACGGATTCCGGTCCGTCTTCCGCCCTGGCCAGGACAGCCTCGGGGAGGAAACGCCCCTGCTCGCAGTCGAAGACGGTACGCCGGCCGCTACCGGGGGCGGCCGCGCCGACGAAGGACGCTCGGACCGCTCGCTCACCCCGCAGGCGAGCAGTGGTCAGCATGGTGTTCAACGCTGCCTCGCGCACCTCACTGTCTTCGCTCTCCAGGAGCTTCTTGAGAAGGTACGGGGGGATGATGCAGTTGATGTGGCAAGCCCTGCTCATGGGATACCTCCCGAATACGAGGACCGACAGTTAAGAATTCATCAACTGATGGGATGCCGGGAGCGTCCGCCGGTTTCCGGCCATGAAAAGGCTCAAGGGTAAGGCGGGAGAAGTGTTGGCGCCGACCAGCCCCCGTTCCCAAGGGTGGAGCCACACCGATATCATCAGTCTCCTGCCGCCCGTAGCGCCTGGCAAGCGCAACGCGAGCGCTCCAAAATAATTCAGTGTGAACTGGGGAAGATTCGGCTTGTGTGCGTCGGCGTGGTCCAGCTGGCGAGCAGGCGGAGTGCCTCTGTGGAGGGGGAGCCGGGTTCGGTGGTGTAGAGGCAGATGCTTTGATCGGGGTCGGCGGGAAGGGCCAGCGTTTCGTAGGAGAGGGTGAGTTCACCGGCCACGGGGTGGTTGAGGCGTTGGGTGCCGTGGGCGCACTGGTCCACGCGGTGGCTCGCCCACCACATGTGGAACTCGGGGACCTTGATGGACAGTTCGCCGACGAGCTCGTTCAGTTGGGAGTCGTCGGGGTGGCGTCCCGCTGCCAGGCGCAGGCTGGCGACGAATGTCGCGGCGACCTGGTCCCAGTCCGTGTACAGGTCGCGGGCGGCTGGTTGGAGCAGGACGAAGCGGGCGAGGTTGCGATCGCGGTGCGGCAGCGCGTCGAAGTCGGTGATCAGCGCTTTGGCAAGGTGGTTGGCGGCCAGGACGTCGCTGCGGTGGTTGATGACGAGAGCCGGTGAGACGTCGTTGAGGACGTCCAGCGTGTGGTGCACCTCCGGCCGTACGCGCGGTACGTGGGCCGGACGGCGCCGGGCCGGGCCGGGTGCCCTGGTGCGGGCGAGTTCGAAGAGGTGGCCGCGTTCGGTGTCGTCCAGGCGCAGGGCGCGGGCCACGCCTTCCAGCACCGTCTCCGAGACATGGGGATGCCTGCCCTGTTCGAGGCGGGCATAGTAGTCCGTACTCATCCCGGCCAAGTGGGCGACCTCCTCGCGGCGCAGCCCCGGCACCCGGCGCACGCCGCCGGTGAAGGCCGCCCCTGCGTCCTCAGGGCGCAAACGGCCCCGCCGCGAGCGCAGAAAGTCACCGAGTTCGTCATTGTGGTTCATGCGGCCAGCCTGCTCCGCGCAGCGCCGTGACGGGCCGGTGAGGGTGGACCAGCCAGACCTAGGTTCAGCAGGGCCCGTACGGAGGGCCCGCACACACTCGACGAACGCAATGCTGGTGGTCAAGGCTCACGCTTCCCAGACGATGAGACCGGCCCCCCTTCTTACCGGGGCTGGGGAAGAAGCGGTCGCCCCGGCGCCGACCTGCAACTGCCGCAGGCCAGGTCCGAGCCGGTCCTCATGTAGGCCGACATGGACTCCATCGCGCACCAGACCCTCATGGGTGCCTGAATCACATCAGAAACCACTGCGGTCCCGCCGCCCGCCGGACGGGCCACGCAAAGGAGATCACCATGACCGAGTTCACGCCTGTACCCGACTTCGCCCTGGGCCCGGACATCCCGGAGGCCGGATACGCCGTAAAGGACCTGGGCGGCGGCGCCTACTTCGTCACCCAGGGAATGATCAACACGATGTTCGTGGTGACCAAGAACGGTGTCGTACTGGTCGACGCCTCACCGTTCCTGGGCGACAAACTGCTGGCGGCCATCGAGGAAGTCACCCCCAAGCCGGTCACCCACCTCATCTACAGCCACGCACACGCCGACCACATCGGCGCGGCCCACCTGGTGAACCGGAACGGCCTGAAGATCATCGCCCACGAGATCACCGGCGACTTCATCAAGGAGTCCAAGGACGACCGGCGCCCCCTGCCCACCGAGACCTTCAAGAGCCGGCACAAGGAAATCGACATCGACGGGGTGCGGTTCGTCCTCGACTACACAGGGGACTGGCACCAGGCCGGCAACCTGTTCATCCACCTGCCCGAGCAGAAGCTCATGGGAGCGATGGACAGTTTCACACCGAAGAGCGCGCCGTTCTTCCGCCTGTACTTCTCCGCGCACGTGCCCGCGTACTTCGACGCCATGGACCAACTGCTGGAGTACGACTTCGACACCATCGTGACCGGCCACATGGCCCTGCCCGGCACCCCCGAGGACGTCGCGACGAACCGGGAGTTCATACACGACCTGCGCACCTCTGCCTCCGAAGCCCTGCGGACGGTCGACATGAAGGAAGCCTCGGCAGCCGCCAAGGTGCCGGCGAACAACAAGCAGGCGGAGATCAAGGTCTGGATGGACGCGGTGGTCGCCCGCGCGGCCGAGCTGATGCCGTCCTGGGACAAGCGCCTGGCAGGCACCGACATCTTCCTCACCGACAACCTCAACGCCACCGCATGGAGCGTCTTCATCGACTAGCCGGACCGATGGCCTACGTGACGAGGGGCGAGGGCTCGCCCCTCTCGCGCCACGAGCATGGAAATACTCCGTTCCTGACCTCGTCAGGAACGGCTGCATAAAGGAGGCAATTATCATGACGAAACTGGCCAGAGCGGAACAGCTGGCGCAGAGTATCGGCCTGGTCGTGGGCGCTGTCGGTGGTGCGCCGGTGGACCAGTACGAGAACCCGACTCCGGATTCGGCGTGGACCGTGAAAGACCTCGTCAATCACATCGCCATGATGCTTGTGCTGACACGGGAGGTGGGCACCCGCACGGCTTGGGACCCCGACCTGCTGGCTGCGAACCCGGTGCCCCTTCTTGCCGGGCGGCCGGAGTCGGAGTGGGCCCTGCTCGTGAACAGCGAGGCGGAGTCGGCGGCCAGAGCCTGGTCCGAGCCGGCGGCGTGGCAGGGAGAGGCGAGCCTCGGCGGGCCGCCCATGCCCGCCGAGGCACTCGGCGAGATCCTCATCGCGGAATTCGCCATCCACGCCTGGGACGTGGCGGCAGCCACCGGCCAACGCATCGACGTGCCCGAGTCCTTGGCCAGGACCATGCTCGGCACCTATGCACGTGAGGCGCCCCGTATGCGCAGCGTCGGCCTCCTCGCCGACGCAGTACCGCAAGACGCCCACGCGCCCCTGTTCGACCGCACTCTGGCACTCAGCGGCAGAAACCCCCGCTGGAACTCCCCGCGCACCGGAAGCGGCACGGTGTCGACCCTGCCTGATGTCAGGTGACGGAGATGTCGGTCAGATCGATGGTGATGAGGATCGGTTCGGACGCGGCGTGCCCGTCTTCTTGAACGGGCACCACGTACCTGTGGGTCGGGAAGACCAGTCCCGATGCCCGCACATGATGTTCGGAGAGGTGCGCGGCCGGTGTGCCGCCCAGCACGTCAGGCGCGTAGTCATGGCGGCGCAGCAGGCCGGCCGCGTTGCAGTAGAACACCTGTTCCGTGGAGTGCGTGGCCAGGGCTTGGGGAAATACGGCCCGCAGCCGTCGCCAGTCTTCGTCGGCCTCCCGCCAGGGTTCCAGCTCCTCCACCACGACACCGGGAAGCGTCAGCAGGTAGGGGGCAGTGAGGTAGTTCCACAGGGCATACCCTGCGAAGTACAGCGCGTGGAGCTGGTCCCATGGGGTGTCTGGACCATGGCCGGCGAAGGCATCGCGCGGAGCACTCCGCTCAGCGACGACCTCGCCGTTCTGCCGCTCGATCGCCACGCGATCGGGCGTGAACAGACCCCGCAGCCTGGGTCCGGTGAAGCCCTCGAACACCAGACGCTGCTGCTGCACGTCGACAGTCGCGTCGGTCGTGGACAGGATTCCCTCCTGACCCCGAAGGCTCCACAAGAGCCCACCGATGGAACCCTCGGCGTGGACGGTTCGGGCGTCCTGCCATGGCTTGAGGCCGCCGTGGGCGTCGAGAACAAGATCGAGCAGGGCACTCATATGGTTTTTCCTTCCCGAGACGTGCGACTCCGGGGCGGGGGCATGGACAAGCCCGGCTCGGCGACGCAACCGACGTGATCTTTCCAACCGGACTTCGGGGGTTGCGGCCCTGGTCCGCAGCCGTCACGCTCTTCGCACCGGGCTGATGAGCATGACGGCTGCGGCTGCCGAATCAGAGATGTGGTGTGGTGTGGTGTCTGACGACCGCGGTCACCCACGCACTGCGGCGAGCGACAGTTCCCACAGGCGGTCGGCTGCGTCGGGATCGAGTGCGTACGGGGCTGCGCCGCCGGGGGCGGATCCCACGGCATCGGCCGTCAGCTTCTCCGCCTCGTTGTTGTCCTCGAAGTAGTGGCCGCCGATGCCCTCCAGCTGGGGAGAGGTCGCGACCAGCACGCTCGTCGCGGCGCCTTGGGCGATCGTCTTGAACCGGAACGGCGCGCCCTGGATCGAGCCGAACTCCCCGGCCGCCTCAAGTGCACGCAGCTGTGCGGCCTGTTCCGGATCCATGTAGCGCGACAGGTTCGTCGACATGATCACGCCGGGGTGGACGGCGTTGGCGGTGATCCCGTCGGTGGCCCAGCGGCTGGTCGCTCCGACGGCGAAGAGGACGTTGGCGGTCTTCGACTGCCCGTAGGCGAGCCACGGGTCGTAGGGGCGGGAGGTGAAGTTGATGTCGTCGAACTCGACGGGCGAGGCGTGGTGGCCGCGGGAACTCAACGACACGATCCGCGCGTTGCCGGCCGCCGCGAGTGCGTCGTGGAGACCGAGCGCGAGCGCGAAGTGGCCGAGATGGTTGGACGCGAACTGCAGTTCCCAGCCGTCCGGTGTGCGCTCGAGTGTGGGCAGGGCCATCACGCCGGCGTTGTTGACCAGGATGTGCAGGGGCCCGGACCAGGCGCGCGTGAAGGCGGTGATCGATGCCTTGTCGGCGAGGTCGAGCCGGCCGACCTGGACGGCGTCGTTTCCGGTCGCCTTGCGGATGTCCGTCGCGGTGCTCTCGCCGGCGTCCGTGTTGCGGACCGCGAGCGTGACCGAGGCGCCCGCGCTTGCGAGGGCGCGGGCGGTCTCGGCGCCCAGACCCGCGGAGGCGCCGGTGACGACTGCGTGCTTGCCGGTGAGGTCGACGCCGTCGATGACCTCGGCGGCCGTCGACTCTTCTCCGAAGGGGGTGTGGATGCGGTGGGTGGTTGTCATGACCTCAAGACCTAGTCAATAGTTGGGTGTTTTTCCCTCACCTGAACGGGTGAGGAAGTCGGTCCGGCGGACCGGCGCAGGCGTGTCAGGGGGCGGTGACTCACGCCTGGGGCTCGAGTTCGAGGACGAGCTTGCCGGTGTTCTTGCCGGTGAACAGGCGTCTGAGCATGGCCGGGAAAGTCCCGATGCCGCCATGCACCGTGTCCTCGATGCTCGTCAGCTGACCGGCGGCGAGCCAGTCCGACATCTGCGCCATGGCCTCGGGATAGCGGTCGGCGAATGCGGGAACGGCAACGCCTGCCATGGAGGCGCTCCGGTACAGCAGGGTCAGGTAGTTGCTCGGGCCCACGACCGCGTTGGAGTTGTCGTACTGGGAGATCGCGCCGCTGATGACGACTCGCCCGCCGTGGGCGAGGCGAGTGAGTCCCTGGTCGAGGATGTCCCCGCCGACGTTGTCGAAGAACACGTCGACGTATCGGGTGGTGCGGTCGCGCAGTTGGTCGAGAAAGTCGTCCCGTTTGTAGTCGATGGCGGCGCTGAACCCGAGACGGTCGACGAGCATGCCTGCCTTCTCGGGACCGCCCGCGATCCCGATCACGTGCGCGCCCTTGATCCTCGCGATCTGACCGGCGACGCTTCCGACGGCCCCGGCCGCTCCCGATACGAGCACCACATCGCCCATGGCGAGCCGCCCGACGTCCAGGAGCCCGAAGTAGGCGGTCATGCCCGTCATGCCCAGGACGCCGAGATACGCCGCGAGCGACCGGCCCTCCTCGGAGTGGACCTTGTAGACCCCGGCTCCGTCCGACAGAGCGAACTCCTGGACGCCGAACGTACCGTGGACGAAGTCACCCTCCGCGAAGCCGGAGTGGCGCGAGTGCACGACCTTTCCGATCGTGATCGCCCGCATGACCGCTCCGACATCAACCGGTCTGACGTGTCCTGCGTTCATCCAGCCGCGCATGGCAGGGTCGATCGACAGGTGGGTGACCTTGACCAGGAACTCGCCGTCGCCGGGCACGGGGACGGGTGTCCGGACGAGCTCGAAGTCGGAATCGTCGAAGGGGCCGACCGGTCGGGCCGCGAGACGGAACTGGCGATTGGTGCCGGTCATCTCGGCTCACCTCGCCCGGTCGGGCGGAAAGTGCTCGCCGAACATCGGGAGGCCGCTGGTGGACTCGGCGCGGGTCGCCTCGTCCTCCCAGACGTCCCAGTGCTCGGCCAGTCTGCCGTTCTCGACGCGTACGACGTCGGCCACGACGGAGGCGGTGTCGCCGGTGCCGGAGTACCGGCCGTAGAGCATCACGTACTCGCCCTCGGCGACCGCGAGCTGGTTGTCGTAGACCAGGCCGGCCGGCATGGCGCGGATCAGGCTGAACAGCCCCTCCCGTCCCGGCGGGATGTGCCGGCTGTGCTGAAGGTAGTCCTCGGACCAGAACTCCTCCGCGGCCGCGTAGTCGCGCTTGCCGAAGAGGGTGTCGAAGGCCTTCAGAACGAGTTCTTTGTTCTGCTCGGGTGTGGACATGTGGTGCTCCAGGAAGTCGTCGTCATGGGTGCTTCGGGCGCCGTCACGTGTGTGGCTGCGCGTTCTTCGCGCTGACGCCGGTGATGTCGGCGAGGCGGCGCCACTGGGTGAGCGGCGGGGTCTCGCCTCCCTCGCCGGTGATGAGCTGCAGTGCCAGGTGGTCGGCGCCGGCGGCGTGGAACTCCGTCAGGCGGGTACTGATCGCGTCGTCGGGGCCCCAGGCCACCAGGGTGTCGACCAGACGGTCGCTGCCGCCGCCGGTGAAGTCTTCGTCGGTGAAACCGAGGCGTTTGAAGTTCGTGGTGTAGTTGGGCAGTTGGAAGTACAGGTCGAGGAAGTCACGTGCGATCTCACGTGCCCGGACGGGCTCGCTTTCCAGGACCACGGTGACCACGGGAGCCAGGAGCGGTCCGTCGCCCAGGACCACCCGGGCCCGCTCGATGTACCCGGGAGTGACCATGGCGGGGTGGGCGCCGGCGGCCCGGTCACGGGCGAGACGCAGCATCTTCGGTCCGAGCGCCGCCAGGATCCGGCGGTCGGCCGGGACGGGGGTGGCCGCGTTGTCGAGGGCGTCTAGGTAGCCGACCATCGTGGAGTAGGGCCGCTGGTAGTCCTGGGCCAGCTGCGCGTGGCTCGCGCCCAGGCCCAGAAGGAACCTGCCGGGGTGGGCTTCCTCCAGCTCGGCCCGCTGCCGGGCCACCGCGTCGGCATCCTCGTACCAGATGTTGAGGATGCCGGTGGCCAGGGCGATGCGTTCGGTGGACCCGGCCAGCGCGGCGGCGTGGTGTACACTGCTGTTGCCCCCGAGCCAGATCGCGCCGAAGCCGAGACCTTCCAGCTCGGCTGCCGCACGTCGCCGCTGTTCTTGAAGTGCCTGGTCTTCGGAACGCAGTTCGTGGCTGAAGATTCCGAAACGGCCCAGGACCTGCTGCGGTGCGGTACGAGGTGCGGAGTGCATCGTTTGCTCCTCACTGGGACGAATACGCTTTTCGTGCTGCGGATCTGTGCGCGTGGATCTTTCCTGGCCCGGAGTGGTGCCATGCCGTGCGCTGGGCCGGTCGGCCCACTGTTGACACGGCTCGACTGCGGGCCTGGAACCCGGTCCCGCTTGCCGGCGGACTCACCACGGCCCAGTGCTCGACCTCTTCACGGCGCAGCCCCGGCATCCGGCGCGCACCGCCGCTGACGCCACCCCCGCGTCCTCCGGACGCAGTCGGGCCCGCCGCGAGCGCAGGAAGTCACCGAGTTCGCCGTTGTAGTCCATGAATCCAGTGTTGCCACCACAGAGGCGTGACGGGGCCGGTGAAGGTGGACCAGTCAGACCTAGGTTCAGCAGGGCGTGCACGGGGCGTCCATACGTGTGCCCAGGGCGAGATGCTGGATGCGAACCGGGAGGCAGCGCTGCCTTCACAGGTGCTCCTCGAAGGCGATGGGCCCTTTCCGAGAGGCGGCCGCGTACGGCCGAGCCGAGCACCTGGTTCCCCCTCGTTCCTCAGACGAAGCAGATGAATCATGCCCTTTGTGATCTACGTCCTTGGGCAGGGCATCTCCGCCCAGGGCACCTCGGAGTTCATGCTCTCCGGCGTGCTGCCCTCCATCGCCCAGGCCCTCGGCATCCCCCTCGCATCCGCCGGAATGCTGGTGTCCGCCTTCGCCATCGGCATGCTCGTCGGAGCACCCCTGATGAGCCTGGTCACCTTGAAGATGCCGCGCCGTGCCGCGCTGGTCGGCTTCCAGCTCGTCTTCATCGCCGCCCATGTCGGCGCCGCCCTCGTCCCCACTTCGGATTCCTGCTGAACCGTTCCGGGTTCGGTAGAGACTCGATTCCATGAAAGGATCGAGTCATGGCACGCCCTTCCTCCTACCCAGCTGAGCTGCGCAAACGAGC
>NZ_JBIVBS010000039.1:0-37059 GCF_044746205.1 Streptomyces sp. NPDC086549 | reverse complement strand
TGCGGTGAGAGTCGCACGCCGGGTTCGGCGAGCGGCACGGAGAAACGGACCGGTGGCAACACCGGCACCGCGCTCCGTGCCGACTCAACAGTTCTCCCGGTTCGCCGGGCCGGTGCGCCGCCGGGTCCGTATCAGGGTGCCGTCCAGCAGGACCACCCCGCCACCCTTTCGGGCGATCTTCTTCAGCGCGCGGTCCAGGCGCGGGGCGCGGGCGGCGAGCAGGCCGACGACCTCCCGTACCCACCGGGTGACGGTGGTGCGGTGCACTCCGTTCCCGCCGGCGAGGTCGCCG
Source organism: Streptomyces sp. NPDC086549 (assembly GCF_044746205.1). Taxonomy (NCBI): domain Bacteria; kingdom Bacillati; phylum Actinomycetota; class Actinomycetes; order Kitasatosporales; family Streptomycetaceae; genus Streptomyces; species Streptomyces sp. NPDC086549. Next base: position 36,767 of record NZ_JBIVBS010000039.1, on the reverse strand, counting down.
GGCCGCTGGTCACAGCGCAGCACCGCCAGAACGATGCCGGCGATCTTCCCCGCGGGCAGGGCCCGCCACCGCGAGCCGATCTTCTTCAAGTGGCCGCGTATCAGGGTGGCGAGGTAGTTCAGGGTGGCGCTCGACAGCGGCAGGCGGGCGGTGTAGACAAGGCCGTCAGGGCCCTCGACGGGGCTGGGGTTGTTCTTCACAAAACACGTCAACTGCCGTCGGGGGCCCGCCGGTTACGACCCGACGCCCCGTCCCGGCGTGGCTACCGGCGTGCGGTGAACCGTCCGTCGGGCCGTTTGCGCAGCCAGCCACGATCAGCGAGCTTGGTCATCTTCGCCCGCAGCGGTTCCAGCTTCCCGCGCACCGCCGCCTCAAGTCCCAGTTCCTCGCCCACCGCCCTGACCTGCACCGGGCCGTCCGCGGCCCGTACGATCGCCAGGATCTTGCGGTAATCGCCGGGCAGCGCGGCCTCGTCAAGGCTCTCGCCGCGGTGCGGGATCAGCAGGACCGCCCTTCCCGCCACCCGGGCGGGCACCGGGGAGGCGACCACGGCTGCCTCCGCTTCGGCCCGGTCCGCTTCGGCCAGCCGGTTCAGGACCCGCTCGGCGACCAGCAGTTCCTCCCGCTCGGCCTGGACCTCCTGCAGCTGCTTGGCCAACTCCTCGGCGAGCGCGTCCAGTTCACTGCGGCGAGCGATGATCCGCTCCAGGTCTCCCATACCCTGCACCCTCCCGCGATCTCACCGCGTACCGCCTCGGTCACGGATCGTAGGAGCGGTCCCGCGACGAGCGCAGCGGAACCCGAGAACCGCCTCAGCTGACAGGGCAGACGATCTTCACTATGGACACCCGCCGCCGACCAGCACGAGCACGGCAACTCGCCCGCACACCAGCCCACCTCACCTGCACGTTTCACAATGCACGGGTCTCAGTCCTCCACCCGCACCAGCGGCGGGCGACGTCAGCCGGTTCGCCACCAACGCCTCGATCACCTGCCCGTGCGTCACCAGCGCACTCGCGCCACCAGGACACACCTCGTCGACGATCCCGGCGACATCCAGCCGGCGCAGAAACTCGGCAGCGACAGGCAGAGCGCCCAGACGCTTCTCCACCACGGACGTCACCGCCACTTCAACGCGCTGACGCTGAGACCGTGGCCGCGGGGACCGGGAAGTCATCGACACACCCCACCCAACGCCACACCCCTGGCCCAGGACACCCCCCGACCGGTCACACCATACGAATCAACGACCCGCGAAGTACGGGTCTAGCCGAGCAACGCAAGGGGCGGCGAGTGAACGACGACAACGTGCAGCTTGTTACCGGTACAGGCGCCGATAGAGGTTGTCGGCAGCTATCTTCTCGTTGCTGTCAGGCTCGTGGTTCTTGATCCACCAGGCAATCATGTGCCGCCATGTGAGCCCCTGAGGAGGCTTCGCCGAAGCCGGTTCCGATCCGGTACGTGGCGGGCGGCGTGCCGTCAGGCGTCCAGAAGACGGCCGCGTCGACGTTGCGCAGGGCGAGGAGTGTGTGGCCTTCTTGGACGGCCCTGAGGGCCACGCTCCAGTGACGGACGGACGCCTCGGCGACCATGCTCATGCGCCAGTCGGGCCGCCAGAACGGGGAGCGTTGTTCGGCGCGCTTGGGCCACAGCAGGCGCAGCGCGATGGACAGCCGAGTACATCGACATCTTCGCCGCCTGGCCCGGGCCGTACACCTTCAGGCCGCCCCAGCCTCCGCCGGCACGGGTTCCGGGTGTCGGGCCTTGGCCCGTACGGCGGTCTCGAGGTCGTAGCTGGGCTTGCCTTCATCCCCGGCATGCTTGGTGACGGCAGCCTGAACCTCGTCGGCCAACTTCCACCAGGCCTGCCAGGCCTTCTCATACGCCTCGGTCTGCTCCGGCGACCACGGTTGAGACGTGGGCCGACCGTAGGTGTCCTTCAGCTCCCGTACCCGGCCGTGCGCCTCGTCGGCCGCCTTCTGCATCTCCACAAGATCATCGAATGTGTGTGCCACGTTCATGGATCCTATGTCGCTCGCTATGGGGCACGGTGCCGTTGACCAGCACGTCGCCATCTCATGCGTTCTCGGGTGCGTGCTCGCCTTGGGCCGTCCATGTGCGAAAGGACGCGCTCCTGGCCGTTCGCCTCCTCGATGAGTTGGATCACCTTTCAGACCGCCCTGCCGACGGCTGGCACAAGGCCGTTGGCCCGACCACGCAGCGAGCGCACAGGCGGACACCGTGGGGGTAGGCGGACTTCGAATCGCCACCCTCATCCGACATCAGCAAAAGCAATGGCACAGGGTGAACTCCTCATGCATTCTGGTGGGTTGCCCACACAGGAGGTCGTACCCGTGGCAGAGATCCGCTCGCTGGAGGAGCTGCAGTCACCGGACAGCACAGCGCTCATCTTCACCCCGCTCGGGCTGGGCGGCCCGATGCTGGCTGAGAGGGCAGCCGAGTTCCTGCAACGGCTGGTCGCGGACTGCGAGCTTGCTTTGGACGTGGCGGAGGGAACTCGCCGGGAGTTCGAACGGCTTCAGCGTCTTTTCGCCTATGGCCTGCTCGACTATGACGTCTTCACCATGGTCGACGACCGCGCCTTGCTGGTGATGGAGCAGGCGCTGCGCGAGCGGTTCGTCCAGTGGTGCGCCGGTGCGGTCACGTTCGAGGACGCCAACGGTTTGGAGTCTCCAGTAATCGAGGATGTGCGCACCTACGACGATGTGTTCGCCGCGGTGAAGAAGGTGGGCAGGAGGAGCCGGCGGAGACCGCGGCAGCAGCCGTCGCCGCAGTGGCGGTTGAAGGTCGGCAGCACGCTGATCGACTTCAACGGCATGCTGGCCGGGCTGCGGACCTGGGCGCGAGCGGCCGGTCTGCTGCGTGGTCAGCGCACGCGTGGCATCGAGCATGCGATGTCGAAGCTGCGCGATGCTGTGGCCCACCCGACCGGTTACCACCGCACGATGCCCGTGGAGACGGCACGGACCCTGCGCGACCTGGCAGAGCTCATCAATCAGCTGTGGGGACACCCGACCCCTGGCGGGCGCCTGTACCCCGCCCCGGTGGAACGCGACATCGTCGTCATGGCCTGGAACGACGAGGGAAGCGTCCACATGGCCCAGGCCGATGCCCTGCGCGACGATACCGATGCCGAGGGATACCACTACATCCTGATCCGCAGCGTTTGCCGCCCCGGGAGCCGGTACGAGGACGCGCACTGGTCGGCGTTCGATGCCCGGTTCGAGACAACGCAGTTCCCCGCCGATTACCTGTGGGGGCCCGGAGGCCGCAGTGACGCCCTGGCCTGGCTGGATGCAGAGCAACCGAACGGGGACACCGTCGACTACGTCGACCGCGTCTTCATGCTCCGCGAGCACGACGGCCAGGTGTACCCGCCGATGCACCCGGAAGTGGCCGCGGGTCTCACCGATGAAGAGCAATGCGGCACGTGGCACACGGTGCGGGCCGACTTCCCCGAACACGCCTTCGCCCACGTACGGGGCCTCAACGGCAGCCCCAATGCGCACGCCCGGACCGGCGACTGCAGAAACTGCCCTGTTCATCACCTCGGCAGCGGCAGTCACGAACGGGCCTTGCGGGCCGCCGAAGACGCCATCGGTGTCGTCACTCCCCGGCGGCCGCCCGCCGTTCGTATCCCTGATTCGTTGTTCTGGCCGCACAGATTCTGAGATCACGGGGAGCTGATGGGAGGGTTCATTGGTCGACGACCCTCATGCAGCGCACCCATGTACTTCGAACAGGCGTAGGTGAAGGGGCGGCCCCTGCCCAGGGCGCGGGGTGCCGGGGCCGCCCGGGCCCTGCCGTCCTGTCAACGCAAGGCACTATGACGCTAGGGCCCAGCAGCCGGCTTCGCTCTTTCTGCGCAGCAGCTGGGGGAGCATCGACGAAGGTCTGTCCGTACGCCCCCGGTGTCAGCAGCACGGCGGCGATGGCCGCGGTATTCAGAGAGTGCCGACAGCCACTGCTGGTTGCTGATGATCTTCGCGTGGAGCCGCCTGCCAGGTGGTCATCGCCGCAGTTCAGAGGGGCTATGCCAGGCGATATCACGCATCGAATCTCAGTTCTAGCAGCCACTGACCTCAGTCCAGCACAGGGACAGCACACGGCCCCGATGCCGGGCGGGATCGGGGCCGTGTGACGCATGCCCGTCCTGCGGTCGGGCTGCAGACACGCGCATCGCCCGTACAACGCGCCCCGCGCGCCCAAGTCACGGACCCCTGTCAGGCAGACGGCATGACGGCGGCTGCTCCGCTTCGGTCGGCACAACCGCCGTCCGAAAGCCACCCGATTGCCCGGCGGCGTGAGGCTAATGACGATGAGTGCGGCGAGCAGGACGACGGTGGTGTCCAGGGAAACGCCGCCGGAGTGGCGTCACACCCGTTTGAGACAGGTCTCCGGGACCTGGCCACCTTGCACCACCCGCCAGATATTCCCGTCCTTCCCACACTTGCGGTAGGCGGGACCACGCTCGGTCCGTGCGATGGCGACCACGCAGGACTTCACGCGATCGCCCCTGTGGAGGTAGTGGTCGACGGGCGAGTTCGGCTTCGCCACCGGTCCTTCGTTCCAGGTCGGCCGCCTCACCGCCACCGTCTTACCGGTGACCTCCCACCAGGTGCTGCAGGGCTTGGCCGCCGCAGTGACTGGACGCTGGGCGGCTGCGGCTTCAGCGGACGGCATCACGGCGACGGAGCCGACGAAGGCGGCCGCGAGCGCGGCCGTGGTGATCAGTCGAGTCATGCCGGAACAACCGCCGCGACAACCAGTGCCGTCACGGCCCGATCTTGAAGATCACTCGCCCGAGGGGACCGCGGGCTGCGGTCACAGACTTGCCCGTCAACCGCGCTGGCGCTGGTAGCTATCGCGTGTGGACCGGGCGCGGCAGGAGATTGCGCAGGAGTTCAGCGGTCTCCGCTTCCATCTCGACGCCGCCGCCGATCGAGTCGTTGATCTGCCGCAGGCGTGCGGCGGCCTCGCGGACGGCGTCGATATCCCCAGCGGCGTGGTGGGCGAGGAAGAGGGCTCGGTAGAGGATTTCGCTGTCCTCGACAGAGAGCATGCCCTGGCGGGCCGCACACAGGGCGCCTTGGACGTCTCCGGCCTCACGGCGGCGGGTGGACAGTTCGCTGGCGACGTCCGTGATGGCAGACACCATTTCCTGGATGGTCGGCTCGGCCCAGGCATAGCGCTGGGGATCCATGCCAGCGAAGGGGCGGCCGCGGACTAGCGCGAGGGCGCGGTGCAGGGCGAGTTCGCCGTCTTCGGTGGCGTCGGCGAAGCCTTGGCGGGCGTACTTCCGGAAGGTCACCCAGTCGCAGCTGACGTGCCGACCGAGTCGGTAGCGCTTGTCCGGAGTGTTCTGGACGCGGGGCAGGTGCTGGTTACCGTCGGCGTCGGTGCCGAGCCAGGAGCGGGCGCGGCTGATGACGGCATTGCGCATCTCCTTGTTGACGCGGGACGCGGGCCACAGAGCTGCGTCGACGGCGTGGTAGTCGCTGCCGGGATTCAGGGCGAGGAAGGCCAGGAGTTCAGTGGCGACACTCTTGCGGTTGGAGTCGACGCGTCCCTTGGCGCCCTCGATGGCCAGGGGGCCCAGCAGAAGGATGGACGGGCCGCTCAGGGTTGGCTCATTTTCTGTGATCGGCGGGGTGTCCGGGGCGGAGGTACGCCATCGCGGGATGCCACGTGGGGGGAGGCGCCGGGCGGGCTCGTCGTCGGTTGCGGCGTCGCTTCCCAAGACGTCGGCGAGGGATTCACCGGGCGGTTCGTCGCCGGTGTGGTCGTTGGATTCCGGCTCGGCGGGTGCGGGGATGGAGGCGTGGACGGCTGACGTGGGGATAACGCAGGGCGTGGTCAGTGCGAGGGCCACGTCGGCGGGGCCAGCGGCCGGTGCTTCGGACTCGTCGCCATCGTTCTCCTCGCTGCCGGACAGGACGTCGGCGAGGGACTGACCGGTGTCGGTGTCTGGTTCCTTGGCCATGGTGAGGGCCGGGGCGGCTGGCATCGGGAGCGGGCGTCCCGGGCGGGAGGCCGCGCCGTCGAGGTCCTCTTGCTCCAGTACGGCGTACTCATCGGGCAGGCCGTCGATGCCCTCGTCATCGTTATCGAGCAGGTAGTCGTCGGCGAGGGCGGCGGGTACGTCGGTGTCCGTGTCGGCGGTGGTGAGTAGTTCGATCGCGTCATGGAAGCGGTCGTCGTCCAGGGACTGCAGGCGGACCAGCAGGCCGGAGTGCGGCAGGACGACCAGTGCGTTGGGGTGCTGGCAGTTCAGCGTCCACGCCTCGTCTGGGAGGTCGGCGCCGGTAGTGGCGGTGATGACGGCGCTGGCCGTCCGCGGCTGCTCGGTGAGCGTCGACAGGAGGTTGTCGGTGGTGGTCCCATCGGGCAGCTGCTCAGCGAGAACGATGTGCGGGGTCCAGTCGCCGGCGTCGTCGCTCAGCCGTGCGGCGCGCGGGGAATCGACGCCGAGCTCGGCCAGGGCGCTGCGTTGGTCGCCGGTGTGCGCGGCGAGTTCGGCTGTGGCGGCGTCGATGTCCGTGGCGCGGGCCACGCGCTCGGGCACGGCCGTCTCCAGGCCGGGCACGGTCTGGCCGAGTGCGGTGACTTCGAGGTGGCCGGCCACCGGCGTGTTGGCGAGCTCGACCGCGATGGCCTGCAGGACGTGCCGGGCGAAGTCCGGGTCGCCGTCCAGGTGGAGGAGACCGATGTGTTCCAGGTCGACCAGGACATAGCGTCCCTGGGTGTCCCAGCCGATCGAGACGAGCGCAGGGTAGGGGGCGCCGACGCCGTCCAGGGCTTCGGTGTCGGCAAGGTCGGGGTGGTTGGCGGAGCAGGTCCACAGGTCCTGACGGTCGCCGGATGCGGTGAAGGGCGCGCACGGCGGGGCGCCTTGGGCGAGGTGGAGTTCGAGGCGGCTTTCGTGCAGGACCACCCCGTTCAGGGCGGGCAGGTCACGGCTGGCTTCCTGGAGGTTGAGGGCGAGACAGCGCAGGGCGGCGTTGAGCAGGTCGAAACCGGTGGGTGCCTGCACGCTGCGCAGGCCCTGCTCGGTGGCGGCTGCGCGGCCGGCGGGCATTGCGATGCGCCGCCCCGGACGGCGGCGGTGCTGCTGTCGGCGGCGCCGTACGGCGAGTGTGCCGACCAGGGCCGCGGCGACGACACCGGTGACGGTCCAGGCCATTACCGCGCCGACCGGGCTGGCGCTGTCCTGCTCGGGTCGGGCGGCCGGAGCGGGAGTCTTGGCCGGTGCGGGGGTGTCGGCGGGGGCCGGGGTGTGCGGGGCGGCGGAGGACGGCTCGGTGGTGGGGCTGGCCGATGGCGCGGGAGTGGAGGCGGGCGGGACCTGCTGATCCTGGTCGCTGCCGGTGTCCTGGTCATCGGCGCTGGGGGCGCTGTGGTCCGGCGCAGGGTCGGCCGGCTTGTCCTTGGGCGGAGCGGCGGGATGGTCCTGGCCGGTGTCGATGTCTGCCGACGAGCCGGCGTGGTCGGCGGTGTCCGGCAGATCGAGTCGCTGGCCGGGGAAGATCATGTCTGGGTCGTCGAAGTGGCGGCCGCCGGGCTGGGCTTCGCCCTGGTTGGCCTTGTAGATGTCCTGCCACGCGTTGGGGTCGCCGTACTCGTTGTCGGCGATCGACCAGAGGCTGTCGCCAGGGGCGACGGTGACTTCGTCGTGGTCGGGTGTCTGCCGGGTGCTGGAGTCGCCGGCGCCGGGGGCCTTGTCCCCAGCCCCGTGGTCGGCGGTCGGCGTGTCGTGCGGGGCGGGGGTGTGCGTGGTGTGGCTGTCGGATGCGGGGGCGGCCGTCGTGGTGGTGGGTGCGGCGGCCGGGGTGGGGCGGGCGTCGAGGGGCAGCGTGATGACGGCCTTGGTGGGCAGGTATTGGTCGCCGGAGGTCAGCTCGGGGATGTCCGGGTTGAGGGCGGCGACGTCGCGCCACCGCTGCCCGTTGCCGAGGTATTGCTCGGCGAGGTCCCAGGGGGTTTCGGTGGCGGACGTGACGGTGTGGGTGGGGAAGCCGGTGCTGGTCGCTGCCGTGCTGGCCGGAGTAGCGGTGGCGCTGAGGCCGTCCAGGGTGTGGGTGACGGCGACGGCGGGTGTGGTGGTGGCGGCCGAGGCGGCGGTCGGGGCCAGCAGGACGATACCGCCGATCAGGAAGCTGGCCAGGGACTGCATGCTGCCCAGGCCGCGGATGCGGGGTGCGGAGCGGCGCCGGGCAACGGCGGCGACTTCGACGACGACGCTGACGGTGAACGCGGCCCAGGCGGCCCAGCCGATGAGGGTGAGTGCGACCAGCCACAGGGTGCCGTCGTCCTGCTCGAGCAGGAGATTGAGCCCGCCTGACAGTTCGGTGGGCTGGTGGCCGAGAGTCAGTAGCGCGAGGGGGACGCCAGCGACCAGGACGATCAGGAGGATGAGGCCGGTGAGGGCGCGCAGCAGTGTGCCTACGGCGCGCAGCGGCTTCGGGGTGCGGTGGGCCATGGGCGGCTCAGCCTCCAGCGGCTTGGGTCTGCAGGTGGGCGGTCGCGGTTCCGTCCACGTGGATCGTGCCCACGCCGAGCAGGGATGCGAAGTGTGTGGCGTAGGTGTCGTGGACGGTTACCGTCAGGGTCTGCCCGGCGTCGGTGATCTGTACGTCCCCTTGGAGGCCGGCGGCGTCGAGGTAGTCCAGGGCGGCCCCGCGTGCGGCTTCGGGGTCGATGGTGATGGCGGTGCCCTGGATGGCCTGGGCGGGGTCCAGTTGCTGGCCGGCGGAACGGGCGGCTTCCTGCGCGAGCGAGGTGGCCCTGTTGCTGGCGTTCAGTGCGCCGCCGCCGTCGACGAGGAGCCCCATGACCATGAGGATGGCGAGCGCGGACAGGGCCAGGAAGAGGGACATGGAGCCGCGGTCGGATCGGCGGGTGGCTTCGTATCGGCGGCGGGTGAGGTGTCTCCGTACGGTGTGGATCACTGCCCTCTCCCCCGGTAGGTGTCGATGGGGCTGGTGAAGGTGGCGGTGAGGGTCTTGGAGCCGGGCAGTCCGGGCAGTCCGATGTCCGACAGTCGCGCGATGCAGGAGATCGTGGCGGTCACGGTGGCCGCCTGGCCGACGTCGAGGGAGTAGCCGGAGGTGTCGACGGCGACGTTGGTGCTCTGGCAGGTGATGCCGTCGCCGCTGAGGGTGTCCTCGGCGGCGGCGCGGGCCTGGGTCTGTGCGCTGGTGGCGTCGCGCTCGAGGGAGGCGGCGCGGGCGGCCGCGTGGGCGGCCGCGTCGACGGCTCCGTCGGCGTCGACGACACGGCCGAAGGCGATCATCAGGCCGAGCAGGGCGATGATGGCTGGGGCGATCACCGCGACTTCCAGTGCGGCGCTGCCCCGGTCGCGGCCCGCTCGGCGCACGGGGGTGCGGAGACGGATCATGGATTTGTCCAGCGTTCGATGGGGCCGTGGGCATCCTGGCTGACCGTCAGTTCCAGGCCGGGAACGAGGGTGGCGACGTGCCCGGTGACCGTGATGTGGATGTCCTCGGCGGTGCTGCCGGCGGAGGAGACCGATGCGCCGCGCACGCTGCCTCCGAACTTGGCGAGGAAGTCCTGGGCCTGGGCGACGCCGTCGCCGGGAGTGGAGCCGAACTGGCGGCCGGCGTCGACGCCTTGCCTTGCTGCGGACTGGGCGACCTTGCGGGCGTGGTAGAAGAGGCCGACCTGGATGATGGTGAAGACGAGCATCAGCACCACGATGGCCAGGACGGCGACTTCGACGCTGCCAGCGCCGCGGTCGGTGCGTAGCCGTATGGCGAGGGCCCGCCAGCGGCGGCTGCTCCCACGTGCCTTCACCTGTTCCCCTCCCCGGTAGTGGATCCGGCGGTCAGCCGCCGTTGATGATGCCGATCTTCTCGAGCACTTTCGTTCTGATGGCGGCGACCACGAGTCCGGCGACCACGACGAGGACGGCTGCCATGACAGCAAGTTCGGTGGTCGACTGGCCGCTGTCGGCGGCGTTCTTCAGCTGTTCCCAGCGGGCCCGCAGCAGGGTCGTGAGGTAGGTGAGGTCCATCGTTCTTCCTTTTGTGTCAGCTGCCGAGAATCGTGATCGTGAGGGGAATCATCACGAAGGTGATCATGAGGATGACGCCGAATGTGACCGGCAGGATCATGGCGGCGCTGGCCTCGTTGGCCTTGGCTTTCTGGTCGGTCAGCAGGGCGATGCGCAGTTGCCGGGCCTGCGCCTGCAGGGTGGTGTAGACAGCGGCGCCGTCTCCGGCCAGGGCGAGGGTGTCCGCGGGCCGGGTGAGTTCTGGGATGTCGAGTTCTTCGCCGAGCTGTTTCAGGGCGTCCCATGGGGTGACGCCGGCGAGGTCGGCCTGGTGGAAGACCTGGCGCATCCGCTCGAAGATGAAGTTCTCGCCGACGCGGGCGGTGTCGGTCAGGGCCTGGGCGGCGCCAGAGTTGGCGACCCGGGCGAGCGCGACGCGCTCGAGGTAGGAGGCGGCGGCATGCCGGACGATCAGGCGGGCCTCGCCGGCTTCCTTGGCGACCTCGCGGCCGGGCCACAGCCAAAACAGCACGGCGAGGCCGAGGGAGAGCCCGGTGGGGACGACGTAGGGAAACGGGGCCCCGGCCAGCGCGAGCATCGCCTGCAGCAGCAGCGGCATGATCAGGCCGTAGAAGGCGAACAGAACCCGCTTGCCGAGGTGTTCGGCCGGGCTGATGCGCAGCAGATTCAGGTCGCGCAGCGGGAGAGCGATGCGGTCGCCGAGGTCGGCAAGGAGCCGGTTGCCGACCCGTTCGGGCAGCGATCCGGTGGGGGCCGGCGTGCCGGTGGGTAGGACGGTGGGCGCCTTGCTCACGTCCAGCCGGTCCAGGGCGCTGGTCAGGTCGGGTCTGGCAGGCCAGGCGGCGCGTACGCCGAGTCCGATCAGGACGCCTGCGGCTGCTGCGGGCGCGATGACGTTGAGGGGAATCACCGGGCATTGTCCTTCCGGGCAGGGGCGGCGGCCGCCGGGGCCCAGGCCCGTGGACTGGCATCACCTGCTCCGAACGCGTAGCCGAGGGCGATGTCCTGCGTGCGGTGCTTGCCGATCTCGATCAGGCGGGGGTCGGGGGCGGTGCGGGCGATGCGGCGCAGCAGCATCAGCGTCCAGGCGAAGCCGCCGCCGAGGAGAGCGAGCACGATCTGCCCGGCCGGGGTCTGGTACCAGGCCGACCAGGCCTCGTTCAGCATGCAGCCGAGTACGACGATGCAGATGACGATGGACACCAGGCGGGAGGACTTGCGGACCTTGGCCCGGTCGGCTTCGACGTCGCGGGCGTCGGCGGCCTGCTGGTGGATGGTGACGGCCATGGCTTCGAGCGCGTCGGCGAGGCCCGGGCCCTTGTAGACGGCGTGGGACTGGAAGAGCAGTACCACGTGGTCGAAGACGCCGTCGGCCATCTCGTCGGCGAACAGGTCGAAGGCGTCGTGTGCTTCCATTCCGGAGCGCAGCCGCTCGGACAGGGCGCGGACGTTCGCCGCGATCGGCGAGGGGGCGTTGCGGGCCGAGGCGCGGATCGTGGCCGGCAGGCCGATGCCCGCAGTGTGGACACCGGCGAGATGGTTGAGCCACTGCGCGAGGGCTTCGAGGCGTTCGATGCGCGCTTGGGCAGAGGTGCCGGGGTTGAGGACGAACGGCAGGCCGAGGACGGCGGCTCCGGCGAGCAGGCCGTGCACGGGCCAGCCCGTGTATGCCCACACTCCGAGGGTGACGATGCTGGCGGTGGTGACCAGGTACCGCCAGCGGGCCTGCCACTTCTCGGGAAGTTCGGCCCTGGCACGGTGGATGCGGGCAGCGAACTGACGGCGTGGTTTGAGCGGGTCGGGTACCCGGCCGCGGATCTCCCGGACGAGGGTGATGAGGGCGACGACGGCGAGGATGGCGCTCAGGGCGGCAATGAGGGCCAGCTGGGAGGTGGTCACCGGGCCTCCCCCGTGCGTACCGGCAGGGTGCGGGCGGGTGGCGTCATGACTGGGGGCCCTTTCGCTGCAGGGGCCCGCCCCACGCGCCCAGCGGGTTGTCGGTCAGCCAGGTGCGGTGGAAGGAAGGGCTGCCTTCGAGGTCGGGGAAACGGGACTTGTTCTCCAGCTCGCCGACGAAGGAGGGCATGTTCTTGAAGACGGCGCGCGGCTCCTGGGGGCCGTGCGGGCCGAAGATTTCGGTGGTGGTGGGGCGGCCGCCTTCGCCGACGACGTCGTGGACCTCGTAGACGTGGCTGACGTAGCGGTGCTTGCGGCCGCCGTACTTCACGTCGTCCCAGTCGTAGGTGATGTAGACGACGACGTCGATGGAGGCGGCGATGAGGTGGTGGGCGGCTTCGGTGGCCATGCCGGCCTCGGTGCACAGCTGCACCAGGCGGCTGATGATGGCGTGCGGGCGGCGCACGTGCATCGTGCACATCGATCCGGACCCGCCGGCGGACATGGCCTGCAGCATGGGCACGATCTCGGTGGAGCGGACCTCGCCGACGATGACGCGGGTGGCGTTGTAGCGCAGGGCGGTGGCGAACATGTCGGAGATGCTCACCTCCCCGGCCAGCTTGTCGCCGAGGATCTCGCCGTTGCTCTGCCGGGCCTCGAACGAGAAGGTGACGGGGCCAGGCTGGCCGTAGGCGGCCGGTTCGTCCAGGTACAGCTCGCGGTCCGATTCCAGGGTGACGAGGCGTTCGTCCGCGGGAATCTCGCGGCCGAGCGCACGGAGCAGGGAGGTCTTGCCGGCGCCCATGTCGCCGACCACGAGCAGGTTCATCCGGGCCTGGACGCAGGCCCGCAGGAAGTACTGCAGGATCACGTTGACGGTCCCCCAGGCGCGCAGCTCGCCCAGCCCGGTGTCGCGCAGACGGTGCTTGCGGATGACAACCGACGGGCGGCTGGTGAGCATGGAGGCGGTCACGCGGGAGCCGTCGGGCATGCGGAAGCCCACCATCGGGGTGGACTGCGTCAGGCCCCTCTCGCCGTGGCCGGACAGGCGGGCCATCCGGTTGACCCAGGCGATGAGCTCCTCGTGGGAGTCGGCGACCCGCTCGAGGGTGCGGCGCGGCCGGTCGAGGTATTCGACGTGGGCACGCAGGCCGTCGACCATGACGTCTTCGACGCCGTCCTCGTCGAGGAGGCTTTGCAGGCGGCCGCCGCGGTACATGGAGTTGAACACCGCGGTGGCGATGGCCTGTTCCTGCAGCTCGGTCAGCGGAACGTTGGCCTGGGCGTACTTGGCGGACCAGTCGGCAACCGCGGTGGTGACCAGGGAGCGGGCCATTGCTCGCCGGTCGGCTTCCTCGAGGAGCCGCTGGGGATCCCGGGCAGTGAGCTGTTTGGAGACGTCGGCTTGCAGTGTCTCGATGACGTCCCAGTCCACCGGCAGCTCGCCGGGCAGGTCGGCGAGGCGGGGCACCGCGGCAGGGTCGGTCCGTGCGGGCGGGACGGCGGTGGGCGGCACTGCCGGTGTGGTGGGCGTGGGGCGCGCCTCGGGCGGGCGGCGCTGGGTGAGGTGCCCGGTGAGCAGGCCGGCGATGTCGTCGCGGCCCAGGGCCGGCTGATGTCCGTTGACGCCGGGACGCTGGTGGGTATCAGCCATGCTTCACTCCCCCGTCAGCGTGCTGCTGGTTCAGCCGCTGCAGGATTCCCGCCAGCTGCGGAGCGGCAGGGGGGTACTGCTGCTGGAGCTGGCGGCGGGCCGCCGCGGCCTCGATCTGCTCGGCTGCCGTACGGGCGTACCGCAGCAGCGGGCTGCGGCCGTAGCCACGGGGTGGGTGCCCGCCGGCGGTGAGGTAGTGGGCGACGTCGGGGGCGTAGGGCAGGGCGGCAATCACCGGTGTTCCCAGGGCTGCGGAGACCTGGTGGGCGCGGAAGGTGCCGTCCTCGATGAGCAGCAGGCCGAGCGCGTCGGCGCCGGATCCCCGTTCGGTCAGTTCGGTGCGCAGTGGTGGGATGACGTGGCGGGCCAGGGCGAGGGACTGTTCGGTGCCTCGTACGACGAGCAGGACCAGGTCGGCGCGGTAGAGCAGTGGGGCCGGGGTGAGGGTCGGGTGGAGGTGTCCGGCCTCGAGGGCGAGGCGGCCGCCGTCGATGACGACGTCGTGGCCGGCTTGCTGGGCCATGACGTGGAGGACGTCGGCGAGCGCGGGCCAGGTGCGGGCCAGGGCGGCGGCCTGGGCCGGGTCGGTCAGCCCGGGCAGCAGTTTGCGGTGCCCGGCCTGGTCGAGGTGCCACAGGTGCGAGGCGAAGGCGTGGGCGAGGGCCTCGGGGCCGGTGCGTTCGGCGCGGGCGAGGTGGTAGAGGCCGACGCCTGCGTTGACCTGGCCGCCCAGCAGGCCGGCCCGGATGGTGCCGCCGGCCGGATCGCACTCGGCGAGCAGCGAGGACCGCTTGGACGCGAGCGTGAGGGCGAGTGCGGTGGTGGTGACGCCGCAGGACTTCGCGGAGACCAGTGTGGTTACGGGCATGGGTTACTTGCTCCGCGGTTCCCGGACGAGAGCGATGCGGCCCTGGGAGGCTCGGGTGGCCAGCGCGGGGCCGTCGCCGGTGTCGACGGCGAGGTTGACGACGACCGCGCCGGAGGCGTCCGGGCGGGACACCGACACCACGACGGTCTCGATCGAGGTGGGGTCGGTGTCGTCCTTCGTCGATGAGGTGCTGCCCTGGGCCGGGGTGGTGACGGCGAGGACCTTGTCGCCTGGTGCCAGCGTTCCGGCGGGGGCCTGGCCGCGCTTGACCAGGACGCCGACCTGCTGCTTGTTGTCGCCGAGCCCAGTGCCGGCCGCCAGTTGCGAGGAGAGCAGGAGCCCGCGCCTGCGCAGGTCGATGGCCGCGCGCTTGCCCAGGACGGATGTCTTGTCGGCGGCCGGAAGCGGGGAGAGCGCGGCGTCGGCGGATACTTCGGCGATGGTGATGTCCGCTGCTGTCAGGGCCTGGCCGGCCGGTACGTCGCGGGCGACAGCGAGCACCTTCACCCGGTCGCTCGCGGAGTTGACCGCCCAGGCCGCGCCCAGGGCACAGACCACCGCGAGCACGATGCACAGGGCGGCCACGGACCAGCGGCGCTCGCGCTTGACAGGAGCTGTGGTGGTGATCGGCAGCTCGGGACGGTCCGAGCCGGTTGGGCGTGGCACGGCCGGGGCGGCAGATTCCATGACGGTCAGGGACCTTTCGGTGTGCTCTGGTGTGCGTGGCGCGATGTCAGTTCAGGACCTGTACTTCACGTACTTCGACGGTGAAGGGGCTCTGGCGTGTCTCGGTGAACTGTCCGTTTTCGGCGGGGCCTCCGGTCACCTCCCAGTCGACGGTCCAGGTGGCCGTCGCGGTGCCGTGGTACTTCCCGCCGCTTTGGTCGGTGGAGGCGTTGTCGTAGAGGTGACCGCAGTCCGGGGACTGTGCCTTGCCCATGGACGTCTCGTACTTCGTGCCGGGTCCGTTGCACACCACAGCGGCGGTGCCGTCGCCCATGTCCCAGCTGATCGAGGAGACCTTCGCGGTGGCGGTGACCGTTACCCCGGCCAGGGAGGCCGATGCTGAGTTCGGGCCGTAAGTGGTGGTGCTCTGGTTGACCCACATCCACATCGGCATCCCGACCACATATCGGCCTGTACCGCGTGGGCTGGCAATGTTCGGGCCGGTCAGCAACATTTTGTCGACGGCCGCGCGTGCCAGTTGCTCCGGGTCGATGTTGACCTGCGGGGCTTCGGCGGCCCAGAAGACCTTTGGTACAACTTGGGCGCCTGCTGCAGCGCCGAGGGCGTCGCTGAGACACACTCGGATGTAGATCGCTCCGTCGCCTGGTTTGTGCCCGTCCCATACGGGGTCGCCGGCGGGCGGCTGGGGGGCAAGGCGCTCCACCGAGCAGGTCTGTGGTCTGGGCTTGCTGTTGGCCTTGCTCTTGCCCGAGCCGTTGTTGGAGGAGCCGCCTTGCTGATGGGAGCCGCCCCCTGATCCGGGATCCTGTCGGCACACTGTGACGAACTTGCTGGTGCCCTGGCAGTCGCCGCCGATGACGGGAGGGTCGTCGGCGGCCGCCGGTAAGACCGAGACTGCGGAGATTGCGGTCATTGACAGCAGGATCGTCAGCGGGAGTCGTCTCAGCATGTGCGGTCCCCCTCCGGAGTCAGCTCTGTGATCATCCACTGCTTCCCCCACTTCTCCGCCTTGGCCGTGGTGATGTAGCGCAGTGGCTGATTGGACGGGAACGGCTGCACCTTGCCCGACTTCTTCTTGATGGTCTTCCAGTTCGAGATGTCCAGGCAGTCCTGCACGCTGGCCTTGGGGATGTCCCCTGAAAGGGCCATCGACGTGACCCGGGCCTGGTGCGTGGGAGCGCCTGTGGTGGCGGTGCCGGCGTTCTTCATGACCAGCACGTCGCCCATCGCGTCACCGAGGGCCTTCTTCGTGGCGTACTTCTTCAGGTCCGTGCCCTTGATATCGGCCTGCGCGTACGCCTTTACCTGCGCGCCCCAGAAGGCGTCGTACGCTTTTAGTACCGCTTCCTTCTCCGCCGCATCCGGGTCCGGGGAAGCGGTCGATGAGGTGGGCGTTGAGGCCGGGGTCGATGTCCCGGCAGAGGCCTTGCTGTCCCCGTCCGATGAGCTACACGCCGTCAGGGCCAGTGCAGCCCACAGGGCGAGGGCAGCGGCGGCGCAATTTCGGAAGCGAACAACAGAATGAGGATTCCGATGTGCGCGGCGGTTCACGTTGCCTCCCCGTTCGGCGCGCGGTGGGCGGACTGCCGGCGTAGAGGCGCCCGTCCTGCTGCCCGCCCATGAAACCTGGTCAAGCTGCGCTGATGCGCTATGCGTAGTCGCCAGGTTACGCAAGCATCAGCCAACGTCCCAACGGCAAAAGAAAGTTCTCGTTCGCAACTCGGGATGTATCTGGTCACAAGCGGATACGAATGTCGACTAATTGCTCTATGCATAAGTGATGCGTCAACCCATTTGCGAGCTGGATCACCCTGTGGCGGGACAGGCCGCACCCACTTGCGATGGCGTCGAAACAACATGATCTACCGAGGCTCCGGTGGAGCTGGCGGCCAGTACTCCCATGAGTCGAGACGGCTCTCCGCCTCGATCCGGTGTTCCGCGACTTTCTCGGCCTGAACCCACAGTGTTTCGCAGGCCACGACCGGGTGGGTGGTCTCTAGCAGCGTGGCGAATTCCTCGCTGGTCAGGAGCACGTTCTCGGGGCGCGCGCCCGGCACGGGGCGCTTCCCCCAGGGGGATACCTGAAGTTTCACGCGGCTGGCGAGAAGCGCACGGACTTCCTGCAGGGCTGTGACCGCACGTGCGGCTGCAGGCCGGTAAGTGGCGGCCTTCTGGACCTGCATCGCGGCATACCGGGAACCGTGCCGAGTCGAGCCGTCGTCCCAAGTCGATGCCTCGGGTTGCCGGTAGGGCGCCACCAGGCCGTCGGGCATGAAGAGCGTCCCGGAATTGACCCGGCGGCGGATCTCCGAGGCGATGTAGGACGCGACGTGACGGGGCCGCAGCGGCACGGTCCAGCGCGCCAGCTCCCGAGCGATCTCCTCTTGGGTCCACCCTGCATCGAAGAACGGCCGCAGTGCGAAGCCGAGTTGGCGGACACACGCCTCCTGGGCCCACCACGTGTGCAGCTGCACCCACTGGGCCTCACGCATGGCGGCGGCAGTTCGGGCAGCCGACCATCCCGTCGAGCCTTTGGCACGGTGTTTGCGAGCGTTCTCCGAGCAGGTGTGCTTGCGCGTCCTGTCTTTCATCCCCCCATCTACAGCACCGGAAGTACGGGGCTGAGGTACCACCACAGAAGGGGTGCACGAACCGGAGTTATCCACAGGCTCCATCTGCTCGTCGCTCAGCCGTTCCCGCTGCCGTTTCACGGCGGCCGCGACCGCCAGTTCGCGGCCGCCGTCCGTGACGCCAACCATCCGGGCCGTGTATCCCTCCCCCTCGATCCGGTGGCCCATGGCGTCGTCCCACATCCGCGGCGCAACCGCGGCAAACAGGGTGGCGGTACCGCGGTATCCGTGCTCGCTCGTCCAAGCGGCGCCGTAGCGGGTCCGCAGCACGTTCTTCTTCGAGCCGTGCTCCACATAGGCGATCAGACCGAGTTCCCGCAGGTAGCGGGCATGATTGAGCACAGCCCGCCGCTTCAGGCCGAGCTCGCGGGCCGTGGCCTCGGCCTTGAACGGGAAGTGCCCGTCGCGGCTGTTCGCCATGCGCTCGGCGAATGCCTCGGCCAGCTGCACCGTCGTACGGCCGGCCCTCGGGTGGAATCCGGCACCAACCATGAACTGCACGGCAGCGAGGAAGTCCGAGGCTCGGAGAAGGTGCCGGGACGGGGTGGTGCCGATCTCCTGGGCGGCGGTGTCACAGATGAGATCGAAAGTGTGACGGGACGTGTTCGCGACCAGTGCGGTCTTGGACACATCCGGGCGTGCCGCCGGGTTGATATGGCGGCACGCCAAAACGTGCTGCATTATGTCTCCTGTCTTCGGAGTTCCTGCGCCGAAGCGCACGAAGCCCCCGTGACGGGTGCTTCGGGGTTCTGGGAGAACCGAAAATCTGTCCGGCCTGGGGAGGTCGGGCACTTCGCCGGACCAGGGATTAGGCCCCCTGGAGATGGCGGTGGCAGTTCGGCCGAACGGCCCGGTGGCAACCGGGCCTCGTGGCCAGGGACGGCAGCGGTGGCCTGGGGAAGGCGCCGCTGGGATCCGCCCCTTCGATGGGTTACGTCATCCAGCCCCCCTCAATGGGGACCGCGGTAGAGCCGCATGCCGGACGGCATGCGGAAATCCGCCAGTGGGCTGGAGCTGACACAGCCTCCACCTGGCGGTGCTTGTTGTGTCCCGAGGGACAGTTCCGGGTACGCTGCACTGCAGCGAGACCTCGTTTCCAAGACCTCGGTCCCGCGCCGTGCGAGACGCATTTGACGAGAAGCTTCCTCGCACCGACCCGGCCCCCGTGGCGCGAACCAGGTTGTGGCGACCTGGTGCCATGCGGGGCCTTCGTCGTGTCCGAGGTGCCGTTCCAGCCTCCGGGTGGGCGCAGAGGACAGCGCGGGTCCACCCTAGTGCCACCGCTGAGCCGGTCGGCACACGTTTCACGTGCCTATCCCCCGTGTCGCTCGCGTGTTCTTGACGCGTTGTCGTGTCGCTGGCCTGAGTCCAACGAGCGTTTCGTACGGCCGGTGACGTGTGATCAGGACGCAACTCGGTGCTCCCGTGCAACGGGAAAATCGGCTGCGGGAGGTGCCGGAACGACTGCTGCGCGGGACGTCCACGGTCCCAGCAGGAGGTCCTCTATCGTTCCGCGGCCGCCGGTCTGGTTCTGCCACCCTTCCAGCACGTGCTGGACGATGGAGCGTGCCACCAGCTGGTACTCGGCCGGGCAGCGTTCGTCCTGGGCGAGGCCGGCCAGGTGCTTGGTGTGGCAATAGGTGGCCATCATCTCGGCGATCAGGGGTGAGAACAGCTTCGGCAGCGGCCTCATGTCGGCGCAGGCCGCCGGGAAGCAGTCGGGTGCGGGGTTCGGGGCCGCAGTGGCAGGACGGGGCGTGCGGCGGAGGCGGAAGAGTCGCATCAAAGGCTCCTTCGTGGCGCGGTGGGTCAGGTCTGCGGGTCGGTGTACGGTCCGGTGATCTGGTCGAGGAGGTTCTGCACCCGGGCGGTGTGCTGGGCCACCCACAGGCGCGGTTGGGCCGCGGTGACGGTGGCGCCGTTGGGCAGCAGGAACCGGGCCGGCGTCCCGCCGAGCTCGAGGGCCTTCTCCAGATGCCTCACGGCGCTGGTCAGTTCGGTGATGAACGACTCCGCACCCGTCGCCTCCGTGGTGCTGTCGGTACCGGCGAGCGGGATGAGGGGGACAACGACGGCGGAGGCCCGGGCGGATCCGTGGGCGTGGCGGGCGGTCATGCGGCCGGCGCCTTGATGGTCGGCTGGGGCCGCATCAGAGCGTCGACAGGAGCGGCGTCGCCGAGCACAGGAATGAAGATCTTGCTGAAGGGGCCGTGCTCGCGCAGCTGGTCGAGGGTGGTGACGCCAGCGCGCAGGGCGATGGCGGCGAGAACCGGGTCGGCGGCCGAGAGGCTGCGCAGGTCGGCGATCCGGCGCTCCAACCGCTCAGGGGAGGCCCCGGTAAGAACCAGCAGGATGCGCGGGAACGACTGGGCGGGGTAACGGGAGCGCCAGGCCGGTGCCGTGGCCGTACGGCGTGCCGGCCGCGGCCCGCGGCCGGCCGGGGGCTGGGGCACGTAGCGCTGATAGGCGGCGTAGGCGTGGAGCTTCTGGGCGAGGCGCGCGATCGTCATCTGCGTCCGGTCGACCTCGATCATGAAGGTGAGTAGGGTGCGCTGCCGGCCGGAGACGTGGACGTAGTTGAGGACGGCGTCCGGGATCAGGCGCAGGTCCTCGCCGGGGCGCTGTTCGTCGCGGTAGGTGTGGGCGATCTCGGGCGACCAGTCCAGCGGCCCGCACTCGTGGCCGAGGGCGCGGGCGTGCGTGACGAACGCCAGACCGGTCTCGACGGTGGCGAGGGTGTGCTCCTGCAGGGGGCCCGCGGCCGCCTCTGGGCTCATCCGGTACGGGCGCTGGGGCAGCAGGCCGGTGGCCTCGACCGCGGTGGCGCCGGGCTCGGTGAGCCACCACAGCAGATCGGTCTGTCCGTGGGCGCGCCGGCCGACGCGCTCGACCAGGCCCCGGTCGCGCAGGAGGTGCAGTTGGCGGCGCAGGTACTCGGCGCGCGTGTGGTGCGGGGTGAGCATCTGGTGCAGCTGCTGGGTGGAGATCAAGCGGTGCTGGTACAGGACGGTCAGGGCCTGCTGGCCAACATCGTTGGCGCCCATCGGCGTTGGGGTGGGGTATGGCATCGGGTGCTCGCCTCAGTCGACGACGCTGGTGGGGTCACTGGCGGAGCTCTGGGCGGGGCCGCGCCGGGTGTGGTGGGCGAGGACGGCACCGTTGAGCTGCTCGAGGCACTCGAGGATGTCGCCGAGCCGTCGGCGGCGCATGTTGGTGTCGATCGCCCGGTCCAGATCCCTGATGCCGCCGGGGTTGTCGTAGTGGGCGAAGACCTCCTCGACGGGCAGGCCGCGTACACGGAACGGGCTGGTGGGCTGGCCGTCGAGGTTGAGCGACATGATGTAGTGGTACTTCGGCAGCGCGGTGATGGTCTCCGGGGAGACCTGGCGGTTCCAGCGCCGGGCGACGAAGTCCGCTTCGTCGTGGTCGGCGGCGCAGGTCGCCAGCAGCGACCGGTTCTGTAGTAGGGCCTGCCGGGTGATGGCGCTCAGCCGCAGCACCATCTGGGTCATGCCGGTCATCCGGACTTCGTACTTGCGTAGTTGCTCGCAGATCGCGGCGAGGAAGCCCTTGCTCGAGGCGTCCAGGGCGGTCAGCTCGTCGATCCATGACCAGAATGTGGCCCGCTGCTCGCGAGGGGTGTCCTGGCGGGAGAGGCCGGCGCGGTGCAGATCGTGGATGAGGAGGCAGGCGACCAGCGAGTCGGCCTCCGAACCGCTGGGGCAGACGAACACGACCTGGCTGGTGTCCATGGCCTCGCGGACGTCGTAGGCGGAGGTCGGGTTGCCGAAGAAGGCCTGCAGGGAGGGCGAGGTGTCGAGCCGGTCGATCGCGTAGGTGACGGTCGGCACGGCGTCGGCGGCGACCCGGGGGAACGTCTTCTCCCAGTAGTCCCGCGCGCTGGTGGGCAGGTGGGGCAGGAGCGCCTCGCGCCATTCCTCGTCGACGAGCCAGGTCCGGATCTGGAAGAGCGTGGCCTGCATCTCGGGGTGGCCTTCGCGGACGGCCTTGAGGTTGAGCAGCGCCAGGGCCTGCGCGGCGCGGGCCAGGATGGTGCGGGCGCGCGGGGCGTGGTCGCCCCAGTCCTGGGCGGCGGCGATGCCTTCGGTGACGGCGCGGACGACCTTCTGTACGTCCGAGGCCTTGCGGCGTTCCATCGACAGCGGGTTCCAGGAGACGACGAGCTGGTCTTCGTCGGCCTCGGCGAGGTTGATCTCCCACAGCCGGGAGGTGATCTGCGGATGGGCCAGGTAGGGCTTGGCCCGGGCCCACGCCTCGCCGTGCGGGTCCAGGAACCACACGCCGTATCCGTTGTGCGCGAGCGCGATGGCCTGCACGAGGGCTTCCTCGGTCTTGCCGTGCCCAGCCTTCCCCAACACCAGAGCGAACAGGAGGTCCTTGACGCGGGCGGCGCCGATGCGTTCGCGGCCGTCGGCGTAGGTGACCGCGCCGAGCGGCACCAGGTCGCGCTGGCCGGTGTAGACGGGCAGGGTGGCCGGCGCGGGTGGGACGACGCCGCCGGAGCGGACCACGCTGGAGGCGGTGCAGCTGCGGGTGGGCGGTTTGAGGAACCCGCACAGTTCCGGGACGGTCATCCACTGCCGTCGGCGCGGGTGGAACTCGCCCGTGGTGAAGCGCCGGTCGAAGGAGGAAATGGCGCGCCGCGACCGGGGCCGGCGGGGCTTGAGGTAGTTCTCGCCGGACGTGGCCGCGAACACCGCCAGGAGCTGGTTCATGCGCGCCCGGGCGGCCTGCGGGTGCGCAGCCGTAGTGCGCAGCAGCAGCTGGACGGCGAAGACCGGGCCGGCGGAGGGCTCGAACTTGCCGATGCCGTCGCGCACATCGGTCATGCGCGGCAGCCGCTCGCCCCGCGCGCTGCCCGAGGTCCTGCCGCCGTTCCAGGCCGCGGTCAGCGACGCCATGATGCCCGCCCCGCTGAACGAGCCAGTCAGCCGCTCGCCGTACGCGGACGGTCCGCGGCGCCGGGCGGCCGCCAGCAGCCGGCGACGGCGGCGGGCCAGCTGACGCTCGGGGACGGGTAGCAGGTCCAGGACGACGTCGGCACGCTCGCCGTCCTCGGTGCGCACGCCGGACAGGGCGGTCGCCAGCTGGTGCAGCGGGTCGGGGTGCAGGCCGAGCGAGGCCAGCGGCCGCTGGTCGGGCAACGCGAGAACCAGCTCGGCGCGCTCGACGTACGAGGACCCTGCGCGCCCGGAGATCGCCGCGCCGCGCGGCTTGGGCAGGTCGATGAGGGTTGTCACGAGTGGCTCCGGCGCGGGGCGGGCACGGAGAACCGGACCGGCTGGATGTCACTGCGGGACCCGCCGCCGCGGATCTCGACCTCGGCGAAGCCCGGCATGGTCAGTACGGCCTGCGCGTGGGCGTGGCCTTCGAGGTAGCAGCGCATCCGGCCGTGCTCGGCGCTGTAGTGCAGCCGGGCGGCCCGCCCGCGCCGCGGGGTGCCGCCAGCGGCGTAGCTGATGCGACCCAAGTGCTGGGACCAGCGCCGCACTTCGCCCTCTCCCGGATCGAAGGTGCTGGTCGGTACCGCCTCGACGCGGACACGTCCGGCCAGGGCGTCGCGCACGAGCAGAGCGCGCCGCCAGGAGATCCCGCACGCGGCGATGAACCCGACGGCGACCACGACGGCCAAATAGGGCGCGGCGACGGCGATCCAGTGGGCGATGTCGAGCAGCAGTTGCGCGCCGTCGGGGAGGGATCCGCCGTTCATGCGGGTGCCTGGGCAACGGAGCGGGGCGTGGTCTTCACGGTGGCCTCCAGGTGGTCGTGGAGAACTTCCTTCACCCCGACCAAGTCCGCCCGGCGGGCCCGTTGGGACACCACCCCCAACACTTTGCCGTTGCTTTACTTTCGGCTGGTGTGGGTGATCCTCCGCGATGCCCGTGACCCGCACGGCTCGTACCGCCGTTGGACCGGATATGAGGAAAGTGATGTCCCTGGCGGCCGTCGCCATCCTGTGCACCGCCGCCCCCGCCCACGCCAACGGAGGCGGCGACGACGGCCCGTACACATCGGCGTCATCGGCACCAAACTCAAGGTCAAGGAGGTACGCGCCCTGCTGGACGGCCAGGAGGCCGGCGCCCGCGCCAACCTCTCTCTGTGGCAGCACGGCCAGGGGGTGCAGGAAGTCCGGGGCTGGACGTACAGCGACGCTCGGAACGTGCGGGGCTACCAGTTCGAGTACGTCTCCTGGAAGTTCAAGAGCCGATCCTTCCCCAACAACAGCCAGCTGTGTGTGGAGTTCGACGGCTACGACCGCCGGGCCTGCACGACCATCCACGACTGACACCGCTGCCCCGACCCCCGGCCGGGATTGCGCGAAGAGCACCCCGGGCTCCGCTCCAATGCGGGTGGACGCTGCGGCAGCCAGGGCACGCAGCAGCACCACCCGGTCCGTCCGACTGGGCAAGGATGAGCTGGCGCAGGCGGTCCGGTCACGCCAAGTGAGACCCAGGGGCTGCCCTGCGGACGGCCTGGTTGTCCGATTCCTGCCGCCAGGCCTGGCAAGGTCTGCACGAACGGCGCCCCGGACACCGAAGGGGGCGGAGCGGAGAATCGCTCCTGACGAAGAATCTGAGTGAGCGTCAAGCGTTGAGCTCGCCGGGAACATTGCGTCTGACCCCGGATATTCTCCTCATAACCTGGGGAGGGAGCTGGTCATGTACGCGAGTCCCGACGATGAGGCCACCGCACGGCTGCTCGTGGTCGCCGCCTTCCACGACGCGGCCGCCAAGGCCGACGAGCAGGACGACGTCTCCATCGGTGAGTTCTCCCGAGCGGTTCTTCACCGGTTCGACGAGTACGGAGAGCTCCAGGGCCGTCTCTACGACGTCGTTCGTGGCTACGCGGAGAAGCACGCCTCCTTCGAGGAGCGGGCAGCGCTGGAACGGTGGATCGCAGAAAAGACGGGCCGCTGACGCGGGCGCTGGGATCATCCCGTCTGGCTCCGTCCGGCACGTCATGTCGGGAACATCTGTCAGGCATCTAGCGCGGCCGGATGGACCGTTCGTGCTGATCATTTCGCTCCCCCGTGGCAGACGGCCGGGCCGGAGAATATCTAGGGCGGTGGGCGGCGTCAGGTTCGTCCGTAGTTCCCATAGTTTCCACTCCGGTACCAGGGTGATGCCGTCCTCGGTGGCGAGGCTGCTCCAGGGATCCAGTGCTTCCCGGTAGGGAGCGGGCTTGGGAAGGAGATGGTGCTGGTTCGGCCTGCTTGGTGATGCCGACGGCGGCGCCGAGCTGGAGATCACCTCGGACCGGGCGTGATGGCGAACCCGTAATGGCGGCGCAGGGACCCGGCGTGGGCGTGAGGTGCCGACGAGGGCTTTCTGCGACTGGCGGTCAGACCGCTGGTGAACGGCCGGTCACGCAATGCGCCGTACGACGAGGATGGCACCGTGTGTGGCGACCTTCGCCACCTCGACGACCCGGCCCGGGCGCGGCGCCTGCACGAGCAGGCCGTCGCCGATCGCCATCGCCACGTGCTCGGGCCGGGAGATGGATCCCTCGGTGAAGACGAGGTCGCCGGGTTGGAGGGAGTTGGCGTTCGCGGGTACGGCACGGCCGTCGTGGATCTGGGTGTAGGTGGTGCGGGTGATCTGAATGCCGGCGACGCCGTAGGCGCGCTGCATCAGCGAGGAGCAGTCGCATCGTCCGCTGGGGTCGCTGCCGTGCGGATTGCTGCAATTGCCGCCCCACTGGTACGGAGTGCCGAGTTGCTGGAGGGCCCAGGTGATTGCGGCCCGGGCGGCGGGCGTGGTGTTGGTGGGGATCTGGTAGCCGTCGGGGAGCTTGCCCGCCTGGATCGACCCGTACTGGGAGCCGTCGTTGTTCTGGGAGCAGTTCAGCGCGTACGGGTTGGCGACTGAACCGGTGGGGCTGGTCACGGTGGACCCCAGGGTCGGGGCGATCGCCTGCTGGAGCGCGGTCGCCAAGGGTTCGTCGTCTGCGTACGCCTCCGGGTACGCGCTCTTCTGGACCTTCTGCGCGGCGACCGTGACGGGCAACGTCTCCCAGCCCTTCACCGACTTCAGGGCGATGTAGAACTTCTTGCTCGCGTAGACGGGATCCATGATCTGCTCGCGGGTGCCCCAGCCCTGCGAGGCGCGCTGCTGGAACAGGCCGACGGAATCGCCGTCGCCGTGGTCGATGTTGCGCAGGGCCGATTCCTGCAGGGCGGTGGCGAGTGCGACGATCTGGCCGCGGGCCGGGACGCCCAGCTGGACCCCGGTCGCCACGATGATCTTCGCGTTGGGCAGCTGCTCCTTCGGATCCGGCAGCCCCGACACCTTCACATCGCTGCTGCCGGAGACGAGAGCGCTGACCTGCTCGGCCAGCTGGGCGGTGTCCGCGTCCAGCCCGGCACCGGCGGTGTTCTGGCAGCGTAGTTTGGCTGCGGCGGCCTGAGCCTGGGCCTCGGCGGTGCCGGTGACGTGGGCGGCAACCCCACCCATGAGGATCACCCCCATCAGGAGCACGGCGCCGCCGGCCAGCCACCTCTTGCGGCCTTTAGGCATCGTCGGCGTCACCGCCCGCTTCCGCACGACGCTGCAGCTCGGCCTCTCCCTGCTCGCTCAGGTACGACTCGTACTCCTCGCGGGAGGACCGGTCGGGCTGCAGGTTGCGGCGCGGGGTCGGCGGCCTGCGGCGGATCCCGCGATCCAGGCGGCGGCGCAGCTGCTGCTGTCGCGCGGACCTGGCGGGCGGGGTCGGGGGCTGCGGGCGCGGCCGGTGCCGGTGGAGGTTGTTGTTGCCTGGGCGGGCGCCGGCGGGACGGGCGGAGCGGCTGCCCGGTCGGTGCGAGGGGCGCGGCGGAGGTGTGGGCCGGGGTGGCCGGGTGGGGCGTGGGGGTGAGCTGGGCTGGGGTGGTGCGGTCGCGGGTGGCCGGGGAGGCGCGGGCGGGACGCCAGGTGCCGGGGCAGCCGGGCCGGTTGCGGGCGCGCCAGCCGGTGGCGGTGGCGGGGCGGGGGGCTGGTTCGGGGCGGGCTGTCCGGCGGGCCGGGCAGGGTGGGGTCGTGCCGGGTGTCGACGATTCCGGCTGATGCGGTGGATCAGGGCGGCCGCGCCGATGGACGGCGGCAGGGCATAGGCCAATGCGGTCATCGGGTTGCCGGTGGCGAGCGCGGCCGTGGCCAGGGTGCCACGGACCAGGGAACGGCCCAGGCGGGGTTGCCGGGGAGCGGGTGTGGCGGCGGGGGTGAAGATGCTGCCGTTCGTCCCGCCGATCCGGCTGGCGGAGAGCCGGGCCTTGAGGTTGTTCGCGATCTGGTGTGTGCGGGCGTGGAGTTGACGGCGTTTCCTGACGGCGGCGATGCACACGACGTCCACGCCGAGGAACCGCAGGGTGAGTTCGCGGCCCCAGTCCGTCTGTACGGGGTCGAGGACGGCCTTGATGATGATGATGAACACGGCCAGCGAGGTGACTGCGATGAGCATCTGGGCCAGGGAGCGCCACACGGAGGCAGTCCAGTCCCACAGGAAGGCGCGTCCTGCTCCGGGGATGGTGCCGGCGATGAGGGCGGGCTCGCCGCGGATGGCATCCCAGGCGAGGCGGCATTGGGCGGTGAGGAAGCTGCCGACGAGGCCGATGATGAGGACGGTCACGATGAGTGCGGCGATGAGGAGGAAGAAGCTGCCGCCGAGCTTGTCGAGCGAAGCCTTCTTCGCCGCGTTGATGTCGCCCTTGACGCAGTCCTTTTCGAAGTCCTCCATCGGCACGCCGCCGTAGTGGTTCATGACCCACTTGAACGCGAACGTGTCCTGCCAGGTCAGGCCGCTGGTCAGCATGTCGTCGGGGGTGAAGTCGACCAGGCCGTTGATGCGGGTGGCCTGCTTGGCGATCGTGTCGAGCTGCCGGTCGTAGACGAGCTGCTCGATTCGCTTCTCGCCGTACTCGGTGGCGCACTTGCCCTCGAACGTCTGGCCGTACTGCAGCAGCATGGCCGGCTTGACCACGAAGGCATCGGTGAGGGCATCGGTCAGCGGCCGCGTCAGCGTGTACGCGGTGGCGGGCGTGGTGACGTCGTTGGTGGCCCACGGGGTGGTGGGGTCGGCGTCGAGGATGACGTCGGCGACCTCGAGGGCGAAGCCGCGTGTCACGGCGATGGCGCCGTCGTTGTCGCCGAGCAGGGTCTGCGGGGTGGACGACAGGAGTGTGGTGGTGAGCGCGGCCAGGACGAGGGACACCGCGGCGTCGCCCCAGCCCTTGGCCCGGTCTCCGAAGAAGATCCGCGCGGTGCAGATCAGGCCGCACAGGGCGAGGAACAGGCTGGGCAGTCCCATCTCCATGATGACGCGGCTGTGCAGGGAGTTGGCGATGGACAGGGCCGGCGAGAGCAGTAGCTTGGCCAGTCCGAACGACAGCGCCCAGGCCATCAGCCAGCAGACGAACGCGACCGCCCACTTGGTGCCCATGTAGAAGCCCTCGGTGAGGAAGTTCATCATCCCGAGGTCCCAGCGCATGAAGTTGCCGGTGTCCGATTTCACCGTGTAGACGCTGATGGGCAGGTTGTTGACGTCGGTGACGTTGAAGACGCCGAGGATGCCGCCCTCGTCGGGCAGTTGCTTGCGCAGATCGTCCGCTTTGGCCTCCATCAGCGCGGCCTGCGCGGACTTCGACAGCTTCTCGTTCTGTTCCTCGAGGAACTTCTGGATCTCCTCCGTTTCCTGTTGTGTCGGCGTGGTTGTACCGCCGGGGGCGGGGTTGGAGGTGGCGGTCGGCGACGGGGAGGGGTCGGCGCGTGCGGGCAGCGCGGTGAGCAGCGTCAGCGTGGTCGCCGCGATGGCGGCGAACAGCACTGCTATGCGCAGCCGGGCGCTGCCCAGCGCCCGCAGCCGGATCCGCCAGAGTCGCAGCGCTGTCATGCCGCGGCCCGGTGGTCCGTGGGTGTGGTGTGGATGGCGCGGGCCACGCAGGCATCGAAGGGAATGAGGACCTTCATCAGGCCGACGCGGCCGGCCAGATCGCGGTAGAGGCATTCGCCCGCGCGGGCGATCCGCTCTTCCTCGGGCAGGTCGATCGGGGACAGTCCGGAGGTGACCAGGTCGAGCAGGTCGGGGTCGGTGGAGTCGACGCCGAGGAAGTCCAGGCCGCGCACCGCGAGGGCGCGGGTGGTCTGCCGGAACATGAGGCGGTGCGGGATCAGACCGCGGATGATCTGCCCCTTCTCGGAGCCGGCGGGCCCGATGTCATCCGGGTCGTGGGATCCCACGTATGCGGCGGCGTTGTGCTTGCGGCCGTCGCGCATCAACTCCAGCAGCAGTTCCAGGCCTTCGTCGCTCGAGGTGAGGTACCAGCACTCGTCGAAGACCGCGACCGCGAACTCTTCCTTGGAGGCCATGGCGGTCTCGCGGGCCACCGCCGCGATCAGATACATGACGGCGCGGCCCAGGACCTTCTCGAACTCCAGGCGTTCGATGCGGTGGTCGCTGGCCAACTCGGCCTTCTTGGGCAGCTGAAGGGCGTTGACGGCGAAGACCACCGCGTCAGCTCGGTGGGTGTCGACGACGGGCAGCGTGTCGTCGAAGACCACCGCGGCGAGGTCCTTACGGGCGACGGCCTTGAGCTTGCGCGACAGGTTGCGGGCCGCGACGTCGTCCTTGCCGCGTTCGACGAGTTCCTCGACCAGGGCCCGCATCGACGGGCCGGGCTGTTCGAGGACCGCTTCGACGGCTTCGGACAGGGCCACGCCTTCCAGGTCCATCGGCTTGACCCCGAGCAGCAGGGTCAGAAACGACTCGCAGAACCGGGCGGCGATCTTCGGGCTGTCGGCGTTGAACAGCCGGAGCGGGTCGAGGCTGACTTCGGCGTGCTGGTCGATGCGGATGACCTGGGTGGTGCCGGGGCAGGCCTTCGCGAACCGCACCCACTCCTCTTCCTTTGTCCGGTCGACGATGACGGCGCGGCCGCGGGAGTTGGGCTTGCCGATCTGGTGGCCGCGGGCGAGGACGTTGTAGACGGCCGCCTTCATCGCCACCGACTTGCCGGCGCCGAGCTCGCCGATGAACGCCATGCACGCGGAGGCGTTCTCGCGGGGGCCGCGCGCGGGGTCGATGAGGACGGGGCGGGCGCCGCCGGAGGCGAGCTGCAGCGCGAACAGGCCGCCGCGGTCGTCGCCGAGCGCACTGCCGCACCAGGGCATGGCGAGCGCGAAGTCGTGCGCGAGGAGAGTCTGGGCGTAGCCGGTCAGCACGCGGGGGGTGCGGCAGCCGGGCAGCATGGCCCGCCACAGGTTGGCCTGCTCCCCCACCGGCCGGGCGAAGGTGTAGTCGGTGGCGCCGAAATCGTGGGCGAGGGCAGCCGCCCGGTCCTGCACGTCGTCGGGGCTGGCGCCCCACACGGCGAGGGTGACCATGGCCTGGATCTCCACCTCGCGCTCCGAGGAGGCGACCCGCTCGCGGAACTCGTTGTTGTCGGCCTCGTTCTTGGCGATCGAGGCGGGTGGGCCGGCCGGGTCGCCCTCGTACTCGGCGGCCTGGGAGCGCAGGTGCCGGGCACGCCGCCGGCTCTTGGCCTCGGCCTTGCGGCCGGGGGTGATGACCAGGCGGGCCGCCCAGTCCACCGGGTAGGCCAGGTCGTCCAGCTGCTGCAGGTAGGCGGCGCCGGGCAGGGCGAAGGCCTCCGGCATCTCGGAGAGGGCGAGCATCGCCTGGTAGGAGTCGCCCCATTCGCTGGACACCTGCAAGTACCGGCGGCGGAACGGGTTGCCGGGCGGGCGGCGGCTGTCGAAGTCGGCGCCGCCTTCGGCCAGGAGCATCTCTCCGAGGGCGGCGACGGTACGGCCGCGGCCGCGCACGGCCGGCTCGGTGCCGTCTGGCAGGAACGGCTCGGCCAGCCCGCGCCGGGCGCTGTGCCCGTAGATCCACAGGATCTCCGCCTCGGTCGCGGGACGCATCGCGACCCCGGTGGGCCAGCGGGCCTGCATCCGCTCGGCCTGCTCGGACCGCTCGGCGATCTCCTGGGCACTGATGGGGGCGGGCATCAGACCGAGCAGCGTGGACACGTCGGCTCGCGCGGCACGGAATGCGGCGGCGAGCATGTCCTTGTGGGAGGTGGCCGACAACGGGATGGCCAGCCAGTCGGTGCGCCCGGTCAGCTCCATCGCCTCGAGCTGGTCGAGGACGGCGTGCCCGAGCGCCTCGTAGCGCGGGCTGCGCGCGAGGTCGACATCGGCGACCATCGCGCGGACGACGGCGATCGGGTCGACCTGCGGGCACAGGCTCAGCAGCATCGGCTCGCCCGTCAGCGACTTGAACAGCGACTCCAGCGCCTTCAGCCGGCGCTTCTTGGCGGCCTGCGGGGCGTGGGAGTAGTTTGCGGCCGCCACCCGCCACACCGCCCAGACGGTCCCGGACGTGGTGAAGATCAGGTTCTTGGCGATGTGCCGGATCGGCAGACGCATCAGTTTCTCCAGGTCGGTTCAGGAGGGTGGGGTGCGGCGGGCGAGCAGGGCCTGCACACCGGAAGCCATCGGCGCCGGCGCCTGCTGGCGTGGCGCCCGCTGGCGTGGCGCCCGCTGACGCGGCGCCAGCGGCGCAAGGGGGGCTGCCGGGCGGGGGTGTTGCGGCGCCCGGACCGGTGCCGGCGGAGGGCTGTCGTCCCGCCCTCCGTGGACGAGGGTGACGTGGGGCGCATCCCGCTGGGGCCGGGCGGGCCGCAGGGGGCGGCCGTGGAGGCGGCCCCAGCGCGGGCCGGCGGCCATCAATACGACGCTGGCGGCGGCCGCGGCCGGGTTACGGCCGTCGATGTGGAGGTGCCGCATGGCGAAGGCGGCACCGAATGGGACGAGGAACAAGGCGAGGACGTCCGCCAGCCCGTGCCCGCCCCAGATCGGGCGGGACAGGATCAGCAGGCCGACCGAGATGACGATCGCCGCGAGCTGGGTGAGGGTGTACGGGCCGAACGGCAGACGGAAGTTGGGGCCGCCATTGACGCTGCGGACCACGCCGTGGACGAGCGGGGCACGGCGGGCCTTGGTGTAGCAGCGGCCGATGAAGTCCTCGTCGATCTCGCCGGGCGCAGTCACTGGTCGCCCTGGATGACCGCGTGGCCACCTCCGTTGTTGTACTCCTTGACGGTGTCGCCGGTGGTGTCCTTGAGCGTGGCCATGTTCGCGGACAGGCCCCACACGACCCCCGCGAAGATCACCGCCATCAGGGTCGGGCCGGGGGCGCGGGTCCTGAAGCCGATGACGAGGACGAAGAGGCCGCACAGCACCGGGATTCCGACATTGAAGATCAGCGCCTTCATGTCGGTGCCGAGACCGTTCCCGACATCGATCCAGCTGGCCGCGAGGGTGGTGGGCTGCATGGTGGGCTGCTCCTTCGGTCAGGGGGCGGAAGTGGAGGCAGGGCTGGGGGCTGCCGCGGGCAGAGCCGGGGAAGGAGCGCCGTCGAGGGCGGCGATCTCCCAGCGGCCGGCGCGGGCCTTGAGGGTGAGCGCGTAGGCGAGGGGGACACGGACCTTGTCGTGACCGGTGGCGCGGATGGTGACGACGAGACGGGTGCGGGTGCCGCCCTTTGGCACGGTGCTGGCCGGCTCGGAGGCCTGGTCGCCTTCGAGCTGCATCTGGTCGACGGCCACGCCGGTGTAGGGGGCGGGCGTGATCGCGGAGAGTCTGGTGCCGGGGGCGAGGTAGCGGTCCAGCTCTCCGGCCCCGGTCAGGTAGGAGGTCAAGAACTGGGTCACCGCTTCGGTGCGCGGGTCGGAAGGCACGGCCGGCTGCAGGGGGCCGTAGATCAGATCCGGGGTCTGAATGTGGGCTGGCGCGGCGACTTCGGCCGGCATCGACAAGGCGGTGTAGCCGGTCGCCCCTCCCCCGGCCGGGCCGACAGCCACGGGCACCTGGAAGTAGTGGATGCTGTCCGCGGCCGTGGGCCGGGAGTCGCCGGTGGCGGTGTCGGCTGCAGTCGTCTCCTTCTTGGCCGGCGCGGTGTCGGACACGATCCGGACGGCGACGGTCACCGACCAGACATCGGGGTCGGTCTGCCGCAGCCGTACGACGGTGAGCTGTTCGCCGTGGCGCCGGTCGGGTTCGCCCTCGAGTTGGAGGTCGCCGGCGGCCGGGTAGTACGCGGTGAGCTTGTCCTGGTCTCCCTCCCCCGCCCGCAGGTACTGCGCGACGAACAGGCTGGCGAAGCCCGCCGCTCCCTGGCCGCCGGTGCCGGACGGGGTGCTGGCGGTCACGGTCGGCTGGGCCGCTCCCGCTGTCGAGGTCCGCAGGAAGGCGGTGGCGCCGAGGACCGGGCCGATCACGAGCAGACCCCAGGCCGCCCAGCGCAGCACAGCGCTGGTGTTGGTGCGGGCGCCGGTCGACCAGCCTCCGACGTAGTCGTCCTCGGACGGCTCGTCGGAGTCCTCCCACTCCTCCCAGTCCCCCTCTACCGTGTCCGGCGGCTCCTGTGGGGTGTCCTTGGCGGGGCGGCGGGTCAGCGTGCGCTTCATGCCGCGCCTCCGGTCGGCAGCAGGTTGTGACCGGCCAGCTCGGCGATGCGGGCACGCAGGTCGGCCTCGGGCCGCTGCCGCAGCGCCTCCAGCGATGCGAGGACCTCGGGGGCGTCGTCCGTAAGGAAGCTGCGGAGCTTGTCGTGGGTGGTGCTGTCGAAGGGGGTGTGGACCAGGGCGGCGCCCAGGCCGATCAGCAGCCGTTGGGCGCGGGTGACGCGCTCTTCGTCCTCGTCCAGCCGGGGCCTTGTACGGGTGGGCATGCAGGTCTCCGTCTTTGTGGGTATCGGGTGCGGGTGGTGGTCAGGCGGCGGGGCCCAGGCGGGACTTGAGCCGGTCGACGGCGCGGCTGCGGCGGCGCCTCCATGCGGCGGCGGTGGTGCCGGCGTGGTGCGCGGCCTGCGCGTCGGGGACCGGGGTGGTGGTGTAGTGCCAGGCGATGGCCTGGCCGTCGGCGTGGCTGATCGAGCCGTGCTCCATCGCCTCCAGCACGAGCTCGAGGAGCTCCAGGCGTGCGCTGCTGGCGTCTGCTTCGCGGACGGCCGCTGCGGTGGTGAGGCTGGCGGCGTGCGCGGCCTCCTGGATGGCAGCGGCGTGGGCGCGCGTGACCGGGCCGGGGGTGGGGTCGGCGAGGTGCTCGGCGGCCGCGAGGTCCTCGCCAGCGGGCTCGCGGTCGGCGGCGAGCTCACGGCAGACCCGGCTGAGCGTGTCGAGGGCGAGGTTTGCGGCGGGGCGGCCGGGCCGGGTGTGGATGCGGCCGGAGCGGGCGACCTCGAACAGGGTGGCGATCACCATGTGGCCGACGTCGTCCCATGTGCGTCCGCCGGTCCCCCGCACCTGTCCGCGCGTCATGCGTACCGCGGCCGGGAGCATGGCCTGGACGATGATCCGCGCGGCGAGCGTGGCCGATCGGTCGTGACCGGTTGCTCGGACCAGGAGGCTGCGCAGCACCGCATCGGTCAGCGCGTCGGACAGCACACCGCGGCCCGGGCGCAGGGCGGCCAGGAGTTGCTCGGGGCCGAGGGCGCGCACCCAGGAATCGGTCACGACGGCGACGTCGTCGGCGAGGTGATCGGTCATCAGCCAGTCGGCCACCGCAGCGCGTACGGAGGCGTCCTCGCACAGCTCCGTCCACTCCGCGTCCAGGCGGGCGAAGATCCCGTGGGCGGTCGGGGTGGTGATTGGCAGGTCGAGCACGGCACTGACTCCTTTCGGATCTCGTGCCGTGAACTCTCCTCACCCAGGCGTGCCCGAAGGCTTGCCCAAACCCCGGAAAGAGCAGGTGAGAGGCTTGCCCATTCCAAGTCCTGTTGGGCACGCCCGCGCTGGGCAAGCCGCCTGGAAGGGTGGGCAAGCCCGGGTGACCGGGCCGCGCACCCCCGGGCAAGCCCCTCCCCCGCCCGGGGCAAGCCGCCTATTCGGCGCGCCCGCGGGCCGGGGTTGCGTGCTGGCGGGCGGGCCCCGGTCGCGCGTCCTCGATGCGGCGACGATGACCGATCCGCAGCCAGGACGCCGTGACCGATCCGGGCGGGCAAGCCGTCGTCGGCCGAGGGGTGAGGCGGCTCTGCGACGGCCAGATCGGTCACGGCGGCCCATGACCGATCCACGCCGATCGGCCATGCCCGATGACCGGTCGACGGACAATCGGCCATCGGTCACGGCCTAAGCGACGTACGAATCGGTCACGATCTGTCCGGTCTCAAATGATCTGGTTCCGAGTCAGGTCGCTGACCTGCGGCGACCAGTGCAGTTGAGACGTGGGGAAGCCAGGAATCTCAAGTGATGTGGTCCCGGGCGAGCGGATGCCGGAGGCTGTCTCAGTTGATGTGGTCCGACTTCGCTGTGTCGTCGGCCGCAACCGGACCGCTGGCGTGGCTAGGACTGACGGCGTGCGAAGAGGACTGCACCTGGAACGCTCTTGTCGGGGTCGATCAGCATTTGGGCCTCGACGGTGAACCCGGCATCGCGTAGCCAGGCCGCCACTTGGTCAGGCTGGCGGCGGTGAACGTGGACGTTCATCGGGTGGCCGCCGTAGCCCTGCGTCTTCAGCCTCGACCCGTTGCCGACGTGAAAGCCGAGCAGCAGTGGTCCGCCGGGACGCAACACGCGCCGGAAGTGGCCGAAGACCGTGGGCACTGCTTCGTCGGGGACGTGAATCAACGACCAGAAGGCGAGCAGGCCGACGACTGAAGCATCGGTGAGGTCGAGGTCGGTCATCGAGCCCACCTCGAACCGCAGGAGGGGGTGGTCACGTCGAGCCACGTCGATCATCACGGATGAAAGGTCGATGCCGAAAGCGTCCAGACCCAGCTTGTGCAGGTGAGCGGTGACGTGTCCAGGTCCGCAGCCCACGTCCGCCACCGGCCCACCGCCAGCGGCGTGCACCAAGTCGGCGAACAGCGCCAGAGCCGCCCGAAGATACGGCGCCCCGGCTAGAGCCTCGCGTAGTTGGTCGGCATAGCTGACCGCGACCGTGTCGTAGGAGGTCCGGGTGTCTGCCACCCAGCGGTCCGCGTTCATGGCTCGACAGAGTAGTGCAGCGATCAGGATGACGAACCAGATCAACTGAGATCAACGACTAATCAAACCAGGTCACTTGAGACGGAGACCAGATCCTTCATGTTCAGGACACAAGAGACAGGACAACGGCCCGTGCGCTCCGGGGGGACCGGCTGCCTGTCCTTCGTCATCCAATCGAGGCGTTTGACAGCGAACCCAATCGCTTCGGCCTTTCTGACAGTGAATCTAATCGGAGAGGTAATCACGCCGGGGGACGAATCCCGGTGGTGGAGAGCGCTGCCCCGTACATCGAGGTGTCATGTCGTGTGGATGGCCAGCGCGGGAGTAAGCGGCGCCGCCCATTGTTGGACTGCGCGACGGCTAGGTTCGAAGAATGCAGTGCCGGTCCGGCCGTTTCAGTGGTCGTGGGGTGGGCGTCATTTCCCGGGGTGGTACTGGCGGCGGCGACGGGCAGCACGTCGGCTTCGAGTCATGGCTGGAGCGGGACCGGCTGGTTCTCATGGACTTCGATCCTGCGACCGGCCGCGCTCCTAGCTTCCCCCCAGGACGATCTACACACGCACTTGGACGGCAGCCGGGCCATTCGCACCTCACCAACATACGACGGCGACCCAACCCCAGCGGCGCACTCCTGCCGGCCAGCTGAGTTCGCGACGTCCGCTCCCCCCCGCACAGCCGTGCGCGCGCCGCCGCCTAAGATCGCACATCACGGCGGAGCACAGTAGGCGGGGAGGGCGGGGGAAGCCGTGCGATTCGGCGTAATTTATGACGACCATCGCTGGGCCGAAGGTGGCGCCATGGCGGAGGAGCTCTTCGATGCGCTCCTCGTCCACGACACCTGGGACGACGACGGGTACCGCACCATGTTCACGTTGCGCGTTCTTACGAGGGAGGGCTGGACTGAAGCTTCCCCGTGATCTTGGACACTCGATGCTTACGCTACGAGGGCGTGTTCTTGATCCAGACGCTGCCGGGTCTCCAGCGGGGTGAGGTAG
>NZ_JBIVBS010000038.1:23542-37236 GCF_044746205.1 Streptomyces sp. NPDC086549 | reverse complement strand
GGCCCTACTTGTATGCGCCGAACACTCCGCGATCACCTAATCGGGACTCCCGTTCGATCGACAAGCCTCAAGATCGGTACGACAACAGCCACTAACATTCACCGCAGGAGCGGGTCCGACCGATGGAGCGGCTCGCCAACGACGACGAAAATGCCCGACCCCGGAGGTAGCTCTCTGGAGGCGCGCCGCATCCGAGCCTCCCATTCATCGTCGGGCCACTGCGTCTGGGCGTCCCATCTAACGCCGACGAACTCGGCCTGCTCCACATGTGCTGCCGCTCGTAGGTCCGCGGCGAGGAAAGAGTCCTTGGCGTCTTTCAGCGTGGCCAACGTTCGCTTGAGATCCAATGCGATCGCCTCGGCTTGCCGGAGGAGTAGAACCTCCCCGGCGCCCACAACGCCTGGCATCGGGCCTGGGACGTGTATGGGTAGGGTTGTTTTCCGGGCCTCGTCGAGGGCCTTTCTGACGATGGTCCGCACCTGTATCTCGGCTTCTTCCTGGGTCATATCGGGGCAGATGGCACGTGGAAGACGTGTCGCGGCGACGTTGCCCAGGGCCAGTACCTTCGCGGTTTCGGTCCGCGACCGGGATGGCTGGTAGTGAGCGGCCTCGTTGGCCAAGGTTTCGACGCTGAGGAGGAGCGAGTGGATCTGGCTGCGCCGGGCCAAGCGCTCGGTCGCGGGTAGGAGCAGCCACTGGTCGGCGGCGTCTACCAAGCTGAGGGCAGCAGGTCGCCCCCTCTTTGCGCGCGCCCGAAGAGGGGCCGCTCCGATCGGCTTCAGCGGCTGGTTGAAGAAGGAGGCCGCCACGCGGTACGCCAAGGAATACCCCTGCCAGCGTCGGACAGGAGCAGAAGCACGGGAGTCGGGACCGAGCAGGGATGACATGACACGGCTGGCGATCCCGTGCTTCATGTGGTCTCCCTCTGTGTCGGCGGCTGTCCCCTTGCTGGCTCAGGAGCGGCTGTCGCGGTGTTTGCAGGCTCGTGTTCCACGGCGTCCTGGCCGGTCTTGCCAAACAAGTCGGGGAGCCTCCGCAGAAACTCCATCCCCGCATATCCCGTTGCCACGATTGGAAGTCCGCCCGTTACTTGCGTGTGTATCAACGCACCGGCCACCGCCCCCAGCAAGGAGCGCACGGCAGCGGCCAGAGGGTCGGCTAAGGGGTCGACGAACCTGGTCAACGGAGGCAGTTTGCGACCGGCCGAGCGGGCGGCAAGGCGCTTCCCCCGCCAGGTCATGATCCTTTGGGCGATAAGGCATGCTTCGGCGATCAGGCCGCCGAGCGCGCCCCAACTCGCAGCTTCGACTACATACACCTGCGCCGCCCCCGGGCGAGAACTTGTCCGGCCTCGCGCGGACTCATTGGCTCAGTGTGCCAGAACGGAAGCTGGAGGGTCTGGTCTTCCAACGACCAGGCTCTCTGTTGTGGCGCGTAGTTCAGTGGACGTTAGTAAATCCCTCGTGACACACGTGTCCGGGCATCCTGCGTGTAGCCAGTGCAGTCCAGCCACGGCGGCCGCGCTCGCCGGGGTTTTACTCCAACCGGTTTTTTAGGGACTCAGTTTCTTTATGCAATCTCGCAGGACATACACCGGATCACCAATCGCAAGGCCGCCGCACGAGTGAACGGCGCTTGACCAGCGCCGTCGCCGCGGGCGCACGATGACGGGCTTCGCAAGCGTCTGCTTCGCACCCAACGCCTGCGAGGTTGGAGAGCTCCTCGCAGCGTCGAAGCGTGGCATCCCGGCCCGGGCGTCCTCAGGCCGTACCAACGCCGAGTCGACTGAACGCTGCGAGATCGAGGGTGGGGCTACCTCCCTGATGCCGCCGGCGATATACGTGCGTCGGCGACGTTCAATCCGACGGCACCATGCTTCATGGCGCCTGTTCAATCACCCGATCCGGCGATAGCACCGCACGTGTTGCACCGGCTACTGTCACCTGCACAGTAACTGAGCTGCACTGATCCATGATCGGAGCGCGCCGCGCCACAGTTCTCCCCCAGAGAAGGAAACGCGGGCCCGAAGGCCTTGCCCAGCTGATCCGGCTGCGCACCCTCGCCTGGACCGGCGTGGACACCACGATCGGCGTCGGCTCAAGCCGCATGCTGGCCGTCATGGCGGCCGCCGTCACCGAGCCCGGCGGCGTCACCGTCATCCCCGACGCCGACGAGGCGATCGTCGCCTTCCTCCACCCGCGCCCGGTCGCCGCACTGCCCGGCGTCGGCCCGGCCACCGCGCGCACGCTCACCCACCACGGTCTGGAAACCGTCGGCGACGTCGCCCGTACCCCGCTCGCCACCATGCAACGTCTCCTTGGCGCGGCCGCCGGCCGCCAACTGTACGAGCGCGCCCACGCCCACGACCCGAGGACCGTCGTCCCGCAGCCTGCCCAAGTCCACCACCGTCAGCCACGGTTTCGACCACGACGAACTCGACCCGGACCATCACCACCGCGCCCTGCTCGCCCTCACCCACCATCTCGGCGTCCGCCTGCGCGACGACCATGTCGTCGCCCGCACGCTCACGCTCACCGTGCGCTACGCCGACCGCACCACCACGAGCCGCACCCGCACCCTGCCGGAGACCACCGCGCACACACTCGCCCTGACCCGTACGGCCACCGGACTCTACGAGAGCCTCGGTCTGCAGCGTGCCCGGGTGCGCGCACTGTCCCTGACCGCCGAGCTCACCGACGCGGCCGCCGCCGTCCACCAGCTCACCTTCGACCCCGACGACACCAAGGCCCGCCGTATCGAGGCCGCCGCTGACCGCGCCCGCCGCCGCTACGGCACCGATGCGGTGCTGCCCGCCGCTCTCGCCGAGCGCCGCGTCCGACGATGAAGCCGGAGGAATGCCGCATGGAGACCAAGTACCTCGCCCGGCTTCAGTTCGAGGCCGACGGGCCTGCCGTGGAAGGCGAGTGGACGCTGGCCTCGACCGCACACGACCGGTACACGGAGTGGGTCGGTCTCTACAGCAAGGACCCGAACGTCGTGGTCCGGCTCATCGAGCAGACGAGCGGCCAGGAGCGCGTGCTGCGGATCTGGACGACGCGGGGCGAGACCGTGTCGTAGAACGCACCTGTGCCCGGCGCGCTGGGTCCGGGCGTCCCACCACGGGGACATAGGATCCCGGGACGTGGCACACACATTCGATGAACTGGTGGAGATGCAGAGAGCGGCCGACGAGGCGCACGGCCGGGTACTGCAACTGCGAGACACCCACGGCCTGCCCACGGCAACGTCCTGGTCGCCGCAGCAGACTGAGGCGTACGACACGGCCTGGCAGGACTGGCGGGCCCGGGCCGGGGAGGTCCAGGCCGCCGTCACCGCGCACGCCAAGGAGGAGGGCAACCTCCGCTTCGACGTCGAGGCCGCCGTACGGACCAGGGCACGGCACCCGGAACCGGAGCCGGCGAACGCGTAAGAAGACGGCGTAGTCGGCACTCACTTGGCCAACGGGCAGCGGGCGCGGCTTCGTCCTCGGCTCTAGCGTGGTAGTGCCTTGCGCTTGACAGGACCGCAGGGCCGGGCGGCCCCGTACACCGCGCCCTGGACAGGGGTCGCCCATCGCTCATGGTGTGCCCGGGTCGGCTGGTGGATCGAGTGCTGATGTCTCGGTGAGTGACTGTGCGGGCGTCCTGGTGGCCGGGGTCTCGCTGAAGTACGCGAGGACATCCGCCGCCTGTGCTTCCCGGAGGGCACGCCGCTCGTGGGGCCCGCGCAGGAGCTTGTTCCATGCGTCGACGAGCTGTGTGGCATGGCAGATCCCGAAGATGATGACGAAGACGGCGCAGCTGCTCCACCAGGGTGCGTCGGCTACTGCTCCGAGCAGGCCGCCCGTGATGACGCCGGTAACGGCAGAAGCGTTCATGTCACGCTCCAGGTGGTGCGACCGTTGCAGAGCTGGCCTGCACCGCCGGTGCGGGACACCACGAGTGGACGCGAGAACACGTCAGGGCTTCTCGGATAGGGAGGAAGGCGGTGGCGGACACCTGCCTGGTGTCGTCCGCGGGGGATCGCGCCGCGCGGTCGGCTGTACGGCTCTTTGTGGTGAGAGCGTCCTTGACGAGCTGAAAGCCCCGCCCGAGGGTGAGGTATGGCCAGCGTACCGAGCATTCCGCATGCCGTTCCCCTCGCCGCCCCGGATGAGCGTCCCCGGATACCCGTGACCAGGACCGGGAGCGAGCCGGGGAACGCCGCGCCAAGGCTTCCTCCCACACGTCGCACATTGAGAACGTAAGCAGCCGTCTGCCATGGGGAGTCAGCCTGCAGGAAGCGACACGGCTGCTGAGTGGTTCGGCCCTGGATGGGGGTGATCACGGGAGGACTCCGGAGGGGGATCGGGTGGGCAGGGGGCGCAGTAGAGGAAGCAGGGACCGGCTGTCGTTGGCAGGCCGAGAGCACGATGAATCAGGTGACGGTTAGCCGCGCAACGGGGAACCGGGAGGACACTTTCACCGACTGGCCCCTCATTCGAGGCCTTTGACCTGCGACTTCTCTGTATCCCGGATCTTGAATGGCACGCGGTGAAGTGATAGCGAGTCGATCGCCCGTGCGGGATCTGCCGTGACGTCCTCGTGAAGTGCCGCCCGTTACCTCACCGGCGGGCTAGTCACGCAACAACCGTGGTCAGGACCGCCCTGCAATGCGCGCGCACACGGTTCGACAGGGGCCACCGAGCGACGCCTCAGCCGGTACCGTCACTGGCACAGTGGGGGTATGTGCGGCCGCTACGTCTCCACCCGCAGGCCCGAGGACTTGGTCCAGTTCTTCCGGGTCACCGACTGGCGTTCGCAGGAGACGCTGGCACCGAACTGGAACGTCGCCCCGACCAACGACGTCTGGGCGGTTCTCGAGCGCGCCCCGCGCGACACGGTCGAGTCCAGGCCGGCCGAGCGGGAGCTGCGGCCGTTGCGCTGGGGCCTGGTGCCGTCATGGGCGAAGGACGTGAAGATCGGTGCACGGATGATCAACGCGCGGGTGGAGACGGTGCACGAGAGGCCCGCCTCGCGAGGATTCCAGCTGCTGCCAGATCGAGCTTTGTCATCGCGCATCGTTTGTCGACGGTACGGGACGCCGACCTCACCGAGCCCTCACCGACCGGCTGACCGAAGCTGTCTACGACGTCGCGAGAGCCGGGCGCCCCGGCTGGTCCACCGCCCGCCTCCTGGCCCCACACCTAGCGCTCTTGCTCGACCAGAGCCCAGAGGCCCTCGCCGACGCCCGCGACACAGTTGCGACTCTCGCTGACGTACTCAATACGCGCAGGCGGCTGAGCTGCACCGGCAGACGCTGGAGGACCGCACGCGGATAATTGCATGAACGCTTACAACACATCAGCGCTGGGCGCTGGCCCGCCGCAGCGTCACCAGGCCCGACGAGATCGCCAACTACCTCGGATACGCGCCGCTGGGCACGGACGTGGACCGGCTCGTGCGCGTCGCCGGGCGCCGGTGGGCCATCGAAGAGTGCTTCCAGGCCGCGAAGAACGAATGCGGCCTGGACCAGTACGAAGTCCGCCGATACGTCGGCTGGATGCGGCACGTCACCCTGGCCATGCTCGCCCACGCCTTTCTTGCGGCCACTGCGGCCCAGGCAGCCGCAAAAGGGGATGCAGAAACGGTTCCCGCACCCTGGTTCCGCTCACCGTGGCGGAAGTCCGCCGGCTCCTGGCAACTCGCCCCGCACCCCGCTCCCGCCCACCACTTCGCATCCACGCAGTGAGCTGGTCGCAATGGCGGCGCAGGCGCCAAGCCGTCGCCCGCCACTGCCACTTCCGGCGACGAGCCCACTCGTTGGAGGGGCGATCCGGCAAGACCGCCCCCGGCCCGACATCAGCCAAC
The DNA here is from genome assembly GCF_044746205.1 of Streptomyces sp. NPDC086549. Taxonomy (NCBI): domain Bacteria; kingdom Bacillati; phylum Actinomycetota; class Actinomycetes; order Kitasatosporales; family Streptomycetaceae; genus Streptomyces; species Streptomyces sp. NPDC086549. Next base: position 31,387 of record NZ_JBIVBS010000038.1, on the reverse strand, counting down.
TACACTCCTGACGACGCCTCTGACCAGGCCAGATAGCGAAACGCTGCTGGAGTATTAGAACTCCTATCACGTGGAGAGCCGGATGCGTGGCCAACGCGCGCGTCCGGTTGGGGTCGGCGGCTCGGGGAAACGGAATGACGGCAACGTCGTCACCGCGCCCCGGACCGACCGCACAAGCGCATGGGGCGTAGCGCTCAGGACGGGCACACCGCACCGGGTGACTGGTCCCCCACGTACGTTGCCCGTTCCTCCCTGGTGAGGTCTCGGCCGACGGCCTGACAGATCTTTCTGATTGCCGCGGTTTGGTCAGGCAACTCCACGTCCCACAGCCTCACCGTGCCGTCGTCGCCGCCGGTGGCCAGGGTGTGCCCGTCCGGGCTGAACGCCACCGACCACACAGTACCGGTGTGGCCGGTGAGGGTGGCGCGGGCACGGCCGACGAGGGGGTCCCACAACCGCAGCGTGCCGTAGTAGCCGCCGGTGGCCAGGGTGTGCCCGTCCGGGCTGAACGCCACCGAGACCACGGGACTGGTGAGGGTGGTGCGGGTGCGGCCGGTGGCGGGATCCCACAACCGCACCGTGCGGTCGACGCTGCCGCTGGCCAGGGTGTGCCCGTCCGGGCTGAACGCCACCGACCACGCAGTACCGGTGTGGCCGGTGAGGGTGGTGCGGGTGCGGCCGGTGGCGGGGTCCCACAACCGCACCGTGTGGTCGTCGCTGCCGCTGGCCAGGGTGTGCCCGTCCGGGCTGAACGCCACCGAGACCACGAGATCGTTGAGGGTGGTGCGGGTGCGGCCGGTGGCGGGGTCCCACAACCGCACCGTGTGGTCGTCGCTGCCGCTGGCCAGGGTGTGCCCGTCCGGACTGAACGCCACCGACCACACGTAGCCGGTGGGGCCTTTGAGGGTGGCGCGGGCACGGCCGGCGGCGGGGTCCCACAACCGCACCGTGCCGTCGTAGCTGCCGCTGGCCAGGGTGTGCCCGTCCGGACTGAACGCCACCGACCGCACGACGTCGGTGTGGCCTTTGAGGGTGGCGCGGGCTCGGCCGGTGGCGGGGTCCCACAACCGCACCGTGCCGTCGTCGCTGCCGGTGGCCAGGGTGTGCCCGTCCGGGCTGAACGCCACCGACCACGCAGTACCGGTGTGGCCGGTGAGGGTGGCGCGGGCTCGGCCGGTGGCGGGGTCCCACAACCGCACCGTGCCGTCGTCGCCGCCGCTGGCCAGCGTATGCCCGTCCGGGCTGAACGCCACCGACCACGCAATACCGGTGTCGCCGGTGAGGGTGGCGCGGGCACGGCCGGTGGCGGGATCCCACAACCCCACCGTGCCGTCGTAGCTACCGCTGGCCAGGGTATGCCCGTCCGGGCTGAACGCCACCGACCGCACGGGACCGGTGTGGCCGGTGAGGCGGTGTTGGAGGGGGAGACGTGCTGCCGCGTAAAGGCTGGCGGTGGCTTCTGCGGTGGGGCTGGTGCGATAGGCCTGGACGGCGAGCAGGGAAGCGAGATCGGGATTGGTGTCGAAGAGTGCATCGGATTGGGAGGCAAGTTGCCGGGACAGGGCCTGGTGTTGGGCGGTGATGGCGGCCTGGCGCTGGGTGAGTGCGCTCTGGCGTTGCCAGAAGGCTAGTCCGGCGGCGATGAGGGCCAGAGTGAGGGCGCCGGCAAGAAATACGTTGATGCGTCGGGTGCGGCGGATAGCGGCTCGTTCGTTACGGTCGCTGGCGGCGACGAACGCGGCGATGGTGCCCGGCAGTCGGCGCTGGCGGGCCCAGTCCAGGCCCTCGGCCAGGTCGGTACCGTGCAGCAGGTCACCGGGGGTGTCGCCCTGGGTCCAGCGGGCCTGTTGCTCCTCGGCGCGACGAAGCCAGGTATGGAAACGTCGGTCTTGGTCGACCCAGTCGCGTAGTTCGGCCCAGTCTCTGGTGAGCGTGTCGTGGGTGAGTTCGGCGACCATGTCGGTGGGCGGGGGGCCGGGGACGCGGGCGTAGGTGGTGATGATGCGGTGGCGGGTGAGTGTGGCCAGGACCGCATCGGTGATTTCGTCGGGGGGCTGCGATGGCGTTTGAGGGGTGTCGGCGGCGAGCTCCCGCAGGACGTCGAGGGGAACTTGCTGGCGGGTGGCGGGGATATGCCGGCCCGGGTCGGGGGGGTGTACCAGCGCGGTGAGGATTCTGCGGGCGGTGTCGCGGTGGCTGTCGGGCAGCTTGTCGATCGCGGAGTTGCACCAGTTGGCCAGGCTGCCGGTGATCTGGCCGACCCGTTCGTAGGCGGCGTGCGTGAGATGGCCGTCTGTGCGACGTTCCCACAGCAGGCCCAGGGCGAGCTCCAGCGGCGCCAGCAGGGTGACCGGCGCTCGCCGGGTGGAGGTGCCGTGGTGATCTGCGGCCAGGACGTCGGTGATGATGCGCTCGGGCAATCCCTCCTCGAAGCGTACGCCGGCGGCCCGGGCGGGTCGGGTGATGATGGCGTGCAGGTCCTGCGGGCTGAGTGTGGCAGGCACGTTGACCAGCCCGGGCGCCGCGGCGTCGAGAAGCTCCGGGCCCGAAGCGGCCAGCTGCGGGTAGAAGTCGTCTCGCATGATCAGGATCACGCTGACCGCCGCGCGGGAGCCGATGACGGCCGTGACCTCCTCCAGCACTTCTGCCGGCGTACGGGAGGGGGCCTCGCCGGTCCGCGGCTCCACGACCGGCGCCGGGGGCGCGGCGGGCTGGGTGAAGACTTCTTCGAACTGGTCGATGACCAGCACGATCCGCTCGTAGCCGGGATCGGCGGCCAGACGGTGCTGTAGTGCGGAGGCGATGCCGTCGGTACGGGCGCCGGGCAGGCCGTGGCGTTCCAGTTCGGTCAGCAGATCCCGACCGGGGCGGGGGACGAGGACAGGCAGCCACCGATCGCTGCCGGGTAGCCGGCCGCTTTCAAGCGCGGGCAACACCCCCGCCTGCATCAGGGAGGACTTGCCCGACCCGGAGGGGCCGAGCAGCAGCAGGGCCCGCCGGTTGTCGGCCAGGGCCGACACCACCGCGTCCACCGCGGTGTCACGCCCGTGGAACCATGCCGTGTGCTCGGCGGTAAAGGGTTCCAGGCCACGGTAGGGGCGCACCTCGCGCTCGACCAGGTCTGGCCAGACCTCGCGCAGGATCTCGGTGGGCGTGGCGTAGGCGATGCCCTGGCCTCGCAAGTGCCCGTCGGGTGCGGTGATGGCGGTGACCATGCCGATCACCAGGCCGGTCACCTCATCGACCACGGGGCCGCCGCTGAAGCCCTGGGTCAGGTCGTTGGCTCCGGTCAACTGCAGCAGCCCGCCCCCACCGTCCACGTCGGTGGGGGGCAGCAGGTCACCGGCCGTCCCGTAGCCGAAGTGCCCACCCGGCGGGGCCTGGGCGGGAAACCCGAAGGAGCGCACCCGATGCCCGCGGCATCCGGCCGCCTTCCCCACCGGCAAGGGCTCCACCGTCGCCGGTACGTCGCTCAGGCGGATGATGGCCACGTCGTCGGCGTCCGGAGCCCGCCACGGCCCGACCAGCACCTGCCCCTCGGCCCGCGGAGCCCCTTCCGCGCGAGGGAAGACCAGCCGCACCCTCTCGCCGGGGCCATGGCCGTCGGCACGCACCACGTGCGCGCAGGTGACCACCACATCCTCACCGATCAGGAACCCCGCCCCGGCCACGCCGCCTTCGGCGGACAGGATCTGGGCAACCGCCGTCTGAATTCTGGGCCCGGGCCCGCTGCCGGGGGCCGAAGCAATAGCGTTCGTCGATGTCACCGAGGCCGCCGGGGGTCAGGGAGCGTCTGCGCCGGATGCGCCGTGCCAGGTCACGGTCACCCTCAGGTGACAGCCGGCCTCGCTCTTGGCGATCACCGCGCCGGCCTGGGCCGCCAGGTCGACCCCGAACTCGATTTCGACCTCGTCCGGGCCAGCCTTCCGCAGCTGTTCCAGCGCGGCCCGGGCCATGTCGGTGACCGGACCGAGCGCCTGCTGCAGAGTCTGCGGCAGCTCGTGGATCGCCTCGCTGACCCGTCCGGCCTTCACCGGCCCGTCGGATATCTCCGGGGCCTCGAACAGGATCGAACCCCCACCCTCCAGCGGAAGACGCGCAAGACTACGCATCGGCCCCTCCCCCTCAGAATCAGGCCGTACCCGAGCGTCCAAGACCTCTGCCGTCAAAGTAGCGGACCAGACCATCCACGTCCCGTCATTGGGCGCAACTCGTCCATGTGCCCGGCCCACACCCCGGACCGGTCTAGAGGCCCGGGAGCGGCCACGCACGATATGCGATAGAGAGCGCTCACCGCGGCGCCGTCGTGCCGCGTACTCGCAGCTCAGGACCGCTTTGGCAGATCATCCCGGCATGCCCTCCGGAGCCGTGTGCGCAGGTTCGAATGGGTGTGGCTCCTTTGGAGGGACGGTCCTACCAGCACAAGCCGACGGGTCCGTCCTCTGGGGTAGTGCGGGACTCGGGTCGATCAGACGCAGAGCCAGCAGTACAGCCGTTCCCCGCGCTGCTGTGCCCCGCGGGCGAGTTCCGCCAACTCGTGCAGCAGGCCGCCGATCGCGTCGGTGTCACCAGACCCCTGCTCTTCGACCCAATGCCGTGCCGCCGCAGTCAGTTCGGCGGCCTCCACCCTGGCCAGGGCGCCTTGCAGCTCATCGCTGATGGTGAGCACCAGACGCTCGCCTCCGTCGCGTTCGGCGACGACGTGGGAGGTCCGGGGCCGTGCCAGGAACTCGTCGAAGTCGACCCCGGTCAGGATCCTCTCGATCGCTCCGAGATCGGTCGTCGAGTCGAACCCCTTGGTGGCCACGACGTGGAACCCCGTCTCGGCCAGCCGAAGCCGTGGCCTGAGGAGCTCGCGAAGGCCGTCGCGCCCGTAACGTCGCACGATCTCCGGGACGGGCGTTGGCAGCTGCGCCCCTGCACCATCCGGCCCGCCGGGCAAGTCGATGGTCGTGGCGGCCGACTCGTCCGATGCCGCGGAGAAGTAGTCATACATCACACCCACAGGCGTGATCATGCCAGGGAGTGACGCGGCGCCCCAGCCCGGTAGCCGACAAGACCGGCTTCGGTGCAGGGTCCCTCCAAAGGAGCCGTACCCAAACGGGAACTGCTCCACGAGCGACGCCTCACCTCGAAGGCACAGACACGGCTGGAACTGTTCCGCTGGCTGGCCTACTACAACCGGCGCCGCCGCCACTCCGCCCTCGGCTACCTCACGCCAGTCGAGTTCGAGCAACAGCTGATCTCATCACCTACGCTGTCGCTCGTCGCATGAAACCCGGTGTCCACTCCCGAGGTTGAGCCTCACCTGACGCGTCCCACCGACAAAGTGAAGATCAAGAAGAACCGGAACAAGGCCTGCCCGTCCAGCCGTCACCGGCCTGCGGGCAAGCAGTGCGACGAGTACCCGTTCGCCTCCACTTGGCAGGGGGCCTCCACCGGAGGCGGCCACTTCAGCTGGCGCATGATCAACGCCACGCAGAACGAGGAGGGCGGCAAGGCCCTTGGCCGCTTCTACCTCTACAACCGGGTCCTGGAGAAGGATAGGTTCCTCGTCTGGATCAAGCCCTGACCAGCCTCCGATCATCCGGGAACACGCCATGAGCGATCAGGCCGAGCATGGGCGCGGGCCCGTGCCCGTGCAGTACCACCAGTTTCAGATCAACGACGAGGACGGTCCCGCAGGCCCCGATCTGTCCCGCGAGCACAACGGACTGGTCGAGGTGCAGGACGGTATCGCCACGGTCCACACCGGTATCCACACCGGGGACGTTGACGTCACCGTCTCCTTGTACCACGGCGTCCCCCAGCCCGGGGGTGCCGAGTGGGACGAGATCGTCGAGGTATCGCTTCACTCGGTGTCGGGAGAGCTGATGGTGCGAGGCCTGATGGACGACCTGGACGAGGAGTTGCCGGTGCTGTCCTTCGACGGGCCCGGCGACTACCGGCTGCGCATCCATGCCCGCGGCCGGGACACCGCCATCGACCTCGCCCCGGACGAGATCACCGAGTGGTATCTCATCCAGGTGTGGCCCGCGCCGGCTCAGGACGCGGCGGTGCTCCGCCAGACCGACACCTACGGAGCCTCCGTCCGGGAGGGCTGACCGGCTTCGCACCGGCTGCTGCCCGTCCACTTGCTGTTGGTGGACGGGCAGCGCTCTTCTCGAGGAACCCGTTACGCAAGGACGCGTCTCCAGCAGATCAGACCGCGGGTCCGAACTGCTGCTTCAGCGGGCAATGGTGACCGTGATGGGCTGGTCCGGGCAGGCCGCGAGGCGCTCGGCGAGCGCGGTCTGCTCGGCGGAATCGATGCTCAGCCGGTAGCGGGTTTTGTCGGCGACCCAGTTGGTGACGTACGTGCACCAGTAGCTGGCGTACGGGGGCAGCCACGTCGTCGGGTCCTGGTCGGCCTTGGACCGGTTGGAGGCGGCCGACACGGCGATCAGCGCGCGGGGGTCATCGAGGTCGTTGGCGTACAGCTCCCGTTCCTTGGGTGTCCAGGCGGAGGCCCCGGAGTCCCAGGCCTCGGCGAGCGGGACCAGGTGGTCGACGTCCAGCTTGCGGGCGTTGTCGAAGTACTGGTCGTCGTAGGGCGAGTACTAGCTGCCGCCGGTCAGTGTGCAGCTCGGGCCGACGGTGGGGGCGGTGACGGCTTCGGCGAGGAGGACCTCCGCGCGGGTGTTGCAGCCGTCTTTGTCGGCGTCGGTCCAGTGCTTGAACTTGTCGCGGCTGTAGCCGGTGCGGTCATCGTCCTGGACGGTCAGTGCGGCCAGGGCGTCACGGACCGGCAGGGTGATGGCGTCGCCGGGGGCGTGACGCTGCGGGACGGCGGCGGGTGCCGGCGTGGGGGAGGCGGCGTGGGCGGAGACGGGAGCGAGCAGGGCGGCGAGCGCGGACAGCCCGGCGGCCGCGGTGTGGGTGAAGCGCACGGAGGCTTCCTCTCGAAGATCACGAACGGGCGGTGATCTTCGTATCGGACTCGGCGTCACCCCTGCGCGGTGATCCGTGGGTGGCTCACCTGCACGGGCGGTAAGTCACACCATCACCGTCCAGGTCAACGCCGATACGCGGGGAGCCCCGGCCGGGGTCGAAGGCGCCAGGTGTGAACGAGGCGAGCCCGGAGGTTCATTCGCCATCGTGCATGCCGCGCCGTTCCAGCAAGTCGATCGGGTGGTTGTGCGCGCGCGCTGGTGATGGTGTTTGCGGTCGCGGCGGGGGCCGTTGCAGGTCCGGGCAGGGGTGCGCGGGGTGGCTTGGGGTGGCGAACCGTGGCGAACAAATGATCGGCAAACGTGATGTCAATCACAGCACGAAGCGTGCATGCAGGTCACACCGTCAGTCACGTGCGGACCGTTGCGTTCCATCGAAAACGTGTGTCGCAGAGTTACTGTAACCAGCGCGCCGGCATAGGCGGAGTAGGCATCGAGTCGCTCCTGCCGAAGCTTCTCGCGGCGGGTGAACTGATGGCTCCTGTCGGTGGTGCGCTGCTGAAACGCCAGAGTGATCCCCGACCCAAGCAGGGTTCCGAGAACGGCTATGGCGCTGGCGATGATGGACTCCACGCCTCAAGCTGATCACGTCTCGCCGCCATGGGTGGGCCGCTGGCCCAACTTCGGGCCAAGTCGGCGATGTCCTCGACGTTACTGGCACCGAGGGCCTTCTGATCCGTAGCTCTATAGAGATCGGTCAACGAAGGTCATAGGGGCCACGTTCGGCTGTTAGGAGGCGTCATTGACCATGGTCGGTTTCTGAGGTTGCTGTACAGCTCTGGCGGCTCGGTAGGCACCGGCGAGGTTGTTGCGGCTGGTCAGGGTCTGGGGGTGGGTGTCGCCCAGGACCTGCTCG
>NZ_JBIVBS010000038.1:0-23442 GCF_044746205.1 Streptomyces sp. NPDC086549 | reverse complement strand
CGCTGGGCAAGGGTGGCCTCGTACAGCGGGATGGCCCGCTCCAGGTCCCCCGCCGCCTGGTAGGCACCGGCGAGGTTGTTGCGGCTGGTCAGGGTCTGGGGGTGGGTGTCGCCCAGGACCTGCTCGCGCTGGGCAAGGGTGGCCTCGTACAGCGGGATGGCCCGCTCCAGGTCCCCCGCCGCCTGGTAGGCACCGGCGAGGTTGTTGCGGCTGGTCAGGGTGTCGGGGTGGGTGTCGCCCAGGACCTGCTCGCGCTGGGCAAGGGTGGCCTCGTACAGGAGGATGGCTCGCTCCAAGTCCCCCGCCGCCTGGTAGGCGTAGGCGAGGTAATTGCGGCTTTGCAGGGTGAAGGGGTGGGTGTCGCCCAGAACCTGCTCACGCTGGACGAGGGTGGACTCGTGCACGGGGATGGCGCGCTCCAGATCCCCTGCCGCCTCGTAGACGCGCGCGAGGTTGCTGCGGCTTTGCAGGGTGAGGGGGTGGGTGTTGCCGAGAACCTGCTCACGCTGAGCGAGGGTGGATTCGAACAGGGGGATGGCCCGGTCCAGATCTCCCGCCGCCTGGTAGACGTAGGCGAGGTTGTTTCGGCTGGTCAGGGTGTCGGGGTGGGTGTCGCCCAGAACCTGCTCACGCTGGACGAGGGTGGACTCGTGCAAGGGGATGGCCCGGTCCAGATCTCCCGCCGCCTGGTAGACGTAGGCGAGGTTGCTGCGGCTGGTCAGGGTGTCGGGGTGGGTGTCGCCCAGAACCTGCTCACGCTGGACGAGGGTGGATTCGAACAGGGGGATGGCCCGCCTCAGATCCCCCGCCGCCTCGTAGGCGAGGGCGAGGTTGTTGCGGATGGAGAGAGTGTCGGGGTGGGTGTCGCCCAGAACCTGCTTCCGCTGGGCGAGGGTGACTGTACGCAAGGGGATGGTGTGGGCGTCGCGTCCCTGTTGGTACAGGTACTGCGCCGCGTCCTCGTATGCGTCAGCCGTCTGGGTTGATGCTGGGCGATGTGGGGTGATCGTGGTGGCGAGTGTGAACAGGTGGGGCAGGAGGCGTTCCCACTCCGTGGTTGCGCTGTCTTGGTTGGGTATGGCCTGACGGGCGAGGTGTTCCGCCTCTTGTCGGCCTAACGGGTAGGCGTCGGGCTCGTTGGTGGTGTTGTGGCGCAGGACGGTTTGCACCAGGCGGTGGACGCTGACGCTCTGCCGGTCGGCGGTGAACGAGATCATGTTGTAGGCGTGCAGCACGCCCAGTGCCTCGCCCAATGTGACCGGGTCCGGGGCCAAGGGGGCGAGGATAGTGCGGGGGATGTCGTCCGGGGCCAGCCAGGCGATCGCGTTCAGCACGGTGATGGCCAGGGGGTTTCGGGTTTCGATGGCGGCAAGGGTGTGCTGCCAGATGCGGGCGATCGTGCGTTGCGGGTCGATGCCTTCCGTGGCGGTGTCCAGGACACGTCCGAGCCGGGCGGAGTAGTCGTCCAGGTCGGTTCCTGTCTGGTACAGGTATGCACCTGCTTGTTCCAACGCCAGGGGCAGGTAGCCGAGTTCGGCGGTCAGTGCCTGTGCCTGTCGGCGTTGTCGCGGGGTTGGGACGTGTTCCGCTCCGAAGGCGAGGGTGCACAGCAGGTCCACGGCCGCCTCGGCATCCAGCAGGCCCAGAGGCATGGTGGGGGCGATGGTGTGCCAGCCGGTCGCGGTGCGGCTGGTGGCCAGATGGTGCCCGTCCGGGAGTGTGCCGAGGTAGTGGCGCAGGTCGGCGGGGTCTTCGACGTTGTCGAAGACGAGCAGCCAGCCGGGATGCCACTGCAGCCACAGGATCGCCCACGCCGCCCGCTCCTGCACACCCACCGTGGCCGCCCACTGCGGGCACAGCCGCGTGGCGAGAGCGGCCAGACTGGTGACGATCTGCTCGGTGCTCGCGGCGTTGATCCACCACACCAGCGTGTACCTACGCCGGTAGGTGTGGGCGTAGCGCAGGGCGAGCGCGCTCTTGCCGACCCCGCCCAACCCGTGGACCCCCCGCACCCCGGAGATCTGGGTGACCGCGGCCTCCCCCTGATCGGCCAGCAGCCGGCGCAGCTCAGCGAGCTCACCCTTACGTCCGACGAACACCCCGGAAGCGGACCCGGGCAGATTCCCGGCCCCCGGCGGCGCCTCCACCTCCTTGGCCCAGCGCACCGCCTCGGCCGGCAGCATCACCACCCGGGCCCCGTCCCCAGTAATCGCCACGCTGACATCGCCGCCCACCGCCATGGACCGGGCACCCGTCGCCTGCACACCGCCGCCCCCGGCTACCGCACCGTCTGTCATGGCCTGATCGTCGTGTTGTCTCCGGTGACGGCCGTGCCGATGGTCTTCGCGGCGATCGACCGCTCACCCGAGGCCGTCACGTTCACCGTCTCTCCGGCCGCCGGCAGTATCCGGGCCAGCTCGGCCAGCAACTCGGCGTCCTCGCGCAGCGCACGCTTGATCTGCTGGCGCACAGCGGCCGCTGCGTCCGCATCCTCCGGCGCCTCGGCCGCATCCTGGACCGCAGCCTCCAGCTCCGCCCGGCCCTGCGCATCACGGCGGTGCCACACCGCCTGCAGGATGCGCCGCCCCAGATTCGCCGTGGCATCCACCGCTGCACTCTCTGCCCGGGTGAACACCGCCGCCCCGTACGCGCTCACCGCAGTCGTCAGATACGGCCCCGCCTGCTCCACCAACTGCACGATCTCGGTACTCACTTGCCCCCCGATCCTCACGACTGCAGGTGACCCAGCCTAGGAACAGAGCCCCCGCTCACACAGTCCAAACGCCCAAACTTCAAGCGGTTCCGCCGCCGCCCAGCTGAGAGAACTTGGACCGGGACGACCGATGCCGTAGGCAGGGCGCGCGCCCTCAGCTTGGGAAGCTCAGGGCATCTAGGTCGTGGTCCGGTCCTGACCTGCGGCGGAGGGGCACAGATATCTGGCGGGCGGTCCACTGGTTCCCCGCTGTTCCCCGTGGTTCCCCGCACGATCTGGCACACCTCTGGCACGGGCGCCCACAAGTCACCGCACCGTAGGACTGGTGCTTAGAAGATGCGGGCAAGCCGGTCTGCCGGTCCAACGAGCGAGTGGATGTCAGCCGGTGAAGAGCTTCGGTCCGGGCAGGCATCCAAGCCGCCGAACAGTCCGCCGACCACTTAGCTTGATCATTAACCTCGCTGCTGTTTCAGGCGGACGTGTTCGGTGAGGGTTTCGATTCGTTTCACGGTCTTCCCGGGCTCGTGGCGTGGGGCTGACCTGCGGTTCTTCGAGCCGGGTGGGCGTCCGGGTCCGGGCTTGGAGGGTCTGGGCACGTCGGCCGGACGGGCGGTCTTCACGCCGAGGTGGCGGAACCCCCGGCGGACCCGGGCAGGGGTGAGCCGACGAGGCTGCGACGGCCGCTCCCAGGGCCGGCGCAGATCCTCGGCGAGGGGCCGGGCCAGGCGGAGTTGGGTGTGGGCAGCGATGATCAGCCACGTCCACAGGTCGGCCGTGTGCGGATCGCGGACCTTGGGGACAGTCCAGCCCAGGGTCTGTTTGAACAGCCGGAAGGTATGTTCAAGATCGAATCTGCGGAGAAACGCCTGCCAGCGCACATCGACGTCTGCGCCGGTCATCCCGGTGCGCGAGGACCACAGCCACACCGGCTTCGGGTCACGGTCACCAGGCAGGTGCTCGACCTTCAGCCGGATCAACGTGCCGTGAATCAAAGGGAGTTCACCGCAGTGATCGAGCCAAGGACCACGGGCCTGCAATCGGGGGTGCATCCGGTCCCAGGCGAGGGCTTCGGCCTTGCCGTAGCGGGTGGTGTCGCACGTCGTGACCTGATCAGGGGTGTGCCAGGACTCCGGTTTGGAGAAGGTGAGGACGCCGCCGTGCTTGCGGGGCTGTCCGCCGCGCGGGGTGGAGCGGCGCGGTCCGGCGTCCCGGAGCATGACACGGTCCGAGCGCAGCCGGCCGACCAGCTCGACGGGCAGATCGGCCAGGACGTAGGCGAGGCGGGTGATGTCGTAGCCGGTGTCCATGACGACGAGGATGTCCGCGTCGCCCGGCCGCCACTGCCCGGCGTGCACCAGCCGGGCGACCACCTCGCGCAGTTGGGTGGCGGTCACCGCGGTGGCATCGTCGGACGGCCCCAGCCGCATCGCGTCCAGCACGGCTGTCCAGGACGTGCGCCCCGTCTCCAGCGCGGCAACGAAAGAGTAGGGCCAGCCGGGGATGAACTGATCCGCGCTGCGGCCCCGCCCGTAGACGTGGCAGAACAGCAACTCCGGGCTGGTGGGGGCGTCGGGACGCAGCCAGTTGCTCACGTCCACCGCGAGCACGATCCGCCCGTCGGCGGCACGCGGCAGCGGCGTGGAGGCCAGCAGCCTGCGCAGGCGCCGCGGCTCCAGCCAGCCGTGGTTGACCGCGTCGTACATCGCCCCGTGCCCACGCCGGTGCTCGGCCGTGAGCGTCAGCTCGACCAGCGACGTCACCGGGCCGTCCGCGCACAGCACCGCGTCGGTGAGCTCGAAGAGCGCATCCGCCCGGGTGTAGAGGCAGTCGTAGAACTGGACACGAAAGTGGGACAGGACACCCAACGCGGCGTCAGCGGACTGTTCAGCGGCGAGACTCTTCACCAGCGGCCGTTCCTTCACGCGACGTTGCTCGACACCTCGAAGCGTGAAGAACGGCCGCCCTGCTGTCCCGGAAACGAACCAAGATCAGCGGGTCAGGTGAACGGCCGAGGTTAAACACCAAGCGTATGTCCAGCAGTCCGGACGTCTTCCCAGCTCAGAAGGGATGTGAATGATGTAACCGGACGACAAGCTCAGGGTAGCCAGCCGGTGCAAGTCCGGTCCGGGCAGACGCCAGGGTCCCGGTAGCTGACTCCCGGCGTCGCTCGAAAGGGTGGCGTCGAAGTGGAGTGACAAGCGCCCTGCGGGGGCGTGCAACCGGCCAGTCCGCAACATGAAGTGAAGCCTGCAGCGCCGTCATTTAACCCCCGCCCGCGGGCGGGCCAAGGAGGAGCCGAGCCTGTGCTTGAAAGGCGAAGGCCATGGAAGGCGATCTTGGACCTGGAGCGGTCGCCGAAGAACCTCCCGGCGTAAGGGGCGTGGAATGGCCGGACGGTTGTCCTGGGAACTGGAGAGAGCCTCCTCGGCCCCGCGCATGCGGCGCGGGAAGCGTGGCCTGCCTATAACCGGCGGAACCGGGAAGTGGCGGGCTGTCGAGAGGCAGTCGGAGGGGGTCGTAGTAGTGCCGATCGGCGGGACAACACAACCCGCTGGGAGCGAAGGGCCCCTGCTTCATCGATGCGATCCGCGAACAGGGAGGGACCCGGATGAGTGCCGCTTCGGCTAGATCCATCCGCCGGGAGGAAGGCACCGCAAGACCGGGTGGCCGTCCTCTGGACAAGGTCCGAGCCTTGCAGCGGACGCTGTATCACTGTGCCAAGCAAGAACCCGAACGCCGGTTTCATGCCCTGTATAGCCATGTCCACCGCATGGACGTTCTTCGGCGGGCATGGGCCGGTGTGTGCGCGAACCGAGGAGCCCCCGGCGCTGACGGGGTGACCGTCGACGCGGTGGTGGCCTCGGGGGTGGACGCATTCCTCCAGGATCTGGCCGAGCGACTGCGGACGTATACGTATCGTCCGTCGGTGCTGCGGCGGGTGAAGATTCCCAAACCGGGGCGGCCGGGGGAGTTCCGGCCGCTGTCGATTCCCACGGTGGCGGACCGGGTGGTGATGACGGCCGCGAAGCTGGTCCTGGAACCGGTCTTCGAGGCCCAGTTCACCGAGGCGAGCTACGGATTCCGGCCCAAGCGGTCCGCGATTGATGCGTGTGAAGCCGTGCGCGTTGCGGCGGACCAACGGCGGGAATGGGTCTTCGAGGCCGATATCCGGGACTGCTTCGGCACGATCGACCACGACGCGCTCATGGCCCAGGTGGCCCGGCATGTCGTGGACCGGCCGATGCTGAAACTGATCCGGACCTGGCTGCGGATGGGAGTCCTGGAGGGCGGGGTGACCTCCCCGACCGGGGCGGGAACCCCTCAGGGCTCACCGATTTCCCCGCTGCTGGCCAACATCGCCCTGCACGTCCTCGACGAGGCGTGGCAGGACGAGGGGCGCCGGCTGGGGGTGTTGGTGAGGTACTGCGACGACTTCGTGGTCCTGTCGCCGACCAGACAACGGGCCGAACAAGCCCAGCAGTTGGCGGCGAGAGTGCTGGAACGGCTCGGGATGCGACTGCACCCCGAGAAGTCCGGAATCACCTGCCTCACCCGAGGTGGGCAGGGCTTCGACTTCCTCGGTTTCCATCACCGGAAGGTGGAATCGTGGAAATGGCGGGGCAGGTTCTACCTGCAACGCTGGCCCTCGGCCAGAGCGATGCGGGTGCTGCGGGACAAGGTCCGCGCGGCTACCGCCCGCTCGAAGACCGAACGGCCAGTGTCAGCCGTGGTCGCTGACCTCAACCCCGTGCTGCGGGGCTGGTCAGCGTACTTCCGCAACGGGAACTCCGGGCGGAAGTTCAACGCGGTCGACGGCTACGTCCACGAACGGCTGGCCATCTTCGCCAGCCGGAAACACAGACTCCGAGGCCGGAACTGGACCACCCGATTCACCTACGGATGGATCTCCCGGCTCGGGGTCTACCGCCTCACCGGAAACGTGCACAGGGCGACGGCGCATGCCAGTCGGTGAACGATGTCGGAAAGCCGTGTGCGGGAGAACTGCACGCACGGTTTGAAGCGGCGGGGGCTGGAAACGGAGCGGAAGCCACCGCGCCAGTCCCCGACCCTACTTAGTGGCTGTTGTCGTACCGATCTTGAGGCTTGTCGATCGAACGGGAGTCCCGATTAGGTGATCGCGGAGTGTTCGGCGCATACAAGTAGGGCCTCCTGAACAGCTCGTTGGTGTCGAATCACCGAGCAGCAGGAGGCCCCTGGTGTCGCAGTCTTGCGTGCCGCTGTCCGGGCAGTCCAGCCAGGTCACCCGGGAGTGTGACTGCCTGGCTCACCGGTTCGGGAACGCCGCCGACAACCCGATGCGTGCGCGCCGGTGTCCGACCGACATGACGGACGCCGAGTGGGCCGTGGCGCGCCCGCTGCTGCCGGTGCCGGGCTGGCTGCGTGGACGCGGCGGACAGCCGGAGGCGTACTGCCACCGGCAGATGTTGGATGCGATCCGCTACCCGAGCCGCGTAGGCGAGCAGTTCGCGCTGTTTGCTGGTGGGAGGAGCGGTCATCACCGTGCGTACCTGCAGCAGGGGCTGCAGTTGCTCGTCGGTCAGTGGCCTGCCGGCGGCGCAGCGTGGAAGGGCTGACCGGCTTCTTGCGGGTCCCACATGGGGCAGCCCGTGTTCACCGCGGCGCCCGCCCACTCCCCGGCGACGACGGCGCACACCCGCTCACCGCACCGCACCACGCGTGCGCAGAAGGACACCACCAGACCCGCGAGGGCGGCCTGCGCATCCGGACCCCCGGCTGTGCGCAAGACGACATCGGGCTCTCCCGGCCGTACGGCGCAACCGCTGTACCCAACCCGACTGCGCACGACCCTCACTCGGTTGCGCAGCCCGATTGCGCAATGCCCAGCCGAGGCTGCGCAATCGAGGTACGCACCCACTGCGCACCGTGCGGGGGAGGCATGGTCGGCCCGACCATGACCCCGACCACGGCAGCTAGAAGACCGCGTTGCCGGATCGTGACCGATGGTCGGGGCTCATGGCCGTCAGCCTGGTCGGGGTCGGCGGATGAGCTGACGGCATGGAACGCACGTACGGCTCCCGACCGTCGCCCACCGGCCGCCCCACCCCGGTGGGCACGGTGCGCTGCCGTGGCCACCGCACGCGGCTTGTGCCCGGGGCGGCACGATGAGCGGCTTCGGAGCCGGGGTCCGCCGCGGGGTGATGGCCGCTGATCAGTTCACGCAGATCGCCAACGGGTTGTTCCGCGACAGCCGGATCTCGTACCGGGCGAAGGGGCTGTTCGGCTACATCAGCATCCACCGCAACGGGTGGCTGGTGACCATCGCTGCCCTCGTCGCCCTGGGCCCCGACGGGCGAGACGCGGTGCGGGCCGGGCTGAAGGAGCTGGAGAAGTTCGGCTACCTGGTCCGCGATCGTGTGCGCCGCCCGAACGGCACCCTCGGAGAGATCGTCTACAGCATCACCGACCGTCCCGCCGCCCCGGACGTTCCGCCCATCGACCCGGCGTCGGCACAGGACTTCCGGGAGCCCGGCAGCGACGCCGGGTTCGGCGTGGGGATCCGCCGCGGGGTGATGGCGGGAGATCAGTTCACGCAGATCGCCAATGCGCTGTTCCGCGACAGCCGGATCTCCTTCAAGGCCAAGGGGCTGTTCGGTTACATCAGCACCCACCGGGACGGCTGGCAGATCACCGTCGCCAATCTGGCCCGACACGGCCGCGAACGCGTCGACGCGGTGACCACCGGCCTGGAGGAACTGGAAAGTCACGGATTCCTGCTGCGAGAGCGCGACCGCAGCGCCGACGGCACGCTCGGGCAGGCCCTGTACTTCATCACCGACCTGCCGGCCCTGCAAAACCCCAGCTCACAACCAGAGTCGGGTTATCCAGGATTGGCTGAGCCAGTGTTGGCTGATCCCGGCACTAAGAACACCATCGTTAAGAAGACCAACAAGCAGAAGACCAACCCCCTCCGTCCGTGCGACCACGGCGATGCCGCGCGCACGCACGGAAGGACGGCCCCCTCGCCCGCGACAGCGTCGCCGCCGGCCGACGAGATGCACGCGGGAATCCAGCTGCTGCTGGAGATCGGGGCGAGCCGCCCAGAACTGCTGCTGACCGGGCCGGCGCTGACCGATCAGGGCCGCGTGGCGACCGTGATGATGGACTCCGGCTGGAGCACCGACCAGCTGCGCCACGTCATCACCGGACGACCCCTGCCGAACCCGGTGCGCACCTCGGTCGGCGCGATCATCGCCGCCCGGCTCCGCGCAGCCCAGGCCTACCCGTCGCCCGCCACCGCAGCCGCACCCCGCGACGCGACCTCGCTGGACCAGCCGTTCGCGGCGGCGACAGCAGAGCGGTCATCGACCGGAGCGGCCAGTCGAATTGTGAGCGAAGCCCTCACCTATCGGGCCCTCGTCGAATGCGCCGGCTGCGGCGTGCCCGCAACCGCCCCCGGCGAAGACCTCTGCCCGGCCTGCCTCGGCTGGCCGCTGTGCCGCACCTGCCCCGGCCCGACCCGCAAGCGAGCCCACCCCGACGGCGACGGCCGTTGCACGACGTGCGCCTCCGCCTGACCAACCAACCGGAAGGAAGCAGCCCGTGACCGACACCCCCCGCACCCCACCGCCGACCGCGGCCGCGCACCACCGGCATCCCTTCACCCTCGACCCAGGCCGGTGGGAGGCGGAACACGCCCGCGCCGTGCGCACCGGCCACGTCCGCGACCACACGTGCACAGCCGAGTGCGAACCCGTGCTCGTCTACGAGCGCACACGGTGGGGCTGGCTCGCTTGGACCGTCCCCGGCGACGGCTCCCGACCCGAACTCCCCCACCAGATCGGGGTTCTCACCCCATCGGCGACACGCACGCAGCGCCTGGCCCTGCGCTGGCTGACCCGGCGCCCCGCCCTGCGCATCGGACTGGCCCCCACCATCCCCGGCTCCTTACGCTTCTCCACCCTCACGGTCGCCGCCATCAGCGTGTTCGCCGGCCTGTTCGCCATGATCCACGGCGTCCCCGCCGACGTCGCGCTGCCCGCGATGGCGCTCGCGCCGCTACTCGCCGAACACCTGCCCAGCACGCTGGACGCCGGGGCCCGCGAACACGTCCGCAGCGTCGAAGGCATCAGCGCCTGCCGCTACCTCCAGCGCCTCGCCGCCCTGCACACCTACCTCGTCCAGGCCGCCGCCGTCAGCGACTGCTACGAGCTGCGCCGGTCGGCCGAGATCGGCCAGCACCTGCTGTGGGACGCCGCCGACCTGCTCCAGACCCACGACAACCCCTCGGCCTCATGCGAACTCATTGTCCGCGAACACCTGATGCTCCAGCTCGCCCACCAGGTCGCCCAGATCCTCAAGTACCCATTCGCCCAGTCAGCGACGGCCGACGCCGACCAGGCCCGCACGACGGAGCCGCCGCCTCTCCCATACCAGCAAACCCCTCAGCACCCGCCCGGCACGTCGCCGCCGAAGGGAACACTCCCCATGCCCCAGCCCAACCCCGCTGCCCGCACCTCAAACGTCTACCTGCTCTTCGCGCACGAGCCCTACTACCCCGGCCCCGGAACCCAGGAGATCAACACCACCGTGGTCGCCGCCGACACCCTGCTCCACCCGCAGGTACTCCAGCCCGACGGCATCCGGATCCACGACCTCCTCACCGGAGAACGGCAGCCGGGCGAGATCATCCCGCTGGCCACCCTCACCCACGAACTGAACGGGGGCAGCGACTGGCTGGCGGTCGGCGACTGGGAACGTGTCACCGCCGACCTGGTGCAACTCGTGCAAACACAGAGGTGCGACGCCCTTAGCCTCGGACTTCCCGAAGTCGCCCGGGCCCTGATCTGCACCGGCCCCGACAGCCAGGTGCGGGCCTTCGACGCGGCAGCCGGGGGGCTCACCGTCTACGGACCGGACGACCGCACCAAGGTCCTGACCGAGGTAGGCATGTTCCTCACCGGCATCGCGGCCGAGCAGCCCTTCTGGCCGGGCGACGGACTTCTGCCGCCGCTATCCCAGAGCGCCTGCGCACGACGCGGAAGGGGAGCGGGACGCTGATCAAGCGGCCCTGACAGTTCAGACAAACGCCTGCCGCCCCAGGACCAGTGTCCTGGGGCGGCAGGCTGATCAACAGCCATGGCCAACCGACGGAATGCCCCGAACTGCTGAACACAGCCCACGGAGCGTGGGCATCCCGTGAAGGGTTGTGGAGTCGCCCCGTGAACGGCAGTACGCGAGTGTCGCCGGTGCGGGTGGTCGGTCAGCGGGTGAGCCACACCGACAGGGCGCCGGCTCCAGTCGCGAGCGCACCCATGAGCCTGTAGGGCGGGCGATGCAGGGTGATGCGCAATTCGGCGAAGCGCAACTCGAAGAACGGCTCAGCCTGTGGGTGCTGCCCGTCGGGCGCGGCCGGCTGCTCGTGGCCGGGTCGGATAGGTGTGACGGTCATGAGGTCAGTCCTCCTCGGAGGTGGATGGCACGGAAGAGAGGGGCGTGGATGCGCTTCATGACGCCTGTTTCGCCGCCGAGTTCTTCACCGCATCCGGTCAAGCTGCTGTGTGAGCAGAGGGCGGTGCGGGTCGTCGTACAGCAGGGCGATGGGCTCGGATCAGCTTGAGACGCGGACCAACGCCGAAGCCCCGCCGGGTGAGCAGCGGGGCTTTGGGAACGCAGCGACGATATCGCCGGCGAGAGTTAGCCGTGCAACCCCAACTGACCTGCGGTTTTCCTTGCAGCCGGAGCGACGCTGCCCGCCAGCTTGAGCAGCTGCCCGCCATCTGTGTCCTTGTCCGGTGGTCCGGCTGGCGCCTGCAGCGCGGCGGGCGTGCGTCTACGGGCAGACCCCGGCTGATAGGACGGCGACCTGGTGGGGCAGCATCTGCTCAGCCGTTGTGCCTGACCGTGAGGGGTCGCCATGCGTTCCACCCGCCGCGCCGCTTCATCCGTGGCGCTCGCCTGCCTGATGCTGTCCGGCTGTTCCGTCTCGCTCGGCACCGGCTCGGCATCAGGGAGCCAGAGTCCGGTCGGGGGAGCGTCGGGAACGGCCGCGCCGGCCGGTGGGACGTCCGGCCCGATCGCGGTGGGTGCTGGTCCGCAGAAGCACTACACGGTGCAGCAGCAGCCGGCCGCGGGCTCGTGCCACTACCGCTACGAGAGAGGGGAGCCGATCGAGGACCCCAAGTGCACGCCGGGCGCGATCTCCCCGGCGGTCACGCAGGGGAACCTGCAGTCGACGATCTGCCGCAAGGGCGGTTACACGTCCGGTATCCGCCCGTCCGCGTACGTGACGGGCAAGGAGAAGCGGCTGAACGCGGCCTCCTACGGCTACACCGGGCGCATGGGTGATGCCGAGTACGACCATCTGATCAGCCTTCAGTTGGGCGGCGACCCCAACGACTACCGCAATCTGTGGGTGGAGCCCGCTGACCCCGGCCACCGCTCGGGCTCTGGCGTCAACAACAAGAAGGACCCGGTGGAGACCAAGCTGCACACCGCGGTCTGCAAGGGCCAGGTCACGCTCGCGGCCGCGCAGAAGGCGATCGTCACCGACTGGACCACCGCACTGACCACCCTCCACCTCGGCTGAATTGCTGGCGCCGGGACCTCACAGATCTGTCCACGCGCGAGGCGTGCCGCCGGCCAGAGGCTGCCACACGTCCCGGGCAGGACCGTGCTGCTCAAGGTCTTCCAGTACGGCGGCTCCAAGTCGGACCTCGCGGGCGAGGGCTGAGACGAGCGGGTGCTGAGCAACCATCGCCTGCAGATCGCTCATTCGATTCTCCAGCCTGGCCCGGGAGGCACCGGTGAGCACGAAGAGCACACGCGGGAAGACCGGATACCAGCGCAGCCAGGCGGGACCTGCGGCGGCCTGCCTTCGTCGGCCGACGGGCTGGGCCTCGTACTGGAACAGGCGGGCGTACTCGATCAGTTTCACGGCCAGCCGTTCGCTGCTCATGGTGCTGCGGTCGACTTCCACGAACGCCCGCAGCTTTCGCCGGTGCTTGCTCTCGGCGACGGTGTAGTACATGAGCGCGTCGGCGACGATCCGTTCACCCTCGCCGATCGAGTGGGACACCTCGGGGGTCCAGTCCCAGGGGCCGTGCTCGTGCCCGAGCCGGCGGGCGTCTTCGGCGAAGGCAAGGTGCGCGCGTACGACGGCGAGCGTGTGCGGGGTTTTCAGCGACGCTGCCGTGGCCGAGGTGATGGGGTAGGGCGGCCGCCCCCGCAGGACCGGCAGGTCCCGGGTCAACCGAGCGCCGTCTGGCGTGAGGTACCAGGCGTTGGTACGGGTACGGTTCGCGTCCGGCAGCACCGTGCAGTCGACGAAGCCGTCGGAGCGCAGTCTGTTCAGCACGCGGGACATCAATTGCCGCGTGCCGTCCGGTCGCAGCATCCGGCGCAACTGGCTGGTGGTGGCGATGCGGTGCTGGGCGAGCCCGGCCAGCACCTGGTGGGCCAGGGGCTCAGCGGGGCTGGGGGCCGGTCTCGTCGCCGGAGTGCTCCGTGCGGCGCTGCTCATGAGGTATTTCCTTCCGCGGCCGTGCCGGTCTCCGACGGAAACCTTCGGTCGCACTTGAGGAAACCCGCTGGCCCCGACCAGACCCCCGACCACGAAGCCCTGACCATGGTCACGGACTCGAAACAGCCTCGCGGTTTGTGCCGTGGCCGGCATCCATGGCCCCGACCACGGCCGCGCCGGCGCACGAGGACGGCTTGCTCGTGCAGTGGAGTGTGGAGGCCTGTGACCAAGCTGGGCGATGGCCGGGCCGCAGCAGCCGGGGCTGCTGCGGGGCGTGGTGGCGAGCCACGCCATGCCGGCCATCGTGCGACACCCGGTCCGCAAGGGACCAACGACCCGTAACCGGATGCCGCGTCTGTGGGGCGGTGGGCTGCTGCGCGCTCACCGCCGGTTTCTACCTTCCGGAACCGCGCTGTGCGGCCTGCTCGAGGATCCGCCGGCGCGTCCACCGCCGGCGCCCGCCGTTCTCCGTGAGCGCGTCGGGGGTTTCCAGCAAGGGCAGGTTGCCCTGGGACAGGCTGCTGGAGAAGGAGTTGATGCTCTTGAACTTCAGCAGCGCCGCGGCCTGAGTCGCTCCCAGGAGTTCGTCAGGGTCGCCGTCGACGGGGACGTCGGGCAGTGCGGGGGCGGTGCGCTGCGCGCCGGCGTGCTTGCCACGGCCGGGCCGTGTGGCCATCCAGTCCAGCAGGGTCTGCACCCGCCACTGCTGCCGGCGGTAGGGGTTGTCGGCGGTGCCCAGTTCTTCGACGACGTCCGGGTCGGGGAAGTACCCGGGGTGGTCGCGGACGAAGGTGGTGACCTGGTTGGGGTTCTTGTAGCCCAGGAACCTCGAGGCCTCCGCCGCGTTCAGCAGGTCCTGCGGATCACGGGAGGGCGGTGTGTGCTCACGCAGTCGTGCCGGCGTGCGGTGGGCGAACCACTCGGTGACCTTCGCGTGGTCCCACAGGCGGGCGCGGCCGCGCATGTCGGCGACTTCGGGGAACGGCACGCCGGCCGCGTTTTCGGCACGCTCGGTGTAGAGGCCGCTGATCCGTGCGGGCGTCAGGCCCTGTTCAGCCGCGATCTCGGCAGCGTCGGCCAGGCGAGGCTCACGGCGCGAGGTCATGGCAGAACCGTCCGTCCTGTCGGAGACGAGCCGGCCTGCCCGGCTCGCAACTCACATAATGGCAGGAGTTTGGGGTGGGGGTCCAGTGCGCTGCCCAGGTTTTTCCGGGCGGTGCGAGGAAGAGGTCATTCCTCCGGGATCAGGCACACGCCGCGGCGGGCCGCGTCCTCGGCCATCTCCGTGTAGGCCAGGGCCGCCGGCGTCATCTCCCACTCGGCCAGGGCGAGCAGCACGAGCAGCTCTTTGCGGTCCCGGGAAACGTCGCACGGCATCCCGGCCGCAGTCGCGGCCGCCGCCACATCGCTGGTGGCAAGCCCGGCGAAGCGGGCCGCCACCGCGTCGCGCAGATCCTCAAAACCCTGCTGGTACAGCTCGCTCGCTTCGCGCAAGAGCAGGACCAGGTCCTCGTCGTGGCCGGCCGGTGTGGCCGCGGCGAGGTCGAGGAGGCGCTGGGTGGTCGTCGTCATCATCTGCAGTATGCCTTTCGGGAAAGAACTGGGGTGTCCGGAAGTGTCAGCGGAGAGCGGCACAGCCGTCGCACGGCACGCGAGCGTCGCGGCGTGCCAGGTCGGGCTCCTTGCGGGGGTCCTTCTCCAGGGCCGCCCGCACCTGCTGCTGCAGGGCGGTGAACTCCGGGCCGTCGTCCGGGCAGACGATGCCGGGATGGGGCGCCCCGCAGCTTGCGGCGTGCAGGATCAGATCGGTGATACGCCAGTCGGAGCGGAAGCTGTCGCCCCGCACCTGCTCGACCTCGGCATACAGGTCGGCCAGCCGCGGGCGCCGGCCGACGGAGAGCAGCAGATCGCGCAGGGACGCGAATCCGCACAGCGCGCAGGAGCAGCGGGAGTTGCCCATCCAGTCGCCGGCCCCGGGCACCGAGTCGTACGTCCAGCAGTACGGCACGGGAGCGCTGGCGTGCCACTCCTTGACCGCGGCAGTGGACCAGTCCTTGACCGGCAGCCACTCGTCGACGACCCGGGCACTGTTGGACTGCACCGTACGGAAGGCCGGACGCTTCCTGCGGTCAGGTCCCTCCTCACTGCGCAGGCCCATGACCTTCAAGATCCGCACTGGGCGGCCCAACTCGCGGTGCAGGCGGCTGACCATCGGCGTCCAGGCGCTGGAGACCACCCCGGCCTTGGCGTGGTTGCGGCAGTACGGGCTGCCCATGCGCGGGAAACGCCCGTACGCCGCGATCTCGGTGAGGAGACTGCGCGGCATCCGGGTTCCATCCGGTCCGGGCATCGTGCGAGTGACCTCGAGGTGCCGGTCGGCCGGCACCCCGAAAGCGGCGCTCTGCAAGGTTGCGAGCTCAGACACCCCCGGGTAGCGGACGCCCTTGAAGGTGACCGGCGGCCACTCCAGGACGCCCAGACTCGCGTGGTACGACACCACGCGCTCCCTCACGCCGGCAGCCCGGGCGGCCTCCATGAACACGGCCATCATCACGGCGCTGTCCTTCCCGCCGGACAGCTGCGGGGCGAGCAGATCGTACGAAGCCAGATCAGGACCACCGGTCGGACCAGCGGCGAGGTATGCGGACATGAGGGCTCCAAGAAGGGAAGGGGGTGGGGGAGGATCTGGTGGCCGAGAACGGCGGGGGGAGCCGACCAGCCACGGTCAGCGGACCGTCGGCTCGGGGTCGGGCTGCTTGGGGTACGGGCGCAGGAGGGGACGTCGACCTTGATGTCCTCCCGCTCACGGCGGGTTCGGCCGAGACGGCGCCTCCCCGTCCTCCGGCTCCGGGGGCAGGCCAGCGCCGGTGAAGAAGGAGAGCTGCCCGGCCGGGGCGGGCACGGCCCTCGAGGAGGGCGATGCGAGCTGGACGGCCGGGTGCGCCTCGAAGACGTCGACGGGCTGAGCTCTGTTCGTCGTCCGCTTGGTGCGTGCAGGGGCAGATCCACCGGCAGGGACGTTCGCCGGGCCCGTACTGGATCACGGCGACGACGAAGCCGCCGCGGTCCGTCATGGTGCCGGCGTCCTTGTCGACGCGGGGGCCGCCTGCACTGACGCACTGGTCGTGGTGGCCGGAGCCGCAGGGGTGGCAGATGCCGCGCTCGCACGAGCACCAGCGGTGGAAGCCGTGGGGGTAGGCGTCCTCGATCTTGCGCAGGCCCTTGGTCCAGGCGTTCGCGCGGACCCAGGCGCCTTCCACCTCGGTCATCGGGGAGGGCACGGTGGAGGGGACGGGGTCGAGGATGCCCATGATCGATGCGCCGACGAAGCGCAGCCAGGTCGTCCTCTTCATGTCTCGTCTCCGAACAGAGTTGGGGTGGTGTGGAGTTCGTTCATCCAGGCCAGGAGGCGGGGGAGGTTGGTGTCGGGCCCGAAGGCGAGGTAGGTGCCGTCGCAACTGCTGCAGCCGAAGGCCTGCGCGATGCGCAGCCGCCGACGGGAGTTGACGCGGCCCATGTGGACGGCCAGGCCGCGCCGGCGGGCCTCAAGTGAGAGGCGGTGAGCGGCCGGAGAGGTCTTCCAGGCCGTGCTGCCGGCGAGGAACAGCACGTCGATCACGTCCCAGGGGACGAGGCCGTGCTCGCTGCCGTCCTGGGCGGCGAACGCGACCGGAACGCCCAGGGCACGGATCCGCTCCAGCCACGGCAGCGACTCGGCCAAGGTCGCCGCGGCGTCCATCGGGACGTCGGGGGCCACGGCCCACAGGCAGCGGCCTCGGCCGTAGCGGTCGACGGTCGCCTTCAGCCAGGCGAACCAGGCATCGGCGCCGGGCCAGCCCTTGCCGAACTTGCCGTTGTCGCAGGCGTACATGGCGCCGGGCGGGATCACGTTGCCCTGGGCTGGGGTCGTCATGCAGCCCAGCAGGCCGGCCTGCATGGCGGCCCGTACGTCAGCTCCGGAGGGGGTGGCCAGGTACAGCACGGCGCGGGAGCGAGGCGCGGGCAAGGGCTGAGGACATGGGTGCGCGCATGACGAGTCCTTTCGGAGGCCGTGGTCGGGGGCCGGTTCAGGCGAGCGGGAGCTGGGCGGTGGGACCGCCGGTCAGGGCGCCCCACACCTCCTCGAAGCCGTGGTCCTGCTTGTTGATCACGCGGGCCGGGGCGGTGGCGAACAGCTCCTCCGCCATCGGCCACGCCTTCGCGCGGGGCCGGACCCAGGCGCGGGCGCGCCCGTAGAGCGGGTCGTGCTCGACGTCGACGCGGTGCCGCTCGGAGATGGAGATCAGCCGCCGGGCGAGCTGCTGGGGGCGGCCGAGGTCGACGCGCTCGGTGGAGCGCATCACCGGGCGCCGCTTGCCGGAGTCGGCCAGCAGGAACGCGCGGCGCACGTGGTACAGCGCCCACGGCATGTCGAGCTCGCGCTCGAACGCCTCCAGGCAGGCCCGGTCCTGCGGCTGGGAGCGGTCGAACATGCCCAGGAGGGTCTTGCGGCCGTAGAGCCTCGCGTTGGGGTTGAGGCTCATCGCCGTGTACTCCAGGCGCAGCACCTCACCGGCGATGTCCGGGTGGGAGCGCATGCGCTCCAGGTGGGCGGGCAGGGCGCCCATGGAGACGGGGAAACAACAGAAGCTTTCCCTGTCAAGTCTGGCTGTGTTGTAGCGATAATCCCGAAGGCAGATCGGCAATTCGGGATGCGGCCCGCCGCTGCCGAAGTCGATGCTCACGAGAACGGGAGGCATCTCGTCCCCGGCAGGCGTGGTTGTAGGGCCCGCCCCATTGGCGAGGATGGGGCCCGGGCCGGTGGCTTGATCGGTCTGCGAGTCTTGATCGCTGCTGAGCGTGCTGATTGGCTGGCCGACATGACTGAGCTCGGACCCATCGCCTGGCCTCCTGCACCGATCAGGACCGAGAGGCTCGTACTCCGTGAGCCCGAGGCCCGGGACCGTGCGGCGTTCATCGAACTGCTCGCCTCGACAGAGGTGCACACCTACCTCGGCGGCCCTCGCCCGCGTGACGAGCTTGAGCGCGAGATGCCCGAGGTGCCCGAGCGGTGGCCCGGGAGTTTTGTCGTTGATCTCGACGGGGCGATGATCGGCCAGATCCTGCTCAGGAGAGCACCGGAGCACCGTCGCCCGGCTGCCGCGGGGAAGGTCGATCTCGGCTACCTGTTCCTGCCGCGTGTGTGGGGATTCGGATACGCCGCCGAGGCGTGCGCGGCGGCACTCGACTGGTTCGACGGCGTCCTTCCCGGCGAGCCGGTAGTGCTCCACACCCAGACTGCCAACGTCGGCTCGATGCGCCTCGCGGCGAAGCTGGGATTCATAGAGGTAGAGCGCTTCCACGCCTGGGACGCCGAGCAATGGCTCGGCATGCGGTCCCCCGTCATGCCCTCTGATTGAGCTCGTGCTCGACAGGGCCTGTGGTCTCGTCCTGACCGCGCAGCGGTCCAGACGAGACGAGGCGGTGCAACTACGAGCCGGGCTCGGGGGCCGGGCGCAAGGCCACCACCGGGGTCGGCCACCAGGCGGGCGCTGGCCTTGAGCGTCGCGCCGCTGGCCGCGGTGCCGGGCCTGTGGAGGCTGACCACCGCGCCGCCGGACGCGGGGATGGAACTCAGCAGCGGGGCGTGGTCGTGCGGGTGGGCGCGGTCCAGGCCGCGCGGCAGGACGGCGAGCGTGGCCCGTCCGGCCTGTGCGGCGGCCCGGTGGGCGGCGGAGTCGACGCCGTAGGCGAGTGTGGCGGTGACGGTGTGGCCGGCTTCGGCGACGGCGGTGGCGAAGGCATGGGTACGGGTGAGGGCCTGCTCGGTGGCGTTGCGGTTGCCGGTCACGGCCACGGCGCGGGCGGTCAGCCGGGGCAGCTGATCGCCTCCGCGGATCCACAGGCCCAGCGGGCAGTGGGGCCCGAGGTCGGCCAGGGCGGTGGGCCAGACCTCGTCAGAGGGGATGACGAACCGGCAGGTCAGCTGTGCGTTGTCGAGTTCGTCGCGCGGCTTGTACTGGGCCAGGCGCCCGCTGTTGTCGTGGCGTACGCGCAGTTGCCAGACCTCGGCGGGGGAGTAGCGGTCGAGGTCGGCGGTGACCTGGTCCGGGGTGAAGTGGGCGGCCAGCGCGGCGCGGGCGGCACGTGCGGTCAGGGTGTGCTCGGGCATGGCGGCCTTTCGGGCAGGGCGCGGCACCGGCAGGCGAACCGGTGCCGCGCCGGGGCGGGCGCGTGAAGGGGAAGAGGGGGGAGGAAGGGGAAGAGCGTCAGCGGCCGACGTGAAGGGGTGAGTCGGCGGCGGCGGAGGTACCGGTGCCGGACCAGCCGGAGGACCTGCGCTCCTCCCACCAGCCGGGCGGGCTGCCCGGCCCCTTGGCGGGAGGACGCGGCGCGCTCTGCGGCGCGGGCTGAGGCGTCGGGGGCGGAGTGACGGGAGCGGCGGCGGCCGGGCTGGGCAGGCTGGCTTCGGTGTAGGCGATGCGCTGGCGCAGGCTGATGCCGATGTCGTCGACGCTCAGGTAGATGGAGTTGTCCCTGATCCCGGTGATGCGGCCCTTGACCAGGACGGTGACCCCGACTGTGAGGGATTCAGCGGCGTTGCGGGCGAGGTCCCGCCAGGCGGTGCACACGTAGGCGATCGGGGCCCCGTCCCGCCACTGCCGGGTGCCGGCGTCCCACTGGCTGGGGGTCTCGGTGAGGCGGAACCGGCAGACGGCGATGCCGGATTCGGTGAAGCGGCATTCGACGTCGCTGGTGACGGTGCCGGACACGTGCGTGATCGACGGGGCCATACGAACACCTCCGACGTCAAATAATAGTGTGATTCAGGGGTGAGTCAATCCCCCCTCGCTCACGGCATCCGGCGGACCAGCCGTCGCAGCCACTGCCGCCACTCTCCTGCCTGCGCCCGCTCCAGCACGGCGCCCGCGCTGAACACCGTGGAGCTCCCGACTTCCACGTGCAGCGGCACCGTTGCGTCGGACCGGATCAGCGGCTCGTCGGTGGTGTCGAGATGCACCGACACCCGTACGGCCTGCATGTCGGCGTCGAGGTAGGCGAAGACCAGGACGCCGGCGACCTCGATGCACGGCAGGCCTTCGTCGTCGGGGCCGGCCATCGAGTGGAAGACCGCCGAGCTGTTGACCTCGGCGCACACCTCCTCGTCCGGGAAGCGGAAGCCGTCCGGAGCAGGCAGAGTCCGCACCAGTCGGCCGATGTCCTCGGGGTACAGCGAGTAGTGCTCGTCTGCGCGTTCGGCCTCCGGCCCGTAGTACAGGTCGACGGCCTCACGGTCGCTCAGGGGCGGGCAGTCCGGGATGCCGTCGTCTCCGAGCACGTTGTCCCAGCTGCTGCGCACGTGCTGTGCCAGGCAGGCGAGCGCGGAGTCCTCGTCGGTCCAGAGCGTCACCTCGTCCTCGTGGCGGTCTTGGCGGCGCAGCACGCAGACGCTGCCCGCGACCTGCCGCGCGCGCGTCACCGGGCGGGTGAAGTCGAAGCGCGCGAGCCAGGATGTCGACGGTGTCGGCGCCGGGCCACTCGTCGGTGCGCTCCTCAAGGTCGTTCATCTGCTCGTGCAGGTCGATGACGGCTGCTCCCTCGGGTGTGGTGGGGTCCGGGGTGATCACGGTGGTGCCTCTCTTCTCTCGGTGATGTGCTTCGGTCTGGCTCAGAACTCGCCGAGAACACGGAGGCTGACGTGCCAGCGGTGGGGGCCGACCTGGTGCTCGACGGTGGCGGTCGCCTGGCGGAGGTCGTCCTCGTAGCTGTGGTTGATCTACGCCAGCACGCGTAGCTCGGCCTCGATCGGGCTGGAGGCGTCGATGGCGAACAGGGTCGTGGCCGACGGCCACCTCTCGTCCGGCCGGTCGAAGACCGTGTCGCTCACGCGCTGCGCGTGCCAGGTGGTCTCCGGGTCGTCGGGAACGGGCGGGAGGGTCACGGGGTATGCGGTGGGCATGTCGTTCCTCTCTTGGTCACGTCACGGCCCTGGACGTTCTTGCGGGCCGTGCCCTGACCGGGCGCCGCGGGGCGGCAGGAGTTCTCCAGTCCCAGGGCGGTCTGCACCAGGTCGAGGAGGGCGGCCTGGGCGGTGGTCAGGGCGGCTTCGCGCAGGGTGCGCTTGCGCAGGATGGACACGTTCAGGCTGATGCCGGCCGGGATGTGGGACGTGTCCAGATGAGGCACGAGCTGATAGCGGCGGGTGTGGATCATCCAGGCCTCGTACCGGTCGGCGGGGCTGCCGCTGCGGGCGGCGTGGCCCTCGTCGGGCGTGCGGGAGGGGCACGGGCAGGACGGATCGGTACAGGGCCGCCCGGCTGGGTGGCTGGCCAGGACGGGACGCTGCCGGTAGTGCGTGGCCGTGCCGTTGAGCATGGGGCAGTGCGCGGCGGTGTACGGCAGGCACTCGGGGTGCAGCGCCGGTTCAGGCGAGACGCCCCGGGACACGTCGGCCGGACGGACGATCAGGAAGCACCGTTCGTCGAGCGGCTGGCCGCAGATCTGGCACAGGCGGTGCAGGAAGGCGGCGCGGGCCCGGTCGGCGTCGAGACTGCCGAACGCCGCGTGGCCGCCGTGGATCAGAGATACGTAGGGCACCACCAAGCCGCCCACCAGAGGTCGGCGCGCACAGCGTTGGGGGATCGGGTGCATCGGTGGCTTCCTTCGGATCACGGGATGGGGCGGGGCGGGGAGCGGTGACGGCCGGGCATCAGCTGCCGTCCGGTGGGGGAGGGCCGGGCAGGAGCGCTTCCCAGTGGGCGTAGTGGCAGTCGGTGGCGGCGTGCAGGCGCAGGTGCAGCCAGGCCAGGTCTTGTCCGGCCCGGAGGACGGCCTCGGCACCGATGGCCACGGCCCGGGGGTACGCCGTGTCGTCGTCGGGGTGGGCGCCCGTGACGATCAGGCCCGGCCGGTGGGGCATGTGCCGGAGCGTGAAGTTGGTGTAGCTGCGGTCGTCCAGGAGCACGAGCGGAGCACCGTGGTACTCCTCAGCGTTGAACAGAGGTGACGGCAAGTGCCTCAGGGGGACCGGGCACGGCAGCAGACCGATCGGGTCGTCGTCGAGGCGGTCGCTGATGACCAGTACTGGCTGATGAGGTCTGTCCTCAAAGGCTTGTGCGGAGGCGGACATGGTGGGTGACACGTCGCTTTCGTGAGGGAGCGGGACAGCCGGACGGGCTGTCCCGCCCGTGGGTCCGCTCAGCCGAGCGGGTAGAGCACCAGGGCCGGGGTGGCGCTGCCAGGGACGCTGGGGAACAGCTCGCGCAGCTCCTTGTCCTTCTTCAGCTCCTCCGGCAGTGGGAAGACCTCGCCGACGAAGTCGTTGTAGGTCGGCGCGTACCGGGAGCGGCTGTAGCTGGCGAACGGCGAGTAGGCGTTGCCCTCGACGTCGCGGGACAGCACGATCAGGGTGCTGCCGGGCAGGCCGCGCCAGTCGCTGCGGACCAGCTGGCGCAGGACGGCCAGCGTCAGGGGACGGTCGGGGGCGTCGGCATCCGTGCCGGACGACGCCTGCTGGTGGTCGGTCATGACAGCCTTTCGCGTGCGGGCCGGGCGACGGGATCGCCCGGCCGGGGAGGGGAAACGGGGAGTTCCACCCCTGCGCCGCGTCGGGCGGCGCGACGCAGGCCGGGGGTCAGTCCTCGGTCAGTTCCAGGCAGGAGACCGGGACGCCGTTGCCGGGCAGCCGGAAGCGCGGGGTGTCCTCGGGGATGCGGTAGCGGGGCTTGCCCGGCTCGCCGTTGCGCGGGTCGGTGCGCAGCCGCTGGGTGGATTCCTCGTCGAGGATGAATCCCACGCGGGTGCCGGTGCGGTTGCGCTCCTGCACCGTGCCGGTCAGGCCGCGCAGCAGCGCCGGACGCAGCGAGTCGGTGATGCGGGCCTGGCGGCCGGGCACGATGCCCGCGAACGCGGCCTTGTCGAGTTCACCGAGCCGCAGCGCGGAGGCCTCTTGGACCCGTGCGACGGCTGCCGCGGTGGGCAACTGCCGGATGAAGTACACGACTTCGTCGATGGTGGTGGGCATGCTGGTTCGCCTCTCTGACGAGGTGGGGGAGGGACCGGCCGGGCACGGGGCGCGCCCGGCCGGGGCTTGGTGGTGAGGGGTGCGGCGGCGGTCAGGCCTCGGCGCCGGGCGGCGCGACGCAGGCACGGCTTAGGCCGTGTTTTGGAACTGAGCTCCGGACCGCGCCTCGTGCCGTGATGATCTTGGTGTGGGGCGTGGGGATCTTTCGGATGAGCAGTGGGCGGT
>NZ_JBIVBS010000037.1:0-39061 GCF_044746205.1 Streptomyces sp. NPDC086549 | reverse complement strand
GCTACCTCACCCCGCTGGAGACCCGGCAGCGTCTGGATCAAGAACACGCCCTCGTAGCGTAAGCATCGAGTGTCCAAGATCACGGGGAAGCTTCATCAGTGCCTCGTCGACGGCTTGCCGCAGGACCACATCGAATGCGCGTCGGGTCGACCGCGCCATCGCCGTAGTCGACCCTGCCTGTGATGCCGACTGACAGCTGATTCGGGGCGCCTCGGGGAGCGGTCCGGTCACCCGTCACCAACCTGATAAAGCCCGTTCGACTCGTCCGACGGTCAGGAGGGCGCGCCGACGAGGACTTCCGCCTTGCCGCTGTCGAGCGAGTAGTAGGCGCCGACCACGGCAAGGGCGCCCTTTCCCATGAGTGGGGCCAGGTCCTGGTTGGAGCGCAGATCGGCCGCGGTCAACTCGACCTGGGCGCGGGCCATGGTCTCGACCGGGTCGGCGCCACCGTCCCGGACTGCCTGCTCGTACGCCGGCTGCAGGGCCTTGACGATCGCCTGCAGGTTGCCGGGCAGCGGTTTGCCGTCACGAAGGGACTTGTACGCCGCCTTGACGGCGCCGCAGCGCTGATGCCCGAGGACCACGATGAGGGGGGTGTCACTCGTCATAGGCCCGTACTCGACAGAACCAGTGACGACCGGGCCGACCGCCACCCCACCCGTGCGCATCACGTAAAGGTCACCCAGGCCGGTATCGAAGAGGAGTTCAGGCGGCACTCGGGAGTCGATACACGAGAGGATCGCCCCAAAAGGCTCCTGCTCCTGGGCCACGAGCTGACGCCGGTTCGGATCCCGGTCTGGGTGTTGAAGGTCTCCGCTCACCCAGCGCTTGTTGCCTTCCATCAGCCTCGCGAATGCCGCGGCGGGCGTGGTGGGCCGCGCTTCCGGCGAAGCGCTGGTAGTCGACGAGGCGGCCCTCGTCGATGAGCACCCCGCAAGCGCGACCGTGGCGCCCACAAGTCCGCCGGCAAGCAGCGCTCTACGATCCGGACGTCCGGCTCTGTCCATCGGTCGATCCCCTCGATGCCGCTCAGACACGTCCCTGCCTCTTGACCCGGCCGATTGTTCAGCGTGGTGTGGGTGCCCTGGCAGCAGGCGCAAGCGGACGCGGGTTACATTGCCGCAGACGGCCCACAGAACCGGCTCCGGCGGCGGCG
This sequence comes from Streptomyces sp. NPDC086549, assembly GCF_044746205.1. Classification (NCBI taxonomy): domain Bacteria; kingdom Bacillati; phylum Actinomycetota; class Actinomycetes; order Kitasatosporales; family Streptomycetaceae; genus Streptomyces; species Streptomyces sp. NPDC086549. The sequence continues at coordinate 37,905 of NZ_JBIVBS010000037.1, read as the reverse complement.
TGAAGCCCTGATTCCGAGACCCGCCCTGCCCGACTGGAGTGCCGACGGCCGGGTGCTGTCCGTTCTCGGGCTCTGGCTCATTTTCCGTGACCTGCGCACGCTGAGTCACGGTTCATGGTCGTGTTGGGCTCCTGAAAGTCGCCTGAAAATGATCAGTGGTGACCTCGGGTACCTGACAGTTCGGGACCGTGGAAGAAGTGGGCCTCCGGCTGGAGGAGTTGCTGTTCCCGTCGATCGCGGACGTGTCGGTGGTGTCGGTGGACGTGAGCAGCGAGACGATACGAGTCGAGGCCCGCAGCACAACGACCGGTTCAGCGTGTTCGGGTTGCGGGAGCTGGTCGATCCGGGTTCATAGCTCCTACCTGCGGTTTCCTGCGGATGTCCCCAGCGCGGGGCGCCGGGTGGTGCTTTGCCTGAGGGTCCGTCGCTTCGCCTGCCTCGTCGCTTCGTGTGGGCGACGGACGTTCGTTGAGCAGGTGCCGGGATTGACCCGGAGGTACGGCCGGTGGACCGAGCGTCTGCGTTCGACGCTGGCGGCGATCGGCCTCGCCCTGGCCGGCCGGGCGGGAGCTCGGATGGCTGGAGTCTTTGGGGTGTCCGTCAGCCGCAGCACGGTGCTGCGGCTCGTCGAGGCCCTGCCCGAACCGGATCTGCCAGCCCCGAGAGTGGTCGGCGTCGACGAGTACGCGACGCGCAAAGGCCGGCACTACGGCACAGTGCTGGTCGACGTCGAAACGCGACGGCCGGTGGACCTGCTGTCAGACCGGGAGGCATCGAGCCTGGCCGCCTGGCTGGCCAAGAGGCCAGGGATCGAGGTCGTCTGCCGGGACCGGGCTCCCTTCTTCGCCGAAGGCGCCACCATCGGGGCACCGCAGGCAGTGCAGGTCGCGGACCGCTGGCACCTGTGGCACAACCTCAGCGAAGCCGCCGAACGGTGCGTCGCCGACCATCGGGGCTGCCTGCGAGGCATGGCACCTGAGCCATCCCAACCGGTCAAAGAACCAGAAGAACCAGCTGACCCCACTGGCTCACCGTGGCCCACCGGCCACCGGTTCGCCGACAGAACCCGGTCCAACCATGCCGCCGTCCACGCCCTGATGGCGGCCGGCCACAGCCGACGTGCGATCCAACGCCAGCTCGGGATGACCTACCGCACGGTCAAGCTCCTCGCCAACGCCACCACCCCGGAAGACCTCTTCCACGGCCAGTGGCAGGGCCGTCCTTCCGTCCTCGACGAGTACAGGCCCTACCTGGACGACCGTTGGAACGAGGGCTGCACCAACGCCTGGAAAGTATGGGAGGAGATCGTGCCACTCGGCTACAAGGGCAGCTACCAGCGAGTTCGCGCCTACTTCCGCACCAAACGCCTTTCGGTCGATCCGGGCACCGCACCCCCGCCCTCGCCCCGCACCGTCGCCGGCTGGATCCTGCGCCACCCCGACTCCCTCTCCGAGGTCGATCAGCTCCGGCTCAAGGCCGTCATGGCCCACTGTCCCGAACTGGAAGCCCTCGCCGGACATGTCCGCTCCTTCGCCCAGATCCTCACCGAGCGACAGGGCAAACGGCTGCCCGAGTGGCTCGACGCAGTCCGCCAGGACGACCTGCCCGGTCTCCACACCCTCGCCGCCGGCATCGATCGCGACCGGGCCGCGGTCATCGCCGGGCTCACGCTGCCCTGGAACTCGGGTGTCGTGGAAGGGCACGTCAACCGCATCAAGATGCTCAAACGCCAGATGTTCGGTCGAGCCGGCTTCGCACTCCTGAGGAAAAGAGTGCTCCTCGCTCCATGACCGATGCCAAGACGTGAAACGCTTCTGATATCGATCAACTTCACCGCAGGAGCCGCGAATGTCCAGAACCGCCGACATCGATCTCGTGTTCGCACGTGCCGTCACCGTCGACGCCGTGGTGCGGGCTCTGGCCGGTGAGGGGTGGTCGCTGCAGGAACCACTTGGTATCTCCTACGTGGTCAATAACGACGACCTGTTCGACTGGCAGTCGGCTTCAACCGAGCAGGCAGCTGAGGTCCTGACCTTGGTGGATTCACCGGCCAACGTCGACCACCACGTCGGTGTCTGCATCTATCACTCAACTGCGGAAACCGGTGGCCAGCTACTTTTTCGTGCTGGCCGATCGCACTGTTCCTTCATCCCGACGATCGACCGGCGGAGCCTCTCCGGAGCACCAGCCATGACTGACATGGCGTGGTATCTGAACGCACTGGTGCCGCCCCTGCTTGCCCTGGGGCTGGCCAGCTACGAAGCGAGAGACCTTGCTGACTGAGACTCGTTCGTCAGCAGCTCTCGGTCGACATCCGGGCAGCACGCGCATACGGAAAAGCCCTCGCTGCCTACCCAGCCGGTGTCACTCACAGCCACGCGATCACGGAAATTGAGCCAGAGCCCGAGTTTTGACGGCACGGGGGTTCTTGCCTGGGCAGCATCGAGCCCGAGCCCGTGCCGAACACGCAGAGGCGGGCTGACCAACCGCTTCGCCGCCTGGCCGGCAACCGCTGAAGGCCGGCCAGGCCGACGTCATCCGAGCGGGACACGCCCTGCAACCCGGGGACCAGCGTCCAGATGAGTTGCGATCCGCGCGATCGTCGTGGCGTTGTCCTCGAACAGATGCGCCTGCATACCCGCCGCCTGGGCCGCCTCAACGTTTACGGCGAAATCGTCGATGAAGAGACAGCTCTCCGGTCGCACCTCCAGGCTGGCGCATGCGGCCTCGAAGGCACGTGAGTCCGGCTTCTCGATACCGATCTCGTGCGAGTACACGATCTGCTCGACCAGTTCGTCGAAGTGGTACAGCGCCGTCTCCCGCTCCCGGGCACCGACGAAGCTGTTGCTCAGGATGCCCAGCCTGCAGCTTCCCCGCAGCCCTCGCACATAAGCGATGAGTTCCTCGTTAGGCGTCCCCAGGTATTCCACCCAAAGATCCGCCATGAAGGCTTCCACCTGGGACGCGTCGAGCCCGAGGCGTGCTGCCACCTGCTCGTGAACCTCTCGTTCGCTGATGCTCCCGACGCTCCCGGCCTGCCACACGTCGCGCATCCGCTCATGCACAGTGCCCGGCGGCAGCGCCAACCGCTCTTCCCACCGCTGCACGCACCCCGTTTCCGGCGTGATCTCCAGCACGCCACCGATATCAAGAATGACGCAGGTCGCCGTCACTCGAACTCCCCTTCTTCGTCCTGCCGGCTGACGAGCGCACAACGCCCGCTCATGTGATCTATGGAGACACTGTTGTCCTTCCTGCTGGGGCAAGGTCAAGCGATCTTGGAACCTTGTGGCAGCCCTGTTGCGAGCCGCCGACACGACTCGGCTGCATCAGCAGGTGCCTTCAAAACTCATGACGATCCGCGGAGTCCTCGGCCGGACGACGACGTCGGAACTCGTCAACAAACGCTGCCGCAAGAAGTGAACGAAGCCAGTCGGTCTTCGCCGGCGGGGTGAGAAGCGCGAAGAACGCCTCCTGGGCCTCCTCGCTCAGCTTGCCGTCCAGGGCGACGGCCTGGTGAAGGGTGCGGAGCGTCTCCTGTGCCGGGATCTGCCACCGTGCGTGGGCCGCGCGCGTGATCTCGCCGATGTAGCCGTGGGCGGATTCCGGGTGGTGACGGATGAACCAGTCGAGCATCATCGCGACCCGGCGCAGGACGTAGAGGTGCCACCAGCCGCCCTCGTCCTGCTCGTCCTTCGCACGCGCCTTGGAGTTGTGGTCCATGTCGATGGCGTCGGCGAAGTCGTTGAGGACGGCGCTCAGGATGGTCGGGCCCAGGAGGTCGGTGGGCAGGATGCGGTCCAGGCTGACCGCGACGTCCCAGGCCAGGGCGTCGGCGACCTCGCGGACGGAGTCCTCGTTGCGTGCCCGCAGGATCCACCGCTTGCGTACGTCCGGTCGGTCCCACAGCAGGCTGCGGAAGTCGTCGGCGAAGTGGTCGCGGACCTCGGCGGCGCCGGGTGAGAGGTTGTCGCGGTTGCCGGCAGTCATGGTGGCCCGTACGCCCTCGTAGGAGCGCTGGCGTGCTTCCACCCAGTCGTCGGCCACCGCGCGGGCCCATTGGTCGCGGCCGTTGACCGTGGCCTGCGGCTGGGGCACTTCGCTGTTGCCGCGCGAGATGTAGGCCCGCAGCGTGGAGGCGGTGATGCCGCCGAGCTCGGCCATCTCCGGGAGGCCGAGCAGCTGGCCGCCGGTCAGTTCGGGGCTGGCGACGTCGACCACGCACCGCTCCAGCGGGAGCGTACCGTCCCGCTCCTGGTGGAGCTTCGCCCACAGCGCCAGGTGGTCGAGCCAGTTTCCCGGGGCCGCGGCCTCGGTGTCGAAGGTGAGGACTTTGCCGAGGTGCGCGCGGGCCGGTTCGGAGCGGCCGTCGAGCATATCGGCGGCGCTGACCGTGACGGCGGCGCGGGCCCTGCGCCGCTCGCAGTCCTCCGCGACCGGGTCCCAGACTTGACCGGGCCGGTACCAGGTGGTGCCGTCCCACCAGTAGCCGCCGGCCCGGAACAGCAGCTGGTCCCCCGACCACCGGCTGTGGTGTGCCGGGTGTCCTCGAAGTTGCTTCCATGGGCGCCTCCGTGAGGTCAGCCGGACGTTTCGTGCTGATCATTTCCTACCCCCGTGGAGGGGGGCGGGGCTTGTGCGGCGGTGATCTGTAGACGCGCCATGCGCTCGCGGTGGCGGAGCCAGTCACGCCACACGTCACGTCGGTGCTCGGACTCCTGTGGCAGCAGCTGTGGCAGGACACCGAGGAAGGTACCGACCGCGGCGCATACCGCGACGGCCCACGCGGGGGCGCCGATGTAGTACGTGAGGGCGAGCGTCAGGCTGCCGGCGCCGACAGACCGGGCGGTTCGGGCGAGGAGTCGGCGCGCGGACGGGCGGGTGGTCATGTCGGTGGTCCTTCGGGCTCGGAGGGCAGACGCGTCTGGTGCGCGTGCGGGGTGGAGCGTGCAGCAGTCCCAGCCCTTACGTCGCGGGCAGCGGATCTGACAGTGCCGAAGAGTGGGGGAGCGGGGGGCTAGCAGCGCAAGCCCCGGCGAACGGGCCTCAAGTTGCCCACCCAGCGAACTGCATTCAAGGCGGGTGACCTGCGGTTCTTGTGCCCATGTCGGCTTGAATCGCGGCCACTACACCGTTATGGGATAGCCGTGCAACTCCGCTTCGTCGCCCGGACCGTGGGCCCGGGCACCGGGGCCTGGGGCCCATGCCCGGTCTCTCCTGCCTCACGGCTCAGGAGATGTGCGTCTGCTGAGAGGCTGTGTCTGAGGCCTGCATGACAATGCGAACGCCCTTCCGATGAGCCATCTATGCTGGTCGGCAGTATCACAGGGGGAGGGGATAGCGGATGGACTGGTTCTGGTGGGTTCTCATCGTCTTTTGGACGGGTGGCTTCGCGTGGGCAGCTGACAACGTCCGCACCGCACTGCGTAATCGGCATGAGCGCAAGTTGCAGTTGCTGGAGGCGGCGAGACAGGAACGTTTGGCCGTCGAAGCAGCGAACAAGTCTCCGGAGCCAGTGTGCGGATGCACGCACCATCTCGCCAAACACGACAAACAGGGCCAGTGCCACGAGCGCGTCGAGGTGCCAGTGGCCTGGGATGAGAACAAGAAGCCGCTGCGTTACGAGGCTGGTCAGTGCAGCTGCCAGCAGTATGTGGGACCTCAGCCTCTGTCGCAGGTGTTCGCGGAGGACCTGACCGATCTCGCCTGACCAGCATGGCGAGGCCACTCTCCGTACATGACACTGGGGACAGTTGATCGCCAGTGCGATGGGGGATTCCCGGCGGCTCTCTTCGTTCCCTACGGTGGCCGCACGGGCAGGGACGGTGTTCCCCGGCTGCGGCTGGTCGCCGTCGCGGACGACGATGCAGGGCCGCGGTTGTGCCGCGGGTGCGGTGGTCCGCTCATGCCGTCAGCGAAGGCGACGGCGGTGTTCTGCTCGTCCGCTTGCCGGTCCAGGCACTGGCGGCGGATGCGGCGGGCGCGGGCGAGGACCGAGGCGGTGCAGGCCGGTATGACGGCCAGCTGCCCGGACTGCGGAACGTCGTGGACGGTCGGCGTCGAACGTCCTGCCTCGGCAACGTACTGCTCTCCCGCCTGCCGCAAACGGTCCTGGCACAGGCGGCGCACGCAGCCGGGCGGGATATGAGACCGCGTATCCCGAGGCTACTGGGCAGCTTCACGTTCTGGTGCCGCACGCCCTTTCCGACGGCCTAAGGCTATCGGATGGTGCGAAAGGACGGGCACCAGGGCGAGTTAGCGGCATATATGGGGTGTCGCACCCGGGCCCGTGGGGGTGGTGTCCGGATGCCCGCGATGGTCGGCAGTGTGACCCGGGAACGCTACGACGAGCTGGTCAAGCTGGGCCGGGACTGGGTCGCCACCATGAGCAGCGTTCAGTGGCGTCTCGGTGACGCGGCCGTGGAAATCGAGCCGATGCGCTCGTATGGGGGCGCGAACCCGTCTGGGAAGGACGACCTGTTCACCGTCAGCGAGTCCATCCGGATGTTCGCCGAGGACGTCGGCCTTGCCTACACAACCGTCCGCAGCTACCGGGGGGTTTCCTCGCGCTGGCCGAAGGAACACCGGCAGGCAGAGGTCTCGCACACCATCCACAAGGTCCTGGCCAGCATCCCGGACGAACAGGAGCGGTTCGAGGCGGTCAGCAACCCCCCGCCCCACCCCCGAGGAGGCCCGGCGAGGTGGACGCACGACAGCGCGAAGCGGGTGGTGGGCTGGAAGGTCGACTCTCCGGAGAGCGTCCAGGAGAAGGTGGAGGCGATTCACGACCTGGCCGCCGACGACGCGGTCGCGGCGGTAGTGACCACCGACTTCCTGCGCCGTCCTGCGGTCGCCTCGAAGGCCATGGCCGATGACACCGCTCGGCACGCCGTAAATGAGGCGCAGTTCGACCGCTTCCGTCAGCAGGCCCAGTTCGTGCACGAGCAGGCCGCCCCGCAGTTGCAGCGCATCGAGCACAGCGCGCAGTTCATGGACCTGGTCGCGGCCTGCGCACAGTTCGTCGCGACGGCCGGCAGGATCGTGCCGAACCTGCGCGGCGAGCACTACGACGACGCCGAGCGCGACACCATCGGACGCGGCCTGGCACGGGTGCGCGCGGCGGCCGACTGGATCGAGAACGCGGTCACCCGCGGCGAGGTCGACCTGGACGAGCAGCTTCAGAAGCTGCTGAAAGGCTCAGGTGAGTAGGCGATGGGGCGGGGAGTCCCCGCTCACGTCCACGCCGAAGCCATCCTCAGCGCCCTCCTGGAAGCTCGCCCCGCCGGCCTGACCGTCGTCCAGCTGATGGCAGCCACCGAACGCACGTGCGCGCAGGTCCACACCGGGCTCGCGCATCTGCGCAAGGTCGCGGCGGCGAAGAGCCTTCCGCCCGTGACCTGGGACAAACGGTGGGGATATCGAATGCTGGACGGCGCGCCGGAGGTGTGGATCGGCTACGAGCGTGCGTTCTTCGAGGCCGTCCACCACCGGGTCGAGAACTTCATCGCCGGAACTCTTCTTCCCCACCAGAAGAAGACCCCTGAGGACCCCTACATCCGCACGGTCATGGCACAGATGGGTGCGATCGAGTCCACCCTTCAGCTCCTGGCAAGCCTGGAGTGAACCGAAGCACGGAAGGCAACGGGCCGCGACCGTCCCACAGTTGGCCCCATCCACCGGTCGCGGCCCTGCACCGTCATGCTGCTGCCCCGCTACCGCTACCCCTCCGACACCACCGACGTCGAATGGGCCCTGCTCAAACCGCTCCTGCCGGTCCCCGCCTGCCAGACGCCCAAAGGCGGTGCTCCGGAGAAGTGGCCCCGGCGCCGTGTGGTCGACGCGATCAGGTACATCACTGACAACGGGGCCAAATGGCGCGCGCTGCCCGCAGACTTCGGCATCCCGTGGCGCACCGTATTCGGCTACTTCGCCCGCTGGGCGAAGGCTGGAGCGCTCAAGCGGATCCTTGACCAGCTCCGTCGACGGCTACGGCTGCGCCGCCGGCGCTGCGCCTGGCCGGTCCGGGTGATTGTGGACTCCCAGTCCGTCAAGGGCGCGGAAACCGTGTCGAACGCGACGCGAGGATACGACGCGAACAAGCATATAAACGGGCGGAAGCGGCACCTGCTTGTTGATCAAGACGGCTTGCTCGTCGACCTGCTCGTCACACCCGCCGACGTCCAGGACCGTGACGCGGCCCGCGTCCTGCTGACCCGCCTCCATGCCGAACACCCCGAAATCGTCCTGGTCTGGGCGGACAACGGCTACGGCGGCGAGGAGTTCAGCACCTGGGCCCAGGACACACTGGGCATCACGATCAAGGTCGTTCCCCGCCCCAAGGACGCCAAGGGTTTCGTCTTGTTGCCGAAGCGGTGGGTGGTGGAGCGGTCGAATTCGTGGACGATGCGGGCCCGGCGCAACGCGAGGGACTACGAGCGGCTGATGTCCCATGCCGAAGCCCACATTCAGTGGGCCTTCATCACCCTCATGTCCCGCCGCCTGGCCCGACCCCGCCGCCAGACCGAAGCGCTGCCAGCCCCCCTCGGAGCCGCCTGAAGACCAGCACGCTGCCGTTGCCGTTCGGAACGGCGACCACCGACGCCCAACCGAACGGCAAACGGGATCACCACTGGCTTCAGATCGCTGTGACCTGCGGAAAGGAGATGTGACACAGCTTCTCTTGATGCGAACTGCTGGCGGGGCGGTTGCTGAGGTCCGTTGGGCTGGTCAGCCTTGGGCCGGTGGCCGATGCCGGTCGGCTGTGGTCGCGGTGGTTGTTGTACTTCGCGGCTGTACGGCCGGACTCACTGCGTTAGCAGTTCGGCCACCGGTGCGGATCGTTCCTGTGCCTTGGAGCCTTCCGCTCCGTCAGAGGTGGTGGGGCCTGTGGTGGGGGCGATGGTGGTTCTGGCAGCGTTTGTTGGGCTTGATGGTGGTGGGGTCGGTGGCGGTGTGGGTGGCGGTGTCGCCGCCTCCGGTGACGGTGGCGGTGTCGGTGCCCTGGGGCGGAGCCTTGCAGGACACATCGGCCTTCAGCGTGATGGGCGGGTAGTTGCTCCCGGCGGGCAGCGCGTCACTGCGGGTGCAGGTGAGGGTGGACGGGGTGCAGTCCCATCCGGAGCCACTGAGGTCGGCGGCGGTGAGCCCTTCCGGCAGGGTGTCGTGCACGGTGACCGTGCTGCCGTCGGTCGCACCGGGCCCATCGTTGCCGACCAGGATGGTGTAGTTGCCCTGCCGGCCCTGGGTGAAGTCCCCGGTGTGGCTCTTGCCGATGGTCAAGGACGGCTGCTGGGGGATGCTGCCGCCGTCCTGGTAGCGGGCCAGCGCGAAGTCGGTGCCGCCGATGGAGACGCTCGAGCCGGCGGCGACGATCTTGCCGTCGGCCTGCACCGCCACCGCGCTAGCCCCGGAGTCGCCGGCGCCGCCGAAGTCGGTGGTCACCTTGCCGCCGGTGCCGAAGGTGGAATCCAGGCTGCCGTCGGTGTTGTAACGGGCCAGCGCGAAGAAGTTGCGGAGGTTGTTCGCGTCGCCGGCGGCGACGATCTTGCCGTCGGCCTGCACCGCCACCCCTTGAGCCCCGTCGAAGTCGCCGAAGGTGGTGGTCACCTTGCCGCCGGTGCCGAAGGTGGAATCCAGGCTGCCGTCGGTGTTGTAACGGGCCAGCGCGAAGTCGCGCTCTTCGCCGCCCGTCCCACTGGCGCCGACGGCGATGATTTTGCCGTCGGCCTGCAGCGCTACCGCGAAAGCCTCGTCGTAGGCGCCGCCGAAGTCGGTGGTGACCTTGCCGCCGGTGCCGAAGGTGGAATCCAGGCTGCCGTCGGTGTTGTAACGGGCCAGCGCGAAGTCGTAGTTGATGCCCACGCTATAGCCGGCGGCGATGATTTTGCCGTCGGCCTGCAGCGCCACCCCGCTAGCCCCGGAGTCGCCGAAGTCGGTGGTCACCTTGCCGCCGGTGCCGAAGGAGGTGTCCAGGCTGCCGTCGGTGTTGTAACGGGCCAGCGCGAAGTCGTGGGAGTCGTCCGAGACAACGTAAGTGTCGCCAGCAGCGATGATCTTGCCGTCGGCCTGCACCGCCACCGCGACGGCATATTGGCTGCCGCCGAAGTCGGTGGTTACCTTGCCGCCGGTGCCGAAGGTGGAGTCCAGGCTGCCATCGGTGTTGTAGCGGGCCAGCGCGAAGTCGATGTCGATGCCCGTCGTGTTGCTGGCGCCGACAGCGATGATCTTGCTGTCGGCCTGCACCGCCACCCCCTCAGCCCCGGCGAATTCGCCGGCGAAGTCGGTGGTCACCTTGCCGCCGGTACCGAAAGTGGGATCCAGATCGCCCGGGGCGGCCAGCGCGAGGCCGGGGCAGAACAGCACGAGCGCCGCGGCCAGGGCCGCTACCGCTCCGACCCGGTTGTTCCTCGACGGCTGCCGGCCTGGGGCACGTCTGATACGTCGTCTGAACGCGAAGAGCAGGTCAAGAAAACACGCGGACATGGCCATGCAAGCTGCCTGTGCCTTTCATGTTCGGGCTGCCACGTGCCACCGCAGCCAGCGGTCACGCCAGTGACGGCATTTCGCGCGGGTGCCTCGTGCACCCGCTCGGGAGGCAGACTGCAGGAGGATGGCGCGCCGACCCCGGACGCTCACAACCACCGCTTTCCTTGTCACCCTGATGGCCCTTCATGGGTTCGGCCAGGCGGTGCCCGGCAGCGCCTGATCGGCCCAGTCCCCGTCGTGCCCGCCGGGCCGTGCTGGCGATAGCCGAGGTGGACTCCGGCCCGGGGGCCTCCGTTGTACAGGTCAGGCGGCCGTGATGGGGTCGAAGCGGACGGTCAGGCCGAGGCTGTTGGCTTCCTTGGTCATGCGGCGCATGGCGCGGGCGGGGTCGCGTTGGGTGAAGTAGTCGGCGCCGAGTTCGCGGTAGGAGGCGTGGTCGTTCAGGACGTACCAGATGGCGATTGCGATCTTGTGCATGACGGCGACCAGAGCGCGTTTCCCGCCTCGTCGGGCGGAGACACGGCGGAAGAACACCGACAGGTAGGAGTGCTCACCCAGCTGATGCGGGTGCCACTGCCGCCGCTGGTCACGCCCCGGGTGCCAGTAAGCCACTGGCCCGGACTATCGCAGGCCACCAAGGAGAAGCCACCCAAGCGGGACGGCAGCCAGCGCCCCGCCGGAGCAAGGGTGTCACCACCCTGTCCCGGCGACTCGGAGGTTCGAAAGCAGGTACTAACGGAGCCGGGCCCTGCTGAACCGCACCTGTCAGGGACACGGAGCAAAAGGGCCCGGGATCAACTATCGATCCAGGCCTCGATCGATACCGCCGACACTCCCACCCCATCCCCGCGCAGCCGGATGTCACCCGATAGGGGTGGCTCCCACTCTCGTTGCCGATCACGGCCTTGTGTCGCGCTCCATCCCCTTCACCGATGGAGCAACGTGGCTCTCATTCCCGTTACCCAAGTGGCTCCCGTTCACCCTGTCGAAAACAAGCTGGGCAAGTTCGTCGTCTTCTTCACGGTCGGTGACTCGACTGAGGGTCAGGCGGGCATCCATGGTCGCGGCAGTGGCGGCCGCCTCGACCGTGCGTAGGGCCTCTACCGTTCGTTCGTGCCGGTCATCGGCGCCCCCGGTTTTCCCCAGCCACCACAGGGCCCGCAGAAGCTTCTGCAGAATTGGCAGGGTGGCGTGTTGCGCTCGCTATAGAGGAAATCGCCGCCCGGAAGCGCTTCGTCTTCCAGGGAGGCAAGATGCAAGCAGGGCTTCGGCGTAGTCGGCGGGCGTCCGTTTCGTGACCACTTGCGGTGAAGGGAGCGCGAGCGGACGGTTCCTGTCTCATGTCCATGGCGCCTCGGTGGCCTGCGTCTCCGCGCACCGTCGGGCGGAGCCAGCCGACAGTGCCGGGGGATGATCCCCTGCGTGGCTGAAGAGACAGGTGCAGATGCGGACGACGCTCGTGCATGGGATGAGCGGCTGGGCTGGGCGTTCGGGCTGATAGCAGATGATCCGGCTGCGAGGAGTGCGGCACGCGCTGGCCGTCGTCCTCGACCTGACCGCGTGCGCGGTGGCGGACCGACAGCGCACCCCGCGCTATGGCGACCTGGCGCAACCTCGCGGTCGGCGCCCTGCGACTGAACGGCGCGAAGAACATCGCCTCCGGCCGTCGCCGCAATGCGCGTGACGCCCGCCGACCCCTCACGCTCCTCGGCCTCGCCTGAGCACGAAGTGGACGTCACTCGACTACGCCGAAGCCCTGAGGACTGTCGCAGAATAACTTCAGGCTTTGATCTTGGTCAGGCGGGCTGTCTCGCGAGGTCATCGAGTGGAACGGCGCTTCGGCGTTCGTGAGTTATTTTCCGACGGCTCCCTGGGCCGCTCAGGGGTCGACCGGGTCCGGCGCATGCGTTCTCGGCGTTCTCTCAGGCCAAGACCGAGAGGTAACGCCGCCTCAGATGGTCGGGGTGTCGTCAACAATCGGCCTGTGAATCTCAACGACCGGCTTCCACCCCGCGGAGAACTCGATGAAGTCCGCACGGGTGGGGTAGGTGTCGATCGCGCGACGGTCACGCTTGGGGCTGTCGCTCCCCTTGCGCCCCCGGGGAATCTGCTCCTCGAAGATGTCGACCTTCACGTCGGGAACCTCCTTGAGGCCCTGGCGCCAGATCTGCACGATGTCGGCGCCGAACGCCTGCCGGGCCGCAGCGTAAAGGGCCGTGAGGGCCCCCTTGTCCCCACCAGGGACGAAAAGTGCCAGGTCCAGCACGACACCGGCGGACTGGAGGACCTCGATGGTCACTGAGCCGTTCTCGTCGGCCAAGTAGATTCCGGCTTCATTCTCGTCGTCGGGAAGGCAGGAGACCTCTTCCTGGAATACGGTTCTCGCCGTGATCGAGCCGCCCTCGAAATCCTCACCGGACTTGGTCAGAAAAGCAGGGACATAGCAGTCGGGAAGCTTAAGTTCTGCCGTGTCGGCGGAAACGAAGAGCCTGTCCTTCACGCCGAGCTTCGTCACCTCTTCCAGCGAGAGGCGGCGAGCGGCGATCTTCTCCGTGTTCACGATTTCCCTTTCAGGTTGCACTGTCCCTCCGAACAAGGACGCTACCACGAAACCCTGAGGTCAACTGCCCAGTAATCTTTGGGTAAATGGCCTCCGATGACCTGCACGGGAGGATATCGAAGCGAGTGCCACTCGGTCGGGAACACGCATCCGCCAGGTAGTGTCCCTCGTCATGGTTTTGGGGATCAACTGGCGGTTGCATTTCGGTGCGTTGGGTAGCGCGGAGGAACTAAAAGAGAGTTTACGGTAGATATCACCCATATCACCTTCGGGGAGGTGGCGGCGAGGTAAGGCGTTCCATTCGTCGTGCATCTCGAAGAGCGCATCGGAAACAGACCGGATGGTCCGACAACGCAACAACGGAGACCCCCACCGGCAACATCTGGATGGAGCGCGAACCGGAAGTCGCGTACTACCGCGCCCTCTTCGGTCAGGACTTCGGCGTAGTCGGCTGACGCCCGTTGCTGACGTCTCGTCATGTTGGGCGGGGTTCGGTACACAGTAGGCACGGACGTCCGCGATCATGGAGTTCTCTACGCTCTGTGACCTTGGACTGCCCGTGCCTGCCGACGCATCATCTCTGATCTCCCCTGCCTTTGAACAGATCAGACCGCATCCGGAAGTGTCCGGGAGCGATCTTCCGGATCTGCTGAAACGCCTCGCGCAGGTCCCGGACCCGCGGGATCCGCGGGGAGTACGGCACCCTCTCGTCACGCTCCTGGCACTGACGGCCTGCGCGGTCCTCGCCGGAGCGCGATCCCTGCTCGCGGTGAGTGAATGGGTGGCCGACGCACCGCCGGCCCTGCTCGAACGGCTCGGCACGGCCGTCGACCCGCTGGTCCCGAAACGGTCCTGGCCCGCGGAATCCACGATCCGGCGACTGCTCGCCAGAATCGACGCGGACGCTCTGGACCGAGCGGTCGGAGCCTGGCTCGCGGACCGGCAGACCAGGGGACAAGGGCTGCGAGGGCTCGCGGTCGACGGGAAGTCGCTGCGGGGTGCGGCCCGCGCGAAGGGACGGAAGATCCACCTCCTGGCCGCCTGCGACCACGTGAACGCACTGGTCCTGGCCCAGATGGACGTCGGTGAGAAGAGCAACGAGATCACCCGCTTCCGGCCTCTGCTCGACACCCTCGAGGATCTGGCCGGCACAGTCGTCACCAGCGACGCGATGCACACCCAGCATGACCACGCTGTCTACCTGCTCGACCGGCAGGCCCACTACATCGTGATCGCCAAGCGCAACACGAAGAAGCTCCGTCGGCAGCTCAAGTCCCTTCCCTGGACGCAGATCCCACTGCAGGACAGGACCCGTGCGACCGGTCACGGCCGCCAGGAGATCCGCCGGCTGAAGGTGTGCACGGTCAACAACCTGCTCTTCCCCGGCGCCCGCCAGGCCGTCCAGATCGTCCGCCGCCGCGTCCACCGCAAGACCGGGAAGATCAGCCTCAAGACCGTCTACGCGGTCACCAGCCTCACCGCCGAGCAAGCCGACCCGGCTCAGCTCGCCCGACTGATCCGAGGGCACTGGACCGTCGAGGCCCTGCACCACGTCAGGGACGTCACCTTCGCCGAGGACGCCTCCCAGCTGCGGACCGGAAACACGCCCAGAGCGATGGCCACCTGCAGAAACCTCGCGATCGGAGCTCTCCGCCTGACCGGCGCCCGCAACATCGCCTCCGGCCTCCGACGGGCAGCCCGAGACCAAACCCGGCCCCTTGCCCTTCTTGGCCTCACATGATCAAAACGGACGACATCAAACTACGCCGAAGCCCTGAAGATGCAAGTACGTATTGTCGCTCCACCAGTCCGGGCGGATTCCGGAGGCGGGGTCGATGGCGCTCATGCGCCCTCCTGGCGTCGAAGCAAGGGCCGTTACCTGGGTGAACGCCGACGCGGCCCGTTCGGCATGTGCTGCAAATGAGGCCGTGTTCAGCTGACCAGCGTGCTCCGTTGATGCGGCACCCTGGTGCCCTTTGTCAGAAGCGCGCTCTACGGTCGGAGGATGACGTCATTACCGACCCTGCGCTCGAGCAACTGCTGGCTGCTCCGGATCACGGTTCTGCCGACGACACCCTCTGGCACCAGCAGCTGGGGCCGTGCTGCGCTCCGTGTCTTCGTACGACTCCACTACCCACACGTGGAGCACCTGCATCGGAGCGCTCGATCTGGCAAGTGTCCACAAGCTGCAGGTGCTCTTCGACGCGGCCCGATCGTTCGGAACCGACATCCAGCTGGAGCCCTCACCCGCCTCGGCGGCCTGGCAGGGACCATCCTTCACGAGCGACAGTGAGGTGGCCGCCATCCTCATAGCGCAGCCCGACAAGGACCGGCCGCTCGGCCAACTGCCCGTCGCCTGATCCGGCGTAGGCACGAGCTCCGCCTCCACCCGTGCGGCGCGCCACTTCGCGTAGCCAGTGGGCACCAACGTCCCGAAGCAGTCTCGCGTGGTTCCACCTGACGGCGACTATGCCTGGTGCGGCATGTGCTCGTGGAGTGGTCAGCTGTGCAGGACCGGGAAGTCCGGGTGGAGGTAACGCCAGTCCAGCGCGATGTTGCGCAGGGCTTCGGTGACCGCGTTCGACAGGTCACCGGTGGCCACGAGTTCCTCGTCCAGGTACTCGCTGCCGCCGCGGAGGCTTCCAGCTCCGGCCCGCTGCCCGAGGAAGTCGGTGTTGAGCGTGTTCTCCAGCGACGGCTGTGCCTGCACGCCGGAGGCGATGTGTAGCTCGATGGGCGGTGTCGGAATGACGGCCGTGCCGAGAAGTTCCTCGGTGAGGGCGGGCAGGGCGTGCTGGACCAGAGCGCGCACTGTCTCGTAGCAGGCTTGCACCCACAGGTCGTTTGCGATCCTCTGGCCATCGATCCAAAGCAGCAGGTCGAAGAGGACGTCCAGGCTGCTGTTGGCGTTGCCCAGCATGGCAGTGCACTCAAGGCGTATGCGGGCCTGTGAAGGCCTGTCCGGGGCTTCATGGCCAGCCGAGATCCGGACGAACCGGCCATTCCCGTGCGCGGGGTCGATTGTCCACGGCTGCTGGTGCTGGAGGGCGCCCACGGTCTCGGCGTCCTGCGCCCGCGCGATGGCCGCTCCGCTGGAGGGGACGAACGTCATGGCTGTGCCCCTTCGCTGGGGCGGGGGGTCAGTTCAGTGTGGCGGTGGCAGTCCGTGGTGTGGTCGTTGGTCAGTCCGGCGGCCTGCATGAGGGCGTAGGCGGCGGTCGGGCCGACGAAGCGGAATCCGCGCTTCTTCAGGTCGCGGCTGATCCGGCGGGCGGTGTCCGTGGTCGAGGGGACCTCGTCCGCGCTCGCGTAGCGGGGTTGGAGCGGCGTGCCGCCCGTGTAGGACCACAGGAACGTGTCGAGGTCGGCTCCGTCCTCGCGCAGTGCGCGCAGGGCGTGGGCGTTGGCGAGCACGGAGGCGATCTTCCCCCGGTGGCGGATGATGCCGGGGTTCTGGACCAGATGGTCGATCACCTCGGGTCCCCAGGCGGCGATCGTGTCGGCGTCGAAGCCGGCGAAGGCGCGGCGGTAGCCGTCGCGGCGGGCCAGGATGGTGGACCAGCTCAGCCCGGCCTGGGCTCCCTCCAGGGAGAGGATCTCGAACAGTGCCGCCTCCCCGTGGTGCGGGACGCCCCACTCCGTGTCGTGGTACTGCCGCTCGGCCGGGCTGCCGTGCTCGGCCCACGCACACCGGGGCACGGAACTGTCGGGCGGCGGGGAGTCGGTGTGAGGGTTGCGCTTGGGCACGGCGAGGTTCCTGTCCATGTGGTGCTCTTCGGCTCAGATGCTGACGTGCGGGTAGGACTCGGTGTACGAGTTGCCGAGGACGCCGTGGTAGGTGCAGGTGCGGGCGGCGAGATCGACCTCGTAGTGCAGGACGCCGGCGCTCCAGCAGCCGCTCACGAATTCCGGGTAGCTGGTCTCTCCCGCCTGGTCAGCGCGGATCGCCGCGATCAGGGCCTCCTCGTCCCAGGGGGCGATGTCCGCCATGCCGTCCACGATCGGCGCGTTCTGGGTGACCACGGGGCCGGCGTCAGTGACGTAGACGCTGCTGCCGGCCGGCACGGTGCATTGGTAGGTACGCACGCCTGCCTGGCGCAGGGCCTCGGCGAGGTAGGGGAATCCGCCGACCTTCAGACGGACGGCCGCCGCCCGCTCGCGGGCCGCCTTCAGGTTCTCGATCGCGATGCTCATTTGAATGCTCCTTGTGGTGGTTCGGGCCTGCCCGGGGGCGACCTGGCACGCTAAGATGACACTAGAATTCCATCTAGACATCATGATGTCAATCTGGAGGGTGTGCACATGTCCGACGAGATGGCCCTGCTGGTCGCCGACATCTACGAGGCCGCCGGGGCACTACGCAGGAGCGGGGAGGTCATCGCAGCGGCCGAAGGGCAGACCCAGGCACGCTGGCAGGTCCTGAGCGTGGTCTCCGAGCAGCCCATGAGCGTCCCGAGCGCGGCTCGCCGGCTGGGAGTGGCTCGGCAGAACGTCCAGCGCATCGCCAACGAACTCACCAAGGACGGCCTGGCCGCCTTCACGGCCAACCCCGACCACCGCACCTCACCCCTGCTCACCCTCACCCCCGACGGCCGCCGGGCCCTAGAGGCGATCAGTGCGCGGGCGTACGCATCACACCGGCGCATCGCCGCCCGCATGCCCGAGGCCGACCTTGCTACCGTCCGAACTCTGCTGCGCAACCTCACCCGAGCCGTCCGGCAGCTCGACCAGGATGGTCCTGATCCTGATCTGCCCTGAAGAGATCATCACCGTCAGTAGCCATCCACGGTCGCACGACACGCTCCCGGGGCTTTGGAGGTGCTCAAGGCACAACCCCCGCGCCAACCTGACCGGCCTCGCCTCGGGCACCGTCCGCGCCGCCGGCACCTGTCTTTTGGACGAGCTCGCCTCCTAGCCCCGCTCTCACTCCCGTGTACTGCTCGGCGTGCGGACTTCGCACATGGTCTCGTACGGTCGTGCTGCCCCGCTCTGACAGGACAGTGGGGTTCTCACGGCCCCGTGCTTCGCTTCGCACGCCGCACGGGGTCACACCTTTGCCTCACGCCGACGGCGCAGCCGTGCCTTGGGGATGCTCGCCCTGTGCCCGCCTGTCCGGCCCAACCGCACACGGTGGGTGGCTGGGCAGGCGGACCGAAGTGCTGGGGTCAGGTGGCGGTGGTGCCGCCGCCGCGGCGGATGCGGCCGAGGAGGTCGCGGTGGTAGGCGGCGAGGCCGCCGGCCGGGATGGGGGCGGGGCTACCCGACAGGGTGTACCACTCGTCGGCGCCGGTGTACTGGATGGTCACGCGTGCCGCGTGGCCGTCGGCCTGGAGGTGGGTGGCGACGGTCAGGTCCCCGGTGATGACGCCGGCTTCGTCGGTCATCGCGCCGCCGGGGCCTGCGGTGACCCGGTCGATGTACTGGCGGGGGCTGGGCGGGGCATTCACGCGCAGGTGTCCAGCATCTCGGTCAGCTTGGTCTTCTCCGGCAGGGTGATGTTGAGGGTGTAGAGGTATTTGACGTGGGTCCAGGCCCGGCCGTAGGTGCACCAGTAGGAGCGCAGCGGCGGGGCCCACTGGTCGGGGCTCTGGTCGCCCTTGGCCCGGTTCGACGATGCGGACACCGCGATCAGCTGGGGGTTGTCGAGGTCATTGGCGAACCTTTTGCGTGTGGCGGTGTCCCACAGGTCGGCGCCGGATCGCCAGGCGTTGGCGAGGGGGACGATGTGGTCGATGTCGACCTCGGTGGACGGCTTGGAGGACACCTTCCCGTCGTAGGCGCCGACCCAGGTTCCGGCGGTCGCGCGGCACTGGTCGTCCTGGATGACGTTCTGGCCGTCGCGGGCGAGGACGATTTCACGGGTGTCGCAGGTGCCGTACTGGGTGATCCAGTGGGGGAACTTGGATCGCGAGTACCCGGTCATCGGGTGCGGGTCCGCGATGGTGAGTTCGCCGAGTTCCTTGCGGGCGACGTCCACGGTCGGCGGTTCGGGAAGGTCCCGCCGCAGCGCCGGAGCGGTCCTGGTATGCGTGGCGGCAGCTGTCGGCGTTGCCGCGGAGGCGGGCGGAGCGGTGACCGGGGTGAGCAGGGACAGGGACAGCAGTGCGGGAGCGGCCAGACGCCGCCACAGGCGTGAGGTGATCATGGTTGACGACTACTGGCACGGGTGGCGGCGGGGCGGGAATTACCCTCGGATGCGGTGTGTCCCCGGTCCGGTATTGACGGTCGCCCGCCTGCCAAGAAGGCGAGGTTTCCGGGCGGGCAGCGCTTGGGCAAAGGTGGGATGGGCCGGGGTGGTGGTTACCGCGTGGGTGGTGTTGGGGGCGAGCGGGGCGGCCGCAGGGCGTGCGGTGCGGGGAAGACGCACAGGGCTTCCTCTCGAAGATCACGGACGGGTCGTGATCTGCGTACCGGTTGCTGCGGGAGCCCGCGGGTGAGACAGCTTCCGGCTCACTTGCCGGGGTGGAAAGTCGCAGCAACGGATCCCGGCCGGTGCCTGGTCAGGTGTCGGCCGGGCCTGTCATTACAGCAGCGTGGTGAGGTGGCGCAGCTGGTGGACGAGGGCGGGCTGGGGGAGGGGGACGCTGCCGATCTCGGGGTGCTGCTGGCGGGTGATGTGGGGGTGGACCTGGTCCATGCAGGGCGGGTTGAGCAGGGGTGCGGTGTGCCGGTCGCCGCACATGTAGACGGGCTCGAAGTGGTGCCGTACCAGCTGGCGGCGCCAGTAGTCGGCGTCGTGGAATTCGCCGCTGTGGGCGTGGTCGAGGAAGAGGCAGTATTCGGCGAGCTGGTGGCCGACTCCTGCGGCGAAGCGCCACCAGAAGCGGGCGCCGCTGCTGTCGTCGGCGAGGTGGAGCAGGCAGGCGAAGACGAGCGCGCCGGTCTTGTCGGCGTACTGGCCGGCGATGAATTCGGCGAGCTGCCCGTCCGCGTCGGGTCCGAACAGGACCAGCAGGCAGACGGCGTTGAGGTCCCACCAGGCCCGGTCGGCGTCGGGGGTGCGCTCGTCGTCGGGCGGGGTCCACTCGGTGTGGGTGGGGGCGGCGTCCGCGGTGCGCTGGCGCGGTGGCCGGTGGCGGGCGGCCTGGCGGCTGCGGAGTCTGGCTTCGGCGGCGGCGATGTCGTAGGCGGTGTAGCGGTTGCGGGTGAGGGCCTTGGCGAGGAGGTCGTCGATGGTGGTGCGGTGTTCGGGCTGCAGCGAGGTCATGAGCGGTTCTTCCCGTCGGGGTGCTCCGGGGAGGGGAGTTTGAGCAGGGTGGCGAGGCGCTGGCGGCCGGTGCGGAGCTGGGACCGGACGGTGGCTTCCTCGTTGCCCATCAGTACGGCGGCCTCGGCTGCGGTGAAGCCCATGCCGTAGTGCAGCAGGATCGCATCACGCTGCCGTTCGCTGAGCGCGGCGACGGCGGCGTACAGGGCGATGGTGTCGGTGAGGGTGTCGTAGGGGTCCTCGGGGTGGCCGGCCAGCGCGGCCTCGAACGCGGCGGTCTCCATCAGCTCGGGGCGGCGCCGGCGCTTTCTGTGCATGTCGATGATGCGGCGCTTGAGGATCGTCCATGCATAGCCCTCCAGGTTCTCCATCTGCAGCATCCCCAGCCAGCGGTCCATGACCTGGTCGAACGTCAGGTCGACAGCCTCCTCGGCATCGGCGTCCGAGCCGAGCTGCAGGTAGGCGTAGCGCATGTAGTCCATGCGGCGCTGCTGGTGGAAACCCCAGTACGCCAGCTGCGCCGCCATGTCCCACTGGTCGATCGGGACAGCGCGCGGGGCGCCGACCGTGCCGGCGGCCTCGTCCGGGCTGATGTCGCCGCTCAACGGGCCTCCCCCTCGCGTCCGGGAGCACGGTCGGGGGTGCGGGCGCTGGTCAGTTGGGTGATGCCGACCCGGACGCCTGCGGTGAGCAGGCGGCGGCATCCCCGGATCACGTCCGGTCCGAACACCCTGAGGGCGAGCGCGGCTTCGATCAGCCACGCGGCAGCGGTGTGCTGCACGGGTCCTCCCCTGTACCTGTTCCATCGGTGCCGCCTCCCCTTGAATCCCTGGCACCAGAGGCAACCTCTGCCTCCACCCATCAAGCGCCTGGGACGGCCCGAACGTGCACCCTGACCGCCCGGAAATATTACGGACAGTATTGATCTGATTGCGCCTGGTTCAATCATTGACGAGAGGCGGACCGGGCGAAGGAGGCACTCAGTGCCCCGTCGGGCCCGCTGCGCTTGCGCGCGGCGCAGTGCGCCCGGGGCCACGACAGCCCCTGCAGGAGGGCTGAGAGCGGATACCCGGATCACCATGTGCTGAGGCGTCAATTCCGGTTGAGGGTTCATCGGTAATGGACAGAAAGTCTCTTATCCAGCATTTCTGTACAAGCTGATTATTCGCCAGGCTTCGCTACCCCCCGATTCTCCGGTAACCGGCCGTGAGACTGCTGCCAGCGGCCTAAGAATGTATGGCGGCGGCGGCTTCACCTCAGCCATGCCAGGACGCGCCCCGAGAGAGCGGCGACACGCGTGACAGGGCCCTGGCCCGCCTGTCCATCCGGGAAAGCGCAAAGCTCTCCCGGCGACCCAGTAAAGGAGTTGGCCCACCCACATGGGCGCTGAACTGCAATGTTGGACCATCTCATGACCCAGGCCTGGCCCGAGTACGTCGCCGGCGTTCTGGTGCTGGCCACGGGTGCCCTTGCGAGTGCCCTGACCAGAGCCTGGCGTCGGCGCAGGCGTCCTCGGCAGGACCAGGAAAACGCTGCCGACATCAGCGAATGACTTCCACCGCACACTGATTTCACCGGAGATTTCTGTGCTCGAACCACATAGCGTCGTCTTGAGGACGACAAAAAGCGTCGTCCTCAAGACGACGCCGCGACAGCCGGAAGCAGAGACACACCGAATTGACGCCTGGGAATACCTGAAAGACCCCGAGGCGCCTGACCCCGATGCATGGATGGGCGAACTGGCCAAGATCCCTCGCGACTTAGAACACACCCAGGCGCTGATGGAGATCGCCGCCAAGTACGACCGGATCCTCGAACGCATCGAGTACGGCGTCCTGGAGGACCTGAAGGAAACCGATCTGCTGGCGGCACTTCTCGTGCAACGCGCCTTGAGGGACAAGCTCCAGATCGATGAGCCGCGGCTCATCTCCGCCGCCCGCCGCAAGAACATCACCTGGTCGCGCCTGGCCCCCGCCCTGGAGGTGCGCAGCCGGCAGGCAGCCGAACGCCGCTACCTGCAGTTACGTCAGGACATCGACGGCATCGTCGGCCACACGCTGACCCAAAGCGACCGGGTTGAGGCCGCCCGCACTCAGCGCGACCGCAAAGCCGAGCAGCGCTGGGCCACCGACCACTCCCGCGAGATCATCGCCCTGGCACGGCGCCTGGCCGCCGTCCCCGACCTCCAGCAGCGCGCAGACTCCTGCCCCAAAGTCGCACGCGCCAACCAGGTGGCCGTCCTGCACGCCCGCCGCAACGGCGAAACCGATCCGGCTCCCGTACGCACACCCTGGCCAGCCAAGCTCGTCGAAGCAGTAACAGCAGAAGAGGCCCACCACGAGGCCGAAGCGGCCGTGCAGCAGCTCACCGCAGACCTGTGCCAGGACTCTCCGGCCCCCCGGCCCGCTCCACTGACCCCGGTCAAATACGCCCGCTTGATCCACCAGATGTTCAGCCTCGTCGGCTACGCCATCGACAGCGACAACGTCGACCTGGACGACCACCAGGACCTCGTCGACGCGATTCGCCGGCTCTACGCGCAGGCGGGCTCTGATGCACCCCGCGCACCCGAGGACTACTGACACTGCGCCGACAAAGGCTGACCACCCGCTACCCATGCCACCGGAGGGGCGCCCTGAGGCACGCGACCGGCACACCGTGAAACCGGGCACGGACATGGCACGCCAAGACTGACCAGCGCTGTACGAGCGTCGCGTGCGTGCGCGGTCCTGGCCGCCATCCACGTCTCGCTCACGGACGTGCGGTCCCCGCTGCCTGGCAGCGGGTATCCACCGTGGTCCGTCCGTATCCAGACGTCGGGATCACACGGCTCGGTGAATCTCTGATATGCGGATATCTCTGGTTACTTCGTATGGGTGACGGGTTGTCAGTCCTGTTGCTTACCGTCCTGGTTAGCACTCGACCGCGCCCTGGTGGCGCTTGTTGCCCAAGGCGGTGACCTTATGAGTTTGACGTCCGGACTGCACTGTCCGCGGACTTCACTGCGACGGTTCCTGGACCGCGAGCTGTCCGCTGGTGCGCATCCGCTGTGTAAGAGTTTCCGGGCCCTGATGGGAATCCCTGAAATCGGTCAGGGCCGCTCGTCGCCTCACTCGCTCTGACGTTCAACAGAGTGGGGAATTTCAACGAGCGCGCTGCGCGTCTTGGCGAGGCCGCCTCCCCGTGGAGTGAGCAGGTCGCTCTGCGTGAGCTCCCTGGCCTCAGGTGTACCGGCGAGCCGAAGGCCCTGGGGTTACCCCTACTTCGCAGGGCTCGCCGCCCGGATGGATCAGTGGGGGAGGCAGGGTCAAGCATTCCTCGCACTCGCAGTACGGATGATCTTGGAGGTGGGCTGTTCTGGTGTCGCGCCAGCATTTGCCGTGGCTGGCGTCCTTGTGGTGGGGGTGGGCGTGGGTAGCTTCGGTTTGGCAGGCGGGCATCTTCCGGCCGGGTCAGGCTCGGGCATCCGGGCGTCGGACAGACCTACAGGGCACGGTGGCGGGCCCACTGTAGCTCCCCTGGAAATACTGGCGTGTAGGCCTAGACACGGGGGTAGGGAATCGCAGTCGCCTGACCGTCGCCCGATTGGCCATGACAGGTGTGGCTGCGGCACCCTGTTGACATTCAACCTGGTTGCTAGAGCTGTTAGTTGGGGGGCAGGTCAATGACGCTGGATGCTTTGTCGACGTTGGCTACGGTCGCCGGGGCGTTGATCGGGGCGATGTCTCTCGGCATAGCCGTGGCTGCCTTCACCACCAAGACGCTGAAGAGGGACACAAACGAGGAACGCAAGCGCCTGCGTTCGATCATCATGGGGTCTGACGCCGAGCCCAGCGTCATCAATGTGAATGGCGATCTGCACGTCGCGCCCGACGCTCCCTTGTCTGGTTCAACCAAGGCTGGCGAGCAGCGTGTGGACGACGATCGATTCGCAGAGCTGCTGATCGAGTACTACGCGTGGGGTCTTACGCAAGCGCGGCGGAGTACCGCGCTCAGCCTCTCTTGTTCAGCCCTCGGTGTTGCGGTGCTGCTGAGCGGGGTTGTCCTGGCGATCTGGAAGGCCGAGACGACGGGGGATTTGTACGTATCTGCCGTTGCTGGCGTAGCGGGGCTGGTGTCCACAATCATTGGCCAGTTGGCGCATCGTCGCGCCGACACGGCCATGGGCCACATGCAGCGCCAGACATCTGATCTCCGGCAGGACATGAAGCGGGAGAGGGAAACCGAGACGGCAATCCGCCTGGCAGGCGAGGTCGTTGACATCGAGCTCAAGGCGCAGCTTCAGGCGGCGCTCGTCCTCAAGCTCTCTGGTGGGTCGCTTGCGGATGTTCGGGAGGGGCGGTCTGTGCCGCTTTCGAAGATTCCGCCCCAGGACAGCTCTCTCAACGGGGCCACTGTCTGAGCACGGCCGCCGTGATCGGGACCTGGCTCGAGTGCGGACTGGTGAGAAGTCGGGGCAGGGTTCTTGTGGACGACGTCGAGAACCTTTTCGGCCTGCCTTGCAGTGAACCCGTCGGGGTGCTTCACGTACTCCGGGCGACCGCAGATCCGCCGGGGGCAAGGGCCGGCGGTGAGAGCTCCTCGGGACCGCGTCGGGCCCCCGGTGCCCCAGCCCTACCTGCGCGGCCAGGCAGGGTCTCTACAGCAGCGTGCCCGCCTACGCGGGCTGGATCCGGAAGACCATCGGCATGCACGGCTGATCCAGTCCCTCCCTCGTGGTATCCGAGCCCAGGTCAGGTGCCGTATGAGTGGGGAGATCCATCGAGCGTGTGTGGGTTCGCCCCTGAGCAGGGCGTGACCGATTTCAAGGCTCTGGCCGCGATTGCGTGAATCCAGCCCGGCTGTGCGCCCGCGGCCGGTGACGCACCGCGTTCGTCGTCCACCGAAGGACGCTCACCAGGCATGCGGTGGCAGCTCCACGTTCTTGGCGTAGCCGAGAAAACGGTTCTGGGGCATAACAGCTTCAAAGAGCTGCTCCCAACGGCTTGCCGCCCTCTCCCTGCCCAGTTTTCGTTCCATCTCGGCGAGTGCCACATACGCTCCCTGCGTGCACTGATCCGCACGGGCGAAGGCGGACAGGATCTTACGCAGACCGTCGGCGAGCGGACCATCGCTCGTGACGAGGCTGATAGCGAAGTTGTACGCGGGCACACTCGAATAGACGACGAACAGCTCACGTAGGCGACGGAGGGCAGTCTCGTCATCCCCGGCACGGGCCGCTGCGCTCGCGAGAGCGCATAGGCTCTCGATATCGCACGGGTCAAGGTCGAGCGCGGCCTCCATAGCGGTGCGGTAACCGTCGGCGTTGCCTTCGGCGAGGCACTGTCGGGCGTTGACCCGGAGCACGGCAGGCGTCACCGCCCGGGCTTCGCGGCCCGCGGACGCCAGGGCGCGATGTGTCATGGCGAGGGTCTCGTCCTCAGACTCGGGGAGGTCGGTGCACTCATCACCGACAAGCCAGCCCACGCACCGGCTCACCTGCGCCTCGGGAAGCGGACGGGTTTCACCCGCGAGCCAGGAGAGGGCGAATACGGCACCCGCCTGCTCCAACCCGCGCACAGCGACAGGGGAGCCGGACGCGGCCTGCAACATGAGCTGGTAGAGCACGAAGCCCGCCTCGCCGAGGAAATCAGCCAGAGCGGCTGAGGACGTCGGGGAGCCGGCTGTGTCGGCCCGGGTCTCAGCCGCCCGTACGAGAACCTCGGAGAGCAAGCCCTGCAGAGACTTGCCTTGGCCCTCCTGCAGTCTCTTGCCCAGCGCGGCGGCCTCGACGGCGGCCGGGAGATCGTCGGTGGCCAGCAGGAACTCCGCGGCGGCTCTCACCAGAAGCCCCTGGCATCCCTCGCACTGCTTGTGGACGGCCTTCCTGATCCGCAATCCTTCGAAGATGAGCAGCGCGGCCTCGGCCGGCCGGCCGCCGAACAACAGGATCCGCGCGCACAGGACGGCCGCCTCGATGAAGTCCGACACATGCTCGTTGATGAGGTACTCGTGGCGGCCCGCCATCAAGCCCATCATGTCGACATCCTCACCGGTGACGTAGGCCATGCTCACCCTGGTGTCATGCAGTACGGTCGTAGCTGATTCCAGGGCACCCGCAGCGTCACCGCGGTGCAGCGCCACGTGGCCCGCGGTGAGGCGGGTCATGATCCAGTCCCGGCCGTCGGTCATGGAATCGAGTACCGAGCCCGCCTCCTCGATCCGACCGGTCATGAGGAGGAAGTGTGCGAGGAAGGGTTTGAACTGGTCGGGGTGATTCTCGACCTCCCCGTCCGAGCGGCGCCCGCCTGACGAGGGTTCTGTTTCCAGGCCGGAGATCAATTCGCGGAGCAATTTGAGTGCGTCGAAGTTGGCGCCCACTACCCAGCAGATCGGATGGTGCAGCTGTTCGGCATAGAACGTCGCGGCAGCCTGCCACTCACGCAGTCTGACGAGAGCGCGGCAGTACGCCATCGCCTCCGCCCGGTCGGACACCTGGCCACGGGTGAACCACTGATAATAGCCGTCGTCCCAGACGCTCATCTCCTCGAAACGACCGCGGAGCTGGTCTCCGATCGCCTTCACCAGCTCTTCCACGCGATCGGGCGGCGATTGATCAGCGGCGACCAGCGCGCTGAGCGGATGACAGGCCAGTCGGCCGTCGGCGGTCTCCTGAGCGAGCCCGGATGCACTGATCGTCTCGATGAGCCGGCCCAACGCCTCGTCGTCCGCCTCCTCCCTGAACATGAGAGCCCCGAGGTCAGCCAGATCGACGGACCCGCCCATCACGCCGGCGGCGAAGACGGCTAGCCGCGCCTCGACCGGTAGTTGCGCGGCGGCGTTCGCGAACAGCCGCTCCCTGATCGCCACCGCTCCCTGCCCGCCAGCGAGCGCGTACCCCCTAGCACGCAGCCAACCAGTCAGGTCCCTCCGGGCGTCCACCGACCGTCTCGTCTGGCGGGCCAGGAGCTGCAGTGCCAGCGGGTGTCCACCGAACGTGGCCGCGACGGTGGCCGCGTCGACCGGCGTGATGTCCATGCCCACCGCCGCGAGCAGTCCCTGTGTCTCCGCGGTATCCAGTGCTCCGACGGTTCGGCTGACCACTCCGGCGCGGAGACCCCCGCCGCTCGCGAAGTAGTCGGACGGGACGACCCGGGAGGTGGCCAGCACCCGGCACACGTCGGAATCAGTGAGCTGCACGAAAAAGCGGTACGCGTCATCGGAGGCGAAACCGAGGTCGCTCTCCGTCCACTGCGTCGGGTTCGTCGCCTGCACCTGCGCGGCCTCCAGGTCACCGATGGCGAGAGGCCGTTGGTAGCACCGCAAACAACGCTCGATCCCGTCCAGGAACAGGAGTGTGCTCTGCTCGGACAGCGCCTGGACGACCTTGTCCGGTGTCACTTCTTCCGCGGGTCCGATCCCGAGGAAGGCGGCGAGTTCCCGCAAGAAGCCTGGAAAACTCCCAGCACCGCAGCCGTCATAGAACGAGTACCAGAACTGTCGGCGCTCCGCCCTGCCAGGTTCCGACCGCAGAGCCTTCCAGGCGTCCCAGGCCAGTGCGCTCTTGCCGATGCCGGGGACACCGATCAGCAGCATGACCGCAGTGTCGTTCGTCGCGAATCTCGCCGTGGACACTGCGTTGCCTTCGGCCGGGCGGGAGAGGAATTCGCTGATGTCGGCGCGCAGCGCGGCGCGGCCGATCGCTCTCTCCGTTTCCAGCAGTAGGTAAGGACGCGACGCCCTTACCTGTAGCGCCCGCTCTCCAGGCGTTTCTTCGGCGTCCCGGCGCGCATCGTCCGTGGATTCGAGCGATGAGGCATGATCGACGTGGGTACTGATGATGCCGGTGATGAATCGCTTGACCTGGCCGTACACCAGGGAATCGCGATCGGCCACCTTGCAGATGCCGATGTGGTCGGCGTCGACGGGGATCGGCCGGACACGAGGTAGGCCCGGGTTGGCCGATGTTTCGTCAACGACCCGCACCCCTTTGGTGGGGTACGCCTCGAAGAACACCAGGTTGCCGATTCCAGACTCGCAGGCCCAGTCGCGATAACGGTCGTTGAGGTGACGCAGATGGGCACTGTTGCGTTGGAGGTCCTTCACCGCTTCGGTAGCCCGGTAGACGATTCCGAGGGAGTCGACAACCCGGGTCACGCCTGAACCGGTGTTCGGGGTCCCCAGGAAGACCACACCCCGGGCGGCCGTCGCGAACGCGGCGTAGTCCGTACGTCCCTCGGCCGCGTGCAGCAGAATCTCCTTGGCGAGCAATCCGCCCATGCTGTGGGTGACGAAACACAAGGGACGCTGCCCGATGCCCCGGTTCTGCAACTGGGCCATCAAGTTGACCGCTCGGTCCTGCATCGGCATCGCACGGCCCCGCCACCCTGACGACCACGCCTCGTAGCCCACCGACCACACAGCCACACCGTCGAAGTCCTCCGCCAGCCACGCGGGCCAGAACGACGATGTCTCTTGACCTCTACCTTTTCCCTTCCCTTTCAACGTCCACGTCTTGCGCGCATCGCCGTCAAGCCCGTGAAGGAACACCACATCCATCAAAGCCATTTCTGGAACATGCACTGCGACGACCTCAGCCAATCTGCCCCCTCCTGTCCAGCAGTGTCCGTGATGACCCAACTCATGCTACGGCCGGCCCGGGGTTCTCACGCCACCTTGCGGGAGAGGATGTTCTCTTGGGCGGTGCGTGTAGTAGGTAACAGGCTGCCCGGCCACCAGAACCAGCGGCCCCGGTCGAGGGCAACGGCCAGGACGAAGATGGCTCTCCGACTGGGCGGGCCTTGTCGGGCCTGCATGAAGACCTCCTGACAATGGATCCCAGCGGGCGCGACGGAGCTGACCTCTGGCAATGAGGGCAGTCATTGGGCGGTTGATGCAGGCCACGACCGGGTGAGGATGCGGGCCCGGAGGAGTTCGAACGACGCTCGACCGTACATAGCCCGCTTGAGCGTTTTCACCCGGTTCACGTGCCCCTCGACGACCCCGGAGCTCCAGGGCAGGGTCAGGCCGGCGGTCACCGCGTCGAGGTCCTGGCGGAGGAAGCCAGCGAAGCCATTCATGGGCTTCGGTGCGTCCTGCTCTGCCTGCCGGATCCACTCCAGCAACAGGTATCCGCGCTGGTGACGGACCATGTCGGCGAAGGCGCGGGCGAGGTCGCAGGCTCGGGTGATGTCCGGGCAGGCAAGCCGGACTTGGAGGAGGCGCTCGTCCTGGCTTTCAGTGAGCGTCTCCCGGGGCCGCATGATCCACGAGGTGATCTTGCGGGGGCTTGGGATGTCGGCCCGGACCGGTTCGGCGGTGCCCGCGCGGAGGGCGGCGAGGTGTTTGCGGACGACCTGGCGGCTGCCGCGATAGCCGCGGGCCTGGATCTCCAGGAAGAGTCGGGTGCCGCTGACCTGGCCTTGTGCTTCGGCGAAGCGGGCGTTGAGGTATGCCTTGAACGGTTCCAGGACGCCGTTGGGTCGGCGGTCGCGGGCGGAGGCCAGCAGCTCGTCGAGGTCGGTGTCGCGGAAGCGGCGCACGGTCTTGCGGTCGAGGTTGAGACGGTGGGCGATGGCGCTGATCGTCCAGCGTTTCTCCAGCAGTCGGTGGATGTCCTCGTAGCGGTGGCGGGTGCGTTCGATGATCTGGGTGCGGGGCAGCTCCGTGGGCGGCAACAGCATCGTGGGTGGCTCCGGCACCTCGGTCACAGTCTCCTCGTTGGCGCGTTTGCGCAGGCAGTCGCGGTGTTGATGGCAGGTCTTCTCCACCGCGGCGGACAGGTTCTGCAGCAGGTGCCAGCGATCCGCGACTTCGAGGGCGTCGGGGGCGGCGTCCTTGACCGCCTTTGTGTAGGCCGTGGCCCGGTCCCGGCAGATGATCTCGGCTCCGGGATGCTCGGTGAGCCAGGCCGCGAAGGTCTCGGAGGTGCGGTCGGGCAGCACGTCCACGACCCGGCTGGCCTCGACGTCGACCAGCACGGTGCCGTAGGTGCAGCCCTTGCGGAAGGCGAACTCGTCCACCCCCAGCACCCGCGGGGCACGGTCCGGCACTGTCGGCGCCGTCAGCAGCCTGAGCAGCCGGGTCCGGCCGGCGGTCAGCCGCAGTCGGCGGCATAGCCGTGCGGCGGGACGGCCGCCGAGCTCAATCGCGATCGAACGCAGCCAGCCCGCCAGCCCGGTACTGGACCGGCGGTAGCGCGTGGAAAGGCCCGGCACCTGCTCGACGAAGGTCGTGCGGGAACAACTTTTCCGGTCGCAGAAGTACCGGCGCACTCGCAGCCGGACGATGACCCGGCGTGATCCCAACGGCCGTTCATCCAGGGTGCGTTGATAGGTGCTGTGTACGCGGCGGGCCTGCT
This sequence comes from Streptomyces sp. NPDC086549, assembly GCF_044746205.1. Classification (NCBI taxonomy): domain Bacteria; kingdom Bacillati; phylum Actinomycetota; class Actinomycetes; order Kitasatosporales; family Streptomycetaceae; genus Streptomyces; species Streptomyces sp. NPDC086549. Next base: position 7,314 of record NZ_JBIVBS010000037.1, on the reverse strand, counting down.
TGCGGCAGTTCGGGCACCGGGCTGGGCGGGCCGTCGACATCGCCTCCACCACCAGGATGCCGGAGGAGTCGTTCACCCCCTCCACCCTCACGTCGATCCCGGGAAACAGCACATCCTCAACCGTCTTGCTCGCCACGGCAGGAAGTACGTTGCCGAAACGATCCCGCGTTCCTGCCGCTGACCTGGGGATTCACGGAACTGCGGACAGAGCCGATTTCAACGAGTGCCATCAACCCGGAACCAGAGCAGCCACATCCTGCTGCCGGGGCCAGGCGTCGGCACGGAGGCCTGCACCATTGGCACGGCCATCGACTACCGGCTGCGCTTGGCGTTCACCGCTGCCCAGCCAGTCGACCCCATCGCACGCGCCGGCTTCCTGCTCATTAGCAGCGACGGCTCCGAAGCGGGTCGGCAGATGCGGGCCGTGGGCGAAGAACTCGCCGAGCGACTGAAGGAAACGGTGCTGCGTCGGCACCTCGACAACCGCGAGCTGCCGATGGATCGGGCCCATGACGAGGAGGAGGACCTGGCCCGCCTGCTGATCGCTGCCGCGTGGTACCAGGTCAACTACCGCACGCCGATCGGATTCGCCTACACGCCGCTGGCCATCACCGCCCGCGAAGACCCCGCCGCCTTCACCCTCGAACGGCTGCTGGACCTCCCGCACCGCGACATGGTGACCGACCTCGTCGCCCAGCTCCACAAAGCCTCAGAAGGCCCCCTGGCCGCCTTGCGGGCCCGCACACGGCCGGAAGACTGCACTCCGGCACTCACATTCCCCACCGACCGGATCGCCCTGACGCCGACCTGGCCGTCGACGGGCTGCCGCTCGACTTCAAGAGCACCCGGTACACGCGCACGCTCCGCCAGGCCGAAGCGTGGCAGCTGGCCGGCTACGTGCTGCTCGACACAGACGACCGCTACCGGATCGACACAGTCGGCCTCTACCTCTCGCGCTCCGGCACGCTGGCCAGCTGGCCGGTAGAGGAGTACCTGGATCTGCTCGGGGCCTGCCGCCGCGATGTCACGGTCTTCCGTACCGTCTTCACCGAACTGCTCGAAGGGTGCACCGCCGACCAAGAACCGTACGACCCGACGGGATCCAGTAGGCCGCCGGGGCTGATTCCCGTCGAGGGTGCCCCCATCGGCGCCGTGAGTATCGCCGGCGGGCGAAGGAGGGGCCTGTGCTGCCCAGCGGACTGCGGACACACCGTCTACAGCAGGAAGTCGACCGTGCAGTTGATGCGCTTTGCGAGGTCGCCGATCGTGTATGGAGCGCTCGGTTTGAGCGCGGACACATTGTCGACCAGGTTGTACTGGATACGGCGCTGGTGGGCACCGATCCCCTGGAAGGTCAGCGGGACCATCTTGAGTAGGTGGATGTCGGTCCAGCCCGGCGTGGTGAACCAGCCGTTCGGAATCGGGAAGAAGCGGTCGAAGGCTTCAAGCGCTGTGGGGATCTCGTCCGCTGGGATACCGGAGTACTCCGCCATCCACTCGAACTCCTGTCCTTCCCTGTCCTCCAGGTAGAACCCTCCCCATCCCCACAGGAACTGCTGCCAGAAGGTCGCGTAACGCCGGAAGTTCGGCTGTTCCCGCAACCACTCCATGCCGTCGTGGAACGTCCTCGGGAGAGCGTGGTAGGTCAGCCCTTGGAAGAAGAACGACTTCCCGTCCTCCGACATGAGCTCCGGAGGGCCGTCGGGGTGCGCGAGCGCGTAGTCCACGGCGGCCTTGAGGATGGCGAGTCGTGCGCGGTGCTCGAAGTACATGCACGCCTGAAGTTCGGGATGTTTGCCGTCCCGGAGCATCGCCTGATAGCTCGGGCTCTCGGTCGACTCGGAGTGAGGGTCGAAGTCTCCCCCGTCGATCTCGTGTGCGTAGCCGAGGGTCAGCTTCGGGTGATCTCCATACGCCTCGTAGAGCATCGCCAGCGACTCTTCAGGGGCCCTGGCGAAGAAGGTGCCGTTGTTGATCTGGCGGTGGTAGGTCTTTGCTGCGATAGCCCCGCCAGCCCCCGCTCTTGCCAGACCGTTGATGACCTTGACGAACTTACGCTCAACGCCGTAGGAGTGCCGCCACAAGCCGATGAGCCTCGGCTCCACGAAGGATCCGAACCCCTTCTCCTCGAACAACTGCGGAGCCGTCGTGAAGTCATCGAAGCAGACGACGTCCAGGCCGAGAGGCTCCATCTTGCGTGGAGCGGACTTACGGTCCTCCCACCGGGTGATGAAGAACGCTCCGTGCTGGAGGTCCAAGTACTGCATCCACCCGACGACCTTGAACAAGTCTGTGAAGCCCCACTTCCCGCCCTTGACTTCGATCAGCCGCTGCATGGCTTTGTCCGGCGTGTAGTCAGTGACGAAGATGTCGAGCTCGAGGAGGTCAGCCGGATCGGACTCGACGATCTGCTTCTCCACGAAGTGACCCGACGCCTGGAACAGTGCGGCGATGTAATCCTCGAGCTCCTCGCCGGCCCCGGGGATGTCCGGCAGCTTCACGACCTTCTTGCTCATGGGCAACCCTCTCTGTGCCGAGCGACCATATCGGCGGCGATCACAGGGCGGCGACGGGTTTCTGGAAGTCAGCCCCCGTACCACGCTGCTAGCCGGCCGCCCATTCGATGCCGAGTTCGGTGAGTGCGGCCCGCTGCTCGGGGGTGAGTTTGTCTCGCCTTGTCTTGATGTTGGTGATCCACACGCCCAGACGATGCTCCGCCTCGTTCGGTAGCACCTCTGTGTGGCCGCGCGGGACGTGGTGGTGGCCTTCGCGGGTGATGTACTGCGCGAGTGCGGCGATGCCCCTTTGGAAGGCTACTGAAGGCCTCCTTCCAGCCTCTCCGTGGCCCTTGGTCGTCGGGGTTGATAGCGGCCGCTGTACGGCTTCGATGCCGAGCTCGGTCAGTCGGTGCTGCTGTTCCTCGGACAGCTGCGTCCAGTTGCGGCGTTGCCGGGTGATCCATGTGCCGAGGTCGTCGCCGTCGTACATCACGCCGGGTGCGATGTCGGGCAGCCGGCCGCCGGGTTCGTCGCTGGCCAGGGCGGCGAGGACGCGGTAGTGGCGTTGCCAGTCCAGCGGCCAGGGGCAGTCCCAGTCGGCGTCGATGGCGGCGAGCTGTGTCGCCCGGGTCTCGGCACGCTTGCCGTTTTTGCCCAGTCCGTGGGGGCGGCGGAGGTTGGTGATCAGCTGTCCGATGGGCACGCTGGTGCCGTCCGGCCCGTTCGGGTCGGGGCCCTCCCACAGCGCGTCTTGCCGCGGGGCGAGGTGTCCGTGGGCGCGGTGGTAGGAGCGCAGGACAGCGAGCCGGTTCTCCCAGGCTTCTTCGCCGGGTTCCCAGACCATGCCTTCGGCGTCGAGCTGCTGGATGCGGTGGGGGTCGAGGATGTCGGTTCGGCGGGCTTTGCGTTGCTGGTGGACCCACCTGCCGAGCGGGTACGAGTCGGTCACTCCGGCGGGGATCTCGGTGTCGTATGGGACGGCGTACAGCCCCGTGATGCCGTGCTTGGCGCGCCAGCGCCTGAGGGCTTGGTAGCCCTCGAGCCATACCCGTGATTCGGGTTGGTAGACGCGGTTGCGGAGGAATGCGGCGATGGTTGCCGCGTTGCGGGGGCTGGAGAAGTGGAGGAGCGCCGACCGCGTTCGGCCTCCGGTCTCGTCGGCCGGGCCCTCGGCTTCCGCACTGGCAGTGGTGGCGATGATGCGTCCGTCGGCGTCGCGCTGGACGTGGACTTTGCGTTGGCCGCTGGCGGTGGCGGGGGAGGCGATGTCTTCGACAAGGTGTTCCGAGTGGGAGCGCAGGCCCTGGAGCACCGCCACAAGCGGGCGGAACGAGGCGCTGGCGACCATGTCCTCCGGGTCCTCGCCGGGCTCCAGGAAGACCGGCACGATGATCCTGGCCACCTTGATCATGCCGTCCGCCTTCGGCCTCAAGGCCCGGCCGATGTTCTGGACGATTTCGACCTGGGAGCCGCGGGTGTCGGCGAAGCAGATCGCCTCCACACCCCGCTCGCCGGTGATGTCGATGCCTTCACCGAGGACGCGGACGGAGGCGAGGAACGCCCGGTGCACCCGGCGCCCTGCACCGTCGATGCCGTTGGCGAACTGCCGGATCGCCTCGCGCCGCTCCGCCACGAGGTGGTCGCCGCACAGCCATGCCGACCACACCCGTTCCGGTGGGACGTGCCGGCCCTCCTCCAGCTCGTAGAAGCGGGCGTCGATCGCCGACGCCGGCAGCTGGTCGGCGTCGGCGAGGGCCTGCTCGGGTACCTCGGTGGCGTACAGCTCGGCGGCCGTCTTGGGCACGCTGTCTGCGAACGCGGCGGCTTCTTCCACTCGGTGGTGGAAGGTCATGACGGTGTGCAGGTTGTGTTGGGCGGCGTGTTCGAGGAGTGCGGTCTGCAGTAGGGCCAGGCGCCGGCCGCGCACCTCCTCCTCCGAGGCCCCGGCCTCCGGCTCGGGGTCGTGGATCTCCAGAACGTCGATCTCGAAGGGGGCGAGGATGCCGCGTTCAATGGCTTCGGCGAGCCCGAGTTCGTAGATCCATTCGCCGTACGGGCCGTCCGGGTCGGAGACCATGGAGGCGATCTCGATCTCGCGTCCGTCCGGGCCTCGTACGGGTTGGGGTGAGGCGAGGATGCGGGGGGTGGCGGTGAGGTAGAGCCGGTAGGCGGCGGGGATGCGGGTCTGGTCGTGGATGGCGGCCCAGGCTTTGCCGAGAGCGCCGGCGGTGGCGTGGGCTTCGTCGATGGCAGCCAGGTCGAAGGGCTGCATGGTCTGCCCGTACAGCCGTGGCCCGCCCGCGAGAGCCGTCTCCAGGGGCCCGGGCAGGGTTGCCTGGCCTGTGGGGTCGTCGGGGTCTTTCCGGTCCACCAGGGAGGCGTACGTTGCCAGGACCACCACCGGCCCGGATCCCGCCCACAGCGCGAGCTGGATCGCATTGGTGGTCGTGGGCACCTCGAGCGCGTCCAGGACGGCGTCGCTCTCCAGGGAGCACACTGCGACCATGGGCCCGTGGTGGCCGACTCGGCGCCAGGCCTGAGCGGTCTGCACCAGCAGGTCGAGGGTCGGCACCATCACGAGGATCCGCCCGCCCCGAAAACAGTCGAGCGCGGCTGTGGCGGCAGTGATCGTCTTCCCCGAGCCGGTTGCGGACACCAGCGTGGCCCGCGCCCCCGAGGGGGGCACCACAGAACGTGCAGGAAATCCCGCCCAATCTCGGATACAGGATGTCGCCGTAATCTGATGTTCTCGAAGCTGAATGCCCGGCATCACATAATCTCCCCTGGTCCGTTTTCTGAGTGTATTCGAATATCGAACCCGAGTGGACGTCGGCCGTGAACTTCGCCTTCTACTGTCGGTTGGCGGTCGGCATCGCGGCCGACGGTTGAGCAGCCGAGCCCCGCAGCGAGGCGCGACGCCCGCGGTAGCGACTATCAGGATGCATCCCGCTCGAGTGCCCGAAACGGAACACGCTGGCATGCAGCCGGACAAGGGCGCAGCTTCGCCCTCGCACTGTGACATCCAGCTGGCAAACGGTGTTTGGGCGGTCGAGGGCGGCGCGGTGCGGGGGCGGTCGCCGGCGGGGCAGGGGCCGCTTCGCGGCCCCTGCCCCTTGCTGCGCGTCCGGGGCGTCCGCTTCGCGGCCGTCCCGGACCGAGCGCTGCGCACTCTCGCGCACTGCGGTGCCCGGCAGCCGGTCCCAGTGCGCTTCGCGCCCTGCGCCCTCGCTTCGCGCTGCCTGGCACCTTGCCCTCGGCGCTCCGCGCCTATGGGGCCGCCGACCACCCCCGCACCGCGCCGCCCTCGACCGCCCAAACACCGTTTGAACTGCGGAATTTCACCGTCGATTGCGCGTGAAAACCTCCCTTGAGTGATTCAAGTGCGGTATAGTTGTCTCGTCGGGTGGTTGTGGCAGACCGCCCAACGCCGAAGACGCCACCAACACAGGAGCGAACGAAATGGCTCACGAAATCGAGCAGTTCACCGATGGCACTGCCGCATTTGTCTCCGCGCGTGAAAGTGCCTGGCACAGGCTGGGTACCGTCACTGAGGGTGCGATGACTGCCGAGGAGGCCATGCGCCTCGCGGCCTTGGACCGCTGGAACGTGCGGCTGCTGCCCCTGACCGCGACCGAGCTCACGGCCGACGGCACCACGCCCGTGGAGGTCGCGCAGCACTTCGCGACCGCACGCACGCACCCGAGGACCGGCCGGACGGAGACGCTCGGGGTGGTCGGCAGTGACTACCACCCGGTGCAGAACGAGGAGCATGCCGAGTTTCTCAACCTCCTGGCCGACGAGTCCGGCGCGCACTTCGAGACCGCCGGATCGCTCAAGAACGGCCGTCAGGTCTTCCTGACCATGAAGATGCCCCAGTCCCTCACGATCGGCGGGCACGACGAAGTGGACCTGTACATCGCGGCGTTCAACAGCCACGACGGCAGCGCAGCCTTCCGTATCGTCGTCACACCGATCCGCGTGGTGTGTGCCAACACCCAGCGCGCAGCGATCCAGGGAGCCCGCTCCAGCTTCGTGGTCCGGCACACCGCCGGAGCGAAGAGCCGGATCGCGCAGGCCCGCAGCGCTCTCGGCCTGACGTTCCGTTACGCCGAGGAGTTCGAGAGGGCCGCTCAGCGCATGATTGAGGCCGAGATGACGCTCAACGAGCTGAGGTCGGTCGTCGATGAGCTGTGGCCGGTCAAGGACAACGACAGTGCCCGTGCCAAGACCAACCAGCGGCAGCGCTGGGGGGCGATCTCGAACCTGTTCGAGCGCGCCGACACCCAGGCCGGTATCCGGGGCACGCGGTGGGCCGGCTACAACGCCCTCACCGAGTACGCCAACCACGTGGCCCCGGCCCGGGGTAAGACCCCGGGCGACAAAATGGCCGCCCGTGCCGAGCGGATCATCAGTGGCACCTCGGACGCTCTGATGGAGAAGGCGTTCTCTCTGACCGTGGTCTAAATCTTCTTCCGGGTGGGCATCTCAATTTTGAGATGCCCACCTCGTATGTTTTTCGACGTAGGGCTTGTGGCCTTGCGGGGGTAGGCTGTTTCTGCCAGTTCTACATTTTGCATCACGGTGGGGATGCAGTCCGGAGTTGTCCGCCCCAGCCCGCCCCTGGTAGGTGCGGGCCCGAAGGGCCCTTGTGCGGGGGAGCGGAGCGGACCCGCGTGAGGCCTGGAGCGTAGCGGAGGGCCGTGCGGGGCTTTGCCCCGCTGTTCCGGGAGCGGAGCGGACGGAGCGTCAATCCCGGGGCTTCGCCCCGGGATTGGGCGGGACGCGGAGCGTCCCGCGTGCGCTCACGCGGAGCGGG
>NZ_JBIVBS010000036.1:0-39817 GCF_044746205.1 Streptomyces sp. NPDC086549 | reverse complement strand
CGCTTGACGCAGTAGTGCGCGTCGGTGTCGTACGGGGAGTCGAACCGCAGCGACGCCGGAGGCAGAGCGTGGCCGTCGCGCCAGCGCAGGCGTCCTCGTGCATCCCAGTAGTAGTGGTGCACCCACACCCGGCGCAGGATCTCCACCTTGATGCCGATCTCGAATTTTCCCCACTGCTGCTCTTCGCCCCAGTTGGTTCACGAAGTGAACCAACTGGGGAACGTGGGGAGCGGAAAGCAGAAGGACTCACCGATCGCCGGGTCGGTGAGTCCTTGAGTGCGGGTGGGTCAGTGGGACGAGGCGAAGCCTGCTGACTGGTCGAGGTGGAATGGCGAGCCGGTGCTCGCCGGTGTCCAGCCGCTGGTGAGAGCAGTGCGGATGCTGTCAGCCACCTGGGCAGGCAGGATCGGGCTGCCTTGTGTTCCGAACCAGTTGCTCGGATGCGGCTGGTTGGTGGTGACCACCAGTGTGGCACCGGGAGTGTCGGCGTGTTCGACCGCGTAGGTGAGGGGTGACCGGACCAGTCCCTGGTCGTAGGTCGGCCGTCCGCGGAGTCGCCACCGGTAGGCGGTGCCGTCCACGATGATGAGCCGCGATCCCTTCTTGACCAGTGCCATGTCCACATCCTCTCCCATGTGACAGTAGTGAACGACGACTGGTCGTGTCCTGCCGATTCCCGTCCGGCGGTGTCAGCTTCTGCGCATCGGGATCACGTCCCGACTTGCTGCTGGGATGGTGGGTCGCGCGGCCTCGGGAGTGGCCAGCAGCGCGACGATGGTGTCGGGCTTGTCGCAGTGCGGGCAGTTCCGGACGGCCGTAGGCGCGAGTGGTGTCGGGTCCGGCGACGCTGGTGTCATCGGTTCGCCTTCAGTGACGTCGGAGGCTTCGGCGCGTTCGCGGCGACGGCGCCGAGCGGCTTCTGCTTTGCAGCGGGGGGTGCAGTAGGTGTGCCGGGCCGCTGCATTGCGGTTGACCTGGAATGACGTCCAGCAGATCGGGTACTCCCGGAATTCAACCAGCACGTCCGGTCACCCCTTTGCGGAGGTTGTCGGCGTGGGACTGGTGCGAGCGGAGCCGGTAGGACGGTCCGTCAATGCCGACCACGGCGGCGCGGTGAAGGAGCCGGTCGAGCATCGCGGCGGCGACTGTCGGCGTACGGACTTCGATCTCCAGACGCGTACACATGAACGTCCCCAGCTGTTGGGTCGTTGCGTCAGACGCTGCTCCCATGGAGCTTGCCGCCGATCCCAGCACTGGCGTGGTGCACGATGGGGGCATGGTGCTGGTTGTGCGACGTGCAGCGGTTGAGGATTGGGCCGTGCTTCGGTCCTTGCGGCTGCGGGCACTTGAAGTGGACTCTGACGCTTTCGGCTCCACGCTGGACCATGAGCTTGCGCAGCCGGAAGTCTTCTGGCGCGAGCGGATCTCGCAGGATGCCTGGTTCTTGGCTTGGGCCAATGGCCAAGCGATTGGGACCGCTGCAGCAGTTGCCGCTGCCTCCGGCGCATCCGCTGAGCGCCAGCTCGATGCCATGTGGGTCGATCCGGCGTATCGAGGCCGGGGCATCGCGAACGCCCTAACCGACGCTGTTTGCGCATGGGCGAAGAGCCAAGGCGCAACATCGCTGTCGCTGACAGTGATCGATGGTAACGAGACCGCTCGACGTCTCTACCTACGCTTGGGCTTCCGCCCAACCGGCGAACGGGAGCCACGCCCGCGGAACCCGGCCCAGATACGGGAACGGCTTCGGCTCCGGCTACTTCCGACGGCGGCGGGTTCTTAACTAGTGGCTCTGCTCGGATGGTTAACCGGTAATCGATTGGGGCCGAGGAGCCGCCTCTGGCTACGCTTCCTGGCATGAATCCCGTGATCGACGTCCTGGCTGCTTCCGAGGTGGACTGCTTGGAGCACCTCTGGGGGCAGCTCTTGGCCCACCACAGTCGGGAGGCTGCACACCTGGCGGTTCTCGGCGCGGTTCGCTCGCCCGAGGACTCCTGGCGTCTGCGGCGGGGACAGTACCTCGAATGGCTGCAGGAGCCACTCGCGGCGGTACTGGTTGCTCGGGACGGGAATCAGCTGCTCGGCTATGCGGTTGTGCGCGTCCTCGACGCCCCTGGTTCATGGCAGTGGGGGGACCAGGTTGGTGTGCTGGAAACCCTCGTGGTCGATGACGAGGCTCGGGGTGCCGGAGTTGGGCAGGCCCTTGTCAGGGCCGCGCGTGAGCGTCTCGCCGGGTCGGGTGTCCAGGTCATGAAGATCTCCGTCATCGCGGGCAACGATGGTGCCTTGAGCTTCTACCAGCGGGAAGGCGCCGTCGACTTCGTGAACACGCTGGTCATGCCCGTCTCGGGGTGACGGCGCAAACCGGATCGGTGCCCACCTCGATGATGCCGATGCCGCAGCGGCGGAGTCCCGGCGGACTCCTCATGCAGCCTTGACCGGGTACTGAGTCCAAGTACAGATAGGCGAATCGGGCGCGAAGTTGGTCTTCGGCTCGGTGTGGGTGTTGCGCCAGCGGACGTAGGCGGCGATGGCGGCGTTCTGTTCGTCGTGGCTGCGGTGGTCAGTGCCGTTGAGTGCGAAGTAGCGCAGGGCTGCGAACTCGGCCTCGATCCAGTTCAGCCAGGAGCCGTAGGTCGGCAGGAAGACCAGCTCGATGTTGTTGTCGGCTGCCCAGGTACGGACCTTGGCGTGCTTGTGCGGGGAGAAGTTGTCCAGCACCACGTACAACTTCTCGCTGGGCCAGCGGGCGCGCAGGGTCTTGAGGAGGTCGAGGAACTCGTGCCACCGCTTGCGCGGGCGGATGCGGTAGTACAGCTTTCCTGTTGCCAGATTGAGGGCGGCGAGCATCTGCCGTACGCCGCCGTAGCGGTTGTAAGTGGCCCGCAGCCTGCGGGGACGCCTCACCGGGCCCCACGCCTTGTCCTTGCGGGGCATCAGGTTCAGCGGCCCGAACTCATCGACGCATATCACCCGTCCGTCGGCGGGCGGGGTGTCGTACAACACCAGGATGCGGTGCATCTTGGCGATGAACTCCGGGTCGGTGGACGCCTTCCACGTGGTGGTGGTCTTCCAGGAGATCTTGCCGGCGCGCAGGATCCGGCGCAGGGTCTCCCGGCTGATGGCCGCGATCACCTTGTGTTTGATGAGGTGGTCGGCGAGCTTGCTCAGGCTCCAGGTGGAGAACGCGGTGATCTTCCAGTCGGCGGGGGACGTCCGGGCGATCAGACAGATGTGCTCGCGCACAGGGTCACTGATCGTCTTGGGGCGTCCCCCGCTCAATTTTGGGTCCAGTGCGTCCAGCCCCTGCTCGTTGAAGGCGTGGATGATGTCGCGGACGTAGTCCTCGCTGACCTGCATCAGCACGGTGATGTCCTTGACCGTCTGGCCCTGGGCGGACATCAGCACCACGATCGCCCGGCGGAGTTTCACCGGGTCCTTCGCACTCCGGCTGATCCGCTGCAGCTTCCGGCCCTCCTCCATGTTCACCGGCCGGACGAACACACTCGGTCGACGCCCCACGACCACCTCCAAGATCAGATCTTGGGGATAGTCTGCTGGCCGACGGGCAGCAGGTCGATTACCCGGCCAAGGCTGCGTGACGAGCCACTAGCTAGAGGGTTCAGCGACCGAAGACTCGGCCATCCATTGGACGTGCACGGTGAAGTGCACCTCCGCAGTCCCCTTGGCATGGCCGCCGCGGTGCCCGCCGCCTGTCGGACTACGAAGGGAGGCTTGGCACGTCCGGTGTCGCTTCCGGAATGTGCTTCCCTGCAGCTGTGGAGGGCAGGTTGCCCCACAGACGCCGGTGAAGGCCATCGGCTGCAGCGGCCATGTGAGCATGGTTGAGCGGCTCGGTTTGTGGGTCCAGCACGGTGGGTGGATGGTCACTGTGTCGGGGACCGCGAATGATCAGACCATGGTCCGGGAAACGGCCCAGCACGGGTGTCCCGTGGCGCGCCAGTTGCTCTTGGACGGCCAAGTCGAATTGGGTGCGGTTCCTCTGAAGGGAATGGCTGAACTCCGAGAACGCTGACTGGGGCTGTGCTCGAGGCCTCTCGTCTCTACCGTGGTGGTGGAGAGGGGGGGCAGATGGGCTCGCTGTTCGAGGAGCTGGAAGCGCGCGAGGTGGCTGCCCAGACGCGGGTGGAGGAGCTCGAAGCCGAGCTCGCCGAGCTGTCGGGAAAGCTGGAGCTGGCACGGGAGAGCCTGGAGCGGCTGCGGATCGCGCGGGAGACGGTCGCCGAGGTGCTCGCGGAGATGACCCCGGAGAATTCGGCGGTGGGTGTCGATGCCGAGTGGCCGGCCGGGGGTGAGCTGGCGGCGTCTGCGTATGCGGGGGCCGAGCGGCGGGTCATCGGGGTGCTGGCCGTCCCGAACTGGCAGCCCGAGATGGGGGCGGAGGTCCTGCCGCAGGTATACCGGGACATTCTGGAGGTGGTGGCGGATGCCCCGGGGCCGGTCCGCGCCAAGCAGATCGTGCCCAGGATCGGGCTGCCGGCCGAGACCGGGAAGATCGAGGGCACGCGGTCGAAGCTGAAGCGGCTGGTGGAACGCGGCTGGCTGGACGAGGGCACCCCAGGGATGTTCACCCCGGCCCGCCGACGGACGGCCAAATCACCCAACTCCCGTTAACAGCAGGGCTCTTCCGCGCCTACATTCGAAGGTGCGACCCAATCGATGCTGGACGGGAAGAGCCCTGGAGATGACACCGTACGACACCCGATGCATCGCTGACCCCTTTGCGCGCTCCCTCAGCGCCTTCGAGACGCTGATGCACACGCTGTCAGGCAGTCCGGCGACCAGTTGGACTCACGCCAAACTGGAAGAACACCTCGACGCGGCCGGGCGAGAACTGCTTCGCCTGCTGCTGCAAGACCACCTGGACCTGCGGGCCAGGCAGGAAGAGCACCAAGTCCGCGTCGGTGCCAGCCCTGCGGCGACCGGCCCGGAGGGTCAGGTGCGGCCCTGGCGAGAGACTGGGCACTCGCGGTGGTTGGCCACCGTGTTCGGGACGGTGCGAGTCACCCGGGTCGCCCACCGGGGACCGGGCATGGGCAACGTCCACCCCGCTGACCGGGCGCTGTCCCTTCCTGCGGGCCGACACTCGACAGGATTACGGCGGCTCGCCGTCACCGAGTCCGTCCGCGGCTCCTTCGACCAGGCCCACGACGCGGTGACACGCCGCTGCGGGAACGTGCTCGGCAAGCGCAGGTTGGAGGAGCTCGTGGTCGCCGCCGCGGTCGACGTCGACGGCTTCTACCGGACCGTGATCCCGGTTCCGTGCAGTCGCGAGATGCCGCTGGTGGTCCAGGTGGATGGCAAGGGCGTGGTCATGCGGCCCGAAGCCCTTCGCGAGCCCACACGCCGGGCCGCCGAGAAGACCGCGACCAGCCATCGTGGCCGGCTCGCGCCGGGCGAAAAGCCGAACCGCAAGCGGATGGCAACCGTGGCCTGTGTGTTCGACACCCGTCCCGCACCCAGGCGCCCGCACGATGTGATCCACCCGCCCGGCGGCCGAAGCGGCGAACGCCCCGCACGCCCCGGGCCGCGGGCGGAGAACAAGTGGTGCACCGCCTCGCTGGTCCGTTCGCCCGAGCAGGTCATCGCCGATGCCTTCGATCAGGCTCGGGCGCGCGACCCGAACCATCTGCGTCCGTGGGTCGTCCTGGTCGACGGGGCCCGCCACCAGCTCGACCTGATCACAGCGGAGACCGTTCGACGCGGCGTCACGGTCCACATTCTGCTGGACTTCGTGCACGTTGCCGAGTACGTCTGGGCCGCCGCCCATGCTTTTCACAAGCCGGGCACCTCCGAGGCTGAGACGTGGGCGGCCGACCGTCTGACCGCGATCCTCTCGGGCGGCGCGGCCCGCGCCGCTGCCGAGATGACCGCCCAGGCCAAGCGGGAACAGCTGCCAGCCTCCCGGCGCGAGGCCGTCGACGCCTGCCACCGCTACCTGATCGGCCACCTCGACCAGCTCCACTACGACACCGCGCTCAACAACGGGTGGCCGATCGCCACCGGCGCGGTCGAAGGCGCCTGCCGCCACCTGATCGCCGACCGCCTCGACATCACCGGCGCCCGCTGGGGACTTCCCGGAGCCGAAGCCGTCCTGCGACTGCGCGCCGTCGTGACCAACGGCCACCTCGGCCCTTACTGGCACTTCCACGTCGCACGCGAGCACGAACGCCACTATCCGGCACCTTCCGTGAGCGGGCGGCCCCGGACAGCGGGCAGACTGGAAACAACACACAAGGAGGACGCATAGTTTCAGATGAGCCGGTGTACCAGTTCCGGCGCGATTTCACGCGGCAAGAAGGCCCCCGGAACCTTCTGGACGTGACAGGGGTGAGCGGTCTGGCCCAAGCCGCTGGCATCGCGAGCCACTGGATCCGCGAGGGCATCGCTGACCGTGTTGAGGTACTCAACCGACAACGAGTAGTCCTTGCGATCTCAAGGTACGATGTCCGGGTGCTCGATGAGCCGCGCGGGCAGAACACCTATCAGGTCCGCACGCTGGACCAACAGCACGCGCTGACTCACCTCGGCCACGCGGCCCAGCTGCGAAACGCGTTGATCGTCGCCGACGAGCAGTTGCTGTCCCAAAATGCGTCCGCTGCGGTGGAGATTCGCAGAGGCCGCTCCATCGTTGCACTTCTGACCCGGGCGGACCTGGGAAGGGTGTGGCCCGGACGCGGCTCTCGCACGGGGACGCCAATGCTGGACTGACGGCTCCTTCGTGACTACCGCGACCTGGACGCCGCCGCCCGCAGCACGAATACCCACCTCCGGCGAGCACGACTACGCACGCACCGCTTGATCGCAGGCTCCACTCGAAAGGAACCGCACCCAGTCGAATTCGTCCGGTGCGGCAGCTTCGTCGGACTCAGTGAGAAGCAGCAACCCGTCGAGGGGGTGGGTGCACACCGAGCGGCCCAGATGCTCCGACCGCCACTGGACGGCCGACTCGGCCGGTGTCAGCGGCACACCATCGTTGGCGTGTGTGGTCTTGCCCGTGGTCTTGCCAGGGAACGGAATGAGGCGCTGGAAGGGCCGGGCGTGATGCACGAGAATCCGCAGGTCGGCGGCCCACTTCAGGGATGCCACCTCCTGCATCCAGCCGTCGTAGGCGCCGATCAGGAACACCTGGTCGAAGGCACTGCGAGCATGCTGAAGTGCGGCGCTGATCGCCTCGCTGGTATTGGGGACCGTCAGCGACCACAGCTGGCCGGGTGGGGGAGCGAGCCGCAGCCGCATCCATCTGCTGCCCGCCTTCGGCACTGAGGCTGTCGCCCACTCTGGGCGGCCCGGATCGCCGAAGAGGCCCATGGTGCTTCCCTCAACGGCAAGGAGACCTACGGCAAGACCGCGGGCAGCCCAGGCGGCGGCGATGCGCTGGGCCACCCTGGCCAGGTGGTCCCGCCCCACGCCGCCGGATGGCGCGTCGACGAGCTGGACGACGCACGAGCGCTTCATACCGTCTGGCTCCGTGCCGCGCTCTCCGCGCCGGGGCCGGCTGACATTGCGGCCATCACCGATGGCCGTCAAGGGCCGGGGGCCAGGGATCGAGCCGGCCGGGGACACCGGTACACGACTGCTGCGAATCGTGAGCACGCCGCGGCAGCCAGGTGAGCGGGGTGCCATCCGTACCGTGCAGCCCTCAGGTCCGCATGCGTGGTTCAGCAGCCGTAGCCCCAAGCCCACGATGCGGTCCTCGAGCACCTCGATCAGCCGGTCCTCGTCGAATCCGCCCCCCGCCACCTGACGTTCGATGGACCAGTCGAGCCCGTGGTCGGCCATCTCGGTGCTCAGCCGTACACCCGCGTACCCGGTGAGGCTGTCCCAGAGGCGCGGACGTCGCAGCAGGTCACTGCCCATCGAGCAGGAAACAATGAGTCGGCGGAGCAGACTGCGCTCCACCGGCTCCCGGCGTCCAGGGCCCCGCTCTTCACGCAGCGGATCCCACTGCGCGACGTGCCCAGATGCCGTGACCTGACCGGTGTGGGCGGCCAGCAGCGCGGAAAGATCTTCACCATGCGGTCCGGTCACCCACACCGCCGGCGCGGGCGAGCGCCAGGACGCCTCGAATGCCCAGGGACGAAGACCGAAGCGCAGACGCGCACCGTCCATCTGCACGGTTAGTCCACGGACGCCACGCCACGGTCCCGTCCTCGTGCGGCACGGCAACAGCCCAAACAGGGAATGTACGTCCACAGGCCGCTCGAGGCGTAGAATCAGCCCCTCCTTCACAGGCTTGGCTTCCCTGACGCCGAAAGGCCGTGTCTGACCATCCACGCTGCCGAGAGCTGAGGCCAGTACCGCCTCCAGAAGTGCCTGTTCCCCTGAAGGGCCGGGTACGAGCTGATCGAAGCGGTCGAGCCCGTCCAGACGGCGCCGAGCGTCCTCCAGCGACTCACCGGTGAGCTGGCAAGCAGCGTTGCTGAGCTGATCCATGCAGTACATGCGTGTTCCTCCGAACAGCCCCCCGACCTGGGCGACGAAGGCGCATCTCAACACAACTGCGGAATCCGGCAACGGGCTCACGACGTTGGTTCTCTGGCGATGCCGCGTGGTCGGGTCGAGCATCCAGAACTGGCCGCGTCCGAGGCCAGGCGCGAGAAAACTAGCCCGTCGGCTTGATCAGTTCCAACCGCCACGCCGACAAGGAGCACTGGCCCGCGCCATGTCGCCAGAGCGACCAGGCCAATAGGTGGCTTTGCTTGATCACTGCCAAGGAGGCGTGGGAGCACCGTCAGGATCAAGGCCGTGTGGCCATCGCCGTGCGGGATGTACCAGCCAGGCCAGGCCGGCATCGGCCGTTCTGCGGTAGAGGGCTTCGGCACTCACTCGGTCACCCTCGTCTTCCCGCATTCGAGCGAGTGCGGCCAAGGCAAACGCGTTGCCAGCATCGGCCGCCTGGCCGTAAAGGGACTCAGCTTCCTCCCGGTTTCCCGCCTCCTGCCGCATTCGCGCGGAGTGGATGAGCGCGAAGGTGTCAGCAGCGGCAGCGTCGGCACGGGCGAAGAGTTCGGCTTCCTGCCAGCTTCCGGGCTCCTGACGGATTTCACAGAGGCGGAGCTGGGAGCGGCTGTCGCCGAGGTCCGCGGCCCTGCGGTAAAGGGCTTCAACACTGGCGTGGTCTCCTGCTGCCTCCCGCATCCGGGCGAGTTCGCGAAAGGCGTAGGTGTCGCCGGCATCAGCAGCTTCTTGAGCGAGCCGTTCGGCTTCCTCGCGGTCCCCTGCCTCCTCCCGCGTCCTTGCGAGTTCGGCCAAGGCGAGAGCATCGCCCTGGTGTGCGGCCTCCTGAGCGAGCCGTTCGGCTCCCACGCGGTCTCCTGCCTCCTCACGTAGCTGAGCCAGTGCCCGCAAAGCAGAGGTCTGGCCGGTACGGGCGGCCGCGCGCGCAAGACGCTCGACTACCTCGGCGTCTGCGGCCATCTCCCGCCACTCGATGAGGCTAGCCAGACTGGGATTGCCCCTGACCTCGGTTACCCGACGGCTCAGATGGTGGGCCCACTGCAGGCGATACCGATCGGTTGCTGCCTCAGCGAGGGCGTTGAGATCTTCCAGACTGGTGAGGTGCGTGTAGCTGGCATGCCAGAAGGAAGCAGGCGGGCAGAGTGTCTGACGGGTCTTACGGCCGAAATCTTGGAGGTAGTCCGCAAGCCGGTAGGAGACACCTGCTGTCCTCACAGGGGCAGCGCCTGGGACGGCGGGACGGGGGGCAGGGCGGGGTCGGATTCGGCGCAACGGGGCTCCGCCGCCGGCAACGGGGCGGGCCAGCTCAGCGAACGCTTGCTCCGCCCAGTCGTCAGCGAGCACCTCATAATCCGTTTCGCTGAGGTAGTCGACGGCGGCGTCAATAAGGAAAGGCTGGGGGAGGGGGTTTGTGACGCCAAGACGACAGGCGTCCATCGCCGCTGAAAGTACCGCCCTGCTGGCTGGTGTTGCCGTCTCGTACCGGTAGAGCAGTTGGTGAGCACCCGCGAGGTACTGGGTGATCCGTCCGCCTGACCGTGCGGCTTCAACCAGGAGCGGATCGTTGAGTGCGCCTGCGGAACGCAGCGTTTCCTCGTCGAAGATCTCCGGGATGAGGGTCGTTCGTCCGACGAGCAGTTCTCGGGCCTGCGCGTGCGGCGAGCCGGACATGACGGAAGCTGTCATCTGGCTCAGGTATTCGGGCCAGAGAGTCCCCAGGATCAGGACCGGCCCGCGCTCGGGCTTGCTGAGCAAGCGGCGCAGCGCATAGGCGACCTTCTCGCCGAGGGCGGGGTGCAGCAGATAATGCTGTGCGTCGTTGAGCCACAGCACGGTCCGCGGCTCGACGTGGTCGATCCCGTCCAGCAGCGCGTCGGGCTGGGTCGGGTTGAATGGGTGCCAAAGTCGCCACCCTTGCTGGGCGAGTGGCTGGATGGCCTCCCAACAGGACCGTGTCTTGCCCGTGCCGGAGGTTCCCACCACCATCAGGATCTGACTGTCGCCCTCAGAAGCGTCATGTACGACCTGATTCAGGAACCGGTCATGCGTGCGCGGGATGTAGGGCGGCAGCTCGGCGTTCGCACTGTGTCCGGTTCCGCTCGGTCGGGCTGCTGCGGGGTGGACCCCCAGTTCGATCGGATTCCACTCGCTGATGGGCCTGCCCGGTCCCGTGGTGCGGTCGGCCGCTGTGGCCTCAGCCAAGGCTGTGAGCTCCGAGACGGGGAGGTCGAGCCGTCTGGCGAGGGCGGCCGTTACCTCCGACGGCGCTGCCTGGCTGTCGAGCAGTGCCGTCAGAGACGAGAAGGTCTTGCCCGACCCCATCGGGGCCGTCACGAGGGCTAGGCCCGGCTGGGAGGGGGCCGCAGCGAGGACGGTGCGGAACATCCGCTCGGCCTCGGGACCGCGTTCGTCCTCCGGCAGAGCCTCGATGAGAACGGTCGCTACCTGGAGCGCGAGCACCAATGAACGATCAGGATCCGCGAAGGTGCGCTCGACGGTGGACTTCGCTAGGGGCGAGCCCATCAGGGTCAGGCGGTGGGAGATCTCCCGTAGGCTGAGGCCGCCTGCCTTCTGCCGGAGTTCCGCCAGGCGGCTTGCCAGTTCCGTGACGGAGGGCTGGTGTCGAGTCGCTCGCAGTGCGCGCGCCTCACTCACGGCCTGCTGGTGCAGGAAGGCGAGCGTGGCGCGGTCGGCGTCGCCCATGGCGAGGGCATTGGCGAGCGCCTGCACTTGGGCTTCGGAGGGAAGCCGCTCGCCGCGGAGGACCCGTGACAATGACGCGGGGCTGGTCTGGGCGCGGTGCGCCACGTTGCGCAGGTTCGCCCCCCCTGACTTTTCGTAGGCGTCCCGCAGATGCTCCGCGAAGCGGCGGCGCGCAGGCGCCAGGGCCGAGTCCAGCGGCTCCATGCGGCGAGTCCGACTGCGCTCGCTCATGTTTCCTCACCTCCTCCAACCTGCGCTGTTTCCATTGTCTCAGATTCTCTGGGACAGTGGTGTCGGGGAAGTGAAAAATACACCCTGCCATCTCGGCCTGCCCGAAAAGCGCCAGCATCCCAGGGGGTTTCCGTGTCCAATGTCATCCCGCTCTTCCTGGGATGCACTGCGCTCGCCGTCAGCGTCACAGCCCGCATCGCCTTCCGCCTCGCGCTTAGCGACGGCGCCACCCGCCCCCAGGCCTGGGCCACCGCTGGCGGCACCGCGCTCGCCACCGCCTTTAACGTGTGCACAGTCGCCAACGCGCTCGACCTCGCCCACGGCACCCCCGCTGGCACTCGCACGGCGCTCACGGTCGGAACCACCGCCGTGGCCCTGGCCCTGGCATACGCCGCATACGATCTCACCGGCCCGGCCGTCGCACCCGCCGGCACCACACCCTTAACAGGACTGACCCGGCCCCGGCGCTTGGCGGCCGCCGCAAGCGCCTTCACTGGTGCCTTTGCCATCCTCGCGCTCATCCTGCCTCTGCTGGACTGACCACCCGCCGCCCGCGCACAATGCCTCCCAAACGCGCACGCGAACACCAAGTCGGGCATGAAAACGGCGAGTCGTCCCTCACCAGTGCTCCCTCCACGCGCGGATCTCCAGGTAGACGATGTCGTCGGTCCAGGGCCGGCCGCCGAGCGCGCCGTTGATCCGGATGTCGAAGGCCGCGCTCTCGCTGACCCCGACCCTGGCCGCGGCCTGGTTGATCAGCGCCTCGTAGGCGGGATCGTCCAAGGACCTGCGGCTGCATCCGATCTGCTGGGCGAGGACCTTCCGGTTCGGGGCTCCCCGCCAGCCCGGCAGCGGCCGGCCGCTGGTGACGTACTCCTCCAGATGATCGGAGATCGCCTGGTGCAGGGTGCCGGTGGACTTGTGGAACTTCCGGACCGGGAGCCGCTGGTAGACCACCGCGAACCGGATCTTCCTCCACTGCTGGTCGGCAGCGATGATATCGGGGGCAAAGAGGTCGACGAACCGTAGTGCCCAGACGAACAGCGGGCCGAGAACCTCTTCGGGAATCCGGCTGGTGCGGTTCTCGCCCTGCCGTTGTCCGCGGGCGGCGGGTTCGCCCCACCCGTCGATGTGAGCCGGGTCGAAGGACAGCCAGTCACCGAGGTTGTGCCGCCAGCGCCAGAACAGCCGGACTTTCGCCCGGCAATGTTCTCGCTGTGTCGCCGAACCCGGGAACAGGCCGACGAGATGCCGCTGGTAGGCGAGAACGTCGACCGCGGTCAGGGTGGACAGCCGCTGGCATCGCGGCTCGGGCCGACCGTCCAGCCAGGTCAAAAACCGGAGGAGTTCGTTGAACGCGGAGCGGACTCCCTCGACCTTGCCGCGCTTCTCCCCTGGGGGAGGGGGCCGGACAGCATGGCGTACGACAGCTGCTTGACGACCGGCTGGAAGCGGACCGGGACGCGGTCGAAGTTCAGGATCAAGTTACGGCCGCTGCTCTTGTGGATCGCGGGCCGCAGCCGCCAGATGCCGTAGCCGAACTGCGAGGTCTCCGCCAGGGTGAAACCGTCCCGCAGGGGGCGGTCGTGGAGGACGAAGACGTCGTCGCTGGGAAGCGCGACGCTGCGGGCGAAGGCGGTCATGGTCACAGCTGCTCCCAGGGGTCCTCGACCAAATCCAGCAGGGCATCGGCCGGTTTAGCCCGCTCGGCGTGCTCGCGTTCGGCGGGACGGAACTTCACGAGGATGTCGTGGCGGATCGCGGCCCATACCGGCCCGTAGCGGCGCCACCGCCGACGTTCGGCCAGGGCGTCCATGAGCCCCAGCAGCCGGGGAAGGTGATCGCGGGTGACCAGGCAGTTCCCGCAGTGGAAACAGGCCAGGAAGGATGCCTCGCAAGTCTTCCCGGTCGCGGGGTGGGCGTGGTCGCCGCAGGCGGTCCAGGCGGTGTCGAGTTCGCCGTCGGCCGCCCGCCGGACCGACTCGGCATCCAGGCCCGCCTCCTGCTGCAGCACTTCGGCATCGGGCGGACCGGTCACCACTCGCAAGGAGCCGCCTGCGGCGTTCAGCACTTGCTCGTGCGCGCGGAGTGCGGCCTGCTCGGCGTCGACGAGGGCCTCGCCGAGAACCTGGTGGGCCCGCTCGACGATGACGGGATCGCCGCCCAGGTAGTTGCGGAAGAGGACCTGCATGGTGTTCGACTTCGTGGCCGACGGCAGATGTCCACCCAGTCGGCGTGTGCGGCGGACCTCGGTGCTGGTCTTGATCCGGTTGAAGTTCACCTGGAGCGGCCCCGCCTCGCCGCGCTGGGAGGCATCGGCCAGCAGGGGCCGTCGGCGGTCCCCGGCCCACTTCGCGAGCTTCACCTCGCGGGGTCGGTGGCGTATGGGTCGTCGTAGCTCTCGTGGTCACTAACGTCGAAGAGTGCACCCTTCGCGACGACGGTGAATCCGGGGATGCCGGTGGCTGCCTTGCTCGTCAGCTCGGTGTTGAGGCGGTGGGCGTCGTGGTCGGCGAGCCAGGTCTGGTTGTAGGGACTGAGGCGGAGCACGATGCAGCCGGTGTTGTCCGGCCGCCGGGCTTCGACGTGCACGGCGTAGTTCGCAGCTGGCATGCCGACGTCGTCGGGCAGATCCAGGCTTGCAGCGGCGTGGGAGAGCGGCGCGTAGGCCGGGTTCCACATGCCGAGGATCTTGCTGGTCTCGCAGTGCAGCCAGCCCCGGTCGGCGTAGCCGAGCTGGCGGCCGTGGCGGTAGGCCGCGGCGTGCGGGGTGTCAGGGTGGACCAGGGCCACAGCGATCATTTCGGTGCCGTGGTCGTCGCCGGGACGGGTGTGCGCGCGCTCGACGAACGGGCCGACGCGCACGGCGATGTCCTGGGAGCGGCCGGGCCTCCAGGGCTCCGGGTCGCGTACGGCGGCGAGCATCGCGCGGAACTGGTCGACGACGGCCTGGTCTACTGGTGAAGAAGCGGTGTTTTGACCGTGCGCTATTCGGTAGCTCTGAGCTTGATCAGACAGCGGTGTGAGGGCGGGTCGGTCTCTCTACGATGTCGCCATGACGATCTCTGGGCAGGAACAGCCGCTGATACGTGTCCTCTACGATCAGTCCCGCCGCGACCTGCGAAATCCAGCTCATCCGCGTCCAGTCCGCCTCTACCTGTGGGAGCCGGACCATCCGTTTGCCGCATCCGCCCCGTTGGTCGTCGTCTCGCACGGCACCGGGGGATCGGGCAGCGACATGGAGTGGCTGGTGCGCCCGCTGCGCGAGACAGGTTTCCGGGTGATGGCCCTTGACCACCACGGCAACAACTTCGTCGACGGCTACGAACCGGAGGGCTTCCTCCACGTGTGGGAACGGCCCCGAGACGTCTCCTTCGCTCTCGACGCGCTCTCTCGGGAGCAACCCCTTGGCGCAGTCGGCGCGGCAGGTTTCTCCCTCGGCGGTTATACAGCGGTGGCGCTTGCCGGAGCCCGTGTCGATCCTGAAAGCTTGTGGGCGGTTCTGACGGGTGTGGTCCCTTTGCCGGAGATCCCCGAGTTCCCTGGCGCATTGGAGGCTCTGCGGAAGATGTACCCGGAGGATGAGTCGTCGCGGCGTGCGCTAGACGCCGCAGCAGCAGACCTCTCGGATCCCCGGGTGCGAGCGGTCTTCCAAGTGGCCCCAGGCGTCGGCGGTCTCGTGACCCCGGAGAGCCTGGCAACCGTGCAGGTGCCGGTGGACATCCGCTGGGGCGGAGCGGACACGGTCAACCTGTACGAAGTGGACATCAAGCCGTACCTGGAACACATTCCTACGGCGAGTGGCCGCTCAGTCGGCCCGGACGTTCGCCACGACGACTTCTTCGCGCCGGAACCTGCCGACCCGGCCGCACGCGTCCGGGTCGGCAGTGAGGCGGCCACCTTCTTTCAGCAGCACCTTGGCTGACCCTGCGCGACGCCTCCGACCCGGGTCCGGGGCACCTGTCCCTGTCATAGGCGCAAGGAAGCGGCAAGGGTTAAGGGCGGGTTCTGAGGGCCGCGAGGTAGCCAGCCCAGCTGTCCTGCGCCAGTACGGCCCACTCCATAGCGGTGTTGACGTGGATGCCGAAGAGGTCGCTGGTGACGATCGGTGGGAGATCAGCAGCCATGGTGATCATCGCCGTGTTGTGAGCCGCGAGGGTTGGCAAGCCGAGTTCAAGAAGCTGCGACGCGAGGCCGTGCGGGCGCCGAGGCTGATGTGCCACGGGTCCGGGGAAGAGGAACGCGGGTCCGCTGCCGAGGGCTGGTTTCAGCATGGATCGCGTCACGGGGTTGGCCATCTGCTGTTCGATGAGGCGGGCCAGCGTCGGGAGCCCCGCCGGACCCCGCCGCATAGGCGGTGAGGTTGTCGAGCAGCTCGGGGGCGCCGGGGGTGGCCAAGACGATGGCCTGGACGTCGGGGTGGCGGCCGTCCAGGTCCAGGATGTTGCGGGCGGCGGCGGGGTCGCGCAGGCGCTCTCGGACGTCCTCGGTGCGGTCGGCGGTGGGCGGCACGGGCTGTCCGTCGGTGCCGGTCGGCTGGTGGAGGTAGCCGAACGAGGTCAGCTCGATGGGGGTCGGTGGCACGGGTCTCCCTTCGTGGTGCCGGTAGGCGCCGGGGCGGTCGGACTCGAGGTCGACGGCCGCCCCGGGCGTTCACTGGGTGGTGGAGGTGTTCGTCTCGGCCGTCGCCGACTGGGCAGCGCGCGCCTCAAGTTCGGCGTGGCGCTGCTGGACGTACTCGGTGGCCTGGTCGTCGGCCAGGAGGGTCTTGATCAGGTCGGCCTGGTAGTCCATGCCGACGCTGACGCCCTTGTGGAAGCGGCAGGAGTCCTGGGCTTCGGCGCAGGCGGGGCAGTCCTCCCAGCTCATGTCGTCGTAGGGCGCGGTCTCCGGTCCTGGGACCTGTGGCTTGGCCGGGCCGTTGGGGGCGGGGAAGAGGTAGGTGCGGGTGAACAGGTCCTCGCGCCAGGTGGGCGGCAGCTCAGTGAGGAAGGCGGCCAGGGCTTGCGCGATGGCGGGGTAGTGGTCGTACAGCGATGCCCACAGCCGTTTGGCCTCGGTGTCGGGGTCGGTCCCTGCGTTCAGCCAGTCGGCCTCCCGCGCGTAGTCGCGGATCTTGTTGCGCCGTTCCTCCCAGTGGCTGGTGTCGATCCCGGCCTGGATGGCCGCGCCCAGGACCCGGGTGTCGTTGAGGAAGTCCGGGTCCATCTGGCGGTGGGCGAGGTCTTCGGCGGCGGCCGGGTCGCGGTCGGCGAGGGCTGCGAGGGCCTGGTCGGTGAGGAGTGCCGTGCGCTGCGTCCAGAAGTCCGCGTTGGCGTAGGCGGCGCTCAGCAGCCGGGTGCGCAGGTGGGTGAGGCGGGTGGTGGTGTCCGTCATGAGGGCTCTTTCGGTGAGTGGGCTGGTGCGGTGGGGCGGCCGGAGTCTGTGCTGGCGGGCCGCCCCACAGGCATGGGAGGTGCTCATGCGCTGATCGGTGCGGCTCAGCCGCTGATGCTGGAGAGGCGGATCGGCATGATCAGGCCCTGGAAGGTGTCGGCCTGGTCGGGGGCGTGCAGGAGAGCGGGTTTGGTCGGGGTGGTGAAGCCGAGCTGGGTGATCGGTTCGTCGATCTGCTGGAGGGTCTTGAGCAGCAGTCCGGCGTTGAAGGCGACCTTCAGCGGTTCGCCGGTGAGGTCGGCGGGGGCCTGGTCGTGGCCGCGGCCCTTGTCGTCGGTGCCGGCGCGCACGGTGATCTGGCCGTCGGCGATGTCGAGGATGAGCGGGTCGGCTTTGCCCAGCAGGGGCATGACGCGCTTGATGGTGTCGGCCAGGGTCTCGGTGTCAGCGGTGGCGACCGACGCGAACTCCGTGGGGAACAGGGTGGAGTAGTCGGGGAGTCCGCCTTCGATGATGCTGCTGGTGGCCCATCGGCCGGGGACGCTGACCGCGAACAGGGACTCGGTGAGCGTCAGTTCCGCCGCGCCGTCGTCGGCGAGGATGCGGGCGGCGTCGCGGACGATATCAGCGGGGACGATCGCGCTGCCCGAGGTGCAGGGCTTGTTCTTTCCCTTGCCCTTGGCGGCCTTGTTGGGGGTCCAGGGCACGTGGGCGACGTGGAAGGTGTAGCGGTCGGTCGCCGACAGGGTGAGCGTGGTGTCGGCGAGAGTGAACTCCACACCGGTCAGGGTCGGGATGGTTTCGTCGGTGGTGGTGGCCACCGTGACGCGAGCGGCGGCTTGGGCCAGGGCGGCGCCATCGACGGTGCCGCTCGCGTCGGGGATCGTGGGCAGGGCCGGGTATTCGTTCAGCGGCAGCGTCGGCAGAAGGATGTGCGCGGTGCCGCAGGACAGGGCGAGGTCGGTGCCGTCCAGGGCCAGGGTGGTCGGCCTGCCCTTCGGGAACCCCTTGACCAGTTCGATCAGGACACGGCCGGGCACGAGCAGCGTGCCGGGCTCGGAGACCTCGCAGTCCTCGCGAGCGCGGGCGGAGCGGTAGTAGTCGAACCCGGCCAGGGTCAGGGTGTTGTCGCCGGCGGCTTCGATGCGCAGGCCGGCCAGGACCGGGGCGGGCGGGTTGCCGGGGACGGCGCGCAGCGCCCACTGGGCGGCGTCGGCGAGCTTGTCGGTGTCGATGGTGAGTTTCATCAGGGCCTTTTCGTCGTGGCTGCGGAGAGCGTGAATGGGCCCGGGCGGGCCGCCTCGAGGTGGAGGCGGCCCGCCCGGGCCAGTCGATGCTGATGGACGCGCGGCGGCGGTCTACTGGTCGCTGTCGTCGATGCCGGTGACGGGGATGTCGCCGAACAGGTCGTCCAGGGCGCGGGTGACGGCGACCCGGTCCTCGGGCCGGGTTGCGTCGAGGACTTCCCGGGTGAGTTCGGTGAGGTCCAGTTCGTCGAAGTAGTCGGTGAGTTCGGCGATGGTCAGCGGGTCCAGGCTGGTGCCGGCCTGTGGAGGCAGGCTGTTCAGCGTGGCGAGCATGGCGTCGACCGCGTCGGCGAGCTTGTGCGTGTTGGCCGTGGTGACGTCGATGCTGTGGCAGTGGGCGACGTCCAGGCCGTGCACGCCGACGGGCCCGATGTTGATGCGGATGTCCGGCTGCTCGCCCGCAGCGGCCTCGTAGGCGAGGCCCGTGAGGGCTTCGGCCAGGGCCTGGATCGCCCGGTCGCGGTCACTGTGGTCGTCTGCCGGATCCTCTGGGGGCTGTTCCTGCAGCGGTGCCTCCCACATGACGTCGACGGTGTCGACGTCCAGCCGGATACGGCCGTCGGCGGTGTCGGGAAGGGTGAGGCTGCCGCTGACGCGCAGCAGGTCGCTGGGCTGGCACTCGGTGAGCAGCAGGTGCGCGAGGTTCGGCCGGCTGGTGGTGCAGGGGATGACCGCTTCCTCCTCCGCAGTGCAGTCGGCGGGGGAGGAGATCAGCCGCCAGGATGCGGTGCCGACGGCGTCGCCGGGGACGGCGGCGGTGTCGAGGTAGCCGGTGAGTGCGAGCGGTATGCGCTCCATCATCGTGTTGCCCTCCTCCTGCGTCCGGCGGCCTGGCGGCGCAGTGCGCGGCGGAGCCCGCCCCACAGCCCGCGGCTGCGCCCCAGACGCCGGTGAAGACCCGCGACACCACCTCGCCCGGCTACCAGCAGGTGTTGGCCGCGCACCTGGCCGTCGCCCCCGACAGACGGGTGGACCCCGGCATCGCGGAGGCCGTGGAGCGGCAGACCAGGGCGATGCGCGAGCTGAGCCGCCGGGCGTTCCCGGAGCTGGAGACGTACTCGGACGACCAGCCGACCCCGATCGAGGCAGCTCGGATCCAGCGCCGCCGCGAGTCCGAGGCCACTCGTGCCCGGGCACTGCGCCGGGCCTGGGAGGAACATGCTGCCCGGCAGGAACAGGCGGCGGCCGCCCGCACGCGGCCGGGCACGCCAGTGGGCGCTTCTGTCTCCGGGCCGGCCGCGCAGACGGCATGAGCGTCAGGGAAGTCAGGACCGCAAGCACACTTCAAACGAAGGTTCGAATATGAAACTGTGGAAAGGGATCGGATGCGGTCGGATACCGGCGTACGCATCCCAGTACTCCGGCCTGAACGGCATCGTTAGGCAGCACACCGTGGCAGTTGGCCAGTGCAGTGGCGTCGTAGGTACGAGTGTGGGAGGGGACTGGTGAGCGACCGCAGCTCTATCGAGTGGACCGAGGCGACCTGGAACCCGACGACGGGATGCGACCGGGTGTCGTCCGGTTGCGACAACTGCTACGCCCTCACCCTCGCCAAGCGGCTGAAGGCCATGGGGTCGGCGAAGTACCAGAACGACGGGGATCCACGGACCTCGGGACCCGGGTTCGGGCTGACCGTGCATCCGCAGGCGCTGACCGTACCGCTGGGCTGGCGCACGCCGCGCACGGTCTTCGTCAACTCCATGAGCGACCTGTTCCACGCCAGGGTCCCGCTGGACTACGTCCGCCGTGTGTTCGACGTCATCGCCTCTACTCCCCAGCACACCTACCAGGTCCTGACCAAGCGGGCACGGCGGCTCCGGCAGGTCGCGGACCGGCTGGAGTGGCCCGCCAACCTGTGGATAGGGGTGTCGGTGGAAACCGTGAAGGAACTGCCGCGGGTGGACGATCTGCGCCGTGTGCCGGCGTCGGTGCGGTTCCTGTCGTGCGAGCCGCTGCTCGGTCCGCTCACGGGCCTGGACCTGTCCGGTATCGACTGGGCGATCGTCGGCGGTGAATCGGGCCCGGGTGCGCGGCCGATGGAGCTGCAGTGGGCCGCTGACATCGTCGGGCAGTGCCGGCTGTCCGGGACGGCGCCGTTCGTCAAGCAGCTCGGCTCCTGCTGGGACAAGGCACACCACAAGGACATCGCAAGGTTCCCCGCCGCGCTGCAGGTGCGTGAGTATCCCCAACTGCAGGACCGCGTCCCGGTCTTAAGCGGGCGGCGTGTCAGGCTGCGGCGGGCAGACTGACCCAGCTCTTGCTGGTGAGTTTGCCTGTCGACTGCACCACGACGGAGCCGTCCTGCCGCATCTGCCGCACCGCCTTCAGCGCGTGCGTGGGCATCCAGCGGGACGTCTCGGTCAGCAGCCACTGCCCGACGGCCTCCACCGTGGCGTTGCCCAGCGCGAGACGCTGGGCAACCAGTTCCAGCAGTTCCGGGTCGCAGGCCCCCGCGGCCTGGAAGATGTCGAGTTGCCCGACTGCTTCGGCGCCGCGGGTGCGGGGGTCCTGAAAGCTCTCGCCGTCACGGTCGTCGACCTTCCACATCGCTTCCTTCATCGCCTTCAGCCCCGCGTCGCTGCCGGTGCCGAAGACCAGATAGAGGGGCTGCCCGGTACGGGGCACAAGCCGGAACTGCAACTGGTAGCCGAAGCCTGCCCGCCGCAGCGCGCTGCGGTAGGTGCCCAGCCACGCACGCCACCGTTCGTCCGGCCGTGCCTCATCAGCGGCCGACGTCCAGTGCTCGCGACCGCCGAACACCGTATCGAGGACGTCTGCGTTCAGCTCCTCACGGCGACTGAACCAGTTGGGCCCGAAGGTGGTGATGACCTCGCTGGACCGATTGCGGGCGATCCTGCGCGTCACCTCCAGCGGCACGTTCACGCTGCCCCAGCTGTCGAAGATCCCGAGGATGGGGTGTCCCCAGGCATCCAGCTCGGTCAGCACCGGCACGCTGTCCCGGCCCGCATCCCCGCGCCGGATCTCCACCCGCACCGGCAGCTCGGACAACTTCCCGAACCGGTCCGTCAGCTCGGACACGAGGTGCTCATGGCGGGCCCGGTCCTTCTCGATGAAGACCAGGTGCACACGGCGCGGGCTGAGGCGCATCCGGTCGACGGCAGTGTGGTGCAGAAGCCGGTCCAGGATGAACACCGGCGAGCCGGGCTCACCGCCCTCGTACCGGCCCGGACCGGCGAACGCGTCCAGCAGTGTCACCCGGGGCCGGCTGTAGCCGGTGCGCTGGGAGGTCTGCAGCAGGATCGGCCACCACGCATCGAGATACCGCTGGTAAAGACGGTGCTTGGCTGCCGTAGCTGGCTCCAACGGCCACAGGACACCCATGCCGGCCCCCCTCGGACAACAGAATGTGGCACAGATTGTCCGCTGAGTACCCGTCAGGCGCCAGAGCGCATATGCGCCCCGCCCCCGAGAAGCCGTGCAGATGTGCATGACCACAGGCGGTGGGTGACTACCTCAGCCACGGTCTTGCCGACGACGAGCAGGCCGTGGGAGGTTCCTCCGGCGTAGCGTGACGGGTACACGCCTGGTACACCGTGCGTAGCGGTGACCGACGAAAGGGGGAGTCGTGCAACCAGGGGCCGTGCTGGACGGGCGCTACCGGCTGATCGCGCCCATCGGCGCGGGCGGGTTCGGCCAGGTCTGGAAGGCGCACGACCCCAACGTCGACCGCCTGGTCGCGGTCAAGGTCCTCACCGGCGACGGCAGCGCGGACCACGACCGGCAGGTAGCCCGTTTCGCCCGCGAGGCCGCGGTCGCCGGCGGTCTGTCCCACCCGAACATCGTCACCGTGCACGACTTCGGATCCGCAAGGCACGACGGGCGCATGCACGCCTACCTGGTGATGCAGCTGCTGCCCGGCAAGTCGCTCAGCACTGTCCTCGAGTCCGGGCGACTTCCCTTGTCGAAGGCCATGTACACGGCGGCCTGCGTCGCCGACGCCCTGGAGGCCGCGCACGAGGCGGGCCTGACCCACCGGGACATCAAGCCGTCCAACATCATCGTCCGCTCCAGCGGCGAAGCCACGGTCGTCGACTTCGGCATCACCAAGAGCAGCGACGCCCGACACGACATCACCACCACCGGCGTCCTGATCGGGACCCCTGCCTACATGGCCCCCGAGGTCCTGTCCGGCACATTCGACCACCGCTCCGACATGTACTCCCTGGGCTGCGTGCTCTACGAGATGGTCACCGGGCAACGGCCCTTCACCGGCACCTCCTGGCACCTGGTCAACCAGCACCTCAACGAACAGCCGGCACCGCTGCGCACCCTGCGCCCGGACGCCCCTGCGGAGCTGGAGCGTTTCGCGAGCCAGCTCATGGCCAAGGACCCCGCCCAGCGGCCAGCCAGCGGAGATGTGTGGGCTGCTCTCAAAGAGATCAACCACCGGCACTTCGGGTCCACCCCGCCCAGCCGTGGCAAGGACATCGCCCACGACATCGACGTCAGCCCGGCGGAAGCCACCGACGGCGCGATCATCCCCCTGCGGATCACCGCCCACAAAGCCTGCCCCGCCTGCGCCACCAGGACAGACGAAAAGGCGGCACGGGCCTGCACCACCTGCAAGGGGGAGGGCCGGATCATCCGTGAGCTGCACACCTACAAGGTCCGCATCCCCGCGGGCATCAGGGACGGCCAGAAGATCCGGATCCGCGAGCTCGGCGCCCCCGGCAAGCACGGCGGTGCGCCCGGGGACATGTACGTCACCGTGCACGTCATCGACTGATCAGCCGCCGAACTCCGGCGCGTCACTCACTGGTCACGGCCGGGTGCGCAGCAGCTCGGGGTTCCGGGAGTACTCGCGGAAAAAACAACGGAGTAGGGCCTGACCGGGCCGTTTCCGTGGAGCCGGTTGGCTCGTTGCGCTGAACGGGTGAATCCGGTGAGAGGGGCGGGCAGATGGCGACGCGGGTGTTCTCCGACGAGGAGCTGGAGGCCCTGCGGTCGTTCCCATCGATCGGCAAGGACGAGCTGATCCGGTACTGCACCCTCACCCCGGCCCACGAGGCGTTCCTGCGGAAGTTCCTGCGCCCCCAGACGGTTCTGGGGGCGGCGGTGCAGCTGTGCACGCTGCCGTGGCTGGGTTTCGTGCCGGACGAGGTGCCCTCGGCTCCGCTGGCGGAGGTGGGCGTTTGGCGCGGCAGCTCGGCCTGCCGGTGGAAGTGCTGCGCGGCTACGGGGTGTCCCGGGAGCAGACGTGGACGGACCATCTGCGGCAGCACGGGTGGGAGGTCGACCCGACGGTGTACATGGCCGGCACGCGGGGTCCGACCGTCCAGGTCCGCCGCATCGGTGGACCGCGGCAGGACGGGGAAGCGGGCTGCTGATCCTGCCGGGCGAGGTTGTGGAGTACGACGGCGACCGGATGCGCGTTGCAGCTCGCCCGGCCGCTGCGGCCTCGCCCGCCCCATAGGCCGGCGCCTCAAATGCTTCCGGCCCCCTCGACGTTGGTGTCGAGGGGGCCGGTGCGTGGTAGCGGGGGCAGGATTTGAACCATGCGACCTCTGGGTTATGAGCCCAGCGAGCTACCGAGCTGCTCCACCCCGCGTCGGTGTCCCCAGCGTACGCCATGGCGCTGGACCGGGCAGGGATTTCCCGGACGGGCCCGGAAGAGGCCCAGGACTCCTCTCTTTGACCCCAGCCGCAAAGTAGGCGGTCAGGGGCTTCGTGACCGGGGCGCACGACTCCCGCTGCCCTCCCACGGACGAGAGCACGCCGCTGTCGGACATCCAGCCGGCCGACAGAGCATCGGTGAGCTGGCAATCCGGGTAGGAGTCCCGCGTCCGCGGGGAGCACGCCAAGACCAACCCCACCTGGCAGCCGCAGTCGGGACCATCCCCGCGTCCGCGGGGAGCACCACGGCGGCCGCGACAGCCACGCCCGTCACGAGGGACCATCCCCGCGTCCGCGGGGAGCACTCTGACTGACCTGCATGTCTATCGTGCGGCAGGCCTCCATTTCAGCACTTTCGCCGAATCAGACATATGTCTCCCAAGCGTTGAAGTGGCTGGTCGCGTGGGGACCACACCTCCCTACGGGGACCTCCGAGTGCCGGCGCACGTACGGAAACTGAATGACCATCCCCATGGCCGTGGCAGGCAGTTGAGGATGTTGGGGGCTGCCTCCGCCAACGTGGGGACCATCCCCGCAAGCACGGGGAGCACCTCGGCAGCCTCGCGGGCATTCCAGTGCACGTGGGGACCATCTCCGCGGGTGCGGGGGGCACACCACGACATCGGGCGGCTTCTCGTCGCAGGTGGGACCATCCCCGCGGGCGCGGGGAGCAGTGGGCGGAGCCCTCGGGCCCGGGCGCGGACAAGGGACCATCCCCGCGGGCGCGGGGAGCAGTCGGCCACGGGATCCGGAGTTGGCGCTCCGGGGGGACCATCCCCGCGGGCGCGGGGAGCAGAACCTACGCCAAGGACCTCACAGAGCGAGTCATCTGGTCGGGACCATCCCCGCGGGCGCGGGGAGCAGCTCTTCGAGATCGAGGTGGACAAGGTCAAGATGGGACCATCCCCGCGGGCGCGGGGAGCAGACTGACTGACCTGCATGTCTATCGCGCGACAGGCCTGCATTTCCGTACTTTCGCTGAATCCGGCATATCGCCCAAGCGTCGAAGGTGGGTTGTTGCTGGCGTACCAGCACCTGCAGGGAACAGGATCACGACCATTCCGCGGGCGCCTGGAGCCGCGCAAGCGGCGGCAGTTCAGCAGGCGGATGCCAGGATTATCCCCGCGTCCGGTCACGTCTGCCGGGAGCAGCTCCTCGCGCTCGGCGCTGGCCACCGGACCGTGCGGCCATCCCCGCGTCTGAGGGGAGCAGGCACTTGAGCAGGCAGGCGTCGACCTTTCGCTAGGGCCATCCCCGCGGGCGCGGGGAGCACCGAGCCCGCATCGACTTCGACAGCTGGAGAGGGGGACCATCCCCGCGGGTGCGGGGAGCAGTTCGCAGGACCGTCCGCCCCGGCCATGCTCGCGGGACCATCCCAGCCTGCGCCGGGAGCACATGACGACACCGGTGTCGGCGAGCCCCTCGGGGCCCATCCCCGCAGGCGCGGGGAGCAGGATGGAGCGGCGCTCGCCTTCACGTAACGGGACGGGACCATCCCCGCAGGCGCGGGGAGCAGACACCCTCGGGCAGCCGGTAGAAGTCGGCGTCGGGGCATCCTTCCCGTCGAGGGACCATCCCCGCCTGAGCGGGGAGCACTTCCAGTACGAAGCCGCCTCCTGACCTGTCCCGGGACCATCCCCGCCTGCGCGGGGAGCACCTCACGCAGCAGGGTGCCCAGGTCACGGTCACGGGACCATCCCCGCCTGCGCGGGGAGCACGGCGTCCACACACCGAGCTGGCGTTCGTGCTCGGGACCATCCCCGCCTGCGCGGGGAGCACGTGTTCGGCACGGGCCTGTCCATCGCCGTCTTGGGACCATCCCCGCCTGCGCGGGGAGCACGCAGTAGGTAGGCCGGCGCCCGGTGGCGGCGCGGGACCATCCCCGCCTGCGCGGGGAGCACACCGTCACAATCTCGGCAACTCCGTGAAGCAGTGGACCATCCCAGCCTGCGCAGGGAGTGCGGTGTGCCTGCCAGGTAGACGATGTCGGTCTTGGGACCATCCCCGCCTGCGCGGGGAGCACGCGCTATCCAGCCCGATGCCGCCGTGACCGTTGGGACCATCCCCGCCTGCGCGGGGAGCACGCCGCATACCTCCAGAACCCCTGATCCGGCATGGGACCATCCCCGCCTGCGCGGGGAGCACCGTGTGAGCGGCAAAGCGGCCGGCATGGACAAGGGACCATCCCCGCCTGCGCGGGGAGCACCCAGTCGCTGCGGGGGTTGGGTGGTTCGGGGAGGGACCATCCCCGCCTGCGCGGGGAGCACACATCTTGCGGGGACTGTCGGTCCATCGGATGGGGACCATCCCCGCCTGCGCGGGGAGCACACTGACTGACCTGCCTGTCTACCGCCAGACAGGCTTGTATTTCAGCACTTTCATCGAATCCGGCATATCGCCCACGCGCTGAAGATGGGGAGCCAGCGGACGACACCTCCCAACAAACTCGCCATCTGTTCCCGTGGGCGCCGGGAGCAGTGCTGGTCATCCACCTGCAGCACGTCGTCGTACGGGCAATCCCCGCGGGCGCGGGAAGCAGTCGACATGCCACATTCCGTCTCCACGAACCCAGGGACCATCCCCGCTGGTGCGGGGAGCCGGCCAAACCCTGGCTCGGTGGCCCGCCTTCGCGGGGACCATCGGCGATACTAGGCTGTTGAGTCCCAAACACCGCTGAAGAGTGCCAGTTCCAGTAGGTCCGGGCTCGCGACAGGCCACCCGACTCCAGACTCGGCAAGCTGCCCGGCTGCGGCGGTCATCCACTGCAGATAGACGTCATACCGGTGTGGCGTCCAGCCACCGTCAGACCAGATCCAGGCAGCCACAGCGTCCGCGGATGTCAGGCCCATGGCCAACCCGACCCGCGTAGCGTGGTCGCGCAGGACATTCGCGACCCTCTGGTCGAGGATCAGTGCTCGCGGAGAACTCGGGCCATCGACCGCCAGGGCCAGGAAATAGAGGAGCTTGGTGAAGAAGGCCGGCCCCAATCCTTTCACCGCTCCGTACAGAACACGATAAGCCGCGACCGCGTTCTCCTCCTCAAGCGCCGAAGCTGCCTTCGCCAGCGCAGGTGCGACCGCCGACTCCGCCAAGATCTCCTTGAGGCGATGGGGACCGTATCCCGTTCTGCCCTGCCCCCACACATACGACGCCACGAGAGCCTCGGACCACTCGCGACGTTCGGCTGCCTCTCCCACAGCCGCGACCACCTGGGCGCGACTGACGACCGCGATCCTCGCCAGCGTCCGCTCCGAGAACCGAGCGGGCCACGGCTCGACACCTGCCCAGTGCACAGGGGCGTACTCCACGGCGTGACCGCCGACCCCGGCCGCGTACCCAGCGCCAGCGCCGGACAACCACGCACCCAAGGCTTGGATGGCGGATGCCGGCAGCAGCCTCTTCATCAACTCGGCGTCCAGCGTGTCCGCGAGATCCTGTCTTCTCATTCTCACCCCTCCCCACCCACAGTCTCCGCCATCCTGATAAGGGCCGCTGACAGACGGGGACAAGAAGGCGCTTCGGGCCGATCCGTCGCGGCATCCAGCCCGTCCATTCCTCCCGCTCCACGCCAAAAGACGGGGCAGAGTTGTAGCGCCTCAGGTGTCGAGATCAGGAGAATTGATCGACCACCCACCGCAGGCACGCAGAGCACGCCCTTCGGAAGGGTGATCTTCCCCGCTCCGCGGCACCATCCCTGCGTGGGCGGGGAGCAGAGCGGCGGGTCGTACACGGGCTGGAGCTCGGCGGAACCATCCCCGCGCGGGGAGCAGCGAGTCATCGAAACCGACGCCGACGTTGAGGTGGGACCATCCCCACGGGTGCGGGGAGCAGGCCGAGGACCACGCGATTTACCGGCTTCCCCCGGGACCATCCCCGCGGGTGCGGGAAGCAGGGCGCCGGCTCAGTGAAACACCGACCGGCCGCTTGGGACCATCCCTGCGGGTGCGGGGAGCAGCCCAGAGCGCCGATGTCGTTGACGACCTTGTAGGGACCATCCCCGCGGGTGCGGGGAGCAGGAAGGTGGTCGGGGTTTGTGCCATGCGAAGAAGGGACCATCCCCGCGTCCGCGGGGAGCACCGGGCCCACCGGCCCGACAGCATCAGGACGCCGGGACCATCCCCGCGTCCGCGGGGAGCACCCGTCCGTCGGTGTGCTCATGGGATTCCCCTCGGGACCATCCCCGCGTCCGCGGGGAGCACATGGTATGGGCCGCCATGCGCGCGCTGCCCCCGGGACCATCCCCGCGTCCGCGGGGAGCACATCCCCGACCTGGTCAAGGCGATCGTCTCCTGGGGACCATCCCCGCGTCCGCGGGGAGCACACTGACTGACCTGCATGTCTACCGCCAGACCGGCTTGAATTTCAGCACTTTCATTGAATCCGGCATATCGCCCACACGCTGAAGATGGGGCACCGGCGGACAACACCTCCCAACAAACACGCCATCCATTCCCATGGGCGCGGGGAGCAGAGCTGGAGGAAGTCCTCCAGGAGCGACCGGATGGGACCATCCCCGCCTGTGCGGGGAGCACTCGCCCGTGTCGAACAGACCCTGGTTCTGCTGGGGACCATCCCCGCGTCCGCAGGGAGCACTCGTGTTGGACCGTGATGACGCAGCCCTGGATGGGACTCTCGCTGTGATAGCCGGGACCATCCCCGCAGGCGCGGGGAGCACGCCATGTTGTTGAGCACGAAGCCGTTGGCACCGGGACCATCCCCGCCTGCGCGGGGAGCACATCGGCCGGGTCATCGGCTGGATCGTCAAGCCGGGACCATCCCCGCAGGCGCGGGGAGCAGAGCGCGCACGAGTTCAAGACGGCGAAGAACGCGGGACCATCCCCGCAGGCGCGGGGAGCAGTTGATGCCGGTACGCCAGGCGCCCGCCAGGGCGGGACCATCCCCGCAGGCGCGGGGAGCAGCAGCCTCCCGCGTTTCGGGAGCGGCCCCCACCGGGACCATCCCCGCAGGCGCGGGGAGCAGGCGTAGGCGATGGCGGCGACACCGGCCGAGCAGGGACCATCTCCGCAGGCGCGGGGAGCAGGCCTTGGTGTAGGCCATGGCCAGGCCGCCGTGGGGACCATCCCCGCCTGCGCGGGGAGCACTTGGTGGGGAGGCAGCCCCAGCGGGGGGAGGTGGGACCATCCCCGCCTGCGCGGGGAGCACGCGGAGTCACCGACCGGTTCGGAGCCGAGGTCGGGACCATCCCCGCCTGCGCGGGGAGCACACTGACTGACGTGCATGTCTACCGCGCGACTGGGTTGCTTTTCAGTACTTTCGCTGAATCCGGCATATCGACCTGGCGTCGAAGGTGGGTGTCGCTGGCGGACCCCACTCGGCCGCAGGGGCGGGGATTCAAGGGTCTTCCCGCTCGACATACGGAGCACGTCGGCTCGCTCCCAGGGGCGGATCTCGGTAAGGACCATCCCAGGGCGTAGGCATCAGCCGCCCGCAGCCCGTGGCTGCGCGAGATCCTCGACAACCTCACCCAGCACATCCGTGCCCACCTCTTCTAGCCAGCTGGCGCCGACACCCGATCTACGACCTGTCCAGTGACCGTGCTGCCGCAATCGAACAGTGCCAGACAGCCGTGCCTCCCGAAGTAGTGAACATCTGCTGTCCGTCCATCTTCATGGGGATGATCCAGAGGACCATCCCCGCGGGTGCGGGGAGCAGTTCGCAGGACCGTCCGCCCCGGCCATGCTCGCGGGACCATCCCAGCCTGCGCCGGGAGCACATGACGACACCGGTGTCGGCGAGCCCCTCGGGGCCCATCCCCGCAGGCGCGGGGAGCAGGATGGAGCGGCGCTCGCCTTCACGTAACTGGACGGGACCATCCCCCCAGGCGCGGGGAGCAGATCTCGTCCTCGGCGTGATCGTGGCCAAGAAGGGGACCATCCCCTCAGGCGCGGGGAGCAGAGGTCATTGAACCGGTCATACGGGCCGCGCTGGGGACCATCCCCTCAGGCGCGGGGAGCAGTTGGCCAGACCGTACTTGCCCTGTTCCCACATGGGACCATCCCCGCGTCCGCGGGGAGCACTCGTCCTTGGCGCGAGCCGACCGCTTCACAGCGGGACCATCCCCGCGTCCGCGGGGAGCACACACCCTCCTGCAGGGGGTTGGTGCTCATCTCGGGACCATCCCCGCGCCCGCGGGGAGCACAGGGCGCGGTGCGCCTCCTCCTCGTACTCGATGGGACCATCCCCGCGTCCGCGGGGAGCACATCAGACCCGTGAACGACCCCGACACGCTCGAGGGACCATCCCCGCGTCCGCGGGGAGCACACGGCGTCGACGCAGGTCCTGACGCCGTACGAGGGACCATCCCCGCGTCCGCGGGGAGCACACTGACTGACCTGCATGTCTACCGCCAGACCCGCTTGTATTTCAGCACTTTCATTGAATCCGGCATATCGCCCACACGCTGAAGATGGGGCACCGGCGGACAACACCTTCCAACAAACACGCCATCCATTCCCATGGGCGCGGGGAGCAGAGCTGGAGGAAGTCCTCCAGGAGCGCCCGGATGGGACCATCCCCGCCTGTGCGGGGAGCACGAGCGATGGGGGAACTGGCTGTACACCCAGTTGGGACCATCCCCGCGGGTGCGGGGAGCAGCTTGCGGCGCTCGGCGGTGTGACCCGGGGCCTGGGACCATCCCCGCACGCGCGGGGAGCATTGGACCAGACAGACACTGCTGTCGTGACTCAAGGGACCATCCCCGCACGCGCGGGTAGCACTGCCCCGACCCCTTGCCCAGCACGTAGACGTTGGGACCATCCCCGCTCGCGCGGGGAGCAGACAACCCGATCCTTGAAGGCGCAGCCGGTCTGTGAACCATCCCCGCAGACGCCGGGAGCAGTGAGGTCAGCATTGTGCACCATGTCGCCAGGCACCCTTGGGTTGGCGGCCGGCAGTGGGAACGTGCCCGAAGGCGAGGGAATCACACTTCACGATTGCCACCCACGGAATTAAGGGCGGGACCCTACCCGCATGTGTCGGGAGCATGCACCGTAGGCCGCCTGCGGGCTACTCTCCGGGGAACCAGCTCCCGGCGCGGGGAGCACGCCCGTCCATCCTCGCGGACATCTCCGCAGTGTGGACCATACCTGCGGGCGCGGGGAGTACACCCCGGCTCGCCGGGATCGAAGAGGTTGTCGGGGTTATCCCCGCCGGCGCGGGGGAGGGGGTGGCTATATGCGTTGCAGTCCGGTGGTGTGGTCGTAGCGGAGCCTGCCGACAGGGCCGCTGAGGCAAGTGCCGTCCGGAGCAACCAGGATGACGGGCCCTTTCCTCAACGCGGGTTGAGGGTGCTTGGGCCAGTCCGTGATCGGTTGAAGGCCGCGTCGGCCGTGCCACCAGCGTGCGGGGATGGCAATGGTGTTGGCGAGTAGGTCTTTTTGCTGGCGTCGGTAGGCGGTCACGTCCCGGCCGGGGGAGCGCTGGCCGAGGTCGGCCTTCAGCACGCCCTCGTGGTCGTAGGTGATCGTGCCGTCCGGCTGCTGGTACAGGATCAGGCAGTCGACGGATTCCTCTCCGAGGCGGGACACGGCCGCGATCCCGGCCACGCCTCCGCTGTCGCCGTCGCCGTGATCGTACCCGGATGCGAGGTCGTAGGTGGCCACCGGGGTCCGCCGCCGACGCGTGTACGGGCGGAACGCGCGCTCTTCGGCCTGGAGAGCCTCGTCGGCGAGCGCGTCTAGGTAGGCGGCGTGGGTGCGGTCGAGTAGCCCCTGCACCGCCCCCGCGCCCCGGATGGGGTCGCCGTAGACGCTCTCCAGGGCCCACGCGGAGTCACGCGGGGTCTGAAGTCGCACGACCCCGTCACGGTCACGGCGCTGAGTGAGGGTGTGCCAGCTGGCCGCCAGGACGTACGGGGCGTAGACCAGGCCGTCGTAGGTGCCTGTCGGTCGCCCGGCTGGGAAGTCCGGGGGTTCCACGACTGGTAGGCCGTCCGGGTCGGGCTGCCACAGCATGGTGAGACGTGTCGTTCGGCACCAGGACGGCCGGTGCGGGTTGTTGACTGCGTGCCGGTGGATTCGGCCACGGAACTGTACGGCCACGTCGATGGGGATCAGGTCGGTGACACCGTGATCGAAGTCCAGGTCCAGGGACTGTTCGATCACCCCCGTCGCGAACACCAGAAGCCGGTTGGGCCGGTTGGGGTTGCGCTGTCCTTCGGGGCCGGGTCCGAGGAGGGTGGCGAGTCGGGCTTCCAGCAGCAGCCGGTGACGGGGGAGCAGCATTCCGTGCAGGATGAGGATTTCGTCCGGCTGCCAGTTGCTCGCGCGGGCGAGCTGGACTGCTTCCCGGTAGCGGGAGCGGCACGGGTCGACCCGCGTGCTGCGGACCACGACGCATCCGCCGTTGCGGGCCTGATGCAGCAGCCCAGCGACAAGGTCACTCTCGCCCGGGTCTTCGGTCAGTTGGATGTCCGTCAGCAGCTTCGGCGTCTCGGGATCCTGGTGGAGGGGTCCGCCGCGGCGGAGCCGGCCGTTTTGGTCGACCACCATGATCGGTCCCCGGCTTCCGTCATCGTCGCCGGTCATCCCGAGGCCGCGGCGCCAGGCGGCTGTCAGCTCGTCCCTGATGCTGCGGGGGAGCGTCGCCGACAGCACCACCAGTGATGCGCCGCCCTCCGCCAGCCACTCCACCGCGGCGCCCAGTAGGCCTTGCTGGAAGAGCTCGTAAGCGTGCGCCTCGTCAATGATTACGACCTTGCACATCAGCGCACCCAGCCGCAGCGCCCAGTGCCGTGACCCTTGCGGGGCGAGAGCGATCTGGTCGACCGTGCCGACCCCGAATCCGGCCACCAGAGCCAGGCAGCGCCGCAGGTACCACGGGTCCAGCACCGCCAGGCCGCTGCCTTCGGTGCAGGTGGCCGCCTCCACCGTACTGGACAGGTCGGTCAGCGGATCCCCCTGGGCCTGGTGCGCGTCGAGCAGTTGGTGCACGAGATCTGTGGCCTGTGCCGTGCCGTGCACGAGCGCCATATCCCGCACCTCACCCGGCGCCAGCACCGCCTTCAGGAACTTCTGTAGCTCCTTCGCGACCTGGTTGCCGGCCGCTCTCGTGGGCAGCGCCATGTACAGGCCGCTGTACCCGCACGTGCGCGCCAGGTGGTGGGCCATCCACAGCGCCAGCCTCGTCTTGCCCGATCCGGTGTCCGACTCCACCACGACCATGGTCTGCCCTTCGGCCGGTACCAGCCGCATGCCGTCGGCCTGGAACGTACGCGGCAGCGGGGTGTCGGGCCACATCTCCTCCCACGTCATGGGCCGCGCCTGCCAGCGGGCGAGCCGCCGAGCTCGCACCGCCTGGTCGGCCTCCTGCATGGCGGCCTGCCACCAGTCGGTGACTGGTGTGTTGTGAACACGGAAGCGGAAGAACTCCGTGTCGGAGGCGACCCAGTCCGCCAGGTACACCAGATACAGGAATGCGACCCGCGCCGACGGCCGCACCGGATCGACCGCTTGCGCCACGGTGCTGAGGTCGAGTCCGACCGCGTCGGCCACTGTCTGCACAATCGCCGCGTGCACGTCGCCCCACTGGGCGACCGGTGCGGCCCCTCGGGCCCGGTCGACGGTCTCCGGGTTCGGGATGTGCCCGTGATGGCCGCCGAGCAACACCCCGGCATCGTGCAGCCCCTCATGCCGCTCGCCGGTGCCGCCGCACTCCGCGCACGTGCAGCCCAGCAGCCGGGGCAGGGCTACGGCGGTGATGTGCTCGTGCCGGGCGTAGAAAGCGTGGGCCAGGTCGTCACCGAGAGGAAGACCCGCCGTGCGGGCCTCTTTCTCCCACGCCTTCGCCTGCGGCTTCAACTGGGGTTTTCCTCGGCCGTGCTGCCACTGCCCGAGGAAGCAGTCGGACGCCTTCCCGAGATCGTGGAGGGCCGCTAGCAGCATCACCACCTGCCGGGCGGTCGCCTCGTCGCCGGCGCCGAACGCCTCCGTGAGCCGTCGGCGGATGTGCGGGGGGAGGTGCCGGTCCCACAGGACGCCCGCTGTGGCGGCGACGTCCAGGAGGTGAGCGAGCAGCGGCGTCCACTCCGGGCCGCCGCGCCGGGCGCTGTCACCGCTCTGGTCGGTCTTGCCCCATGCCAATACCACGGACTGGAGCAGCAGTTCCAAACGGCCCACCATCAACTCCTCGCGTTGGTAGCGTGGTTGCCCGGCACGCTACGTCAATCAACGATGCACATGATGAGATACATCTGAAGGAGGTGACGTGGTTCCGTACTGGGATCCCCGCACCCAACCTTGCCTCCCGGCACTGACAACGGCCGGTCTCCCCAGCCGCCTCGACCTCATCGAGGCGTTCGAGAACGCCGACGACCACCAGGGCGTGGCCGGACGCCACCCCGGCGAGACCCTCGCCATGCTGGAACTGCTCAAGGCCGTCGCGTACGCGGCCGACGTCT
The DNA here is from genome assembly GCF_044746205.1 of Streptomyces sp. NPDC086549. Lineage (NCBI taxonomy): Bacteria > Bacillati > Actinomycetota > Actinomycetes > Kitasatosporales > Streptomycetaceae > Streptomyces > Streptomyces sp. NPDC086549. The sequence goes on along the minus strand of NZ_JBIVBS010000036.1, from coordinate 5,668 downwards.
ACCCGGAGACCAGCAGTGAATGGCGGACCTGGGTCACCAGCCGCCGGCCGCTCACGGACGTCGTCGACTGGCTCAGGCAGCAGCCCGATGAACAGTGGAATCTCTTCCATCCGGACCGGCCGTTGTTCCAGAACGCGCTGCTGGCCCCGTTCATGAACCAACACGGCGTCGGCACCTCGCAGATCGTCATGCATCACGTCGGCGACTACGTGCAGTTCTTCGACCGGCACCATCTCCACCACGGCGAGCCACTCACCGCGGCCGACGCGTTCATGGCCGTCATCACCCAGCACGTGTGCGGCAACGGCGGCCGGGGCATGATCCCCGGCAGCCTCCTCGGTGCCGCCCTGAACAACCAGGCCATGTGCCGGGCCGGGCAACGCGTTCACGTCACCGCGCTCGGGCGGACCCTCGGCGACACGCTCCGCCTGAACCTGCACCCCCACGACGGCGACCCCGGCAGCTACAACTACACCTGGACCGACCGGCCGCGCCGCTCCTTCACCGCCAAGCCCACCGCCCGCATCCCCGACGGCCCGGCCGACCTGCACAGCATCCTGGGCCGGTCCATCCTCACCCACCCCGCTCAACTGTCCGACGGCAGCTGGGGAGTCGACCGAGTCCTCATGGGCGCCGGCGACATCGTGGACCTCACCCACGCCAGCGCCCTCCAGGACGCCGTGATCGAAAACGGCGCCCCCCTCAAGGCATCCTCCGCGCGAGCCCTATGGCGGGAAGCCCACTCCCTGTACGCGGCCACCGCGCGCCGGGAAAAAGGCATGGACCTCTACGGGCGCCTTGCCACGCTCCCCGAAGGCCACCGTGTCACCCTGTGGACCGTCGGCCTCCTCGCACGGCCCGGCAAGCTCATCGCCTGGGTCAACGACGCCTTCCCCTACATCCCCGGCCGCGAGACCGCCCTGCGCCAGGCATCCGAAGAAGGCTGCGCCATCGCCGAGTACGTCGCCGCAGCCCTGGACGACGCCGCCTACGCCGCCTGGCGGATCGCCTACCCGAACTCCAAACCGGCCGACAAGCAGAACCAGCTGGCCCGCTTCAAAGCCGCCGGCGAACACTTCGCCGCGACCGAACCCCTCTTCCACGAACTCCTAGACGAGGCCGCCGAAGGTGCCCCCGTCCCCGAGGCCCTCACCATCTACGCCACAGAGGTCCGCTCGAACGCCGAACGCTTCCTCACCGACCGGCTCCGCTCCCTGCCTCCGAGCAGCCAGGGCCACAAAGCCTCCACCGAGGCCCGCGAAAAACTCGAAGACATCCTCAACAACCCCCGCAAGGCCCCCACGTACCTGCGAAAGGAGCAGCCCGCATGACCCTGCCTCTCTTCGAGATCCCCCACCCCAGCCCCCCGCCCGACGCAGAACAGACCACCCAGGCCGCCGCCGACCTGACGGCCGCGCCGGTCCAGTACGTCGCCTGGCTGGGCAGCCTCGTCCACACCCACCAGTACGGCAAGCTGGCCGACCTGCGCCGCCCGGCAACCGCCGAGAGCCCCACGCACTTCGAAGCCCGCGCCTATGCCCCCACCGAAGAACACCGGGCCCTCTACCGTCAGGTCGGCTTCCTCTTCGCCCGCTACCACGCAGGCAGAACCAAGCCCCACTACGGCAGCGGCAGCATGGGCACCGCGATCCGCGCCATCGGCTACGACGGAGCCCGAGGCCCCTCCAACCCCGGCGCCGAACGCCTCATGATGCGCATCCTCCCAGCCCGCCAAATCCCCTGGCGCCACCTCCAGCACGCCATCGAACGCATCCGCGCCGGCGAGACCACACCCCCCTCCTGGGCCCAGCTCATCACCGACCTCGCCCAGTGGACCGACCGCGGACGCCCCACACCCCAAGCGTGGGGCGACGGCTTCTACACCCGCCGCCGCACCACCACCGCCCGCACGAACGGAGCCGCCAAGTGACCACCAGCAAACCCCAGTACCTGTCCCTGCACGCCCTGGAGACCTTCGCCGCTGCCCTCCCCGTCCGCGATGAGAACGGCCAGCCGAAAGCGTTCGTCTACGGCGGCGCCGAACGCACCGCCATCTCCGCCCAGGCCCGCCGCCGCGCCGAACGCACCCACTCCCGCCACCGCGCCAACCAGGGCGAAGGCCCCCTCGCCTCCTACAGCAGCGGCAGGCGCACCCGCGAATGGGCCCTGTTCACCCGAGACGCCCTGGTGAAGAACCACGCTTGGGACCCCGACCAGGCCATCTACGCCGCCAAGGCCGCACTCGAAGGACTCGGCCTGAAGTTCGGCGAGAAGGAATCCACCACCCTCCTCACCAAGGTGCTCTTCTACGCACCCGAGGACTCCGGCGACCGGATCGCCGAACACCTCAACACACACGCTGACGCATTCAACACGTGGCTGACCGAGTACACGGCCGCCAAGACAGAAGCCGCCGCTAAGGAAGAGGCCAAGAAGAACGCAAAGAAGAACGCCCGGAAGAAGACCACCACCCCCGACGCCGACGCGCCGGCCGAGCCCGCCGCCAAGGACAGCAAGGAAGAGGAGGTCAAGATCCCGGCGCTGCCCAAGGACCTCCGCACCGGGATCCTCACCGCGTTCGCCCCACGCGACGCCATCGACATCACCATCTTCGGACGATTCCTCGCCGAGGTCGCCGAGCTGCGCACCGTGGACGGCGCCGCCCAGCACTCCTGGGCGTTCACCATCGCGCCCGCCGAGCACATTGACGACTTTTATGCCGCCGCCGACGACGCCAAGCTCGAACGCCGGGAGAACGCCCTCGACTTCCTCGACGCGGCCGACAACGCCGGCGCGGGCATGACCGGCTATCAATCACTCATCTCCGGCACCTTCTACCGCCACGCCGCCCTCGACCGGGACAAACTCCGCGTCAACCTCCGGGCCTCCGGCATGAGCGTGGACGAAGCCGAGACCGCCGCCCAGGCCGCCGAAGCCGAATTCATCCAGGCATTCGTGGACGCCGTCCCCCGCGCCAAGGCCAACAGCACCGCCTCCACCGGCACCCTCCCCAATCTCGTCCTGGCCCATGAAGGCGCCCGCCCCTACTTCTACGCCGCTGCCTTCCAGCGCCACATCGATGAGACCTCCGACGGTCCCGCCGCCCTCGCCGGTGCCAAGAGGCTCCTCGACCACCACCGCCTGATCACCACCAAGCGCACCGACGCCACCCCCGGCCGTCTCCTCACCTACGACCTCGACATCCAGGAACTGATCGACCAGCTCACCGCCAACGGCACCCTCCCCGCCGCCGAAGCCACGACCCTGGAGCAACTCACCGCATGAACACCACTCCCCGCGCAAGCAGGGAAGCGGCTACGCTTCTCATCCGCCTCGCAGCCCCCCTCCAAGCCTGGGGCACCTCCGGCGCATTCGAACGCCGCGCCACCCACATGCGGCCCACCAAATCCGCAGTCATCGGCCTTATCGCCGCCGCCCTCGGCTACGACCGCGAAGACCCCCTCGGCCCACTCGCCGAACTCCGCTACGGCGTCCGCGCCGACCGCCCTGGCACCCCCTACCGCGACTTCCACGTCGTGGGCGGCGGCCCCTACCCCCTGCGCCCCCGCGACCTCATCACCGACCATCGCCGCGCCACCAAAGCCACCTCCCTGGAAGACGCCACCGGCCCCCACTTCGGCGACCACCTCATCGACGGCTGGTACGGAGCCCCCAAGTACATCGAACCCGACCCCGACACCGGACACCTCCTCACCGCAGCCAAAGCCGTCCTACGCAACCCCGCCGTCAGCGAACGCTGGTACCTCGCCGATGCGGCGTTCGTCGCCGCCGTCGAACACCACGACACCACCCTCCTGGAGACCATCTCCCACCACCTTGAACATCCCCGCCGACTCCTTTGGCTCGGCCGCAAGTCCTGCCCGCCCACCGGCGACCTTTCCGGCGGCGTCCACCCCGGCCCCCTCGAACACGTCCTCACCCACGCCCCCCTCCTCCCTGAAGCTGACACCCAACGCCCCTGGGCCTGGATCGACGCACCCCCCGGCACACCCCGCGCCGTTCCCACCGACGACCAACCCGTCACCTTCCACCCCGACGACCGCGCCCACGCCACCCGCTGGGAAACCCGCATCCGCATCACCCCCACCTCGACCATCGAATGGACGCCGACCCCGTGAGCACACCCACGCGCTTCGTCGCCACCCAAAGTGTCCTCACCCTCGACGCTCACCATCCCGACGTCATCCGCGCCATGAACGACGTCCACGACATGCACCGCCTCGTCATGAGCGGACACCGTGGCTGGGTACCCGAAGGCGAAGACGACGCACGCTCGCAGATGGGCCTGCTCTCCGCCTGGACCGTCAACCTGCGCACCCAGACGCTCACCCTCATCACCCAGGCCCGCGTCACCCCCGACTGGTCACCCGTCCCCCGCGCCGCGCACCTGGAAGCCCCCCACCTGATCAGGGTCGACCAGACGATCAAGACCGGCGACACCTACAATTTCCGCGCGTTCATCAATCCCATCCGGGCCGTCATGCCCACCAACGGCCCGAAGAAGGGCCAACGTGGACGGCGTATGGCCACCATGTCCCCGCACCACGCGGCCGAGTGGTTTACGCAGCGGCTCCAGCCCGAAGGCGAGCCCGCCATCGGGCCGTGCAGCATCAAGCGGATCGGCGCCGACGCCGACCCAGCCCGCATCACCACCACGATGCTGCCGCCACTCGTCTCCACGGCGAAGAAGGGCTTGAAAATTATCCGAGCCGAAGTTCGGGGACAGCTCACCGTCACCGACCCTGCCACCTTCGCCCGCACCCTCACCGACGGACTCGGCAAAGCCCGCTCCTACGGAGTTGGCCTCATCCTCGTACGCAAGTAACATCCTCACCGGCCGGACTCCCTCATTCCGGCCGGACACACTCTCCGCGCAAGCGGAGATCGGCCAGATGCACACGAAGACATCGACCGATTCCCCGCGCCGGCAGGGACCACCACCAACCCAGACCCCACGCGGGAGCCAATGGGCCTGTCCCCGCGGTCACCCCAACGCAGAGAGAATGGCGGCCATGTCTGGCCTACGTCCCGTGCTGGATGCTCATCCCCGCCTGGGATGAGCCCTGCGGCTACAGCCTGGTTGAGCTTCAACGACCATCACCCCCGCGCCCGCGGGGATGGTCCCGCGTGGGAGGGCAACGGCGACGGGATCCCGCCCTGCTCCCCGCGCACGCGGGGATGGTCCCGCGCCGATGTCCGGGGCCGCTCCGTACCGCAACTGCTCCCCGCGCACGCGGGGATGGTCCCTACAAGGTCGTCAACAGCATCGGCGCCTTGGGCTGCTCCCCGCGCACGCGGGGATGGTCCCCCGCACAGACATAGGTCCCCCAAGACCACCGCCTGCTCCCCGCGCACGCGGGGATGGTTCCCGGCCCATCGGCGCACTCATGCCGCAACCGGCCTGCTCCCCGCGCACGAGGGGATTGAACCTTCCCCTTGATCGTGGACACCTGGAGACTGGGACATGAGGTTCCAGAGGAAGTAGTGCCAGGTGGGAAGCAAGAGCAACCGCAGCCGGCGGTACACAGAGGAGTTCAAACGGGACGCAGTCGCGCTCGTGCGCTCCTCCGGGAAGACCGTCACCGAGGTGGCCCGTCAGATCGGGGTCAGCGCCGAGGGACTGCGGAACTGGGTCAAGCAGGACACG
>NZ_JBIVBS010000035.1:0-43547 GCF_044746205.1 Streptomyces sp. NPDC086549 | reverse complement strand
AACCGACGACACCGCCCTGCCCACCGAACTCACTGCATAGCCTCAAAACGAGATCACCGAGTGGCCGTCGATACACCACTCCAACGGACGTGACCTGGCCGCGGACCTGGGGGTCGACGCGGAGCAGTTGGAGAAGATCCGCGAGGGTAAAGCGCGTGAGCGGGGCGGGTTCGCCCAACGGATCGTCTGGACGGGCAATCGCTGACCCACGGGGCCGCTTCGCCCGTTCTTTCGGCGTCGTACGCGAGCGGGGAGCTGCGCTGGCAGGGCTGCGGGTGTTCACGGGTGCGTGTCTGACGTCTGGGGCTTTGTCAGGACGGCGTGGCAGACCCCGTGCAGTGGCAGCACGGGTGCGTCAGTGGCGGGTACGAGTCCGGCCTGCCGGGCGAGTGCGGTGATCTCGCCCGGGCCGATGCCGCGTTGGAAGGTCCCCTTGCTCTGGCTGGACCAGAAGCCGTCGTGGTGGGCCATCCAGCCGCCGTCGGCGGCGGCCTTGGCGATCTCCTCCGGCGAGCGGGTGACGACCACGACATGCGCGCCGGGCCGGGCGAAGGACGCTGCGTCTCTGCGACGGGGGAGTGTCTAAATTGACACACCCAGCGGACGTCTGAGTGGCTGCGCAGGCCGTTGAGGACGGCGGCCAGCGGGGCGTAGCTGGCGCTGGCGACCATGTCGGTGGGGTTTTCGCCGGGTTGGAGGAAGACGGGGACGAGGATCCGCGCGGTCTTTGTCGTCCCGTCGGGGTTTGGCCGCAGGGCTCGGCCGATGTTCTGGATGATGTCGATTTGGGAGCCGCGCGTGTCGGCGAAGCAGATGGCTTCCACGCCGCGTTCGCCGACGATGTCGACGCCTTCTCCCAGGACGCGGACGGAGGCGAGGAAGGCGCGGTGTACCCGTCGCCCGTCGGTGTCGATGCCGTTGGCGAACTGGTGGATGGTCTCGCGGCGTTCGGCGACGAGGTGGTCGCCGCACAGCCACGCCGACCACACCCGCTGCGGCGGCACATGCCGGCCTTCGTCGAGGTCGTAGAAGCGGGCGTCGATCGAGGACGGCGGCATCCGCTCCGCCGCGGCCAGAGCGTGGTCGGGCACCTCCGCCCCATATGCCGCGGCAGCCGTCTTCGGCAGGCTGTCCGCGAACGCCGCGGCTTCCTCGACCCGGTGATGGAACGTCATGACGGTGCGCAGGTTGTGCTGCGCGGCGTGCTCGAGCAGCGCGGTCTGCAGCAGTGCCAGGCGCCGGCCGCGCACCGCCTCCTCCGAGCCCTCGGACGCTTCGGCAACTGGGTCGGGGTCGTGGATCTCGAGGACGTCGATCTCGAAGGGGGCGAGGATGCCCCGCTCGATTGCCTCCGACAGTCCCAGCTCGTAGATCCACTCGCCGTAGGTGCCGTAGGTGCCGTCGGGGTCGGAGGTCATGGAGGCGATCTCCAGCTCCTGGTCGTCTGCGCTACGTAGGGGCTGGGGGGAGGCGAGGATGCGGGGCGTGGCGGTCATGTACAGCCGGAACCCGGCCGGGATGCGGGCCTGGTCGTGGATCGCCGACCACGGCCGGCCGACGTCCCCGGCCGTACGGTGCGCCTCGTCGATCACGGCGAGGTCGAAGCCGTCCATTCGCTGCCCGTACAGCCGCGGTCCGCCCGCCAGAGCCGTCTCCAGCGGCCCCAGGACGGCTGGCTGGCCTTGTGGGGTCGTCGGGGTCGTTCCGGTCCACCAGGGAGGCGTACGTCGCCAGGACCACCACCGGCCCGGATCCCGCCCACAGCGCGAGCTGGATCGCATTGGTAGTCGTGCGCACCTCAAGTGCGTCCAGGACGGCGTCGCCCTCCAGGGAACACACCGCGACCATGGGCCCGTGGTGGCCGACCCTGCGCCACGCCTGCGCGGTCTGCACCAGCAGGTCGAGGGTGGGCACCGTCACGAGGGTCCGCCCGCCCCGAAAACAGTCGAGCGCGGCTGCGGCAGCCGTGATCGTCTTCCCCGACCCGGTCGCGGACACCAGCGTGGCCCGCCGCCCCTCCTCGCCGATGGCTGACCGCGCGGGAAAGCCCGCCCAGGCACGGACCCGCGCGACCGCGGCCACCTGGTGCTCCCGCAGCTGAATCCCCGGCATAGTGGAATTCTCCCAGACCGCGTCCCTCCCCTCGGGGAGTACCGGTTCATCGCCTGCTACAGAGTCCGCCTGCTTCGTACGGGTGGCACAGCTGCGTCGCGTCTTCGTGTTCTTGATCCGGATGACGGGCGGCTCCCGCTCCACGGTGATGCGGTGTGCCCAAGAGCGGCTCCTGGGTACACCGCATCACGCGCCGCGAGCAATCAGCCGATACCGAAAGGCTGACCCATCTGGCCGAAGCCAAAGCCAGGCTGCTGGTACTGCTGCTGGTACGGCTGGCCGAACGACTGCTGACCGAACCCGCCGCCCCACTGCTGCTGGCCCTGCTGGCCCTGCTGGCCCTGCTGGCTCTGCTGCACCAGCGTCAGGATCGCGGTCGGCAGCGCCTGCTGCACCGACTGCTCGACAGCGCTGCGCACGCCCTGGAGCAGCGTCCTGTGCAGCGCCACAGCCAGGTACGGGTGGGCCTGGTGGGCCAGGCCCTGCTGCTGCAGCTGCTGCTGGACCTGCTGGATCTGCTGCAGCGTCTGCTGCATGCGCTGCGCGATCTGCTGGCTCGCCTGCTGGCAGGCCTGCTGGATCGTCTGCTGGACGACCTGCGCGAGCTGCTGCTGCGGCCCGGCGATCTGCTGGCCGAACTGCTGCAGGGGCGGGGTACCAGTCATCACCGACATGAATGCTCCATTCGATGCCATGGGAAAGCCAACATAAGAGATGATGTTGACCTTTTCGGAACGATTCCGACGCGCTGAAGCTAAGTTGACGTCGTGCTGCCCGCAACCGGGCGAGCCGCTCAGGAGGAGGAATCCTCCCGATCGGATTCGTGCGCCGAGCCCGCCCAGCAACCCAACCCGGATGACCACTTCCCGGGACCGACTGGGTCATCGACATGCTCCAAGTGCTTCACCCCCATAAAGGCAACCCAAGAGTCTGATCGACACGCCTGGCACGCAGCTGAGCAGCACGGCCGAAAATGTATAGATTAGGTACATGTCCACACTGCGTTGCCGGACGCGGTAGGGCGCGCTTCGACTGGCCGTGGCTCCCGCGGTTCGGGGCAAATGGGATATGGGGTAATTGGCAGCCCGACGGTTTCTGGTTCCGTTAGTTCAGGTTCGAGTCCTGGTATCCCAGCCAACTGGATGCCGCCCATCACGGCAGGCATCGAGTCAGAAGGGGCTGCTGTTCGGTTGCTAAGAGCAGCTGTTTCTGAGCCCTGCATGCCAAATTGAACCTGCCTGTGCCGTGGCGTCTACTGTCATGTCTGCACCGCGTACAGGTTGTGGTCGTTGCTGCCGACGTAGACCACGCCGTCGGCCACCGTCGGCGACGAATCCAACTCGCCTTTGGTGGGGAAGGCCCAGAGTTGTATGCCGGGCGTGCGGGTGGGACTCGGGGTGGCGGAGGAGCTGCTCTTGCCGCTGGAGTGCGAGCCGGAAGAGCCGTTGTCGAGAAACCTCCAGGTGGTGAGGGTGGTTGCGGCGGCGAGGGTGGTGCCGGTCAGAGCGAGCAGGGCGCGGCGCCGGGATATGAGGGGCCGGCGTTCGGGCGTATGGCCGTGCGGCGGCGGGATGGGGTCTGCGTGATGTTCTGACGGGCCGGATTCGCTGGTGCCGGGGGCGGGTTGTTCTCCGGTCTGGGTGGCTGCCTGGTGCGCCTCGGGTGCCGCGGGGGCGGTGGGAGATGCGGGTGGTGGGGGTGGCTCGGCGGACGGCGGGAGGGGTGCCTCCGACGGGCGGGGGTTCGCGGCGTCGGGCTGGGTGGCCGGGCGTGGCGCGGAGAGCGTCTCCGGTGGTGTCGGGGATGGGGTGCGGGGCAGGTCGGTGGAGGTGTGTTCCCTGACGAGTTGGGCGATCTGGTCGGGCATCCAGCCGGGTTCGGCGAGGAGCAGCGTGGCGGCGCTCGTCTGCCCGTCTGTGTCGTATGCGGTGCTCAGCCGGTCGAACAGGTCGGCCACGGTGGGCCGCTGGTCGGGCTGTTTGGCAAGGCAGGCGGCTACCAGGTGGCGCAGTTCCGGCGGGAGGGAATCCAGGTTCGGTTGCTCGTACACCGTGCGGAAATGCAGCGCATGCGCGGAGCCGGTGCCAAACGGGCCGACTCCGGTTGTGGTGTAGGCCAGTACCGCGCCGAGTGCGAAGATGTCGCTGGCGGGTCCGACGGTGTGGCCGGTGAGCTGTTCGGGGGACATGAAGCCGGGGGTGCCGATCGTCATGCCGGTGTGGGTCAGCGCGCTCGCCTCGCTCGCGACCGAGATGCCGAAGTCGATCACGCGGGGGCCGTCGGCGGCCAGGAGCACGTTGGAGGGCTTGAGGTCGCGGTGGACGACTCCGGCGGTGTGGATCGCCTCCAGGGCCTCGGCCAGTGCGGCGCCGAGTGCCAGGACCGGTTGGGGCGGCCAGGGGCCGTGCCCGGCGACCGCCTCGCCCAGCGAGAGGCCGGGGATATAGACGGTGGCCAGCCAGGGCGGGGAGCCGTCCGGGTCGGCGTCGACCACGCCGGCGGTGAAGGCCCCGTTGACTCGCCGGGCGGCGGTGACTTCGCGGGCGAAGCGGCGTCGGAAGTCGAAATCCCGGGCCAGGTCGGGGCGCACCACCTTCACCGCGCGCGGTGATCCGCCGGGCGAGCGCGCCAGGAACACCTGGCCCATGCCGCCGGCGCCGAGTCGTGCCACGATCCGGTAGCGCCCCACCCGCCGCGGATCCTCTGGCTCCAGGGCTTCGAATAATGCCACCCCACGCCCCCCTTGCCCTGTTCTGCGGCCCCCGGCCGTTAGCGTAGATGCCGCATCATTCCTGACATTCCCCTTCTGCTCAAACCACAGGAACGCGGGCGCGGACCGAGGTGACTCGGGCCGGCCGGACGTCCAGTTGCCCAGAGTGCGACCCCTTCAGAAGGTTCGGATCAGAGAACGGCCCTGGGAAGTACGACGGTGCGCCCAGAGCCCTGTACGTGACCGTGCGCGTCGCCGACCGACAGTCCGACCGCGTGGTATCCGGCCCAGGTCCGACTGCTTTATGTCATTCGTCGCCAACCCGCCTCCGCCGTCATGGAGGCGCGGCTACACAAGAAGGCTGGGGCGCGCACTGTCGTCCCTGCGGGGTGGTGTCCGGTCGTTGGGGGAGGTCTGGACGGTTGCTGACCATCGACGTGGCGGTGCTGCTCGCGGTCATTGTCGTCCTGCGGTTGCGGCGGCGTACGGAGGCCCGCAGCCGCTTCGACGAGAAGCTGACCGTCGTCATCGTCCTGGCGCTGGGCGTCCTGATCGCACCCACCCCGGCAGGCCATGGAATCGTGAACCTCCTGGGGCAGCCTGCGAGCGGCGTCACGCAGGCCGGCCGATGAGCCCCCGTCCGCGCAAGGGGCGCGGGGCGACCAGGCGCTCGCCGGCGCGGCGGCGTACCCGGAGGCCGGGTAGGCGGCGGCAGCGGACAGACGACCGGTTGATCGGTCTCCTCATAGCGGTGGCCCTGGTCATTGCTCTGGTGGTGGCCGTCGTCAACTGGCTGCTTGCCCACTGGTGGGTCTGATCGTCATCGGGACACTCGCTGTGCTGGCCGGCGGCGGCTGGCTGTACCAGAAGCAGCAGCGCGCACGGTGGGCAGCCATCCGCGCGCAGGGCCTGCGGTACGGGCTGTCCCACCTGGACGCCCTGCACCACTCCCGCTCGAGGACGCGGTACGGGACCTGATGCGCCGTGACGGCTGCCAGGACGCGGTGCGCGTCGGGGGCGGCGGTGATCTGGGCGCCGATGTGAAGGCCACCGATCCCTATGGGCGGCGCTGGGTGATCCAGTGCAAGCACCGCCGCAATGGCCTCGCCGGTTCCGCGGTGGGCACACCGGACCTGCAGGTCCTCAACGGAACCGCCCGCCAGGTCCACGGCGCTGACGTCGCGGTGATCGTGACGAACGGCCGGGTCACCGCGCCGGCCACGGCCTTCGCCAGGCAGCAGCGCCTCCACGTGGTCCGGCCGTGGGGACCAATCGAGCAGCCATTAACGGTAGCGACAGTTCCGCTTGTTGGCCGAGCGGGCGGTGACGCGAGACGCCTCCAAATCGGCCCGTGAGACTGGTGGGCTCGCATGTTGAGGTGTCGCGTATTCGTAGCTGACGTCGGCAGCCCGTGACGCTGAGTGAGCCGCCAGAAGTGGTCGATCGCGGTGGGATGATCGCGTGGTGAGTGATGCGAGGGTGTTGGCCGCGGAGGCCGTTGAGTCACATGTCCGGGCGTTCTTCGAGGGGCACTCCGTGGAGGTCGTCGACTACGACCTCGGGCCGGAACGGCGAGAGGTGGTGCCCGATCTGCGAGTTCTCGTTGTGGGGCCCGGTCCCCGCAGCGACGGCTGGGCCTATGTGACCGCCGGGTGCTGGGCCGCGATGGAGAAGGACGGTCATGGACTTGAGTTCGTCATGACGGCCCACGTCCGCGACCAGCGGTTCATCGAGCTCATGGCGATGATCACCTACTACCACTGCGGAGGACATCAGCTCGACCTGGAGCACAGCATGCCGATCGGTGAACCGTGGGTGCCGGGGTCAACCTGCGATCACCTGCTGATCAGCCTGCCCTATCTCCACGGACCAGACCTTGAACACTGTCCCGTTCCCGGGGGCCACGCGCGCATCCTGTGGAGCCTGCCCGTAACGACAGCCGAGATCGAGTTCCGCAGGCGTCACGGGCACGAGGCGTTGGAGCAGCTCTTCGACGAGGCAGAAATCATCCCCACCGATCCTTTCAGGGCGTCGGTTGCCTGAGTTTCCGTCCTCCGGCGGTCACCGATTGTGGTCGCCAGGAGCGTATCGGCTCCAGGTTCCGCCAGCCTCGGTGACCAGCCGGGTGGCGGTCTTGTCGTGATAGCCCAGTGCCTTCGCGATGACGGGGGCCGGGGCCTGCAGGACGAGCTGGCGGATCGCGGAGGCCCTGCCACGCTGCGGCGGGACGCCGATCTCACGCAGATGGACCTGGAGGCTGACCGGGTTCATCGGCTGTCCGGGCTGGCGGCCGGGGAAGAGCCAGTGGGAGCTTCTGCTGCTGGCGTAGGGCAGATGCTGGCGGGACAGGATGTATGCCCGCATCAGGTCCGCAACGGGCTCGGGGAGCGGGGAAGGCGGATCACCCAGCCGGACAGTGACAGTGACTCCGTCGTCGGTGATGTCGTCGATGGTGAGGCGAACGATGCGGCTGACGGGCTGGGCATAGACGAGAACGAGTGCGGCAACGACGCGGCTCCGCAGAGGTAGGGAGTCGTCGTTGAGGACCCGTCGGAGCATGGCGAGTCGGCGGTGCTGGTGCAGTGGCGCCTGGTCCTGGGTGATGACCTGGGGTGAAAGGGTGAGACGGGGCATACGGCCCGTCTTCATGCACAAGCGGAGGAAGGTCTGGGCTGGGCGCCGGGTGGCGAGCTTCTCGGTGTGCCAGGCGTCGAGGTCGGCCTGCCGGCAGTGCTCGATGGTGCGGCCCCGGCCGGCGAGCCAGGTAAGGAAGGCGCCAGCCTGGGTGGTCTCCTGCTTGGCCTGGTGCGTCTGAGAACGTCCCAGCGGCCCCTTCTCCGCCGTGGCCCGTAGTCGGCGCATCTGGTGCCAGGTAGCGAAGTGCCGGACAAGCCGGTGGTGTTCGGGGTCCTCAATGGTGGCGAGCCGTTCGGTCAACCAGCGCTGGTAGAGCAGGAGCTGACGGTCGACGCGTGGGAGGACACTGCTGTCCATCAGCAGGTCGCGCAGGTGAGTAACGGTTCGCCAGGGTGCTTCCTGGTGCAGCCCTTCATGGGTGAGCGGGATGCTGCCGGTGGCCAGGCCCCGCAGGAGACGGACGACGTTGGGATTGCGAAGCCAGATCAGTCGGCTCTTGGGCCGGTCCATCTCCAGCAGGGAGGTGATCAGTGGTTGCAGTGAAGGGGCGACACGGCCGGTGCCGTCGTCGAGGAGTCCGCCGAGGGTGTCGGCTAGGGTGCAGCGTTCGCAGAGGCGCCCGCCGAGCAGGAGTCCTTCGAAGCCACACCGGTCGCAGAAGAAGTTGCGGGTAATGCCTGCGCAGTCGCGACAGATCGGTGTGCCTGCGGTGTCCAGTCCGGGCAGCAGCCGGTCGGCTCGGCAGCTTGGGCAGCGGCCGTGGACGCGCATCGCGCGTTCGTAGCAGGTCCGGCAGACCGGACCGTCCGACCACTCTGCAGACTTCGCCGCCCGACGTCCGCAGCGTGCGCAGTTCCGGACGTGCCACCGCTCGTATTCCTCGGGAGTCATCGCTCACGCCTCGGGCGTCAGCCGGACCCGTGTGGGTCGGCGGGCGGCCAGGTTGATGGGCGCCTCCTCGCCGACGGCCCGGCGGACCGGAAGGTTCTGAGCCGAGGTGGCGATCAGGTCGGCAGGCGTGCAGTCGAGGATGTCGCAGAGGGTGGCCAGCACCGGTAGGGACAGCCGTTCCGGGGTGCCTGAGACCAGACGGTGGACCTGGGAGGAGGACAGCGTGATGCCGCGTTCGGTCAGGTGCGGCATCAGCTCGGCGACGGTGAACATGCTGCGGGCGGCCATCAGTTCGCGCAGGCGCCACCGGTAGCTGATCTGGCGTGGCATCAGGAGGTCCTTTCCGGCCGCAGAGCGGCCTCGATGGTGGCGTCCAGGACGCGACGCAAGGAGCGGGTGCGAAAGTCGGAGGAGACGCAGGTGTAGATCGCAGTGGTCGAAGCATGGTCGTGGCCGACCTGCTGCTGGACGAACAGTGGATCGTGGCCGTCCTCGATCAGGTGGGTGATGTAGGACCTGCGCAGCGAGTGAAACTCCAGCGCGGGGTCCAGGCCAACGGCGTCCCGGTAGGCGGCGAAACGGGAGTCCAGCCGCTGGACCCCGGCCCGCGGGCCTCTCTCGGACGGCCAGAGGCCCGGCCGGTCGAATGCCGCATCCCAGGCCGCACCTCGCTGATCCATTCCTCGATCGTCCCGGGTGTCCACTGCCAGACGGTCAGCACGCTGCGACGCTTCGGTGGCGACCCCTTCTTGGCTTTGCCGTAGCGGACCAACACGGTGCCGTACTCACCGAACTCCCGGCCTAGTTCGAAGGTGACGAGCCCGGTGTCCTGCCAGGAGTCCTCAGAAGCTGTCCTACGTTTTAGGCGCGGGCCTCAGCCGGCTCCGTGCTGCCTTCGCTGTACGTGCCGGAGGCGCGGCGGTGGCTGTCGACCTCGACGGGCCGTATCGCGCTGGAGGGCTACTCGTGGATGCAGGCGGTCCACTGGGTCGCGGGGGCCGGCCTGTACGAGCCGCGTCGACACCGGTCGCACGGGCCGCGCAAGTTCGGCGTGACGACCGTGCGCGTTGCCCAGGAGCTCCCGCAGCTGTTCCCGTGCCGCCCGGGCATCGAGTACCTGGTGCGCCGCACTGGCCTGTCCGAGCGCTCGGTGGAGTACCACCTGGGATGCTGCGGGAGGCGGGGCTGCTCGCGTACATCGTGCGCGGGACCCGGGTGTCCGGTGAGACGGCGCAGGCGAGCGAGTTCGCGCGGATGATCCCGGTGGAGTTCGACCGGGCGCTGGGGATCCGTACGGCGCTGCGGGACGAGACCGCTCCCGTGTACACGCGCGCGATGACCGGTATCGCGGACGCCGGCCGGGAGTTGATGGCGAAGCTGTCGAAGATGGCGGCCCGCAAGGTCCGCAAGCCTCGGGCGAAGTCGTCCTCGAAGGCCCCTGCGAAGGGTGCCCGGAAGGGTGCTGATCAGGGCTCTGTGACGGCTGTTTCGGATGAGGTCCGTTGCACCCCAATGCGGGTCGGTTCCTCAGCTGTTTCCACTGCGGGTACTACTTCCTTCCCCCCTGAGAGCAAGCTCGCAAGCGGGGTCAGCAAGTCCCCCACCCCGAAGAAGTCCAAGGGCAAGGCCGGCGGTCGCCGGAAGCTGAACAAGACCGGCCCGCTTCCAGCTGGCGAGGGAGCTCACCCAGGAGCTGGGCTGGCTGCGCGGCTGCTCGGTGCCCCGGATCGCCTGGGTAGCACGGGAGGTCGCTGATGCGGGCTGGACGGTGACCGATGTCAGGGGCTGGCTGTACCTGCGGGGCGAGGCGGCCCACGTCCGTCGGGGGTCCGGTCTGCTCGCCGTGCTGCTGTCGTACGCGGTGACGGTCCTGGACACCCCCGCCAAGCGTGCCGCCGCGGTGGAGCAGTGGCGAGGCGCCCAGGAAGCCGCGCGCCGCCACCACATTCAGCGGGTCCGCGCTGAGCGCGAGCGGTACGAGGGCGACTGGGAGGCACCGTCCAGCCTCTCCGTCCGGCGCGAGGTAGAGGCCGCCTTCCGGGTCCTGCCGGCCGGCGCCGCGCCCGCGCCGCGCCCGCGCCCCGTACGACGGAGCCCGCCCGGCGGCCGCGGCCACGCCCGAAGCGCCGTTGAGGACAGGCGAGTTGGCGTCCGAGGGCTACCACCAGGCGCTCGCCGCGCACCAGGCCGTCGCGCCCGCGCGGCGGGTGGACCCGGGCATCGCCAAGGCAGTCGAACGGCAGACCAGGGCGATGCGCGAGCTGAGCAGACGCGCGTTCCCGCATCCGGAGACGTCCTCGCAGGAGCAGCCGGCCCCGATCGAGCAGGCCCGCCTCCAGCGCCGCCGCGAAGCCGAATCCACCCGCGCCCTGGCATTGCGGCGGGCCCGTGCCGAGCGAGCGGCCCGGTAGGACAGGCCTGCGGCCGGACAACTCGAGGGCGCAGGGGGCGCGGTGGGGTTGGAGCGCATGCTGCCTCAAAACACGTTGGTTGAGGCTGCTACGCCTGATTCGACCGATCCGAGTGCGCAGGATGCGCAGGAGCAGGGCGGACTGTGTCCACGAAGGAGACTGCGTCGGCACGGGGGTGGACGTGACATCGGCCCGTAAGCAACGTCCCCGGGGGTCAAGGCCCAGGCTCCATGGGGCTTCAGCCGGACGATCGTCCCCATGGGCTATAGGTGAGGCCGGGCAGACTGTCCCCTCCGTAACTGCCTACAGATGAACCGCACGTTGACCTGGCACGACTACAGGCCCTTCCCCTCCATGCGCCGGCCTGGGAGGTACACGTGCAAGGTTTATCTCTACCTAGCCCTTGGTAGAGATAGAGCATGGTTGGGAAGAAGGAAAAGGCCGAGGAGCCGCCGAGCCCGCGTGCGATGCGGATGACACCGCAGACGCAAGCAGTGCTGCGGGCGTTGCTGGTGAATCCAGCGGAGGAGTTGTACGGGTTGCAGATCTGTTCTGCGGCGGAGCTGCCGTCGGGCACGATCCATCCGATCCTGGTCAGGTTGGAGTCCGCGGGGTGGCTGGATTCCCGGTGGGAGGATGCCGATCCGAGTGAGCAGGGCCGGCCGCGGCGCCGGTACTACCGGCTCAACCCCGATGGCGTGGAGCGGGCGCGGAGCGCTCTTGCGTTGGCCTCTGCGAAGCGCAGTGCGTTGCGTGCCCTGCAGCCGGGGCTCGCCACAGGGACCGCCTCGTGAACCGCGCTCGTGGTGGTCTCGTTCTCTGTCTCTGTCTCTGTCTGGTCCCCTTTCTGGCCCTCTGGCTGAGTGTGGGACACACGGTCGTGGTCATGGCCATGATCGGTGGTTGGGTCGGCGGGCTGCGTCTTGCTCGTGGCCTCGGCGGGCTCGGTCTCACCCGCAGTCTCGGTTTTGTCCGCGGGTTCACTCTCTGCGCGGGTGTTGGCTTTGTCGGCGGGCTCGTTGGGGGCGGGGCCGTCGACTTTGGTGACAGCCTCAGCGATTTTGTTGGCGGCCTGATCTACTTCCTTGCCCTCAGCTTCGGCTTCGGGCTCGTTCTTGGCCTGGCCGGCGGTCTCACTCGCACCCGCACCTGCGGTCTCGGCCTCATGCGCAGCCTCGGCCTTGCCCCGGGCGTGGCCCTCGGTATCGGCTGCGTCTTCGGATCGTTCGGCGATATTGCCGCAGCCTCTTCCGCCCTTGGTCTGTTCCTCGCACTGTTCCACGGGCTTGTCCGTGGTTTTGATGGTGTTCGGCGTGGGGCCGCGAGGCTGTTCACGGCTCTTGAGGTGCAAGGAGCTGACCCGCAGCCCGGTGATGTGCTGGTACGAGTGGCGTGGTGCGCAGGATGGTTAGTGGGTTTGGCAGTGCGAGTGGTGCCAGTGGAGGAGCAGGCGCGGTACGGGGAGGAGTGGCGGGGGGAGTTGTGGGATCTCGCGGGCGATGCCGGTCGGCGACGCCACCAGACGGTGCACGCGATGCGGACACTCATGGGTGCATGGCCGGTCCGGCGCAGTATCGGTGAGGGACGTCGGAGCACGGCGGGCGGGAGCTGAGTGCGGTGAGTGCCAGGACTGCAATCAGTGCCGGGGTGGGGGCGGCCACGGGAGTGGGAGGGGCGGTAGTCGGCGGCTGGCCGGCTGTAGTAGTACTCGGTCTGCCGGTCGTGGCAGTTGCGGCGCTGCTGGTATGGGTACTGGTTGATACTGGCCGCACCCGCCGGATGATCGATCTGATCCAGGCAGCCCGTACCCCGGTTACCCAGCCCCCGCCGACATCTCCCGGGACTCCGGCGCTACCTCGTGCAAACGTCCGCGCGAGGGAGACGTCGTGGCATCTCTCCCGGGCCACCACCGGACTTGACCGCGATGTGCAACACCCTGGCGACGCCACCATCGACGGCCTCTCCTGACAGCGCACACGCCGTGAAGCCTCGTGGGCTTGATCCCCCGGAGCTCGCCTGATGGGGCTCCCTGAATTCGGCCACCCCGTGATCGGCCCCGCCTCAGAGTTGCTCGGCTTGATTCCCCATCCAGAACCGCGCTGACCTGCGGACGGGCGTCACAAAAGAGGAGCCGCCGCGGTCGGCTTCCAGGAGAGCCTTGTAGCCGACCGCGATCTCCTCGGCACTCAGGTGCGGATCGGAGCTGGTCAGCAGGTATGTGCCGTCGAGACGCTCCTCGGCTTTGACCTTGGCACGGTCGATGGCCAGCTGCCCGTTCTTCGACGTTCTCAACCACCGCTTCAGGGTGGGGTGTTCGATCAGCGCGCACTCGGCGCGCACGTGGGTCTCCGCCCGTTCGCGTGCCTTGGCTGTGGCCGCGCGTGTGGCATCGCGTTCACGCTGGACACGGATCCGCTCCAGTTCGACACCGCGTGATGCTGCAAGGAGGCCTGTCTGATCTCTCTGGAGCGTGAACATGCCCCGGCAGTCCCGTATCGCGCACACGGTGCTGCCGGAGCTGCGCGAGCGCGGCGTACTCGGCTCGACCGAGACGACCAGTGCGGCCGGGCGGATGACGGGCCTGGAGTGCGGGGTGATCCCGATGTACCGGGCGCAGCAGGCCGGGGACGGGCGGCATGTCCTGGCGCTGTCGCGGGTGGAGCTGGCGGTGCTGCTGAAGCTGATCGAGGTCCTGTTCGCGCCGGGCTGGACGCACAAGGACGGGCGGATGACTCCGGCCGGGATGCTCGCGGACCGTGCGGGGCGCGGGGCGGCCACGGACCGGCTCGGGATGCTGCTGATGGTGCTGTCGACGAACTCCAAGGTCTATGTGCCCTCCGACACGCATGATGCGCTGTGGAGCGGTCTGCTGCACAGCGACGACCGGGAAGCCACCATTGAACGGATCGTCGGCGTGCTCCCTGAGCTGCTCCCGGACGATGCGCGCATCGACGGAGTCGACTGCCTCACCGAAGTTCCGCCCGCAGGCGGGACGCTGCCTCGCTTCGCGTACCGCTACCGGATCCCGGTCTCGGGCGTGGTGGCTTTGTACACGAGAGCGGGAGTCGTTTGTCGACGGCTTCGGGAGTCACCGCGCGGGCCGGTCCCTTGATCAATGTCGACGAGTTTGGGGTTCTGGCACAGATCTTGGGGAGCGGTCGCGGAGCGTCACTGGAGCAGGATCATCTTGCGGAGTAGTTCGAATCCGGCGCGCCCGTAGAGCTGCCTCTTGATCTTCTTGATGCGGTTCACGGCGCCTTCGGTGCCGCCGGAGCTCCAGTGCAGGGTGAGGCCGGCGGTCACGGCGTCGAAGTCCCGGAGCAGGTGCAGTGCGAAGTTGGTGAGGCCGGGCAGGTGGCTGGCATCGACGGCATCTATCCAGGTGGGAAGCGTGGCACCGAGCCGGTTGGTGAGGATCTCGCCGAAGCCCCGGACATGTTCCGCCGTGGCGTCCAGTTTGGGGCAGCGCGCCAGGACGTCCTTCAACGCAGCGCGTTCGTCCTCGCTCAGGGCTGTGGGATGGCGGGTGAGCCAGCCGGTCACCTGCCGCACCGATGGCGGCGGGGGCGGTGCTTTTGGCGGTGTGGTGGGCGAGGTGGCGATGTAGGCGCGGACCATCTGGTAGGTGACGGGAGCATGCTCGGCGAGGAGTTCGCCGTGCAGGCGGGTGACGCTGGTGCAGCCCCGCGGCGAACCGTCGCTCGAGATAGGGCTTGTAGGGGTCCAGTCGACTGGGCCGTGGCCGGTTTTCGCAGGGTCTCTTGCCAGTTCGCGGCGCGGGCATACCGCAGCACGGTGTTGAGCCCCCATCCCAGATGCCGGGCGATGGCCCGACGTGAGTGTCCCTGCGCAAGCAGATCGTGGACCAGGGCGTGCGCGGCCTTCTTGCGCTGAGCCCTGCGTCCGTCAAGGTCTGGGCTGACACGCACTGCTCCGTCGTGCGGCGTGTCAACTCCTTCCGATAGAGGAAGAGTTGGGGCGCGTAGGCAGTCGCGGTGGGCGGCGACGCAGGTCTCCACGGCCCGGCCGATCCCCTGCCGCAGATGGAACCGGTCGGCGACCTGCAGGGCGTCGGGAGCGCCGAGCCGGGCGCCTTCGGCAGAGGCATAGGCACCGGCGCGGTCCCGGTAGATGATCTCCACACTCGGGTGGGTGGTGAGCCACGCAGCCAGCGGACCCGCCTCGCGGGTCGGGAGCACATCGATCACGCGGTGGGTTTCACCGCAGGTCAACACGGTGGAGTAGGTCTGTCCCCGGCGGGTTGCGAAATCGTCCACGCCCAGCACGCGCGGCGTGCTGGGCTGCGGGTCCGGCAGCGCCATGACCCTGCGCAGCAAAGTCATCCGTCCTGCATGGAAGCCCAGTTGAGTGGCCAGCCGGGCGCCGGCGGTCCTGTTCATGGAGTGGTCCGCCGACTCTGAGGCGAACACGGCCGAGCACGGCGTGGACACGTTCGTCTTCCGTGACGGCCTGATCCAGACCCAGACCAACCGCTACGCGCTCACCTCGAAGTCCTGAGCCCGCTGGAGTTCAAGTTCGCCTCCGTGTCGAGGGCATCGCACCTCGTACTGGCGGTGGACGGGGCGCGGATCGGGTCAGTGGGTCGGCAGTGAGGTGCCTTGTGCTGCTTGGATGTCCAGCTCCACCCGCAGTGTGGTGCCGATGCCTGCCTGCAGTACTTGCTTGTAGGTCATGGCGAAGTCCTCGCGCCGCAATTCAGTGGTGGCCCGGAACGCCGCGCGGGTGCCGCCCCAGGGGTCGGGGCCGGTGCCGAGGTAGGTCACATCGAGGTCCACCGGGCGGGTCAGCGCGTTCATCGTCAGCTCGCCGCGGATTGTCCAGCAGTCCGGGTCGGCCGGGGTGACGTCGCCTGTGCCGCGGTAGGTGATCTCCGGGTGCGTGTTCACGTGCAGGAAGTCCGCCGAGCGCAGGTGGTCGTCGCGCATCGTGTTGCCGGTGTTGATGCTGGCCGCGGTGATCGTGGCCTCGATCTGTGACTGCCGGACGTTCTCGGCGATCTCGATCCGGCCGCGAAATTGCGTGAAGTGCCCCGCACACTGGAGATTCCCAGGTACTGCACCGTCGCGCCGACCGCGGAGTGCGCCGGGTCGATGGTCCAGGTACCCGGTGGTGGCAGCTCGACGCCACCCTGCCGGGCCAGCACCAGATTGCCCAGATCCGCCCGGCCCGACGACGGGACGATGGCGGTGGAGGCGGTCGGCTGGTAACCGACTGCTGTGACGATCACCGTGTAGGTACCCGGCGGCAGCGGCTCCGTACGCACCACCCCGTCGTCATCGGCGCTCGCCCGAAGGACCTGACTACCCGTCATGTCTGTGACGGTGAGCATCGCGTGCTGGACCGCCCAGCCGTCCTGGGTCCGTACGCGGACACGAAGGCCGCTGTCAAAGGTCATTGCTGCTCCTGATCGTGCTCTTGGTTCCGGCCCGACGGCCTGGTCGTCCCGGCCGCCGGCGGCCGGCCGGAACCCGCTTTCTCCCGAAACCGGCCCCGGCATGTCCGCGTGGGAGTGCGCCGGCCGGTCCTCTGCCATCTCACTGGTCCGGGTGGGCCAGCTCCATGTCGTAACCGCTCCGCCCGGGGCCCTCCAGGGACAGCGAGGTGGCCACGGGCGCGTATCCGCCGGCGGTCAGTGTGTACTCGCCGCTGTCCAGATCGGTGAAGGCGTACGAGCCGTCGTCGTCGGTGATCGCCGTGCCCGCGACATTGCCCGCGGCGTCCACCAGCGTGACCCGCGCGTCGGGCAGCGGCCGACGGCCGGCCCCCGCCCGCACCGTGCCCCGCAGTACGACACCGCGGCTCAGGTCGACCTCGAGGTGGGTGACGCCCTGGTCACCCACCTCCACCGGCAGCGCGAGCGGCTGGTAGGAAGCGGCGCTGACCGCCACGGTGAAGGTGCCCGCGACCAGCTCGTCGAAGGTGAAGGCACCCGACTCCCCGGTCGTGTCCGCGGCCAGCACCTCGCCGCGGACATCAGTGACGACGACCATGGCTTGGGCCACCGGCTTCCCGTCGGCCGCATCGCGCACCAGGCCTTTGAGGCCGCCGGCACCCGACAGGACGACGTCGTAGCCGAGCGGTTCCTCCCCCACGACCAGGGTGGACGCCTGCGGCTGACGCCCGTCGGCCGCCGTGATCAGCACGTAGCTGCCGCCGGCCGGAGCGGTCAGTGCGTATCCGCCGTCCGGGCCCACATGGGCGCGGCCCAGCTGTGTGCCCTGCAACGAGATCAGGGTCAACGTGGCCGCTGTGACCGCGGTGCCCGTGCCGTCGCGCACGAATCCGTGAACGACCGTGCCGGTCATGTCGTTCAGGGGAGTCTCCCGGCCGGACGGACCCGAGAGCGCCGCGGTGTACCCGGTGGCCGGCTGCCCGACAGCGGCAGCGCCCGCATGCACGAGCTGCGGCTCGGAGCCCGGTTCCCGGACGGTGACCCGGGTGCTTCCTGCCGCGACGGGCGAGGCGGCCGGCTGTCCCGGCCGGTTGCGGATGAGGAGGACAGCGGCCGCGCCGCCTGCCAGGATCGCCGCACCCGGGATCAGCACGGCCAGGTGCAGTGCCCCGGAGAACGCCTCGCCGACGGCCGCGGTGATCGTCTCCCGCAGGGCGGCGGAGGCGTGGGATGCGGGCGCCCCGCTGCTGACCGCGGCGGTCAGCTTCTCGGCGACGGACCGCGGCAGGCCCCGGCCGGTCAGCTGGTCGGGCAGTCGGGACGTCAGCCCGCTGGTGAGGATCGTCCCGGTGACGGTCGCCCCCAGCGTGCCGCCGACCTGGCGGAACAGGTTCACGGTCCCGCTGGCCATGCCGCCGTCGGCGTGCGGCACGCTGATCACCGACACCGCGGTGACCAGGGGAAGGATCAGCCCTGCCCCGGCCCCGAACATCGCCATCAGGATCCCGGCGGTCACCAAGGACGTCGACGGGTCCTGGTTGATCATCAGCAGGTTGCCGGCCGCGGCGAGCAGCGCACCGATCCCCAGCGTCGCCTTGAAGCCGATCACACGTGCCAGCGGAGCGGCCACGAAGCTGAAGATCACATAGGCCAGCATCAGCGGCAGCAGCAGAAGACCCGCCTCGAGGATCGTCTCGTGCCGGATCCGCTCGAGGTAGAGCACCTGGGCGAACGCCGTGGCCACGAACCCGTACTGCGCGAACAGCGCGACCACGTTCGCCGTGGCGAACGACGGAATGCGGAACAGGCGGAGCTTCAGCATCGGCGTGCGTGTACGCGCCTCGACCAGGATGAATGCCACCAGCGCCAGCGCGGCCACGACGAACGCCCAAACGGCCCGGGCCGACCCGAAGCCCGAGTGGCCGCCGTCGATGACGCCGTAGTTGAGAGCGCCGATGGCTGCCACCGCGAGCACCAGGCCCGGGGGATCGAGATGGCGGCCGGGGTGCCTGCTTTCGGCGACGAAGCGGGGGGTGAGGAGCAGCACGATGGCCGCCAGGACCACATTGACCAGGAACACCGCGTGCCAGGAGTAACGCTCGAGGATCACTCCGGCGGCTATGGGGCCGAATCCCAGGCCGATGCCGGAGACCGCGGCCCAGATGCCGACTGCCCTGGTCCGCTCGTGCGTGTCGGTGAACAGGTGGGTGACGATCGACAGGCTGTTGGGAAGGACCGCCGCCCCGCCCAGACCCATGATCGCCTCCCCGGCGAGGACACCGGTCGAACCCTGCGACAGGGAGACGGTCAGGCTTCCCGCGCCCAGCAGCAACGCGCCGAGGGCGAAGATCCGGCGGCGTCCCACGATGTCGCCGACCGTCCCGGCGGACAGGACGAAACTGGCGACCATCACGGAGTAGATGCTGGCCATCCAGACGAGGGTCGAGCTGGGGACGTGCAGGTCCTGCTGGATCGGCGTCAGGATCGCCGTCGTCTGTGTGATGTTCACGAACATCACCATTTGTCCGAGGCAGGCGACGAGGAGTCCGATCCACCGCCCTCGGGCCCGCTGGGGCGTCGACCTGTCGACAATCGCCCGGGTGACAGGCGCTTCGGCGGCGTGGCTCGCCATGCACGATCCTTTCCAGGTTGGTTTGCTTTTCAAACTCTTGCGCCGACCAACCTAGCCAGCTGAGTTTGAAAAGCAAACTCAGAAGGTTGGGAGATGCCGCGGTCGGGCGCGCACCCCCGTCCATCCCGGGTGCGGCTGCGGCGGCGCGAGACGCAGGTCACCGACCGGCGACGCGGCACGGGGGACTGCCGTAGCTGGATCGCCGCCGCGATGCCGGCCTGTCCGCGGGCCTCGTGGCGCACGGTCGGCCGCGTCCTGGGCATCTCGGAGCGCCTCGTGGTGCGCCGTGCGGCACCGCTGCTCCGCGGCGGAACGCTGCGTGCCACAGCCGTGCGCAGTCCCGTACGGTTCCCTCATCGCTCTGGTCCGCGCGGGCAAGCCCACGTCGATGCGGTCGACGAGGCTCCGTGCCCGGAGTCCGGGTAGATGATCAGCTGGGCGTTGGGCAGGTGCTGCTGCAGGATGAAGGAGTTCACGGTGGGAACCATCACGTCCTTGTGCCCATGGATCACCAGGACGGGCTGGGCGATGAACGCGAGGTCTGCGTACGGCTCGCCGTGCGGCTCTTTCCAGTCGGCGATTGCCGCTCCCTGCGCCTTCGCCGTCTGCCAGGTCGTGTTCTTGTCCCGGTTGACCGTCCGCTCCTGGCGGCGACGCCAGAAGGCCTCGCCCGCGGCCTGACCCGCGCAGAGGGCGGGAAGAAGAGGAACTGGAAGTCTTCCAGCTGGTCGACCTCGTTGCGGGTGGCGACATGGTTGACGTCGAGGTGGCGTTCTCTGGTGTCCCCGGCCCGCGGCTGGGTTCCGGCCAGAACCACGCGGCGCACGGTGTGCGGTTGCTGCAGCGTCAGAGCCTGGACGACGTAGCCGCCGATCGAGAAGCCGAGCACGTCATAGTGGGTGAGCCCGATGGCGGCGGCGAAAGTCGCCGCATCCTTTGCCTGGGTCTCGACTCTGTCCGGGGTCTGGCTGTTCGTCTCGCCGACGCCGACGTTGTCGAAGAGGACGACAGGCCGGCCGCCAGGCCGTCGGTAACCATCGGGTCCCAACTGTCCATGTTCCCGCGAAAGTGCGGTAGGAACAGCACCGGTGTGCCCTGCTCCGCCCCGAACCGGCGGTAGGCGAACCTCACCCCGTCGGCCTCCACGTACCGGGTGGAGGCAGTGACGTGCGTCTGACGTTCAGTTATGGATTGCGTGGTCATCCTCAGCCTCACTGATCGATCGACTGCGCCAGCGTGCCGGCACTTTGGCCCGCGTTCGCCTGCACGAAGCTGGCGATGCTACTCAGAGCCTTCGCCGTCTCGGGCAGCTGGGCGATGTTCTGGAACACGTGGAAGGCGTCGTCGTACTGTTCGAACGCGACGTCGTTGCCATAGCGCTTCAACGTCTCGACGAGCCGCTGGACTTCGTCGAACAGAGCCTCACTGGCGGCAACCTGGACGAGCGTCGGTGGCAGGCTGGTGAGGTCCGCATAGATCGGCGAGACGTACGGCTCAGAAGCTGTTGTCTTTCCGAAGTTGAAGACTGCGTTTCCGCTGGTCGGGCGTAGGGTCGGTGGTCCCGTGGGAGGAGTGGCCTGTCGTGCTGTCGCTTCCCGGGAGGTCGTGGATGCCGTCGGTGGTTGGGTTGTTGGAACAGCGTGAGCTGGGTGCTCGCCGTCGTGTGGACGAGCTGCGGGAGGAGGCCGACCGCATCCAGGCCGAGCTGGACGTGGCCGAGCGGGAATGGAAGGAGTGGGCCATCGCCCGCTCGCGGGTCGGCGAGGTGCTGGCCCCGGCGGACGAACCCATGCAGGACCACGCCCGGGCCGCGCAGGCCGCCGAGGAGCGGACCGGGAAGAACGCGCAGGTGCCGGATGCGGCGAAGGCGAAGGCGAAGTCGCAGGTGCCGGTGTGGCGTGAGGGGCTGGACAGGTCGGTGCCGTCGGTGGACTACCAGCGCATCCTGCAAGTGCTCGCGGACCGGTGTCGGCTCGGTCAACGGCCGCTGACGTGCCAGGAGATGGCCGCCTTGTTCGGAATGGACCTGGCGCCGGCGCGGGTGGAGGCGCTGCGTTCGAAGGCGAAACGCCTGGTCGCGCGCGGCTGGCTGGCCGAGCCTGCGCCGGGCCGGTTCACGCCTGCTGCGGGCGTGAACGGGCAAGGCGGCGGGTCATGAGCAGGGTCATCGACCAGTAGACCATCACCTCGGCGCTGGTGGTGCGCCGCTCGTAGTCGCGGGCCAGGCGGCGGGTGCGCATCAGGTGGGCGAAGAGGCGCTCGACGATCAACCGCTTGGGCAGGACTACGAAACCGTGCATGTCGTCGCTGCGTTTCACGATCGCCAGGACCAACGCGAGCGTGGCCAGGCAGTACTCGACGAGGCTGCCGGTGTAGCCGCCGTCGGCCCAGACGAGGGCCAGTCGGTGATGCACGTCGGCCACCTGCTCAAGCAGCACCCGGGCGGCGGCGCTGTCGCCGACATCCGCGGCGGTGACCATCACCCCGAGCAGCAGGCCGAGAGTGTCGACCACGACGTGCCGTTTGCGCCCGTTGACCAGCTTGCCGCCGTCGAACCCGCGACTGTCCGCACCGACAACAGCGTCCGCCTTCACCGACTGCGAGTCGATCACTCCTGCCGTCGGCTCCGCGTCGCGGCCCACCTTCTCGCGGACCTGGGCACGTAGCCGGTCGTGGAATTCCTTGACCAGGCCATGGTCGCGCCAGCGGCGGAAGAACGCGTACACCCGGTCCCACGGCGGGAAGTCGGTCGGCATCGCCCGCCACTTGATGCCGTTGTCACAATGCCGTTGCTTGAGAGGTGCAAGTAGTTTCTCCCAGGCCCGGTGACCGCCGGGGTGCTGGTTCGTTGACCGGACATGCATCCATGGATCGGTTTATCCGATGAGGTTCGGCTCGGGTTGCTCACCGAGTGGATCGTTCCTGAGCTGGTGGACGAGGTGCTGACCGCGTGCGGTCGGCGGGATACCAAGCCCCGTCCTCTGTCGAGCCGGTTCATGGTCTACTTCGTGCTTCCTCTGGCGCTGTTCCAGCAGGACTCCTACGACGATGTCGCGGAGAACCTGGTCGGCGCCCTGGGCGAGATGGATCAGTCGGTCCCGAACAAGCCCTCCTTCACCAGGGCCCGGCAGCAGCTTGGGGCCGCACCGCTGGAAGGAGTGTTCCGCCGAGTGGCCGGGGCGATCGCTCCGCCCACTCTCGAGCCCGCGTTCTGGCGCGGGACGAGAGTTGCCGCGGTCGACGGGTTCTTGCTGGACGTACCGGAGAACAACACGACACGTGCCGCTTTTGGTGGGCAGGTGGACAGTGCCGGTCGACCCATCGGGTTCCCGCAGGCCAGGGTCGTGACGCTGACCGAGACCGGTACGCACGCGACGATCGACGCGCGAATAGGCAGTTTCAAGGGCGGTGGTGGCGAGCCCGCGCTGGCGACAGAGATGGCCGGCAGTGCCGCCGGCATGCTGGTGATCACGGACCGGGCCTTCCCCGGTGTCGCACTGTGGAAGGCATATACGCAGGCCGGAGCGCACTTACTGATCAGAGCCCGCACCTTCGTCGCCGCGAAGCCTATGGAGATCTTGCCTGACGGGACCTATCTGACCCGGATGAATCTCGCCGGGCAGCGGCGCTCCCATCCGGGCGGGGTGACAGTCAGGGTCATCGACTACCAGGTCGACGACGGCGAGACAACCAGGCTGCTGACCGACCTGCTCGATCCAGAGTCCTGGCCCGCTGAGGAGCTGGCGGCCCTGTATCACGAGCGCTGGGAGGTCGAATCCGCCTACCGGCAGCTGAAGACCTTCCAGCGGGGAAAGACCGAGGTGCTTCGGTCGGCGTCGCCGGAACTGGTACGGCAGGAGATCTGGACTCACCTGACCCTCCATCACTGCCTGAACCGGATCATCATGCGGCTGGCCGACGGCGAGAGTCTGGACCCCGACCGGATCTCATTCGTCAAGGTCCTCAAGCACACACGACGCAGCGTCGTCCTCCAGGCAGGCCAATCAACCCGACGTCTACGTCAGTTCATGAAGCGGATGGCCGCGAAAGTCGTGCGCAAGCTCGACAACGGTCGCCGGCGACTACGCGCAGCGGACCGCTACATCCGCCATCCGGTCCCGCAGTACATCGTGCGCAAGAAAGACCAGGTCAGGCGAGGCACACGACAGGTTCCGGAAAAGATCATCACCCTTACGCCCGCGATACTTCAGTAGCTCAAGCAACGGCATTGGCCGTTGTCGACGATGTAGCGCAGGGCGTCGACGATCTCGCGTCGGGGATGTGCCTCCGGGCGGCCGCCGCTCGGGGTCTGGCAGGCCGGCACCGGCAGCAGCGGCTCGATGAGCGACCACTGAAGATCGGTTGTGTCCGAGGGGTAGCGGCGCTGCCGCATTGCGTCCGCCTCCCCTTCCATCAGGCGATCAGGCCGGGGGTCGACTCGACGGAGTTGAGCTGGGCGACGATGTGGCGCAGGCGTTTGTCGTCCGGGTCCAGGGCGGCGTGCGGGGCGATGGTGCCGGTGATCAGGCGGCGGACCTCAGTGAGCAGCACGTGCACCCGGGCCGTCTCGTAGGCCTCCAGGTCGACTGGGGAAGAGTCGGTGTTCCAACCCTGCGCTATTCGGCTCGGAAGCTAGATGATCAATTCCAAGGGATGCCTGCGGAGGGTGTGGGATGGGCGGTGGCCGAAGCCACCGCGAAACGGTCAGCGCGGCGGGCTGCTGGCCCTGGTTGTCGAGGTGGCAGCGGGCGGTCAGGCGTCAGGGTCGACTTCGGGGTGCGTGAACCGCACGGGCTTGCCCAGCGACCGGGCGTAGGCGATTTCGGCTCGGGTGCTGTCTCCGATGTAGTCGCCGACTACGAGCACCTCATCAGCGAGCCGGATCTTCGCCCGGTGCAGATCGTCGAGTCGAACCTTCAGCGCCTCGGCCTCGACAGGATCGGACCAAAGTTCGTGCGGCGACTTCATGTTAATGCCCGGTTTGACGACAATCTTTCCGGCTTTGGTCTCCCGCAGATCGGCCTCGTTCATCTCAACAGGACCTCGGTCGTGGCCGAGCGGGCGTCCGGCTCCGGCTCCGCCCGGTCCGCGTACGCCGGCGAGCCGCAGTCCAGATAGATCACCGGCACACTGGCGGCGAAACGGTCCCGGACCGCGCGCAGCAGCCGCCCCTTGCCCATGCCCGGGCCACCGGTGACCAGCACCACGGGACGGTCGGGCCCGTACAACGGTTCGCGGTCGGCGCCCGATGGTGACCGTCCGAGCAGGCGCGCGAAGAAGCCCTCCTCGTCGAGGAGTCTTTCGAATCCCAGGGCTTCACACACGGATCCCTCATGGAGGCTCTCCCGCCCGGGAGCGGGGTGACGGTGGAAGGAGATTATTGGAGCATAGGTCCTCTGTTCGGACACCGGTGGTTACAAGGCAGGAAGTTGGCGATATTGGGCACGGAGTCCCGGGACGCGCCGGCACCACCTCGGACGCCCGGATGTCATGCCGGAGAAAGGCCGGAAAGGCCCAAGTGGAAGGGGATGCGGTCCGCAGGGTCGGCCGGGATCAGGCCACGCCGAGGAAGCTCAGTACGGCGAGCACCCGGCGGTGGTCGGCGTCCGCCTTCGGCAGGTCGAGCTTGGCGAAAATGTTGTTGATGTGCTTGGCCACCGCGCTCTCGCTGACCACGAGTTGCCCCGCTATCCCGGCGTTGGACCGGCCGCCCGCCATCAGCTCCAGGACCTCGCGTTCCCGCGGGGTGAGCCGGTCCAGCGGGCCGCTGTGGCGGCGCACCAGAAGCTGCGAGACGACCTGCGGGTCCAGCGCCGTCCCGCCGGCCGCGACCCGGCGTAGCGCGTCCACGAACTCCTCCACGTCCGCGACGCGTTGCTTGAGCAGATAGCCGATGCTGGAGGTGTTGGCGGACAGCAGATCGGCCGCGTACCGCTCCTCCACATACTGCGAGAGCAGCAACGCCGCGGTCTTTGGCCACTGTTGCCTGATGACCAGCGCGGCACGCACGCCCTCGTCCGTGAAACCGGGGGGCATGCGGACGTCCACCACGGCGATGTCCGGTCGGTGCTCCTCCACCGCGGTCAACAGCGCCTGCCCGTCGTCCACTTCGGCGACGACCTCGAAGCCGGCCATCTCCAGGACCTTGACCACCCCGACCCTGAGCAGTACGGAATCCTCGGCGATCACGGCACGCACGGCAGCTCCACGGTGATGACGGTCGGCCCCCCGACGGGGCTGTCGACCGACAGCGTGCCATCGACCGAGGCGACCCGCTTGGCCAGCCCCGCCAGCCCGGTACCACCGGTGGGTTCCGCGCCGCCCACCCCGTCATCGCTGATGACGACCAGCAGCGTCTTCCCGAAGCGCTCCACGGTGACCTCGGCGCTGGACGCCTCCGCGTGCTTCACCACGTTCGTCAGCGCTTCGGAGACGACGAAGTAGGCGACCGCCTCGATCGTGGGCGACGGCCGCGACGGCAGGTCCACCTTCACCCGTACCGGGAGGGGGGCCCGGGCGGCGATGCCGGACAGTGCGGCGTCCAGGCCGCGGTCCTCCAGCACGGCCGGGTGCAGCCCGCGCACCAGGCCGCTCAGCTCCTCTATCGCCTCCTTCGCCTCCCGGTGCGCCTCGCCGATCACCTGGCGGGCCTCCTCGGGCAGGTCGGTGAGCGTGGCCTTGGCCAGGCCGAGGTTGACCGCCAGGGAGACCAGCCGCTGCTGGGCACCGTCGTGCAAGTCTCGTTCTATACGCCGTCGTTCGGCATCGGCCGCGTCCACCAGGCCGGTCCTGCTCTCGGTCAGGTCCTCGACCCGGCGCGCCAACTGCTCCTCGCGGCTGGGCCCGAGCAGGACGGTGGCGGTGCGGGTGTCGAGCCGGGAGAGGGCGTCGGTCGACAACCGCGCGATGTGGAGCAGGGCGAGCCCCGCCGCGGTGACGTACGCCGCCCAGGTGTAGTAGCCGGGATGGTCGACGCGCCAGTCCAGCGGCACCAGCCAGATCCACAGGTAGATCGAGGTGGCGGTGACGGCCACGACCCATGCCAGGAGGGTGAAGGACCCCGCGAGAGCGAGCAGCGGCCCGTCCAGCAGGTGGTACCTGAGCTGCCGGTGCCCCGCCCGGGATCGCAGCCACTCCGGCAGCCGGGGCCGCTGTCCCGCGTAAGGCGAGGGGATGGCCACGTCGAGCCGGGTGCGGAAGCGGCCGCGCTGCACCTCGGTCAGCAGCGGCCCGCCGAGCACGATGGCCGTGAACGGGATGAACACCGCGAGGAGCAGTTGGCCCGCCGGGTCGAGGACCGGGAGGAAGAGCAGCCACGGCAGGGACACGACGAAGAGGACGCCGAGCTGGACGAGGACGCCCGTGACGAGGAACGAGACCGGTCGTCCGGCTCCCTGGAACGGGAACAGAAGTAGGCGCCGCAGGCGGGCGGTTGTGTGCATGGGGAAACGGTAGGTGTCCGGGCCGGGGGCGGGCCATGGCAAGAGCATCCGCCTCGGGGTGTAGCTAGTGCCACCCCCACAACGGACATTCGCGTTACTGACCGTGAGCGCCTGGCGGGCGAGGCTGGAGGCCGTGAAGGAGCACCGGGAACGCGAGGAGACCGATCCGATGAGCACGCTGAGCGTCTGCCGACTTCAGGACGAGGCCCGCGGCTCGGCCGGCCTGCGCATCGGCCGCCGGTACCGCCTGGAACACGTCCTGGTCGGCTGCGGGCTGGCCCTGCTGCCGTGGCTGGTCGTGCTGGCCAACGGTCTGCCGGGGACCGCCATCGCCTCGAACTGGTGCACCGCCTGGATCGGCTTGGACGCCTTGGAGGCGCTGGGTCTGATCGCCACGGGGCTGCTGGCCGTACGCGGCCACCAGCTGCACGCCCTGACGGCCACCGCCACCGCGACGCTGCTGGTGGTCGACGCCTGGTTCGACACGATGACCGCGGCACCGGGCGCGGATCAGGTCTCGGCGATAGCGATGGCGCTCGGCGCGGAACTGCCACTG
The DNA here is from genome assembly GCF_044746205.1 of Streptomyces sp. NPDC086549. Taxonomy (NCBI): domain Bacteria; kingdom Bacillati; phylum Actinomycetota; class Actinomycetes; order Kitasatosporales; family Streptomycetaceae; genus Streptomyces; species Streptomyces sp. NPDC086549. The sequence continues at coordinate 16,743 of NZ_JBIVBS010000035.1, read as the reverse complement.
GCGGTGGTGTGCGTCGTGCTGGCGGTACGAGGGGCTGCCCGCCCGACGGCCTGATCCTCGCTCCCGGCCCCGCTCACTTCCCGTACGCCACCGTCCCACCGGAGGAGATCCATGTCTCACGCTGTCCTGACCAAGCCCGCCGTCCGCTGGGCGCTCGCCGCCGGTGCCGTCGCCGCCGGCGCCCTGTGGTTCGGCGACAAGGCCCCTTACCCGTACGCCCAACACAAGCTGCTGGACCTGCCGTTGCCGTATCTGACCGCGAACCGCCTGGACGCCGTGCTGCGGCCCAGGCCAGGTGAGCGGGTGCTGGAAGTCGGTCCCGGCACCGGCCTGCAGTCGCTGCACGTCGCTCCCCAACTCGGCCCGGACGGACGGCTGGACGTCCTGGACATCCAGCCGGAGATGCTCGACCACGTGATGCGCCGCGCGGAACGGCACGGCGTCGCCAACATCACGCCCACCCGAGGTGACGCTCGTGAACTCCCCTTCCCTGACCGCACGTTCGACGCCATGTACCTGGTGACCGCACTGGGCGAGGTACCGGAGCCGGAGCGGGTGCTGGCCGAGGCGGTCCGGGTGCTCACCCCCGGCGGCCGACTGGTGGTCGGCGAGTTCTTCGACCGCCACTGGATCCCCTTCGGCACCTTGCACCGCCTCGCCGACGACTCCGGCCTCCACCTGGCCGCACACCGTGGCTCCACCCTCGCCTACCTAGCCCGCTTCCGCCCCTGCGCCGCGGCAGCGTAGGGACGGGCCCGGGTGTACTGCCCCGGGAGGCCGGGGACGCGGCCGGGCGGCTGGTTTTTTTACCCGCGGAGCAGGATGCGCAGGCCCTCGTGGCTGATGTCGTCGACCACCCCCTCGGCGACCAGGAAGTCGGCCAGTTTGGTCAGGCTCCAGGTAGAGAACGGCAGGCCGTCCACCCCGAACGCATCGCCCGCGCCATGGACTTTGCCTCCTTCGACCCCCGCGACGAGGCAACCTCCCGCTCCCGACGCCTGGGAATCGCCGCAGCCCAGGCTTACCGCGACCAGCACGGCTACCTCGACGTCCCCGCCGACTACACCGACCCCACCGGCTACACCCTCGGCACCTTCATCACCACCATGCGCGAAGCCCACAGCGCAGGCAGTCTCAAACCGGAGTGGATCGCCGACCTCGACGCCCTCGACATGATCTGGGACAAGCACGACGCCGCCTGGCGCGTCCACTTCGCCGCCGCCGACTACCACCGCACCCACGGCCACCTCGCCATCCCCGTCACCACACCCCTCGGCGCCTGGCTCGCAGAGCAACGCCACCTCGCCACCAAGAACACCCTCGCCCCCGCCCGCGCCATCGCACTGAGCACCCTCGACCCGCACTGGCAACTGCCGCACGGCGCCGACTGGCAGCGCAAATACCACCTGCTGCGCACCCACCTCGCCGACGGCGCCGACCCGGCAGCCCTCACCCGCACCACCCACCTCGGGGACGTGAAGATCGGCTCCTGGCTGCACCGTCAACTCACCACCTGGAACACCCTCCATACCGGCCAGCAGCACCTGATGACCGCCCTCGGCCTGACCCCCGACACCAACCCCCTCAACCCCGCCCCCCGGACCCGCCGCACCTTCGAACAGACCACCCAGATCCTGGAGCTCTTCCTCCACCGTGAAGGCCGCGCACCCGCCCCCCGCGAAACCATCCGCGTCGATGGCGACACCGTCCGGATCGGCGCCTGGCTCGCCAAGAATCGCACCCGACACCGCACCGGCCAGCTTCCCAGTGAGCAAGCCGGACTGGTCTCCGCCCTGTTCGACGGGGACTGGACCTACGAGGACGCCGCGCCCGCAGCCCAGGTGTGACTGGTGCAGACTCACAGCTGAGCCAGTCTCGGATTTCCACGGTGCGATCGACACCGGCAGCCCGAGCTGCCCGCGAGTTCGTGGGCAGCGGACGTGACCCGTTCGGGAGAAACCCAGCTGTGCCAGACCAGCTCATCCGCGTGGAGAACCCACCCACGAGGTGGCGGACCTAACGAAGCAGCCGTCGGTGCGACATGGCCTCTCTGCAGCCGCGACGCACCGACGAAGACCGGGCCGGATGCCCCGAATTTCCCGGACACGGGCGCATCGGCCTGCGCGGTCGTTCGGTCGGCGGCGGCTCGAGGCCGACGCCTAGGTCCTCCAGTCTCGCAGATTCCTCTTGCACCGCCGGTTCAGCGCTCGAGGAATTCGCTGCCGGTCGAGCAGGCAGCGCAGGCGGTGAAGACGGCCGTCCCCAGGGCAGTAGCCCAGACAGGGCTGAGATGACATGGCTCAGCCCCAGCAGCGTCTCAGCAACATCTGCCCGCTCGGTTCGATTCAGCGCCGCAACAGCGACACCAGCGCACAGCACAGCGATGGCCGCCACGGCGACAGCACCGAGAACAGCCAACCAGATCGGTATTCCCGACGCGGCGGTGCCGACAGGAACGGACAGAGTGGTCAATGAATGGCCTCCAAAGGACGACGAAGGCCCCCGGCGACTTCCGGGGGCCTGTGACAGCGCATAAGAGAAAAGGCCCCCACTCCTCGAATCCGAGGAAAGGACAGCCCGGCAAGCAGTTCGGGCGCTCTGGGCGCCCGATGGAGCAGTACTGTAGCACCTTCTCGACGAGGGTCAACTGACCAGCTCAGCAAGCCTGTTGGCCGCTCAGAGTGAAACGGGGGAGTGCACTGTGATGCCGCAGTGCCGACGGCGCCGCGCACGTGCAGCGCCAGACTGCTCCGCCGCGCGACTATCCGACTTCGCGCCGCGGACGGGTGAGTTGCGGTCGTGAGTCCGGGCGGGTCGCCGAGGAAACGGCTACGAAGATCACGACAAGTTCTTGATCTTCGAGGGGGCGTCTCATGCGTTTCCCCCACACTGCCGTCGCCGCCTTTGCCATGCTCATCACCCAGGCTGGCGCTGCACACGCCGCTCCGGCGGCACCCGACCGCGCCGGGAATCCCCAGGTGGGCGACGCAAATCGTGTCGATATTTAGGTTCAGCAGAGAAAGAGCAAGCGCAGACACTACTCTCGGCATCCATCCGGTCACTTGTGGTTCAGGTGGGCGTATGGCTCTGCATATAGGGGGGACGATGAGCGGGGATTTTGAAGGCGTTCAGCTGGGGGACGCCGTCCAGTCGCTGCGTGACGAACTGCTGGACGCCGCGGGCCGGGGTGCCGGTCAATCGGTCCGATTCGCGGTCGACTCGATCGAGTTGGAGTTCACTGTCGAGCTCCGCAAGGGCGTCTCGGGCAGCGCTGGTGTCAAGGCGTGGGTAGTCACCGCCGGATCCGACGTATCGCGGACCCGGGTCGACACGCATCACGTGAAGCTGGTTCTGCGGCCCAAGGACGCAACGACGGGACGCGAACTGGAGATTGGCAGTGCCGACCTCGGCGGCACCGCCAATTTCGGCCGGGCCGCGTCCGCGAACGGTGGCGGGTCCAGGTGAAGCTGGCGCCTCTCCGATCTGCCAGGAATTACAGGTAGGCCGTGAACCCGCACATGCAGCGCGTCGCGGCCGTCTTTAGCTCGCAGCGGCAGGGCAGCGGCTATCTTCTCGGGCCGCGGCTGGTTCTTACCGCCGCGCATGTGGTGAAGACGCGACAGACCGCCGACGTCCGGGTGGCCGGCTCAGCCAGCCCGGTGGAGTGCGACGTTGTATGGCTGCCCAAGAACGACGAATGCGACGCGGCTTTGCTGTGCGCCCGAGAGGACATCGTCCCGGGCCCCTTAACCCCGCTACGCTGGGGTGAGCTGACCAGCCTGGAGATTCAAGCCAACTGCCAGGCCATCGGCTTCCCGGAAGCCCAGCGAGACGAGGGAAACAACCTCGACAGCGAGCAGCTCGCGGGCTCGGTCCTCCCAGGGACGGGAAGGCTGCGAGGCTGGTACGTGCTGGAGACTCGGGGCGTCCCGCCCGAGACTGGAGGCGACCGGTCGCCCTGGGCAGGCATGTCGGGGGCTGGGCTCTTCTGTGACGACGCGCTGATCGGCGTGGTGGTCAGGGCACCACGCGGCTGGCACAACGGCCGGGTGGAAGCGGTGTCGATGCGGGAGATCGCCGACGAATCATTTTGTGAAGCCCTGCGCCGACACGGCGGCCCTCAGACCGTCCTGGAGGCACTCGACGGGCGCAGGGAATCGGCCTACCGGCAGGGAGTGGTAAGCAGTCTCGCGCCCACCAAGTTGGTCGGCCGGGAGGCCGAGCTTGCCCAGCTGCACCGCTTCTGCACCGGCGACGGGCGATCCATGTGGTGGCGAGGGGACGCGTGGTCCGGCAAGACGGCCTTGCTCGCGACGCTGGTCATGAATCCACCACCTGACACCGACCTCGTGGCGTTCTTCGTCAACTCACGACGGCCGGGGCACCACGATATCCAGGCATTCTCCCGCTGGACGTTCGAACAGCTCTGGGCCCTGCTCAACCGTCAGGGAAGTCCACCGGTCGGCGAACACGCCGACCCTGTGCTGCTTCCCCAGCTTCTGCGTGAGGCGAGAACCCGCGTCGCCGGCTACGGCCGGCGGCTGGTCCTGGTCGTGGACGGTCTCGACGAGGACCTCGGCCCGGTGATGAGCTGGCCCAGGCAGAGGAGCATCGCGAGGCTGCTCGCCGAACTCGCCGAGGACGGAACCGCGGTGATCTGCGCCGGACGGAGCACCGTGAGCCTCCCTTCCGATGTCAACCGCTCGGACATGTTGTGGCGCGAGGGCTCCGCCGAGCTACAGGCATCGCCACACGTCCGGGAGCTGCAGGTCCTGGCCGAGGCCGAGGTCGACCAGATCGTGTCGATCGACGGGGCACCCGAGCAGGTGCGCCGCAGCCGTGAGGTGGTCGCCTACATTGCCGCGGCTGGCGGTGGCCTGACCGCGAACGACCTCGAAGAACTGGTGGGGTGTGAGCTTGCAGTCGTTCATACCGCGCTCCAGGGTGTGGCCGGACGGGTCCTGGCCTCGTCAACACTGGACGGCACCACGACCCATTTCTTCGCCCACGAGTTGCTTTATGCGAGTGCCCTCACCAAATTCGGTCTGGCACTCGACCGGTACCGGGAGCTGATCCACACGTGGGCGGACGTTTATGCCCAAAGCGCCCCGGCGTGGCCGACGGCGACGCCTGCCTACCTTCGGTTCGGCTATCCCGAGCTGCTGATCTCCAGCCAGGACCTTGACCGGCTCACTCGACTTGCTGGCGATCCGGGCCGCCAACGGCTCCTCCTGGAAACCCTCGGCGGCGATGGGGCGAGCCTCACAGAGGTGACGGCGGCTCTTGGAATGCACGCGGCAACGTGCGACCCGGAATCCGAGACCGAGCCCGATCTCGTGGCACTATTCCGGCTGGCCCGGCGACGCGACCATCTCGATGGACGCGCCAGCGGGCTGCCGGTGTCACTGCCGGCGGCGTGGGCGGCGCTCGACGACGAGAGACGAGGCAGGTCGCTAGCCGCCAGCTTCGTATCGGACTGGCATCGTACGGAGGCGCAACGCCGCCTCGGGGAAGGATTCCCCGTCCGGTCGCCGCGATCGCATACCAGGCAGGACCCGGTCCGTCAGGCAGTCGTGGACAGCGGGCTGCTTCCCCGGCGTGACCCGCCCCATGATGGTCTGACCGGCGTCTTCCGCATCACTGATCCGCGGGATCGTCTGGGGGCGTTCGCAGCCCTGAGCGTGGCGGCCGCGGAACAGGGCCGGAGGGCAGAGGCAGCGGAGTTCGCGTGCGCAGCGCAGTCACTGCTGACCGAGACCCCCCGGTACCAGCTCTCCGAGGCCTTAGTTGACGTTCTCGACGCGTTCCGCGCCGCCGGTGATCAGCAGCAGGTTGTGGCGGTGGCACGGCAGTGGACCATGCGTGTTGACTTCACATGCCCGGAGAGCTTCGATGTGTTCCTGCCGGTGATCCTGCGCGCGGAGCCTGCGGACACCGTGCTCAAGTGCGCACACCGCGCCGAGGATCCGGCACAGGACGAGGAGTCACGCTGGTACCGGCGGCGCGCTCTGCGGGCTGTCGTGCGGTGGGCGCTGTTCACTGACCAATACGCTGCGGCTTGGGACGCCGCGTCGGACATCTGGTTCGAGTTCAGCACCGAACGCGCCCTGAACGCCGTCGCCGACGCCGTGGTGCGTGCCGGATCGACGGCCGACGACGTCCAACGCCTTGTCGCCGGAGCCAGCTCACCGGGCTGGGAACGGATCGCTGCCTCCCTCATCAAAGCCGGGCGGCTCGGTGACGCCGAAAGCATCATTCGGGGCCGGCTCACACGGCCGGAGGAGCGCGCTCGGGCGTTGACCGACCTTGCCGTCGCAGTGGGCACGAGTGCCCCGGAACGCGGCAGGAAGCTGCTGGACGAGGTGCACGAGGTCGGTGGGCGCAGCGGTCTCTCGGACGAGGTGCAGTACCGGGTCCGCGCCCTTGTCGCTCTGGGCGAACGCAGCCGGGCCGAAGCTGTCACCAGGGCGATCATCCCCTCCTCCCAGAGGTCCGACCTGCTCGCTGAGGTCGCAGTGTCCTGGGCAGAGGCAGGGGACGCGGAAGAGGCCGAACGGGTCGCCCTCACGATCCACCCACCAGAGGTACGGGCCTGCGCGTTCGGGTCCATGGCAGTCCGCTCACCGCAGCTCGTGAGCCGGTGGTACGCCGCCGCGCTCCGCTCGGCCAAGGAGCTCTCGACGCCTGATTCGTTCGCCGTTCGGACGCAGCTTGCGCGGGCAGCAATCTCGGCCCGCGAGTTCGGCGCCGTTGACAGCATCTTGCGAAGGACCAAAAGGAAAGATGCCCCCAACTTTTCGACCCTGCTGCAGATTCTGGCGGAACCGCTGGTGGCTGCAGGGGCCGAGCATGTTCTGGAGCCATGGTTCGAGTCCGACTTGTTCGTGGCCTACGACCCGGTCCACTGTCTGGCTGCGGCCGCGAAGGGCGCCGCGAGCCGACATGACCTCGCAGCGGCCACCGCTTACGCTGACAGGGCGGCGGACATCTGGCACGAGAAGCTCCAGGCCAACGCCTTTGTTCTCGCACAGTTCGATCTGATCGACGACTCCTTCGTCTCGGAGATGTCCGATTCCGAGCTTGAGGAGGCCCGCTGCGCCCTGGCCGAGGCGCTGACGGCCGCAGGCGACCTGGCCGGCGCCGAGGAACTTCTCGCCTCCTCGACCAGCGCGATCGGCACAGACGCCGCACTGACCGAGTTGGCCTGTGGGTACCTGACGGCAGGCCAAAGCGCGCAGGCCCTGGCCATCGTGGAGAGCGCCGATCCGGACGAACGCCCGGCCATGCTGGCCGTGTTGGCCCGTCGGGCGGCCTCCCTCGGCAGGATGGGAATGGGGCGGCGGATGGCGGGCCGGGCGCTGCTGCACGGCAAGGCGATCGCGGCGCTCGAAGCCATCGCCCGAGTGGCACCAGACGTGGCCCGTGACCTGATCGACGACATCTGAACGATGTGCTGGGTCCGGCGCCCGACAGGCTCGTCTTGGTGGGCTGGGCATTCGACCGGATCTGTCCATCGGGTTGGCAGGGAATTGGAGAGGAATCGGCTCAGCGGGCGTTCTCGGTGTCATCCCGCACCTCAGTGCTCCCGATGATCTGCTCGAGTACGACGGACAGCGAGGGCAGGACGTCGTCGTAGAGGGTCTCGTGCTCACACGCGTCCCCACCGTTGCGGGCGATCTCGGCGGCCAGAGCACGCAGCGGGAGCGGCCCGCTGACAGAGAGTTCCTCTGCGATCTTCAGATTCTCTGCCCGCTTTTCGGGTTTCTGACGGTACTTGGTTCCGTTGCGGTAGAGGTCGACGTTCATACCCACGGGAGTGATGCAACGGCCGGTGCGGTCGGTGAGGTTGGCGATGATCCGGATGCCGTGGGCGTCCAGGTCCTGCCAGGCGGCCACGGGCAGGGGAGCCATGGCCTTGAGGAACGCGACCAGACCATGTGTGGCGTAGCCGGCTCCCCACACGCACAGCCAACGGTCTGCGACGTCCGGGGGAGGCGTCCTTGTTCTCGATCAAGAGGACACCGGCGGCAGTGCTCTCGATCAGACCGAGGCTGAGTAGACCGTGGGCGGGCAGGCCCAGCCATGGCCTGCAGGCAGCAGCGTCAGCGATGACGGTGCCGACGCTCCAGCGCAGCGGTCCCCGCATCCGTAGTTCGGTCTCGCTTCCTTCCACGGCTTGGTCGAAGGGCATGCCGACGAGGTTCGTGAAGGCCTGTCGACGCTGCAGGGTCCATGGGTTCTTCGTGTCGCGCAGCGCTTTGCCAGCCAGCACCTTCGCGGTCAGCGGCTGCGGACTCGACCGCGCACGCCACCACACAGCGGCCGCTCTGACCGTCACCTCGTACACCCGCCAGTCCTCGGTGCCGGCAGTGCTGCTGGGGGGAACTTTGAGGGCGCGGCCTGGGGGAGTGGCGGCCAGCAGGGTCTGCTCTGCGGACAGCTCGGGGACTTGTGACATCAACTGGACAAGTGCGGCCGCCTACGTCCAGGCCGAGACCGAGCACGCCCTGTGCGCGCTCGCCGAACAGACCATCGCCGCGACCGGGCTGGGCAACCTGTGCTTCGCCGGCGGCGTCGCCCTCAACTGCGTCGCCGCCGACAAACTCCGCCGCCTGGACACGGTCACCAGCTACTTCGCCCCACCCGCCGCTCCGACCGCGGCCAAGCCCTCGGCTGCGCCCCGTACGCCTGGCACCGGCTCACCGGCAACCTGCCCCGGCGGCCCCTGACCAGCGACTACTTCGGCCGCGACTACACAGGCGAGGAGATCGAACAGGCACTGCGCCGCGATCCCCGCTCCGGCCTGGTCGAACGTCGCCGGACTCCGTTCACATGGCGGCGCGAGAACGACATCGCCCGCACGGCCGCACAGATGATCGCCGACGGGAAAATCATCGGCTGGTTCCAGGGCGGCAGCGAGCTCGGGCCCCGCGCACTGGGAGCCCGCAGCATCCTCGCCGACCCCCGAACCACCGCCAGCTCCGACGCCCTCAACCAGAGGATCAAACACCGCGAGCCATTCCGGCCATTCGCGCCAGCCGTCCTCGCGGACCACGCCTCCACCTGGTTCGACCTCGACGTGGCCAGCCCGTTCATGCTGCTCGCCCCGCCAGTCCACTCCGACCACGCCGACAAGATCGCCGGAGTCGTACACGTCGACGGGACCGCCCGCGTCCAGACCGTCGACACGGCCGCTGCCCCCGCCTACGGGCAGCTCATCAGGCACTTCCACCAGCTCACCGGCGTGCCCGTCGTCCTGAACACATCCTTCAACGACCGCGAGCCCATCGTCGAAAGCCCCGCCGACGCCCTCGCCACGTTCCAGGCCTGCGACCTGGATGCAGCGTGCATCGGCGAATACCTCGTCCAGCGGCCCTGACCCCGCTTGCGGGACTGCCACACTGAAAGGCATGACGACCTCCACTCCGCCGCTGAGGGAAGCCGCCCGTGCCATCCTGCTCGACTCCGACGACCGCGTCCTGCTGCTGCGCTACGACGAGAACGGCGGCTTCTGGGCCACACCGGGCGGTTCGCTGGAGCCGGGGGAGGACGACACCACGGCAACGCTCCGTGAGCTGCACGAGGAGCTCGGCATCGACAAGCACGCGGTCGAACTGGGTGTGCAGCTCGCGGAGCGCAGCAAGGACCACTTGGTCGGCGGACGCCAGGTCCGCCAGGTGGAGAAGTACTTCCTCGCCCGGGTCGGCGCGGACGCGGTCGACCCGGCCCGTGCCACGCAGCCCGACAACATCCGCGAATACCGCTGGTGGACCGTCACCGACCTGCGCCGCACCCAGGAGACGGTGTATCCCGTAGGCCTCGCTGACCTCGTTGCCCGCGTCCGTGATGGCCGCATCCCCCAACATCCCGTCGTGCTGGCCTGACCCTTTGACCGATCGCACCGGATCAGCCAAGGAAGCACGAGCGGCTCGACTCGATGGCGAACTCGTAGACCAGGTACGTAGGCTGCCTTCGCTTCCGACGCCGAAGCACAGAACGGCGAAGTAGCCGGCGGCATGCAGCGGGCACTGTTCGCTGACCTGCCGGGACGCGCGAGGAGGGACGCCGACCTACGCTGAAGGTCCCGCAGGAGGTCCCCGTGCCGCCCTTCACTCTGCCCGCCCGCTCGCACTGGCCCGCGCAGTCGACACCATTCCCGAGGCGCCGGGCTGGACGCTCGAGCCGAAGTGGGACGGCTGGAGATGCCAGATCCACACCGCTACCTGGCGGGTGTGGAGCCGACACGGCACTGACCTGTCCCGGAGTTTCTCCGACATCACAGAGGCGGCCGCCGGCTTGCCGGACGCCGTCCTCGACGGTGAGCCGGTCGCAGTGCTCAACGATGGCTCGGGTGTGGCGTTCGACCGCCTGCAGACCCGAGCTGGACGCCACGGCCCGCGGCGCGGCGCCGACTTCACCGTCCACGTCGCCCTCTTCGACATCCTCGCCATCGGCGAAACCGACTGGCGCCCCCGCCCCTACGCCGAGCGGCGCGTCGGGCTGCTGCGTCTCCTCGAAGGCGGCCCGACCACCCTGCGCGCGGTGCCGACAACCGAGGACGTAGGGCAGGCCCTCGATTGGGTCGGAGCACTTGCGGGCGTGGAAGGCCTCGTAGGCAAGCGGACCGACGCACCGTGCGTGGCCGGCCTTGCTTCGGGCTGGGTGAAGTGGCGCCAGCGGCACACCACCGAGGCCGTGGTCATCGGGGTGACCGGAGCGACTCCGGCGGCGCAGGCCCTCGTGCTGGGCCTGCCGAAGGGCGGCCGGATGAGGGCCGGCGGCGTGAGTCTTCCGCTTGCCCAGCAGGTGCGCCTGGCTGTGGCGCCGCTCTTGCGCGCGGCCGGTGGGGGCATGCAGGAGCTGCCGGGCACTGTGGGCGGGCTGCCGGGCGCGGATCCCGTGCGCTTCCTGCCGGTCAAGCCGGAGATCGTGGTGGACCAGGAGCGACTGGAGTTCGGCCGTTATCGGCACAGGCCGCGTGTCCGCCGGGTTCGTGGCGACCTGTCGCCCGGGCTGGTCGATGAGGGGCAGTGATCAGGAAGCGGTGGAGGGACTTCCCGGAAGAGGTATTCGCCAAGGCCCAGTCGTGGATGCGCGACCACTACGCCTACGGAGAGGCTTCCGTACTCCTGCCCGGCCAGCACACGGAACTGTTCCCCGACATCCCCACATCCGAGGGACCGCTGCATTTCGCGGGAGACCACACGCCCATCAAGCCCGCCTGGATCGAGGGCGCACTCGAATCCGCCGTCCGGACAGCACTGCAGGTCCACACGGGCTGACAGCCGCTTGCTGGCGGCGGCGATCGCCACCGCCAGCAAGCGGTCTCCGAGAAACTCAGCCGCAACCAGATGACGGAGTTGATCGAACGGGCCGGTGGCCACTCTTGCTCCAGCGTCTCCAGGAAGACCACCCCGTCGTGGCCGGCGACGACGCAGGATCCAAGCGGGCCAAGGCTGAAACCCTCGGCATCCGCCTGTCGACCCCGGACGAAGTCGCCGCCCAGGGTTACCCCGGGCGACAGCACCGTCGCCATGCGGGACGGCGCCGTCGTCCCCCCGAAACCGCCGGCCACCAGGTACAGCTTCGTCAGCCCATCCCGTACGCAGTGGCCGACGCGCGGTCTGTCCGGCAGGCCGGCCGGAGGTTCAGTGATCCCTGATCAGACAGACATCTCCGATCAGGGACATGACCACCTCACGGCGACGATGGCCGCGCCGGAGCGTTCGTCTGGTTGATGTCGCCGATCGTCTGCCACAGCCGCATCGCTCGCTCTCGGTGATGGTTCGCCAAGTGGTGGACGCCGGCGGCGGCGTCCAGGTCGCCGATCAGTTGCCAGCAGGTGGCCTCGTCCTGACGGTCGCCGTGCCGGTGGAACAGGCCCGCCGCGCGCTCCAACGCAGGGCTCGCCCGGTCCCGGTCGTGCTGACCGGCGTACACGCGGCCGACTTCCAGCAGCGTGTACGCGGCGCACCGCTCGTCGGCCAGTTCCTCGAAGGTGGCCAGCGCCTGCCCCAGACAGCGCAGCGCCTCGTCCGGATCACCACGCCGATCGTGCAGCCGGCTGAACCGCCGCAGAACCACGGCCACGCGATGCCCGTCGCCCAGCGCCCTGGCCTGGCTCAAAGCCCCGTCGAACCATGACTCCGCCTCGTCGAGCTCGCCCTGCATTAGCTTCATCACGGCCATGGAGCAGGACAGCTGCGCTTCGATGTGCCGGTCGCCCTCACCGACCGCGATGGACAGTGCGTGCTCGACACGTTCGAGGGCTTCGTCGTCACGGCCCTGCACCCGACTGACCGTAGCCAGCATGGCAACCGACAGCGCCTCGCCGCGTTTGTCCCCACCGTCCTGGCACAGCCCGAGGGAGGACTCAAGGGCCCGGGTGGCCCGACCGAACTCGTCCTGGTAGATGTGCAGTTGGCCAAGACCGCGTAGCAGCACCGATGCGCCGCGCCCGTTGCCGGCGGCCTCGGCCGCGTCCAACGCGAGCCGGTGCCCGTGCTGCCAGTCCTGATAGAGGCACCGGTGGTCGTAGTAGGTTGCCGCGCCGGCCGCCAGCTCCCAGGCCAACTCGTCCCGGCCCCAGTCCACGGCCAGTTTCACCGCGCCGAGCAGGTTGTCGCGCTCCGCGTCGAACCAGCCGGCCGGGTCGGCCATCAGCCGGTCCACGACCGCATCGGACAGCGACCGGCGCGGTGCCGAACCGGGCGCGGCGGCCAGCAGCCCGGCTGCCGGCAGCCGATCGGTGCCGCGCCCGATCAGCTCAAGCCAGACGGACAGCACCCGGATGATCGCGTCCCGCTTGTCCTCCATGGGCAGCGGAGCGGCGTTCTCCACGGCACAGGTCCTGATCAGGTCGTGCAGCCGGTAACGCGGCTGGCCCAGGGCGTCGGTGGCGGTCAGCCGCACCAGGCTGGCGTCGACGAGGGTGTCCAGCACCTCTTCGCCGTCCGCGCGGTCCAGCAGCGGTCCGACCACCCAGCCGGGCAGGGTGTAGGGGCCGAGCAGACCCAACAGGCTCAGCGCGCGCACCGCGTCGGCCGGCAGCAGCCGCAAGCTCAGTTCGACACTGGCTCGCACGCTGAGGTCCCCGATCCTCAGCTCTGCCAGCCGCCGTGACTCGTCCTCGATCCGTTCCCGCAGTACCCGCAGCGACCAAGCCGGGCGGCCCGTGAGCTTGCCGCTGGCGAGGCGGATCGCCAGCGGCAGATTGCCGCAGCAGTCGAGGATCCCGTCGGCCTCCGCCGGTTCCCGTTCGACCCGCCGCCGGCCGACGATGCCGGTGAACAACTCCCGTGCCTCTGCCGGGCTCAGCACGTCCAGGTCGATGTGCCGGGCGCCGGGAAGTTGCGTCAGCAGAGTGCGGCTGGTGATCAATACGGCACAGCCCACGGCGCCGGGCAGCAACGGCATCACCTGATCGGCGTGACCGGCATCGTCCAGCACCACCAGCATGTGACGGTCCACCAGCAACGATCGGTAGAGCGCGGCTCGCTCGGACAGGCCGCTCGGGATCGCGCTGCCGGTGATCGAGAGCGCACGCAGTGCTTCGGCCAGCATCAGCCCCGGGTCCCGTGGCTCGTTGGATGTTGCCGCGAGGTTGAGGTAGAGCTGGCCGTCGGGGAAGTCGGCGCTCGCCAGCCGCGCAGCGTGCGTCACCAGGCAGGACTTGCCGACACCGGGACCGCCCACGATGACGGCCACCCGGGCCCGGTTCGGCGCCGACCCGTCGAGCAGCCCGGCGATCTCGGCCAGTGCTTCGGCCCGGCCCACGAAATCGGGTACGTCGAGGGGAAGTTGACGCACCGGCATCGACATTGCCGGTCCGGGGGCCGCCGGGGCAGGGCTCTCCGGTCGCGTGGCCGAGGGACCGTCTGCTGGGATCGTAGCCGCCAGGGCGGGATCTGCGGTCAGGATGCGCTGATGCAGCGCCTGCAACGGCGGGGTGGGGTCGACGCCGAGCTCGTCGGCCAGTGTCCGGCGCAGCCGCTCGTACACCTGCAGCGCCTCACCTTGTCTTCGACACCGGTAGAGGGCGACCATCAGGTGCTCGGCGACCTGCTCGTCGTAGGGGTGCTCGCAGAGCAGAGCGGTCAGTTCATCAATGACCTCTCGATGACGCCCCAGGTCGAGTTCGATGGCCAGGCACTGTTTGTGCGTGGCCGCGCGTCTCTCGTTCAGCCGTGCCGCATCGATCTCCAGGGCTTGGCTGGGAGTGTCGGCCAGGGCGTTTCCGCGCCAGCAAGCGAGCGCCCGCCGCAACGCGGCTGCTCTCTCGAACGGGGCCGTGTGCTGTTCGGAGAGGTGTCGCTCGTGGTCGAACTCCAGCAGGTCGAGCTGGCCTTGAGCCAGGTGGATCTCGTAGCCGCCGCGCCGCGTACTGATCAAGGAGCCGGGTGCTCCGCACGCGGCGAGGTTGCGGCGCAGCCCGGAGAGAGCGTCCTGGATTTGACGGACCGCGGTGGCGGGCGCTATCGCGTCCCACATCACGGCGATAAGCCGTTCCATGGCGACGACGTTGTTGGCGTCGATCAGAAGCGCGGCCAGCATCTTGGCCTGCCGCGGTCCGTCTAATCGGACCTCGCGTCCGGTGATCTGGGCATGCAGCGGCCCCAGTACGCCGAATCTCATCTTCCCCCCGGCACTTCATGATCAGCGTTGGTCATCTCGCTGACCTGGCACTAGGACGAATCTAGGACGGCCGAAGGACCCGTGTCCATAGCGTCACTGTGAGGCACTCAGCCGTGCCGCGACGTTGTCAGGCGATCAGGAGGAAGTCTCATGTACATCGGCAAGAAGCTGGCTGCGACCACGGCGCTGGTCGGCGCCATAGCCACGGGCGGGGTGTTGGCCGCCACCCCGGCGAGCGCGGCCATCACGGATATGGGAATCCACCTGACCACCGGGCACAACGTGGGTCTGTACAACGACTACAACGTCATTGACAACGCCGACAAGGCCACTCAGCAGGACCTCATCTACAACGCGAATCCGAACGTCACGGACGGTATCGAGGTCGACTGCTGGAGCGACAAGGGAAAGATGCTGGACCAGGGGAACCGCTGGTACCACACGAAAACCGAGTACTACAACCACCTCGGGTACTCGCTGCACATTTATGCGTGGACCTACGCCCCCTACGTGGACGGCGAGGCCGGCATCCGGGCCGGCCTGCAGAAGTGCGGCTACTAGTAGGACACCGTTACTGAGGTTTTCACGGTGGGGTCGGTGTGCGAGGGTCAGGCCGGTGGCGGTGAGGCAGCCGTCGATCAGGTGCATGAACCGTCACCACCCGACGACAACCCGAAAACCTCAGTAGGAACCTGCCGGACCGTGCAGCGGCGCGAGCCGCACAGCACTGCTGCCCCCGACCATTTTGGTCGGGGGCAGCAGTGCGTCGGGGGTCGGTCAGCTGGCTGCCGTGGCCTTGGCGAGGGCCTTGTCGAGATGGCGGTCGACAAGGGCCGGGGAGCCGGAGACGACCAGCAGCAGGCTGCCGTCGCGGATCGCGGTCTGCTTGACCACGGCCGTGGTCAAAGAGTTAGCGGGCCGAGCGGGATCACGGTTGCTGGCGATACTCGCGGTGGGCCTGTCCCGTCACACAGCCCTGCGCACCCTGCTGCGCATCCCGTTGCCCACCGGGCGGGTGCCCCGCGTGATCGGCGTCGACGATTTCGCCCTGCGCCGGCGGCACCGCTATGCCACCGTGGTGATCGACGCCGAGACCCATGAGCGGATCGACGTGCTGCCTGACCGTACGGCCGACATGCTGGAAGCGTGGCTGCGCGAGCATTCGGGTGTCGAGGTCGTGTGCCGCGACGGCTCAACCTCGCCAAAGGCAACTTGGTCAAAAAGAAGCCGGCCCTCATCGAGGCCCTGACCGGGCAGTTCGAAGACCACCACGCCCGGCTGCTGAGGGTGCTGCTGGGCACCGTCGACCACCTCACCGCACAGATCCACGAACTCGACTGGCTGATCGCCAGGACGCTGGAGCAGATCACCACCCCGCCAGACCGCTCGGGAACCGGGAGCAAGCCCGCTACAACAGTCAGTGCACTGGCTCTGGCCGAGAAGCTGGACGCCGTCCCCGGGATCGGACCGGCCACTGCGCAGGTCATCCTCGCCGAGATCGGCGCGGACATGAGCCGGTTCCCCACGCCCGAACACCTCGTCTCCTGGGCAAAGTTGTGCCCCCGCGCCATCCAGTCCGGCGCGAAGAGCAGCACGGGTCCGGCCGGGCAGGGCAACCCCTGGCTCAAGGGCGCCCTCGGCGAGGCCGCCAACGCCGACGCCCGCACCGACACCTTCCTCGGCGCCCGCTACCGCCGCATCGTCAAACGCCGCGGCCAGGCCAAAACCCTGGTCGCCGTCGCCCGCTCGACACTCGTCATCGCCTGGCACCTGATCAACGACCCAGACGCCTCCTACCAGGAGCTCGGCGCCGACTGGCACCGCCGCCACCTCGACCCCGCCCGCAAGACCCGCGATCTCGTCCGCCAGCTCCAGGCCCTCGGCCACCAAGTCGCCCTCACACCGGCATCAGCCTGACTGGCCCGTCTCACCGCCATCCGGTCCGCAGGCGGCCCGGATGCTGGCGCCTGCCCTCCCGAACATCGATTTTCCGATCAGCTTCAGGGTTGAGCTCAGTAGCTGTTGTCGTTCCGATCTTGAGGGGTGTGCGTCGAACGGGAGTCTCGATCGGGTGGTTGCCGCTGGCTGCGGGCATGAAGGCAGGGCCTC
>NZ_JBIVBS010000034.1:0-46489 GCF_044746205.1 Streptomyces sp. NPDC086549 | reverse complement strand
CGGCATGACCGGGAGCCTTCCAGCTCACCCACCCCACCGCAAGGCTCACGAGGTAACTCAAGACGAGGCGAACGTTGCCTGATGCGGCACTAGCCTCTCGCGTAGGAGACTTACCCTTGCCGCAGCTCGCCTTCGTGCACACCTTCTGGACCGACTACGAGCAGCTGGACAAGCCCGTCCGGGCCGGGGTTCGCAAGGCGATGGCCAAGTTCCAGTCGCTGACGGTGGCCGAGCTGTACGCGGACAAGGGGCTGGGGTTGTCCGTCGCGCGCATGGCCCGTGATCCGCGGATGAGGACGATACGCATCACGGCCTTCTGGAGGGGCGTGCTCCTCGCGCCCGACGACGGAAGTGAGACCTTTCTCCTCCGGCTGCACGAGGCACCCGACGGGCTCGACGGCTACCTGCTGACGCTCACACCGCGCGCTCCGGCCGCGTCCGGACCGCCGTCCTCAAGGTGCTGCCGCACGACGAGGCCCTGCAGTGGGCCGCCACCCGGCTCTTCTCCGTGAACTCCGCGATGGGAAGACTGGAGGTGCGGGACGTCGCGGCCATGGAGCGGCTGGTCACTTCGCGGCCCGCCTCCCACACTTCGACAACTCTCTTCGCTCGGTTCTCCGCCACCGACCTCACAGAGCTGGGCATCGACGGCCAGACCCTGGAGGCCATCCGCACCATCACGGACAGGGCGCAGTTCGACGCATTCCAGCCGCTACTTCCCGAGGACCAACGCGAGGTGCTCCAGTACCTCGCCGAGGGGTTCGATCCCGCGGAGGTCTTCCGGAACGTCGTCGCTCCCCGGCGCCCGGCGGACGCGAACTCGCCGACTTCGGCGAGCCTCGCGGATGCCATCGCCCACACGAGCGACCGGATCACTCTTTTCTCGGAAGCCGGGGAACTGGAGGAGATCGCTGGCAAGCCGCTGGTCGCGCCACGAACGGGAGAGCTGGTCAGCCCCTCCAGACGGGGCGAGCGCAAGGACTACCGGTGTGAACGGCTACCCCTCGCCGACGGCGGCCAGGCAGACGTCTTCAAGGCGGTGCACAAGCCCAGCGGCGAGGTCGTCATCCTCAAGAAGCTGAAGGACAAGTACCCGCCCGCACGTCAAGTTGCCCGCATGAAGCGGGAGATCGAATGCGGGCGCAGCCTGATCGGGAACCCGTACGCGATGCCAGTCCTGGACTTCGATCCAAAGCACACCTGGTTCGTCATGCCGTACGCGGAGGCCACCGCCGAGAGCTGCCGGGAGGAGTTCTCCGATGATGCGGCCCTGCGGGAGCTGCTGGAATCCCTCTGCTCGGTCCTCGCGGTGGCGCACCGGACAGGATGGATCCACCGGGACATCAAGCCAGCCAACGTCCTGCGTCTGAACGGCCGCTGGGTCCTGGCGGACTGGGGGATCGTGCGGCGGCCCCTGGGGCAGACGACCGATCCGCAGCGGACCCGCGTGGGGGTCTTCCTCGGCTCCGAGGGTTTCGCGGCCCCTGAGCACTACAGCGACGCCCACCTCGTGGGCCCCACCGCCGACATCTACAGCCTGGGGCAGCTCATCGGATGGGCCGTCACTGGCGAGATGCCCCTCGTGAACGTCCCGTTGCTCCCCAAGTCGGGCCCCTGGCGTGCGATCGTCCGGGAGGCGACCCAGAGGGACCCGGAGCGACGCCCGGCCACGGTGTCCGCCTTCCTCGATTTCGTCGCGCAAGAGCTGGACGGGCCGGCGGAGCCCGTTGCGCTACGCGGCGAGCACCTCCAGCGGGAACTGTTCGCCGGGTCGACGGGTGCGGGGTCGGACCTCCTGACACTGGCCGCTACGCATCCCGACGACGCGGCTCTCTACTTCGACGTGCTGATCAAGGTTCCCGTCGCCTCGATCATGGCAGGTCTGCTGGCCGACGCCGCTCGTGCGGTCGAGGTCGTGTCCGCGATGGCGACACTCTTCGGTTCGGACGTCTCCCACGGCTCCGAGGAACTCGGCGCCACCGTCAGGTGGCTGGCCGATATCGCCAAGGAGGCGGCCCGGGCGAGGGAGCTCGATCTCCTGGAAGCCTGCTGCGGTGGCGCGTTCGAATGGATCCCCCTCCTGGACGACCAGAGCAGCCAGGCCGACGGCTTCTCCTGGTGGACGACCCTGAGCAGGGACGCCGCCAGCTCGGTGGCGGCGATGCTGCGACAGCACCCGGAGTGCGTGACGTACTTCGGCCACCTGGTGCACGACTTACGCGTCGACCACCGGATTCGCGCGGCCATCGCCCAGCACTAGACCGGTTTGGCGGCAGTCGGCGCGGTCCAGCGCCTCAGTGATCAAGGAAGCCTCCGCCACGGCCCGCTCTTCGTTGATGAGCTGGAACCAGGGCTTCAACCACGCAGGTCACAGCGCTGCGCACCGATTGCGCAACCGCGATCGGCAACAGGGGCAGTCCGCTGAACCAGAACTGCTCCATAGCGAAGATCACGCTATGAGCACTTGGTGTACTCCACGAACGTCGTCCACGTGGATCGGTGGACAGACATGACGCCCCCGTCGTGTGCCTTTGTGTCCCGGACTCTAATCTCGTTCGGGTCGTTATCGGCCACTTCAACGCAGCTATCTGACTTCGTGTAGGAGCTGGTACGCCAGTTCGGGGCCATGGGCTGCATGGTGTGACCTCCTAGTCATTCGGCATCTGATCGAAGTGTTGGATCGCTGTGAAGACAAGGTCTCGGACAGCGCTGCCGTAGACCGCCGACTGCTTCAAGAGAGCGAATGCCTTGGTATACAGCTCGATCTCTCGGGGCTGAGATACAGAGAGCTCTGCCGAGTAGGTCTCGACGAGGACGAGCCGGTCATCGAACATCGAAAACGAGTTGCCTGGCCATATGGATGCCGGCGCGGACCTGGGGACGATGCCCAGGCTAAGGCGAGGTAGCCTCATCACGGCCAGGAGCCGGTCAAGCTGCCCCGTCATCACCTCCGGGCCCCCGAAATTGGTGTACAGGGCCTGTTCGCCGAGCAGGACGTTGAAGATGCGATCGCCCCGGTACAGGTACTGCTGGCGCTCGAGCCGCTTCGCTACTGCCGCTTCGGCGTCGTTGGCAATCTCGTAGTAGCTGACGACCTGTTTGAAGACCTCGGAAGCGTATTCCGCAGTCTGAAGGGTCCCCCAGACGACCGTGGGGTGCCAGATCCGGAACACCTTGGTCTTGTCGTACACCGGAAGCGCTTGCTGCTGTCGCTGCTCCGCGCCCGCTCGAAGCAGCCGCTGCATGTCGAGCCACAGCTCGTCGACGTGGCGGACCATGGCGACCAGGTCACCCAACTGGTCACTCTGTCCGGTCACCTCGCACCAGATGCGTATATCGGTCTCGCTGGGGCGCTGCTTGCCGTTCTCGATTCGGGAGACCTTGGACTCCTGCCACGAGGTGGCACGTGCGAATGCCCGGCCGCTGGCGTAGCCCGCATCCTTGCGGAAGCCGCGCAACCGGGCACCGAGCGCCTGCAGTGCTTCGTCTACTTGCGTACTCACGGATCGGTCAGGACCGGTACTCGGCGTGGGGGACCGCAGCAGCCCAGAGGCTGTCGCGCAGGCGCACGCACTGGGCTACGGTCTCCGGGTCTTCGACGATCTCCGAGCCCAACACTCTGCCCTTGGAGTCGAAGTGGCCCACGGCGAGGAGACGGTCGTCGTAGAGCCACCAGTCATTGCCGCCCACAGGAAACGCCGTGCCCTCCGGCAGGCGGTGTCGGGGCAGCCAGCGAATCTTCTCGCCAGCCTCCTCGTTGAGAGCGGTGGTCGCGTGCTCCCACTGGATGTAGCGGCTGTGCGGCACAGTGACCACGCGGACACGTCGGACCGTCTTGCCCTCGGCAGTGACACGTCGGATGAGCTGGGTCCACGAGGTCATGTAGGAGTGGTCGACGGTCTCACCGCGGAGCCAGCTCGTGAAGGGACTCTCCTCATCGGAAACGGAGTAGTCGTCCCTCAACTCCAGGTGGAATGCATCCTGCGCGAAGCTCTCAAAGAGCTGGTTGCGCTCGGCGCTGGAAATCAGCTCCACGCGGTTCCTCCAGTAGGGCGGTGATCGCGGTCTTCGGTACTTCGACCACGGTCTCGTAGTCCGGAATCTCCATCTGAGCCAGGGTTTCGGTGTCTGTCACCTCGCGGCCCTGGACGACGAACGTACCGTCTGGCGTCAGGATCATGATCGGGTCCTGGACCCGCCTGATCTCCCCGGCCGGCAGACCGTCTTTGGCGAGGTGCTCGAACAGTTCTGTGGGCACCTCCACGGCCGTTTCCCCCTCAGGGATGTCAAGTTGCATCAGCAGGTCGTTCGCGAAGATCTTCCAGCCCTGGACGAGGTACGTGTCCCGATCGGTGGCATACAGGGTCGGACAGTCACCCACCGTGGAGTTCTTACCAAGGAACCGTAGCTTCAAGGTCGTTCTCCTGTCTGCATCCTTGCTCGGATTTGCGCGACACAAGGATGGTCGGCCGGGCATTCGAGCCAGTCAACCTACTTGCTGCAAACTCGCGCAATCTACTTGGGGCTTGGTCAACGGCGGATCTACCTTTGACTGCAGCTCGAACCGGAGAACGCGCCCGCCGCCGGAACCACGCGAACCTCAAGATCGCCCCTGCCGCCAAGACGGACATCCGGCTCCGGTAAGGGCCCGCACTGCGGATGGCGTGGGCCCTACCGAACACCAGGCCTCGACGCGAGCCACATCGAGTGGCTGAACAACGTGCTCACGCCCCTCAACCACGCGCCCGCACGATTCACAACCCTGAACCAGGAGCGCCTCGTGAACCCCCCTACACAGCACCGCAAGGTTCTTCCCTCTGCAGACACGGTCACGTCAGCCGAGCTCGATCACGGCAAGCACCCGGTCAGTGCGACCGTGGTTCTCCTGCCCTTACAGGTCGAGCTTGAGAGCAACGCACCCCCAGCCAGTGACACCCTGCGTGCCCTGCCTTCACCGCAGGACGAAGAACCGT
The DNA here is from genome assembly GCF_044746205.1 of Streptomyces sp. NPDC086549. Classification (NCBI taxonomy): domain Bacteria; kingdom Bacillati; phylum Actinomycetota; class Actinomycetes; order Kitasatosporales; family Streptomycetaceae; genus Streptomyces; species Streptomyces sp. NPDC086549. Next base: position 41,516 of record NZ_JBIVBS010000034.1, on the reverse strand, counting down.
CGTACAAATGGCAGACCAGGCTCACGGCGAACGCAGGCGCTGGCCCCAACGCCCGCCTGCGAGTGCGAACTCGGCTCACCGTGGCGCACTGGCCCGGGAACATCGACGCGGCAGCCAGAGTCGCCGACAAGCTCGTGGACAACGCCTTCCAGCACGCCGAACCGTTCGGGCCCGGCGAGGGCTGGGTCGAACTCAGGCTGACAGTGCTGCCCAAGACGGACGCGCTGCTCATCGAGGTCGACGACGCCACTCCCGAGTTCGCCGACTTCGAGAAAGCGACGACCGCCGAGCCTTCGAACCCGCCACCCGGGCTCTGGTGGGTCCGCCACTACCAGGGAACCCTGTCGTGGGACCCGAAGACGGACGCCACCACCGGTGACGTCGTAGGCAAGACCGTGACGGCATTCCTCCCCACCACCTGGAGCCCGGCATGAGCCGCACCGGGCAGATGCCGCGCCGGCCGGTCGACGCCGACCGGGTAAGCCCGCCCGCCGAGCCCGCAGGCTTCACCCCGACCAGCCTCCCCATAGATCCCTCGCTCGTCGCCCACGACATGGGGGACCTGGCCTCGCGCGTGCGCAGCCTGATGGCGCTCCAGCAGCAGCGGGTTCTCCAGCTGCCGTTGGGCGGCCGCTTCTTCGACATCATCGTCACGGCGAGCGGCCCGCAGGCGTATGCCGCCCTCAAGGTGATGGACGGGATCCAGCACACCGGTGACGAGCGGGCGGACGCATGCGGGCCGGTGATCGAGGACCCTCAAAGGTCGTGGCTCATCTGGCTCGTGCCCCCGGGCACCAGCGAGCAGTGGGCGCCGCACCGGTACGCGACATGCCTGGGCCAGCCCCATCGCCTCGCGCTGCCCGCCATGACATCAGCGGAGCCGCCCGGGCCCTACTGGCTGCGCCCCTGCCGCGGCGACCGGCTCGTGCCACCCACCGCACTGCGGCCACTGCTCGACCAGTTCCAACCGAGCCCCGCCCCGCACGAAACGCTCCTCGGATCGGTGCTGAGCACCATCGCCTGAAGGCCGCAGGTGACGCGGCTCGCGCCCGACACGCGACGCAGCCGAGAGGGCACTCCGGCCCGGGGCGTGCAGGAACAACGAGACCGAACGGCTCTCGCCCGCAAGCCCGGCGACCACCACCGCAATGCCCACTCATCAGCTGTTACCTCCAGCGCCCCACGGTTCGCAGAGGACCGAAGGGTCCTTCAACCGCACAACTCATTCAAGAGAGGACGCCACCGTGTGTCGGCACGATCCCCCCTGCCCCGCAACCGTCGTTGCCCGCCACGACGATCAGGGATGGTCATTGATGTCCGACGGTGCCATCGTGTTCGACGACACCGGTGAGCTCCTGCCGGACGGGCGGATCGTCCCTCCGCGCCGGCCTGTCCCGGTGAGCGTGAGCGCATGAGCGAGGCCGGCCCGCGACAGTTCTTCTGGCGGGGCGTGCGGGTGCCGTTCATCGCGCCCTGGTCCAGCGAGGTGCGGATCCACGTGCCGCTGGTGCGGCCGCCGAACCTGCGGGGCGGTGGCATCGGATACGCCGACGAGAATCCCCGAGTGGATCGTCGCCACGGGATCCTCTGGGTGCGGATGCCGGCCGTGCGCGGCGTGGGGGAACCGCGCCTGGCGGGTGTGCACGCCCTGCGGCAGCGTCAGGCCATGACGCACCTGTTGTGCCAGGTATGCGGCACGTCGACCTACCCTAGGCGCGACGAACGGCACCTGTTCCTAATGGGCGAGCGGAACGGCAGACCGATCGTCGAAGGCGAGCGGACAGCAGTTCCGCCCGTACACGAAGAATGTGCGGCGGAAGCCCTCCGTAACTGCTCACACCTGCGCCGCGGTGCAGTGGCTGCCCGGGTCGAATACCCGTCCCCGTGGGGTGTCGCCGGCATCCTGCACGACCCCCAAACCCTCACCGCGCTCCCGGCCCCGACGAACCAGGACCTGGACTTCGTGCCCCACGGCCATCCGGACCTGCGCTGGATCATCGCCGCCCGCGACATCGTCACCCTGCACGGCTGCACCCCCATCGACATCGACCAGCTCATGCCCCTCGCCGCATAGACCCCGTCCGGCGGCCCGGCCGCCCCTCCCCCTGAGCCCGGACCGTCGGACGGCTCCACCCATCCATCCCCGACCTGGAGAGTGCCTTGCTCACAGCACCGACATTCCGCAGCGTCGAAGGCGCGTACGTCGCCTTGCTGCAGCTTGCGACCAAGGAACCCGAGCAGCACATCGACGCGCGCGGCAACGCGGCCCACGAGGTCCTCGGCGTCAGCTTCCGGCTGACCGATCCCCGCCAGCGCCTGCCGTACCTGGCCGAACGCAAGGCCAATGTGGTGTTCCAGTTCGCCGAAGCGCTCTGGTGCCTCGCCGGCCGCCGCGACCTGGAAATGATCAGCTACTACGCGCCGTCCATGCGGGCCAGTAGCGCCGACGGCATCAGTCTCGGCGGATCCGCCTACGGCTACACGCTGTTCAACCCGGCCGACGGCGACGAGCTGTCTCCCTTTGACCGGGTCTTGGAGCTGCTGCTGAACGAGAAGGACAGCAAGCGCGGCTACCTGCCCGTCTTCTCCGCGAAGGAACTGGCCGACCGTGCCAATCCGGACGTCGCGTGTCTGGCCGGTCTGCATCTGCTTCCGCGCGGTGGCCGCCTGCACACGGTGTGCCACATGCGCGCCAACGATCTGGACTGCGGCCTGCTGAGCGACGTGTTCTCCTTCACGATGATCCAGGAGTTCGCGGCCATCCAGCTCGGTTTGCAGCTCGGCACGTACACCCACACGATCGGCTCCGCGCACGTCAACGATGCCAACGCCGACCGCGTCCGCCGGGTAGTCACCGAGGCCACGACCCGCCCGGCGCCGACCACGTTCCTGTTCCCGGCCATGCCCGAGGGCACCAGCGCAGCCACCATCGCAAACGTGCTGCAGCACGAGGAGGCGCTGCGCACGAACGAGATGCGCTACAGCGCCGCGCACATCCAGGATCTGGGCCTGGAGCCGTATTGGCAGCAAGTGGTGATGCTGTTCGAGCTGTACCGGCAGATCCAGCACGACAAGAGCGTGGCCGTCGACTCCGACCTGCTGGCCGCGCTCGACCCGGGCCTGCGCTGGCTCATGGAACGCAAGTGGCCGGCCTGCGCCACGCACTCGGCCGGAGGTTCGTTGTGAGCGCGGGGAAGCCGATGAGCGGCACCGTCGTCGAAGGCGTGGACTTCGACCGCTGGGTGGTCGTCCTGTGCAAGCCGGACGCCGTGGCGCGGGGCCTGGTCCCCCGCATCCTGGACATGATCTCCACCGCGGGTATCACCGTCTCCGACCGCATGGACGTAGTCGCGCAGGCCTGGCAGGCGCACGTCGTCTACCGGGACATGCTCGCCGACACCGGGCGCCGCGACATGCGTGACCTGCCGTCGTACGTCGACGCCGCTTACGTGGGCCAGAAGGTGACGGTCGCTCTGGCGCACGGCGAGCCCGGTGTGCACGCCCGGCTGCGGCAGCTCATCGGGCACACCAACCCGACCCGGGCAGTGCCCGGCACGATCCGCGGGGACCTCGGTGAGGACAGCGTGGCCGTCGCCACCGTGGAGAAGCGCCTCGTCCACAACCTGGTGCACACCTCGGACGACCCGGCGTCCGCTCGCCGCGAATACGGCACCTGGTTCGGGCCCGGCATCCGTCTGCAGGTCTCCGACTTCGACCGGTGCTCGGTGATCCTGTGCAAGCCGGACGCGGTGCAGCGCGGCCTCGTCGACGCCGTACTCGAACGGTTCACCGCCGTCGGCGTCACGATCGCCAACCGTCTCGACGTCACCGTGCAACCGTGGCAGGCCCACGTGCACTACTGGGATCTCCTCGTCGATGCCGACTACTTCCCCGACCGCGACATCCCCGCGTGCCTGGATGACGCCTACACGGGCAAAACGGTCACGGTAGCCCTCGCCTACGGAGAGCCGGGCATCCACGCTCGGCTGCGCAACCTCATCGGGTACTTCGACCCGACCAAGGCGGCCGCCGGCACCATCCGCGGCGACCTCGGCAACGACAGCCTCGACCGAGCCCTCGCCGAGAAGCGCCTCGTCCACAACCTGGTGCACACCTCGGACGACCCGAACGCCACCCGACGGGACTTCGGCACCTGGTTCGGTGCCGCCCGCCGCCTGCTGCTGCTCACCTCACCGTCCGGCGTACCGCTCCAGCCCACGAACGCCGACCGCTGACCACCCAGGCCCATCTGGAGACCCCCGTGACCGCTCCTGCCCCGGCCCGCCGCATGCTGCCCCTGCTGTCGCCTGCGCAGATAGCCGACCTTCAGCCCCAGCTCGCCGACGTGGTCGAGTACCGCAAATCCGGCCTGTCCCTGAACGACATCGTCGGCTGTCCGCTGGAGTGCGGCTACTGCGTCCGCCACCTCTTCGACAACTTCCAGATGAAGACGCCCCGTCGGCTGATGAGCGACGAAGCCGCCGTCGAAGCCCTCCTCGGCCACCAGTACTTCCGGCCGCACAACACGCCCATCCAGCTCTACAACCGGGCCACCGACCCCATGCTGCCGGTCGTCAAGCCGCACCTGTTCACGAAGCTGCGGATGCTCGACGAGCGAGGCCTGACCAACCACGTGCTGACCATCACCCGCTGGCGGGTGGGCGCCGACGACTGCGCCGTCCTCAACAGCTTCAAGAACCTGCGCATCACCGTCCTGATCACCCACTCCGGCATCGACAACGAGCGCATCGAACCGGTGGACTCCAGCATCGCAGCCGACAGCCTGCGCACCCTGTACGAGCATGCCGACCGCTACCGGACGGTCCTGTACTGGCGGCCGATCGTGCCGGGCCTCAACGACTCGGACAAGCACATCGAGCGGGCCCGGGAGCTGTCGCTGCACGCGCACGCCACGGTGTTCACGGGTCTGTTCTTCCGGGAGGAGATCGCCGCCTATTACGAGTCGCACGGCATGCCGATGCCGTACGAAAGCACGGCACGGCGCAAGATCATGCCGGAGCTGGCGGAGCAGCGGATCCTGAGCGCCTTCGACACGAGCCAGCAGCCCGGTGGCCTGCCGTGGGGGACCCTGTTCCGCAAGACGAGCTGCGGCGTCGCGTACGCGCACGGGGAAGCCGACTACAACGGCCACTACGGCGTCAAGGAACTGTGCGACATCTGCCCGCCCGAGCAGCTCGCCCTGTGCAAGAAGGCGTGGGTCAAGCCGGACTTGGCTGCCGTCGAACGCGCAGCCCGCGCCCTTGGGGCGGTCGGCGCCGTTGAGGTCAACGACCGTGCCATCGTCGTGGAGGGACTGGACGAGCCGCCCCGCTACTACCTGCAGCACGGGTTCGGCTACCAGTGCCACGCCCGCGAGCACCCGCACCTGTACCGCCAGCACGGCCGGGCCTACATCGGCTGGGAGGCGGAGAACGGAACCGACCCCGCATGATCTTCAGCACCTGGCCCACGCTGCTCGTTGTCGACGTCGAAGGCAACGGCACCAATCCGCCCGACCTCGTCGAGGTGGCCGCCCTGCCCGTCCGGGACGGCCGCCCCGACAAGACCACCGCGAAGGCGTGGCTGACGCGCCCCAACCGACCGGTCACGTCCTTCGCAACCGGGGTGCACGGTCTGTCCAACGACGACTTGGCCGACAAGCCGGCGTGGGCGGAGATCGCAGGCCAGGTGCACACCTTCATGGGCACGGCGTGGATCTGCGCGCACAACGCCCACACCGACTACCGCGTGCTCAGCGCACACCTGCCGAGCTGGGAGCCGGCCGGTGTGCTGGACACCGTCAAGCTCGCCAAGGCCACATTCCCGGACCTGGGCAAGTACAGCCTGGACGCCCTCATCAAGCACGTGAAGCCCGACCTGAACGAGGCCCCCGCCCAGCGGCACCGGGCCACGTTCGACGCCTTCGCCACGGCCCAGCTCCTGATCGCCATGGCCTCCCGGTACGACACCTGGGACCAGCTGGTCGCGGCGGCCGTGCCGCCCGGCCTGCCCGGCGCCCCCGAACCCGAAAAGGACCCAACCCTGTGGTGACATCCACCGAGCCCATCCGGATCGGCGTGCTCGGCACGCACTCCACCGGCAAAACGACGCTCCTACGGCGCATAGAGATGGAGCTGCGCAGCCACGGCATCACCGTCGCCCGCACCGGTCGACTCGGCAAGCGCGCCGCGGCGGCCGGCCTGCCGAAGATGCAGCACCACACCGCGCTGTCCACCGAGTGGATCATCACGCAAGGCATCGTCGACGAGATCGACGCCGTCACCCAGGGCGCCGAAGTGGTCCTCATCGACCGGGCCGCGCACGACGCCATCGCCTACTGGCACGCCGCACTGGCCTTCCGCGCCGAGACACCGCCCCGCCTGGAACGCGAACGGCTCCTCGCACTCGCATCGACGCAACTACCCAAGTACGACCTGCTGTTCGCAACCGAGCTCGACCCGCGCGTACCGGTGGACACCAGCCACAACTACGACGCCGGATACCGGTGGCTCGTCGACCAGCACGCGCACCGCCTCCTGGCCAACGACAACATCTCCCACCAGCGCGTGACCAGCGACCCCGACAGTCAAGCCCACGCCGTCGACGTCGCCGTCCAGCTCTGTCTGAAGGAGGCCGCACTATGACACCCCCCGGTGGCACGATCACCATCGCCGGGAAGACCGTCTCCCGCCTCGGCTTCGGCACCATGCGTCTGACCGGCCCCGGTACCTGGGGCGACCCCGCCGACCGGGACACCGCGCTCAGCGTGCTCCGCCAGGCCGTCCACACTCACGGCATCAGCCACATCGACACCGCCGACGCCTACGGACCCCACACGGCCGAGCACCTGATCCGCGACGCGCTCTACCCGTACCCGGAGCACGTGCTCATCGCCACGAAGGTCGGCATGGTCCGCCCCGCACCCGGACAGTGGACGCCGTTGGGTAACCCGTTCTTCCTGCGCGCCACCGTCGAGGCAAGCCTTCGGCGCCTGAACGTCGAACGGCTGGAGCTGTGCTACCTGCACCGCATCGACCCCGAAGTGGCGCTCGATGACCAGATCGCTGTCCTGCAGGCCATGCAGGAGGAGGGGAAGATCGGGCACGTCGGCCTGTCGAAGGTCACGCCCGAAAACCTGCGCCTGGTGCTCAAGGATCAGCCCGTCGCCGCCGTGCAGAACGTCCTCAACACCAACGAGCGCTTCGACCCCGTCGTGGAGCTGTGCCGGGACCTGGACATCCCGTACGTGGCCTACCGGCCGCTCGACGCCGGCCAACTCGCCCGCACATACGGGCCGAGGGTCCCGCTCGACTGGCTCCTCAACTACGGACCCCACATCGCACCCATTCCCAGTACGAGCCAGCCCCGGCATCTCGGCGAGATCGTGGCATCCCTCCAAGACGGTCGGGCCTGATGTCGGCCACCACCGTCACACCACCGGTGCGCCGTCGCGCCGCCTACGAGAACTGGCGGCCCCCGGTGGTCGGCGTCGCACTCCTGGTCCCGGTCGGACCGGACTGCCTCGCCGTCGCCGACCTGCAGGGAACACTCATGCTGCCCGTCGGCGGCGTGAACGACGGGCAGACACTGCAGGAAGCCGCCCACCACATCCTCTCCGGCCCGAACGGCGGCCTGCAGCTTCTACGTCACGTCGCCGTCGACTCGATACAGACCCGCCGCAGAAAGGTCATCACCCACATCCTGGCAGCCACACCCACCACGCCCCACACGCTGGAAGAACTGGTGTACCGCGACCCACGCGCCACGGTGCGCGCGCTTCCCACCCTGCGGCTTCTCGACACGGTGCGGCCTACCGCCCGGACACGCATCGTGGTCGGTCTACAGGCCCTCGCCACAGGCCAGACCGCGCTCATCAAAGCAGGTGTCGTACAGGCCGAACCGCCCGCGGACCTGCAAGCGTGACGCACCGGGGCCGGTCGAGCGCCGCAGCTGGCCGCCGGCCACCGCCCCGTTCAGGACAGCTGGAACCTGCGCCAGCTCCAGCACTTCGGCCCGGGGAAGATGGCGATGGCGCCCGAGGAGTAAATCGCTGTCAGACGGTGGTCGACGACGCCGGTTCCCGGCGATGTTCCAGCCACGTCCGACTCAGGTCAGCCCAAATAGTCTGATACCTGGTGAAAATATCACCGAGCTGGGCATGCGTCAGCTCGTCTGCGGGCGTCGACGCCGCAAGGTATTCCAGGTCATCGGCAAGCCGCTGGAACCGGTACTGCGTCTCCTCCATAAGCACCCAACGAGAGCGCCAGTTGAAGAACGGCTCAACGGCCCCGAGCAACGTCACCAAGGCCATCAGCGCAAAGGCCAGACCCGCCCATGTGTTGAGGCTTTGCAGACCCAGAATGATGGTGGACGCAGCGGACAACACCAGCGTCACCATCTTGATCACCGAAGCACTCCGACGGAAACGCCACTTCCTGCTGCGAGCGTAGTCGTTGCCCTGGCGGATCTTCTCCAGCAGGAGGACAGCCGTCTCCCCCGGGCTGAGACCCACGCCTAGTAGGACTCCGTTAGGTCTGCTTGCCTGCCGTGTTCAGGGGCATGAGGACTGTGTGGACGCACATGAAGTGAACCGTGTTCGGGCGACGTTGGCGTTATTCGTGGCGGATGTGTTCGCGTCGGTGCCGCGCAAGGACCAGCGGGCGAAGGGTGACTGCTACCTGCGGGGGCTGATGCTGGACGGTCGGCGCAAGTCGATCCAGCCGATGGCCCAGCGGCTGCCGGACGGCAACGAGCAGAACCTGCAGCAGTTCGTGAACCAGTCGACCTGGGATCCGGTGCCGGTACGGCGGCGGATCGCACAGCGGATGGTGCCGAGAATCTGCCCGGACGCCTGGGCGGTCGATGACGTGTCGTTCCCGAAGGACGGCCGGATGTCGGTGGCGGTCGCCCACCAGTACTGCGGGGCGCTGGGCAAGCAGGCCAACTGCCAGGTCGCGGTGAGTGTGCACGCGGTCTCCGACACCGCTTCCTGCCCGTTGCAGTGGCGGTTGTTCGTGCCTGAGGAGTGGGCGGACGATGCGCCACGGCGGCAGAAGACCGGGATGCCGCCAGAGGTCGGGCACCGGGAGAAGTGGCGGCTGGCCCTGGACAGCCTGGATGAGCTGGCCGGGTGGGGTCTGGTGCCGCCGGTGGTGGTGGCCGATGCCGGTTACGGGCAGAACGCCGACTTCCGCGACGGCCTGGCCAGCCGGGGCATCGGCTACGTCGTCGCCGTCCGCTCCGACGTGACCGTCCACCCGCACGACGCGCAGCCCGCCGCCCCCGGGTGGTCGGGCAACGGGCGCAAGCCTGAGCCCCGCTACCGGGACAAGCCGTCCCCGGTGGCCGCGCTGGCGGCCGGCCATGGGCCAGAGCGCCCCGATCCCCCAGCCGCACGCCCCGCCCGCTCCCCTTCGCGACCATCCCGGCCCTCATGCGAAAACGGCGCCAGCCGGCGCGGTGGCGGCCGGCCGAGTGAACGCGGACCGGGGCGGGCGCCGACAGAAGCGGTCAGATCGATCTCTTCAAAGTGAGAGCGAACCGCGCAGGCCCTCACCTGGTCAGCAGTGGAACCTCGCGGTCTGCGGGAGAAACTGGGAGGTGTTGAGTCGGGCGCATGACCTTCGTCATCGACAACCACAGCCCACCACCGGCCGTCACTACGACCGCGCTCCCCCGGTCTCCACCCTCGAATCCACGACAGATCCAGGCATCACGACGCACTCCACACGTTGAACCGCCAGGCCCCGGAAACGGTCGCGGATTCATGAATATGCAGGTCGGCGATCCAGCGGCATAGCTGGACCCACGGTGACCGCACCACAGTTCATCAGGGCCGGCAGGACGGCCGGACGCTGAGCAGCTCGGTCCGCAGCACGGGCGTACCGTCGACAGGCGCCGGGTCCTGCGTAGTTGGCTCGATTCCGCCAGCAGCGATGTTGTCGAGCGTCTTCAGGCCGGCGGCACCGACCGTGCCGAACACCGTGTAGTTCGGTCGCAGCGCGGAGTCGCCATAGACGACGAAGAACTGCGAACCGTTCGTGTTCGGCCCGGCGTTGGCCATCGCCAGCAAACCACGCCCGTAAAGGCGACGGACGCCGGTCGGATCGCTCGGTGCCGGCGGCAGGTCCACCGGCAGCTCGTCCTTGTACTCGTACCCCGGCCCACCCTCGCCAGTGCCGGTCGGGTCGCCGCACTGCAGGACCTTCAGCGTCGGATACGCCGTCAGCCGATGGCACACCGTACGGTCGTAGAACCGGTGCCGCGCCAGGTGCACGAAGCTCTGGACCGTGCACGGCGCCTTCGTCCGGTCCAGACTCAGCGGGAGCGGGCCCTGGCTGGTCCGGACAGCCATACCGACCGTGCCGTGACTGGGGGTGTGCCGCGGGTCTGGCGGCAGGGGAACCCGCCGCGCCGCCGGCTCGTCCGGGGTCTGGGTGTACTGGCAAGGACCGTGCGTGGTTCGCGGCGGGGCATCGGAAGCGGAGGCAGTGGTGGTGCCCCCGGACACGACCAACGCTGCTGCCGCCAATGCGGCCATGAGAGCTCGGTTCATCCTGCACACCCTCCAAAAGATCGCCAGATTTCGGAGCGGTCGCAGCCTAAAGCGCGGCCCGGCGGGCGAGAACCCGCCCGCAAGCCACATCCGCCTCCCAGCTTTCGGCCCGCGGTCGCAGGCCACTTCGTTCGGGTGCGGCACAGCGTCGGCTGGCCGATCAGGGCGTCCACGTCCCGTCGGAGCAAGCCGACGGGTGTGCAGAAGCAAACGGGACGGCTTGGTTCGTCGCGGGGAGTTCCGAGGTCACGTGCTGCGCATAGACCGTACGACGCTTGTCATCACCGCGTCCTTGTTCGGGTGCTACGAGAGAGGACAACCGAGTGCAACGTGCCAACGTCAGACGCTGCAACCCACTGCTTCGCAAGCCCCGCCGGGCCGCGTCGGCGGGACTTTCGTCGAACGGGCGCTCTCACAAGTCTGTCACCAACTCCGCCGACTTCCCCGGACCGCGATGGCCTGACCTGCTATTACGCACCCGCCCTGGACTGACGTGGACGCCCAAAGACGGTCTTTACAACCTGTGCCATGTGGTACCGCGGCCCACTCGCTAGCACCACGTACCACTCATCAAGATCCGGACCATACGCGGGCCAGACTCCGCCAGCTTTCCATCAAACCTCGTATTCGCGCTCGTCAGGGCCTTGCACGCGGTGTACCACCAGCAGACGAAGAATCTGCTAGCGGGAGCCATCCCCGCCAGCGGGCAGAACACCGGGCACGGCTGCAGGGCAGAGGCAGCACCCACTGAGTCCGCTCCCGCCGCTCGCGGGCGCCGCCTGATATCACGTGGACTGCCCGGGATGGGCCGGGGGCAGCAGGCCGTCGCCGGGCCACAGGGCGTGGCCGGCTTCCGCCCCGAGCAGGTGTCTGCCGATCTCGACGAGGACCTCGATGCGGTCGGCGGGCCCGTACGTCCGGTACTGCCGTGCGTTCGGGTCGTAGGCGCGCACGTGGCTGTGGGGGCTGGTGCAGATGAGGGCGCGGGCGAGCGCGGGCAGGCCCAGGCCGAGCGCGTCACAGCCGTCGGTGCGAACCAGCTGCACCAGGTTCTGGGTGACGGTCTCCCAGTCGCCGACCTGTGGCCAGTCGGCGCCGCCGCCCAGCTCGTGAGTGAGCGTGGCCGGCGGCACGATCTCCCCCGTCCGGCGGCCGCGGACCAGGCAGTCGTGGATCCGGGCGCCGTCGGGCTGGCGCACCCGGGGGTGCAGCAGTGATGCGGCGGCCACCACGGAGGCGTTGACCTCGCGGGTGCCGGGGGCCGGGAAGTACGGCTCGTGGGCAAAAAGCAGGTACACCTCGGGGATTGGCTGCTCGTGGCTGGTGCGGGAATGAGACATGAAACGGGATCCCTTCGTCTGGCGCGATCGCAGTGGCTCCTGCGCGGTGGCATTTGTGGTCGGTCGGTCCGGGCGGATCGCTGCCTCCGGTGCACCCCGTGCCGTGGAGCCGGCTCGTCGGCTGGTCGGCAGTGCGCGTGCTCGTGTGCCTCCCGCTGGTGCGGAGCAAGGGTGGAGCAAGGGGGGCATCGTGAGGGCGCCGGGGGTGCTGTGTGCTGCGGTCCGTCATGCGCTGTTGCCTTCCAGGTAGCCCCGCCGGGCAGAGGCACACGTCGGGCAACGGCCGTCGCCGCCGGGGTGGGCGCGCCGGGGGCTCGGGCCGGGGCAGGTGCGGCACGACGGCCAGCCCAGGCAGGCTGGGCACAGGTCCTCGCCGGGAGCGGTTCCGGGCACGCCGCAGCTGGCGCATTCGACGAGGGCCCGGTAGGACAGGGCCTCGCTCACCGTGCGGACGGCGGGCGCCGTCGACGACCGCTCGGTGTTCACCGGCGCGGGCGGCTCGTCCAGCGGGAACCCGTCGTGCTGGCCTGCTGCGGTGGCGGGCGGCGGGTAGGCCTGCGCGGCCCGCAGCCGGGCAGCGACGATTGCCCCCACCGAGGTGCGCACCGGGTTCGGCAAGGGCCGGCTGGTGATGACGTGGCGCAGCTGTTCGGGGCTCCAGCCGGCGTCCATCATCACGGTGGCCACGCGACCCTGATCGGTCAAAGTCTTGCCGGTGAGCAAGAACTCCGGGCGCCTCGCGCCGATCTCGAGCAGCAGCCGGATCCCGGGATGCATCTCGTCCGCCACAGGCGCGGTGGCCGCGGTGACGGCCGGGGCAGGCTGGTTGGTCCATCCGGGTGTTTGTGTGGCGTCGACGGGGTCGCACGGACGGAGGGGTCTGGTCCTCTGCTTGTTGGTGTTCTTACTGATGGTGTTCTTAGTGGGGCGATGGACCGACGTCGGATTGTCCACCGGTGGAAAACCCGACATCGGTTGCGACCTGCCGTGTTGCAAGCCGGGTAGATCGGTGATGACGTACGCGGTCGCGCCGAGGGTGCCGTCGGGGTGGCGCTCGCGTTCCCTCAGCAGGAAGCCGTGCTTCTCCAGCTCCTTGAGCCCGCTCTTGACGGCTGCTTCGCCGTCGCGGCCCCGGCCGGCCAGGTCCGCGACGCTCATCCGCCAGCCCACCCGATGCGTGCTGATCAGACCGAACAGGCCCTTGGCCTTGAACGACAGCCTGCTGTCGCGGAACAGGCCGTTGGCGATCTGCGTGAACTGATCCGCCGCCATCACCCCACGGCGCACCCCCGCCCCGACACCCGGGCCCGACCCGCCCGTCCGCGCGGAGGCCAACGCCGCGTCGTCCGTCTGAGAAAGGTCGGCGCCGGTCATGGCCGGGCGGTCGGTGATCGAGTAGACGGTCTCGCCGAGCGTCCCGCTCGCGTGCCGCACCTGCTCACGGACGAGATAGCCGTACCACTCCAGTTCGCTCAGGCCGGCCCGCACGGCATCCCGCCCGTCAGGGCCGGAGGTCACGAGGTCGGCGACCGTTACGTGCCAGCCGGTGGCGTGGGTACTGATGCAGCCGAAGAGGCCCTTCGCCTTGAACGACAGTCTGCTGTCACGGAACAGGCCGTTGGCGATCTGCGTGAACTGGTCCGCGGCCATCACCCCACGGCGGACCTCCGCCCCGACTCGGGTCATCGCGATCCGCCACCGGCCTTGAGCGCGCAGCCGCTTGCACCCCGGTGCACGTCGGCAGGCGCGAGGGGAGCGAAGGCGTCGAGGGGTGTGACGGGCGCGGCATCCATCCCGTCAGCTCACCCGGCGCCCCCGACCAGACCACCAACCACCAGCCCCGACCACCGGTCACGATCCGGCAACAAGCACACTGATCCGCCATGGTCAGGCTCTGGTCAGGCCGACCACGAACCTGACCATGCTGCTCCGGAGCGATGCGCAACCGTGGCTGCGCATCGAAGTCGGCCCTGCGCAGACCGCTGCGCAACGAGCTCCGGGGGCCTGCGGCGCCGACATGCGCAACCGGTCCGCCACGGCAAGCTTCTGGGGCGGCGGGAGCCCGGTCCGTCGGTGTTCTCTCGTCTGTGCTGTCCCTCATCGCACCGGCCAACTCCCCTCCCACGCCGACGGCTCAGACGCGCCCGTCCCTGTCGAGAGCCGTGGTCAGGGCCATGGTCGGGGCTGCGGTCGGCCTGACCAGGCTCCTGACCACGGTGCTCCGGGGCGATGCGCAATCGGGGCTGCGCAGCGAGGGCGGCACATTCCTGCGCATTCAGCTGCGCAAGCCGTTCGGGGTACTGCGCAGTCGGCATGCGCAATACCGGCTGCGCACAGCGGGACGCTGTGTCGGTCACGGGCTGCGCACCCGGCTCCGGCGTGCGCAAGCCGGCTGACTGCCAGCAGCGCTGTGCGCCGGATTCGTCGGCAGCCTCTACCTGCGCACTGACCCGGGACCGTTGCGGGCAGTTCCCGGTCTTCCTCACCTTCACGACGGTTTCCGGCTTCGTCGCATCCGCCGCCCATCGAAGGGGCTCCTGGTCAGGCCTGTGGTCGGCCTGACCACAGCTTTGTGTCCGCATCGTGACCGTGGTCGGGCCTTCATGGTCGGTGGTCTGGTCGGGGCCTGGGGGTTTCCTCCAGGTCAGCAAGTACACCTTCTCACCTGGGAGTTGGACCATGTCTCCTGGCAAGCAAGCCCCGGAGGGCGAGGGCGGTGCTGCGCTGCCTGCGGGCACCCGGCTGGAACGGATGCGGCGGCGCGTACGCGTGACACGCCTGGCCCTGTTCACCGCGATTGCAGCCGGGCCCGTCGCGCTGGGGGTTGCAGTTCTGTCTAGCCCGACCACCGTTGCGGCCGCTCCCGTAGCGAAACCCACCACGGTGCGCAGCGTGGCCAGCGCGGCCGACCCGGCGGGCTATGCGCAGCTGTTCGTCGGCGCGTGGCTGCGCAGCAGCGCGGATGACGCCGCAAGTGCGCAGGCGCGGCTTGCGCAGGCGCTTGCGCCGGACGTCGATCTGCCCGGCCCGGTCGCCGATGCGCGATCGCGGTTGGAGTCGGTGACCGCGGTGCGCAGTGCGCAGCGCAACGCCGGGGTGTGGGTTGTGACGGTGGCTGCGCAGTACGCCGACGCCTCTGTGCGCTACTTCGTCGTCCCCGTCGCCGCCGATGGCACCGGGGACTCGTTCACGGTGACCGGCGCGCCCGGGGTGGTGGCCGGCCCGGCCCGGGCCCAGGTGCCGAAGACGGCGTACGCGGTGACCGTGCCGTCCGGCGGTGATCTGGCCTCCGCGGTCGGGGAGTTCTTCGGCGCGTACCTGACCGGTGCGGGTGAGGTGGGCCGCTACCTCGCCCCCGGCGTGCAACTGTCCGGCGTCTCCCCCGCCCCCTACACCACGGTCACCCTCCAGCAGGTCCTCGCTGTCGAGAAGGCTGCGGCCGTCGACCAGGTTCCGGCCGACGGCACCGGGGTCCACGTACAAGCGGCTGTCGAGGCCCGGGACGAGGCCGGGCGGTGGCCGCTGGCGTACGAGCTCGAGCTCAGGGCCCGCTCTGGCCGGTGGGAAATTGCGGCCCTGGAGTTGGGGACCGCGCAGAAGGAGGGCCGATCGTGACGACGGTGCACGGGCTTGTGCTCGCTGGAGAGTTGAACGACCTGGGCGACAGCTGGATCACGATGTTCAAGGAGTGGGCGACCAAGGGTCTGCAGGCCGGCCTGGTCTGCCTCGTGGTCGTCATCATGATCCAGAAGTTCAGTCTGAAGGCCGGGATCGGCGCCCTGCTGCTCATGGTGGTCGCGCTGGGGCTGTACAACTCCCGCAACGACCTGGCGGACATGTTCTCCGACGAGGTCAAGAACCCCTCCAAGGGCGCCCCTGCCGTCCCCGGCATCGTGCGCGGCCCCGACCCGCTCACCCCCACGCACGCCGTCGGGGCTGGAGGCCGGCTGTGACCGCGGCAGCAGCGGGGCGGGTGGGCCGGTACTACACCTCCGCCCGCCGCCACCCATGGGTGCTGGGCAAGGTCGCCGACTGGAAGATCCCTCTCGGCCCCTACACGCCCGCGCAGATCGCGGTCGCCGTCGTCGGCGGCTTCCTCCTGGTCAAGACGATCCCGATCTGGTCGTGGATGGGACCGGTGCCGATCGCAGCGTGGGTGCTGGCCGTCTGGGCGGTACGCCGGCCCAAGATCAAGGGGCGTGCCCCGCTGCAGGCAGCTCTGGGCTGGGTGCTGCTCGCCCGGCAGCCCCGGGGCGGCCGGATCGGCGGGCGCGCCGCCCGCGACCGCGGAGCCCATGTACTGCTGGGCGGCTTCACCATCGAGGACGGCTCAGCCCCGTCTTCTGCGGCCGCGTCGGACCGGGCCGCACACGCAGCGCCTGGCCGCAGTCCGCGCCGCAGTGCGGCATCGAGGACCTCCCGGCGGCAGGGTCCGGCGCCCGGGGCACGCCGGGAGCCTGCAGGGCCGGCGTCGGGTGTGCAGCGGCTGCTCGCTCTGGGCGAGCAGAGCGGGGGTGTGCGGTGAGGGTGCCGGTCCGTCACATTACCGGGCACCTGGTGTGGTCGACGCACGGCAGC
Organism: Streptomyces sp. NPDC086549; assembly: GCF_044746205.1. Lineage (NCBI taxonomy): Bacteria > Bacillati > Actinomycetota > Actinomycetes > Kitasatosporales > Streptomycetaceae > Streptomyces > Streptomyces sp. NPDC086549. Next base: position 25,043 of record NZ_JBIVBS010000034.1, on the reverse strand, counting down.
GTGTGGGCGATCTACCGGCTGCACCCCGGCCCGGACGAGCGCGGCCGCCGCGAGGAGAGTGTCCAGGGCACCTACGTGCCGGCCGCGGTCCGTGACGAGCAGCTCGCCAAGATCACACACCTGGTCCGCTCCCTGTCCGGGGCGCCGCGCCTGTTCGGCTTGTGCGCGCAGGTCGACCCGGGCGAGATCGCCCTGCGCATGATCGAGGGCATCGAGCCCGGCGACCGGTCGGCTGCAGGCGGTGTGCATCCGTGGGTGGAGAACGTCGACGCCACGCTGGACCTGCTGGGCGAGCAGGAGATGCACCGCCGCACGCTGTGGCTGGCCGTCCCGCTGCGCAACGACGCGGGCGGTGGCCAAGTGACCGCGTCGCTGGGAGCGATGTGGGCGGACGTCGCCCCGGTGCTGGGCATGCGGGCCGCCCCCGTGGCGAGGCGGGAGGTGAACGCCTACCGCGAGCAGGCAACGAGGGTTCAGGCCGCGCTCGGCGGCGGCGTCGCGTTCCGCCCGGCCCGTCCGGCGGAGATCGTGTGGATGATCCAGCACGCCCTGCACCGCGGCCTGGCGGAGCCGCTGCTGACCGAGGCCGAGAGCAGTGACCTGTACGGCGGGCAGCTCCGGGACGGGGTATTGCGCTCCCCCAGCTACGCAGACCTCGGACAGGTCCGTCTGCAGGAAGGCGGTGTCGGCCCCGACCTCGATGACGTCGACGACCTGGCCGGTGCCGACCGCATCGCGCCGTCGGGCCATAGGGCCTGGTGGCGGCTGAAGACGTCATCCCCGCTGCGCAGGCGCTGGCTGCAGGTCGAATCCGACGCCGGGGTGGGCTATCAGGCGCAGTTGACGCTGGCCGAGTGCCCGCCCGCGGTCAGCCAGGACGCTGCCGATCTGTTCGCCCAGCTGGAGAGCCTGGACTTTCCCGTCGACTACACCGTGGACCTCACGCTGGTGCCTGCGGAGAAGGCGCGGGATCAAGTGCGGCGCAAGAAGAACGAACTGATCGACCAGGCCGACCAGTACGACGCCCGCCCCACTGGGATGCCGGCCTCGCTCACCGAGGCCGCCCGCGACCTGGGCGAGCTGGACGCCCGCCTGTCGCGCACCTCGGTCGAGGTGGAAGTCCTGTCGGTGACCGTGCTGACGGTGTGGGGGCCGACCGCTGCCGTCTGCGACGCCCGCGCCCGGGCGCTGGCCGCACTGCTCCGTGGCGCCGACTACCGCGCCGTGCGGCCGGCCGGCCTGCAGGAGGCCCTGTTCACGCTCGGTCTGCCCGGCACGGTGCGGCCCGGTGTGGTGCGGGAGTTCACCCAGCATCAGGTTTCTGAGGACTGGGCCCTGTCGGGTGCTTTCACCGTGGGCGAGGCAGGCGACCCCAACGGGATGTTCCTCGGCATCGACCTGGACTGCGGCACCACCCGCCCCGTGATGATCAACGTGGCGGATGCGCCGAAGCAGGACGCATCGGCCTCCATGGGCATCGTCGGCGATCTCGGGGCGGGCAAGAGCGTCCTGCAAAAACTGATCGCCGAGGCAGTGTGGGCGCGCGGAGGGGTCGCGATCTGCATCGACCGCACCCCCGTGCGGGAGTGGGCGACCTTCGCCCGCTCCGCTGCCGCCGGGCGCTGCCAGATCATTGACGCCGCCCAGGCTGAGGTCTCCATCGACCCGCTGCGCATGTTCAACGGGCCCGAGGGGCGCCACTACGCGCTCAGCTATCTCACCCTGCAGCTCGGGATCGGCCCGATGAGCACCAACGGCGAGGTTCTGCACCACGCGGTCGAACAGGCCGCCGCCAGCGACGGCCCCTCCATGCACCGCGTGCTGGACGTCCTTGACGAGATGGCCGTGCACGGGGTCGGCAAGCGGCAGGACGCGGCCGCCACCCTCGCCGGCCTCCTGCGGGTCGTGGCCACCAACTCCCTGGCGGCGATGGTGTTCGACCCTGCGCTGCCGCCGGTGCGGCTGGACGCTTCCACCGCTTCCGACATGATCGTGATCACGACGACCGGTCTGAAGCTGCCGCCGAAGGCCGCGTTCGACAAACCCGAGATCCTGCATCAGCAGCCCCTGGAGGCGCTGATCGGCCGCGCGGTGCTCTACCTGATCGCGGCGATCGCCCGGCAGACCGCGTTCGAGGACCCCGCACGGTTCACCGCGGTGGTGCTGGACGAGCTGTACTGGCTGACGTCCTCGGCCGAGGGCACCGCACTGGTCCACGAGATCCTCCACGACGGCCGCAAGCACGGCGCCGGCCTCATCGCCGGATCCCACGACGCCCAGGAACTCGGCCCCGACCGCGGCCTGATGGCCTACCGCGCACTCGCCCGCACCACCGACCGCGAACGCGCCCGCCGCGGACTGGAGTTCCTCGGCCTGGATGCGAACGACCCCGAGTTGTGGCGGCTGGTGGCCACCGGCCTGTCCCCGGTCGGCCACAAGGGCCGTGAAGGCGAGTTCCTGATCACCTGCCCCCGCCAGAACACCGGCCGCGTCAAGGTCGTCATCCCCCGCGTCGCGCGCATCGCCACGTCCATCACCACCACCCCGGGACGCCGCGCCGGCACGGTCTCACCTCCCGGGCCTGAGGCCCTGTCCGGTCAGGACACGGGCGCCCGTCCAACGGAGCACGTGCGGTGAACACTTCCAGCAGGGATCGCTCCCGCCGCCGAGCAGCTGCGAGCGCCCTCACCGCGATCGCCCTGGCCGTCGGCGTGCTCGTCCTGGCCATTGGGCTGACTGTGCCGGAGCCGTGGTGGCCACGCACCGGGCAGGCCTTCGTCACCGACCCCCGTCCCGCACGCCAGAACCCGTGCCGGCTGATCGGGGGTCCGGCCAAGGCGTACTGCGAGCGCGGCACCACTTCCGCCTCCGGCCTGCCTCGCGGTGCTGCCGGGACTGCGTGGCGGCTGGTCCCCGCCGGCGGGCCTGGCTGCCCTCGTGATGTGGCGACGCCGCAGGCTCGCCGTGGAGAGGTGGCGCTGACATGAGGCGTCCAGAACGCGGCACGCTGCGCTCGGCCGGTTTCGTCCTGCTGCTCACCAGCGTGTTCGTCATGGTCAACGCCCAGGTCGTGTACGCGGCGAGCAGCACCAGCGAGACCGGGGACCTGCTGGCGCCGCTGAACATCACCTCCTCCGAGGGGGTGCCGATCAACGGCTACGAGCTGGACGCGGAGGGCGGCTCGATCGTCGCGTTCAAGTCCCAGGCGCTGGCCTTCGCCCTGTCCGGTCTGTTCACCCTGATCCGGCTCCTGGTCGGGCTGGCCGGGTGGGCGATCGAGCTGGCCTTCCGGTTCCCGCTGCTGAAGATCCTCACCAACCCGGCGGAGAAGGTCGCCGGCGTCTACGACCACGTGGTGGTCGACACGCTCGGTGTGAAGGGGCTGCTGCTGGCCTGGTCGTTCGTGTTCGCCGGTTTCATGCTCGTGCGCGGCCGCGTGGGCCGCGGTCTCGGCGAGATCTTCCTGACGTTGCTGATCGGGGCGTTCGCGGCGTCCGCGTTCGTGCGCCCCGACTATCTGCTGTCCCAGGACGGGCCGGTGGGGCAGTCGGAGCAGGTGGCGGCCGAGGTCGCGCAGCAGTCGGTCAACTCCTACGACTGGGGCGGCAAGCTCGCCAGCCTCGATCCGTGCGACGGCCTGGCGGGCAACGCAGAACTCAAGTGTCTCAAGCGGGAGGGCGAAGGCCCGGTCTCTGCTGCGGAGGTGGCCCGGCCCCTGCAGGATTCGGTCACGAACGCGCTGATCGTCAAGCCGTACATGCTGCTCCAGTACGGGCGGATCCTCGACCCTGCGAAGCCTGCCGACCGCAAGGCCTATGCCGTCCACCTGAAGTGGGTCACCGGCGGGTACCTGCCGAGCGCGAGCGGCCCCTCGCAGAAGGCGAAGGACGCCTGCAGCCGGATCCACGGGCCGGCCAAGAAGTACTGCGAGCGCGGCATCGACGGCAATCCGGTCAGCAGCGATCCCAACGGCAGTCTGCCCGAGTTCACTCCCGGGGGTGAACTCCTCGATTCCTCCCAGGCGATCGTCACCGACGAGGACCGCTCCTTTGCCGCCTTCCTGAACGACATGAAGAGGGCCGGACCGGTCGGCAGGTCCTGTGCCGCCTACGCGGAGAAGCCCAGCTGGTGGCGGGTCGGCGGCGCCGCACTGCTGCTGATCGCCGCCCTGTTCATCTGCGGCATGCTCCTGTCTGCCGCGATCGTCATGCTGGGCACCCAGGGCATCTGCGCCGCCGCCGCGGCCGCAGGCGGGATCACGTTCGTCGCCGGGATGCTGCCGGGACCGGCCCGGCAGTCGGTGTGGAAGTGGCTCTCCTTGTGGGGGATCGCGATCCTCACGCTGGTCGGGATCTGCGCGTTCGTGCCGTTCTTCGGCATCGCTGTGGACGCCACCATCACCAACGGCCCGGACCTGATGGTGGAGCGGATCCTGCTGATCGACGTCCTGGCGATCGCGGGCGCGGCCGGACACCGCCGCCTGCTGACCGCCATCACCTCCTTCGGCCGGCGCATGGCCATGCGCATGCGCTATGCCAAGGTCGGCGGCACCCACCTGCCCGGTGACACCAGCGAGCTCGGCGCCGCGCTTGCCATGAACTCACCTGCCGCTCTGGGCGGATACGGCGGCGGACTGCGCGCCCTCACCCGGGGCGGTGGCGGCCGGTTCGGGTGGCTGGGCACCCGGCAGCGGCTGATGGGTGCACTGACGTCGCTGTTCGACGGGGCGGGCATGCCGGTGGACACCGGAGGGATGCTCGCGGATGCCACCGCCGAGGCCGGGCGAGGCCTCGCCCCGCTCACCGCGGCCACCGCCGTGGGCGGGCTGGGCACGCGCCTGGGAGTGAGAGGAGCGCACTGGCTGCTGATCGGCCGCCGCCCGGACCGGGAGCAACTGGCCAGGTGGCGCAGGGCTACCGCGGATGGCGACCCGCACACCGGCGGACAGGCGGGCGATGGACCGGCCGGCCCAGGCGGCCCTGGCGGTGCGGGACCGCGCAGGCCCGGTGGCCTGCCCGACCGGCACCGCAATGACCAGGGTCAGATCATCGACCGCGAAAGCGGCGAGGTCCTGCACGACCAGCACACCGACCGCACCCTGCTGGCCACGCGCGCCCACAACCGGCTGGTCCGCTTCCGCGGCTACCGCATCCTGCACCGCGGCGGCCGCCTCGTCTACGGAGCCACGATCGGGCTGCCGGCGAACATCCGCCGCGCCCGTACCGGCGGCTCCCGTTACACCCACGACGCCCGCCAGCAGGCACGGGTGTGGGGCAACACCGTCCGTGAGGACACCCACGCCTGGAGACGCCGCAGCCAGCCCGCGCCCCAGGACTCCCGGCCGCCCACCGCACCCGGCAACAGTGGCACCAGCAGCCCGGGCGGCAGGTCAGCCGGCCGACGTCTGCCCGCCGACGTCCTGCACGCCCTGCACACCTTCAGCGACAACCCCGACACCCCCGACAACCCCGCCACCCCTGCCGGCAGCCCCGGCACCCCGGCCGGACCCGCACCAGGCCCGGCCCGCACCCCACCCGCCCCGACGACCTGGCCCCCCACGAGCACGCGCCGGGCAACCGCCCAGCCACCCCCGTCACCCGCACGCCCTCAGCCACCGTCCTCACCCGCATCGCCACCGCACACACCTCCCCGGCCGCGCACCGGCTCAGCCCGGCCCCGGTTCAGTGACGGGCCGGCAGCACTGCTGCCGGAGAGCACCGGCGACAACACCCGCAACGAGGCCCGGCGCCGGTTCCAGGAACTGATGCGGCGTACCGAAGCGGACGCCGAGCGCATCCGCCGCCAGCGCGAGCAGCGTCGGGACACGGACGACAGCGGGGACGGTGAGGACACGTGAGGCCGGCCCGTCGCCGCATCGGCCGATGGGGATGCGTGGTCGCAGTCCTGCTCTTCGCCGCCGTGTGCTGCGCTGCCCCCGTCTCGAACGCGATCAGCGCATACGTCGCGCTCAAGACCGGCGCGACGGACGACGGCGGCATCGCCGAGGGCGGCACGGCGGCGGACATCCCGGCCCGGATGCTGAGTGCCTACAAGAAGGCCGTCCAGCAGATCGGGACGTACGTGCCCACGTGCCAGGGCATGCGCTGGCCGATCCTGGCCGGGATCGCCAAGGTCGAGTCCAACCACGCCATCGGACGGAACATCGCCGACAACGGAGACATCCGCCCCAAGATCTACGGGGTCCTCCTCAACGGCTCCGGCGCGGGCGGCAACACCACCGCCGTCCCGGACACCGACGGCGGCAAGTGGGACGGCACCGCCACCGGGGAGCGCGCCGTCGGCCCGTTCCAGTTCCTGCCCTCGACCTGGGAAGGCGTCGGCAGAGACGCCAACGACGACAAAGTCGCCGACCCGCACAACGCGGATGACGCCGCGCTCGGCGCCGCAATCTACCTGTGCGGCAACGGACGTCACCTGACCGACCGGGCTCAACTCGAGGCGGCGATCCTGCAGTACAACCACTCGAACGAGTACGTAGCGAACGTGATGGGCTGGATCGACCAGTACACCGCGGCCGCCACAGACCCGGACCTGAAGAACGTCTCCGGCACGGTCCGCACGGTCATCGAGGCGGCGCTCTCCCAGCGGGGCGTGCCCTACTCGTGGGGCGGCGGCAATGAGAACGGCCCGTCGTACGGGATCTGCTGCTCACCCAGCGGCAAGAGCGGCACCACCATCAAGGGCTTCGACTGCTCCGGGCTGACCACCTATGCGTACGCTACGGCCGGCATCCGCCTGCCCCGTACGGCATCCGCCCAGGCAGGGGCTGGCCGGCGGATCCCCGCCCGCCTCGGCACAGGCGTCCTCAAGCCCGGTGACCTGGTCTTCTACGCCTATGCCCCCGGCCACGACGCCACGATCTACCACGTCGGGATCTACGTCGGCAACGGCCGGATGGTCAACGCCCCCAGGCCCGGGACGGTCGTACGCCTCGACGCGGTCGACGCGGTGTCCGGCTACGCGGGAGGAGCCCGACTGCTGTGACCACCAGCCCGGCACGTTCTGCGCGCTTCCTGCTGATCACCACGGTGATGCTGGCCGTCGCGGGGATGAGCCTCCTGCTGCTGCCGCATGGCAGGCCTGCCCACACGGCAGCGGCTCCCCCGCCGCAGGCGGCCACCTCCTCCTCGCTGCCCGCACCGGCGCCTCGCACCCCGGCAGCGCCGCCGGAAGCGACACGCACCAAGGCAGTCGAGGTGCCGGCGCAGCCGGCCGCGGCATCGCTGCTGCCGCCGCACGGTGAGGGCCCAGCGGGCGATACGGCCATCCAGCAGGCCTTGGAGGCGGCCTGGCCCGCAGACCTACCCCCAGGCGACGAGCGCCAGTTGCTCGCTGCCGGGCGGGCTCTGCTGCGAGCGGACGCCACGGGGATCGGCCGCGCGAAGTGGCCCGGCGTCTTCCCCCATTCCGGCCAGGGCCTGGCGCCGGCGTTCGGCACTGGCCGGTTCCGGATCCAGGCGGCGATCGCCCGCCGCGACGGCGCCGATGACCTGGCAGTGGTGCACCTGGTGTGGGCCGGCACGGACCGCGGCGGCACCTTCACCGACGGCCGCATCACCGACTGGCACTTCACCCGCACCACCACATCGAAAGGAGCATTCGCGTGGACAGCGCAACCCCAGACCTGACCGGCCAGGCCACCTTGTCGGCATCCGGCCCAGCGCTCAGCCTGTTCACCGGTATCGTCCGCACCGCCGGCTGGATGATCGCCCACTGGTGGGTGCCGGCCGTGGCCGCCCTCGGCGTGTGGGCCGTGAGCGAGGTGGTGGTGCGGCGGCTGGCGCGGAAGGCCTCGGCCGAGCGGATGGCTCTCGAACTCGTCCCCGCCCGGCACTTCGACCCTGGCCTGGAGGAGATCCTCCGTCGCGGGGTGCAGCTCGCCAGGGCCTCCACCAGCATGCCGTGGTGGGCGCCGCGCCGGGCGAAGACGGTGCAGATAAGGCTGCGCGCGGATGGCACCCTGCCGCTGCGCTACCGCATTGAAGGTCCCGCGGGCGGCGAACGCCTGCTGTCCATCACCCCGTTCGGCCCGGCCGTCACCGTGAACCGGGCCCGCTCCATCCTGGATACGCCGCGCAAGCATGTGGTGCGGGCGGAGTTCATTCTGCGCGGCAAGCCCACTGCCCCGTTGCGCGAGGTCCCGCTGGTACCGGATCCGTTGCAGCCTTTGATCGATGCGGTCTGCGACCTGCGGGCCGAGCTGGGGGACCTGGCCGAGGTCCGGCTCGATATCCAGCGCGCCCCCAAATGGGCGCTGCGGGCGCGCCGTGTGCAGCTGATGAGTGCGGCGCGCCGCTCGGAGCGGCGCGAGGCCCAGCGGGCGGCGCGGTGGGTGCGGCAGGATGCCACCGGCATCGAGGACTCGCTGACCTGGCAGCTGCTAAAGCTCGCCTCCGGCCATCAAGACCATGGCGCAGGCGGGCGGCGTCTGGTCATGCCGCCCGTGCCCCGCCGCATCGAGGCGGCCGAGGCGCTGGGCAAGCTCGCCTCCGACGACCGCCTCGTGCGGGTGCAGCTGCTCGTGCTGTGTGCGTCGAACACCGAGGGCCGCGCCGAGGCGCGGCTCGCCCAGCTCCAGGCCGCCCTCGATGTGTTCGGCGCCAGTTCACGGTGGGCGATGCGCGGGTGGAGGGTGGGGCCGTGGCGGGTGGGGGCCGACCGGTGGCCCAGCCGGCGCGGGTTCGAGCGCCGCTGGCGGCTGGGGCACTGCCAGCCGCCCCGCGCGAACTGGGTCCGCCTGGACGAGCTCACCGGCCTGCTCAAACCACCCACCGTGCACTGCCGCCTGCCGCTGCTCCCAGCAGACCTGCCCGCCTACCGTTTCGGTGACCCCGAGCTGCTGCTGCAGGGCCTCTACCGCGGTCCCGACGGCCGCCGCCGCCTGGTCGCCACCTACGCCAGCGAGACCCTGTTCGAAGTGGGGGTGGGCAAGGCCGGAGGCGGCAAGACCGAACGAGCCTTGGCGCAGGCCGTCGGCTGGGCCCACTCCGGCGGCGGGCTGATGTTCGTCGACCCGCACCGCGACTCCTGGCCCCGCGCCCTGCCCTTCCTCGCGCACGACCACCTCATGCCACGCATCGCCCTGATCGACCTCAACGCCCTCGGCTCTTCTCCGCAGATCAGTTCGTGGAATCCGCTGGGTATGCATCAGGGGCAGGCAGCGCACGAGGTGGTCGAGGCGGCCTGCGACGGCTTCGCCGCAGCCCTCGGCTGGGACGACGCCACCGCACCCCGCGCGCTGACCATCCTCACGGCCGCCCTGACCGTCCTGACCTCGGTCAACGAGGCCGCCTGCCAGGCCGGACAGCCCGAAAACCAGGCGACCCTCTTCCATGTGCGGGCCCTGCTGGCCGACCCCGGCTTCCGGGCCGCCGCGCTTGCCGCCACGGCCGGCCGGCTCGATGAGGAAACGCTCTCCTGGTGGCAGACCGTCTTCCCCTCCCTCCCGGTCGACGCGTTCGGAGTCGTCCTCAACCCGCTCGCCCGCCTGGCCGCCAACCCCGTCACCCGCGCCTTCCTCGGACAGCCGGCCGGTGTCTACAACATCCGCGCCGCGATGGACTCCCGGATGATCGTGTGGGTATGCCCGGGCGGGAACGGCCCCACCGACCGGCTCATCACCGCACTGATCGCCCGCGACCTGCTACGCGCCGTGCGCTCCCGCCGCGACACCCCCGAACACCAGCGGGTGCCGTTCCGCGCCTACTTCGACGAGCTGATCACGCTCACGGGTGCGGCACCGGAAACCATCGCGGCGATGTTCGAGGACTTCCGCAAGTACAAGGTGCACGTCCACGGCATGACCCAGCTCCTGGCCCGCCTCCCCATGCCGGTGCGACTGTCCCTCGTGCAGAACGCCTCCACCCTCGCCTCCACCGCAGGCTCCCGGTCCGCCATCGCACCGATCACGGCGGAATGGGGAGACACGCCCGGCCCCCATGTGGTGGCCGCCCTGGACCGGTACGAGCACTACATGTCCCTGACCGTCCACGGCCGACGCATCGGCCCCGTCCGCGTCACCGGCCCGCACCTCGACGACGTCTTCGCCAACTACGCCCACCCCCACCAAGCCGCAGCCCTCGAACACGCGGCCCTCGCCAACGCCGCAGCCCAGCCGCTGGACCAGCTCACCACCCAGGCCACCGACCAGCTCGGCCGCGTAAGCGACTTCCTCACCCAGCACACAGCCGCCACCCGGCCGCCCGTACGACTGCAGAAACAGACGGGATACCAATGACCACCCCCACCCCACCCACCACCGACACCCTCGGCACCGACACCAGCACCCACGCCGACAGCAGCATCCACGCCCACGCCGACACCAGTGCTGACGCCGACCCGAGCGCCACAGCCTGGAGCGCCGCCCTCGGGCAGACAGAGGGCATGGAAGGCACCAGCGGCGCTGCAATCACCGCGCGGGCCTGGCAGCCCAGTCCTGTTGAATGGCTCCCGCACCGGCTGCTGACCGCACTCGCCCAGCACCGCATGGCCACCACCGCGCAACTCCACGCGATGCTGCGGCCCGAGGTTGCCCGGCAGACGATCAGCACGCCGCTGAACGCGCTGCGCGACAAGGGCCTCGTGGACTACGTCGTGCTGCCGCGCTCCCAGCGCACCCGCGCCTGGTACCTCACCGCCGACGGCGCCCGCATCACCCGCGACCACCCCGCCCTGCGCGGCCGACCCCCGTATCCGATCACCTCCGCCACCGCCGCCTCCCTCAAAACCCCCCACACCCTCACCGTCGTGCGCACCCACCTCGCTTTCGCCGCCGACGCACGCGAGCGCGGCGACGAACACGGCCCCCTCGACTGGACCCCCGAGGTCTCCCACTCCATCGGCGAAAACACCCGCCTGACCGCCGACGCCGTCCTGCACTACACCCTCACCAGCACCGAACAGCGCACCAAACTCCGGGCGTTCATCGAAGTCGACCGCACCACCATGTCCAGCGAACGCCTCGCCGCAAAACTGATCGAATACGCGCGGCTGTGGTCCTACGAACCCCAGCCCGCCGGCCGCCAGCACGCCCGCAAACCCGCCGGCTCGAGCCCGCTGTGGCTGCGCTGGTATCCCCTCTTTCCCCGCATCCTGTTCGTGCTCACCGGAGCCCCGCGCCCCAGCCTGGAGCACCGGATCGGCGACCTGCAGGCCATGACCGCCCAGCACCCCCATGTCGCCGCCCTCGCCCGCTACGTACCCCTCGCCGCAGCCCACCTCCACGACCTCGAACAGCGCGGACCCACTCATGCAGTGTGGACACCGCTCGCCGGAGGCGAACCGCGCCCCTGGACCGACCTGTGACCCAAGGGCACAGCCGGCGGTGACAACAGGCAGTGCCCACCGGGCTGCACCAGGCCGTGCCCAGCCCCCACGCGGCTCTGCACGGCCATCGACGGCAAGGGCCCGGCAGGGGCGCAGCCACGAGGCTCCGGACCACTGCACGGCGCACGGCCGGCGCACGGCCCATCGTGCACGTCCATGTCACAGCGCTCCACGCACCACCGGACCACGGCCGCCCCCGGCGTCACCAGGCACGCCTGGGCAACAAGAACCGTGGGAGGCACAGCAGTTCTCCAAGTTCCCCAAACTCCTTGAAGTTTGCTCACGCGAACGCTTACCGTATCTTCAAAAGCATGCATGAACCCGCCAAAGAGCAACCGTCACAGGCATCGACGAGGACACGCAATGAACCATCCAGTTGCACACATTCACACAACCGAAGACTTATCGGGGCCGGTGTGGCCCGCCTGCGCGCGGGACGTGTCCCGGATCGGTGACGCCTGGGTGGCCACCGCCGCCGGCGACTTCGACCTCGACGACCTCACCCTGGTACGCCGCCAGTTCCCCCACCGGCACGTGACCCTCGACGGCGACGTCATCACCATCTGGCCACGCCCCACCACCCCCCGATGACCCGCGACGACCGGCCCACTCCGCCCCCGCACACCGGCCCAGCGCGCACCTGGCCCCACCCCCGCGACACCGACGCGCGCCGACCCCACCCCAGCTCCTCCATCCAGTCCGCCGCACGCCTCCCGGCTCACAGAAAGGCCGCCGCGTCATGACAACCAGGCCCCCCACAGCCCCCGGCACACGGCTGACCGCACTGACGATCGCAGCCGGGCTCGTACTGGGGACAGCCGGCTGTTCACGCGACAGCACACCGCAGGAGCGCACGGTGGCGGCGTCCTCCACCGCAACGGCCCACGGTTCACCGCCGCGTACCCAGCAAGGACGGCAGAACACGCCGTTAGCCGTCCTGAACGGCCAGCACCACCTGCAGCTGACCCTCGCCTCCGCCCGCCGGGCCCCCGTAGGAGCCGTCACCGTCCGCGGCACACTGAAGAACACCGGCACCGGCCTGGTCGTCGTCCCAGCCGAACTGCGCGGCAACGAAACCGCCGTCCTCAAAAACGGCCCGTCTCTCGCCGGAGCCACCCTCGTCGACTTCACCGCAGGCAAGCGCTATTACGTCCTACGCGACACCGACGCACGCCCCCTGACCACCACCGGCCTGTCCCAACTCCAAGGCGGCGAAAGCGTCGCCGTGTTCATGCAGTTCCCCGCACCACCCACGAGCACCACGCGCGTCGACTTCGAGATGCCCCTGTTCGAGTCCGCCACCCTCACCCTCACCACGTGAGCGGCACCATGACACCCCTGCCCACCCGCACGGTGGCTCGGCTTCTACTCGTACCTGCCCTGGCAGCCCTCCTCGTCGCAGCCGACATCGCCCGCCCCGCTCCCACCACCGCCTGTGCCTGCACACTCGGCTCCACAGCATCCACCACCACCCCGCGCTCCCAGGCGGGTTCACCCACACCCTCGCTCGCCCTGAGCCCCGGAGCGCACCTCGCCGACCCGAAAATCCTCGCCCTCACCTCCCCCACCCCCGCACTGCGCCAAGCAGTAAAGGACCTCAGCGACCACAGCCGGCACCCGGGCGACGATCCATCCGGCGGCAACGGCAGCCTGGCGCACACGCCGGCCGGCACGCACACAGCCAGCACAGCCACCCCCACCGCGTCAGCCGGCGCGCCCGGCCACGCGCCTGCGCCGGACGGCCAGACACCGGCCCCGCAACCCAGCACCAGCGCCTTCGTACCAGCCCCCGCCGGGCCCTCCCCCTCCCAGACGCCTTCCCCCTCCGCCTCAGGCGGTGCGTCGCCCACACCGGCAGCCTCCCCCACCCAGCCGTCAATGCTGTACGAAGCTCTCGGCGCCTTCCTGCTCCTCGCCGCCCTCATCACTGGCACTCTGACCATCCGCCGCATCCAACGACGACGCCGCCACAACGGCCCGAAGACCGGCCCCGTGACCAAAGGGCCAAAGCAGGAGAGCCTATCGGCCGCCGCTGCCGAGCCGAACGCCGCGAACCGGCTGAACCAGGCCCTCCGCACCCTCGCCCACCACATCGCCCAGCAAGGACACGGCGAGCTACCCGGCCTGCGGGCCGCTCTCATCGGCCCCCACACCGTGCAGGTCCTGCCCGACGATCCCGCCGCACACCCCCACCCGCCATTCACCGAGGTCGACGCGCAGGGATGGTGTCACCTGCCCGCCGACGCACCACTCCTGGAAGACGAACACGCCGGTCAAGTGCCCGCGCCCTACCCGGCCCTGCTCCCCCTCGGCCACACCACGAGCGACACCCTCGCCCTGCTCAACTTCGCCCCACTCCCCGCACTCCTGCTGGACGGCGACCCCGCGCACATCACGCAGGTGTGCACCGCACTCGCCCTGGAACACGCCATGAGCCCCTGGGCCGACGGCGCGGACCTCCTCACCATCGGCTTCGGCGACCAACTGCCCGACCTGCTCCCCGAACGCCGTATCAGCCACGCCAGCCACCCCGCCCGCGCCCTGCAGGACCTGACCGAACGACTCCTCGACGCACACCAACACCCCGCCCCCCACCCCCCGCCCTGCCTCATCCTGTCCGCCACCACGCTCGACACCGACACCGCCCACCAACTCGCCGACCTCATCGACACAGCCCGCTCCCTCCCCCTCACACTCATCGCGCCGGCCTCCACCGCCCGGCCGTACTTCCCCCACGCACCGGTCCTCAACGCCTCCACCGACCGGCCACAGCACCTCGACCTCATCAACGCCGACATCACCCTCCAGCGCGTCGACCACGCCGCCTACCAGCAGATCACCACCGCCCTCGGCCGCAGCGGCCGAAGGCAGCAGGCGCAGTCACTGGTCGGCGAGCCGCGCCAGGAGACGGCAGCCGAACGGCCGGAATCGAACGTCACGGCGCAGGCGCCCGCCCCGGCCGGCCACCAGCCACGATCCGCGGCAGACGGTCCTGCCGATGACGATGACCGCAGCGGCACACCGCGACAACCAGAACCCGTCGGCCGCGCCGGCACCAACGACGTGGACGTGGTGTTCCCGGCCCTGCTGGCCGCCGCAACCGGGCCGCCCGCACCCCACCTCACACACACCGGACAGCGCCGCAGCCAGGCAGCCCCGGCCAAGGCCTCCACCACCGCCAGGCCGCCACACACCTCCGGGGACCACGCCCACCACCACGCGCCCGGCCAGACGGACTACACAGGCGCAAACGCAATGGGAGTAGGAAACACCCCCGACCCGCACGCGCCCGAAATCCGCGTTCTGGGACCCGTCGAAGTCGATGGCGTCCCCCACACCGGACACGGCCCCAAAACCGCACAGCTCGCCGCCCTCCTCTACCTCCGCCCCGGCCGCACCGCCCAGGCCCTGTGCACCGACATGGACCCCACCACCCCCTGGACCGCCACCACCCTCAACGCCCGCCTCCACCAACTACGCCGCGCCCTCGGCACCGACTCCCACGGCAACCCCTACGTCCCCCGCCGCCGCACAGCAGACGACCCCTACCGACTCCACCCCCACATCCGCTGCGACTGGACCCACTTCCTCCACCTCACCGAACACGCCCTGCCCAAAGGGCCGGCCGGCCTGCCCGACCTGGAAGAAGCCCTCGGTCTCGTGCGCGGAAAACCGTTCGGGCCCCGGCCGCTGCCCTGGGCCGAACCCCACCAGCAAGAGATGACCACCCGGATCACGGACATCGCCCACACCGTCGCCACCCACCGCACCCCACCCGGCCCCCACCACAACCTCACCCTCGCCCGCCAAGCCATCGCCACCGGACTCGACGTCGACGAGGGCGCTGAAGGGCTCTACAGAGCGTGGATGCAAGTCGAAGCCACGGCGGGGAACCGGTCAGGTCTCCACACAGCGATCACCCGCATCCAGCGCATCAACGCCGCCCTCAACTGCCCCCTCGAACCAGAAACCGAACAACTCATCAACGAGCTCCTCCACGACAGCGGTCCGAAACCGGCTCACCAGCAATGACCCGCACCCGACCACCACTTTTCGAGCCGGTACGGGGGCGCATGCCCCACCCCCACCCCACACCCGCACAGCACGCGCCCGCCCAAATGCGCCCAGCAGACAGCGCCCCGCCGGCCAGCCCCGGCACTCCCAGATTCCTCAGCCGTGCCCAGCGTGCGGTGGCAGGCACGGTCATCACCGGCACCCTCGCCATCGCCGGCATCGGCTTCGCCGGTTCCTACCAAGCCATCCGCGACCTGGCGATCAAGAAGGACTTCGGCACCTTCTCCTACGTCTTCCCGATCGGCATCGACGCGGGCATCTGCGTCCTGCTCGCCCTGGACCTGCTCCTGACCTGGATCCGCATCCCCTTCCCGCTCCTGCGCCAGACGGCCTGGCTCCTGACGGCGGCCACGATCGCCTTCAACGGCGCCGCCGCCTGGCCCAACCCGCTGGGCGTGGGCATGCACGCGGTGATCCCGATCCTGTTCGTGGTCGCCGTCGAGGCGGCCCGGCACGCCATCGGCCTCATCGCCGACATCACCGCCGACAAGCACATGGAGGGCGTCCGCCTCACCCGCTGGCTGCTCTCCCCCCTCCCCACCTTCCTCCTGTGGCGCCGGATGAAGCTGTGGGAGCTCCGCTCCTACGAGCAGGTCATCAAGCTGGAGCAGGAACGTCTCGTCTACCAGGCCCGCCTCCACGCCCGCTTCGGCCGCGCCTGGCGCCGCAAGGCTCCCGTGGAGTCCCTGATGCCCCTGAGGCTGGCGAGGTACGGTATCCCCCTCGCGGAAACGGCCCCGGCAGGCCTCACAGCAGCAGGCATCCAACCAGTCCTGACACCAGCGGCACCGCCGCAGGCCGCACCCGCCACCACGGGCACGCGGGAGCCGCCCGAGGCGCACTCAGCCGAACCAGACGCCGCAGATGCGGGGAGCCGTACCGCCGGGGCACAGGCGGGCATATCTGCACCTCCCAACCGGCATCACCCCAATCCAACCAGCAACAACACCAGACAACCGGAATACCAACAGGCACCGGGCCAAAGTTGCTGGCTCCAGGCCCGCGAGCAAACCAACCCTCAGGGTGGCCACGGCCCCCAACCCGTACACGGTGAGCCGAACAACCGACAGCAGCCCGAGCCGCTCGAGCAGCCCGCCCCCAAGAACGCCGACAGCCTCCCCACGCCGGACCGGACGATCCGCACCCGCCACGACGTCGGCAACCGTGCCGCCGCGTCCGTCGAGGCGGACCACCAGGAGCCCGAGCACCCCGCCAACTCCGGTGAACCGGCCGCCTCCAGCCTCAACGCCGGGCAACCCCGGCCGCCCCTACACGGTCTGGCGGCTGCTCCTCAGCCATCCCGTCCGGCAAGCGCACGTGCCCGCAGACAGGCCGACGCCCCCCGACCGACCACCGTGGACCGGTACTACGCAGGCTGGCACAGCTTCAAACAGCAACACGGCCGGGAACCAGACACGACTGAACTCTCAGCCCACCTTGCCCACCACGGAGTACTCGACAGAAGAGGCCAACCAGTCAAACCCAAATCCTTGGCCCGCTACCTGCTTGGCTTCCGCATCTACGCCGTCTGGGCCCAGCACCAAGCCAGCACAGACAACCCGAACCTCGCCCAGGTCGCCACTCAACTCGCACAATCCGGCATCACCGGCCAATACAACAGACCGATCGAGGAAGCAGACCTCAAACGACACCACGAGACCTTCGAACGCCGCTGGCTGGCACTCCGACAAGACCGCTAGGGCGCGTATCGAGTCGTGATCAATTGGTGGTCCGAGTGAGGTCCTTGATCCAGATCACCGAGCCGCGCAGGTGCAGGCCAGCGAGGTAGCTGTCCGGGGTCTTGTCGTATCGGGTGGCGATGCCTCGCCAGGCCTTGAGTTTGTTGATCAGGCGCTCGACGGTGTTCCTCTCTCTGTAGAGGGCGGCGTCGTGGCTGACGGGCCGACCGCCCGCGGAGCCCTTCTTCCTCCGGTTGGCGGCCTGGTCCCTCTTCTGCGGGATCACTGCCTTGATACCGCGTCTACGCAGGTGGGCCCGGTTTCCGCGGGAGGAATAGGCCTTGTCCCCGGCGACCGCGTCCGGCCGGCTGCGGGGGCGGCCGACGGGGCCGCGGACCCGTATCTTCCCCAGCACGGGGATGAACTGCGGGCTGTCCGCGGCCTGCCCCGCGGTCAGCACGAACGCCAGCGGGCGGCACTTGCGGTCGGCGGCCAGGTGAACCTTGCTGGTCTGCCCGCCTCTGGAGCGTCCCAGGAGGGCGGCCTTCAGCCGGAGTTTTCGCCGGCGCCGGATGCGTCGTCGCTCCTCGCGCTCGGGATCGGCCTCGGCGTCCTGTCCGTCTTGTTCTTCGAGGCTGCCCCTTTTGACCTGGCTTTCTCCGCCTCGGCGGCAGCCTTCTCCAGGGCGGTGAGGACGTCCTCGCCAAGGTGCATCCCGGCCGCGTCGTGGTGGGCGCGCGCGGTGGTGGAGTCGATGCTGACCAGGGACAGGTCCACCTCATCTCGCTTCGCGGCTTCCGCGATCAGGCCCTCCAGCAGAGCCTCGAAGACGCCGGCGTCACGCCACTGCCGGAAGCGGTTGTGGACGGTCGACCAGGCGCCGAACTCCTTCGGCATCTCCCGCCACTGCCCGCCGGTCCTGAACCGCCAGATCACCCCTTCGAACTGCTGTCGCAGCCGCTCGGGATACGGGCCGTACTCGCCGATCGGCAGGTACGGCCCGATGAACTCCCATTCCACATCCCTCAGTTGCACTCGCGTCACGGAAGAAGATCTACCGGTCCAGGCCTCATCGCGAGGGCGAATCGATAGATTGATCACGACTCGATACGCGCCCTAGGACGCTGCGGCCCGTCGCCTGCCGACAGCCGCTCGACCAGGACGCACTTCACGCCCTCAACGCAGGCCGGGGCGGGCGGTGGAAGAGCCACCGTGTGGTGCTCAACGGCATTCTCTTCCGGCAACGGACCGGCATCCCGTGGCGGAACCTGCCGACGCGGTTCGGCAAGTGGAAGACGGTGCATGACAGGCATCGCAGGTGGTCGGCGGACGGCACGTGGGACAGGATCTTGCGGGCCGTCCAGGCCGACGCCGATATCGAGGGCCGTCTGGACTGGACGATGGCGGGGGTGGACTCGACGGTCTGCCGGGCGCACCAGCACGCGGCCGGTGCACGGAAGCAGCCTCCGCGCCTCCCCGGTCGGCGGAGTCGGCCCGTTCATCATCGGGACGACGAAGGGCTGGGCCGCTCCCGGGGAGGGCTGACCACGAAGATTCATCTGGTGGGTGAAGGCGGGCGGCGGCCGCTGGCCGTGCTGATCACACCGGGGCAGGCAGGCGACGGGCCACGGATGATCCCGGTGCTGGAGCGCGTCCGTGTGCCGCGCCCGGCCGGCGGGCGTCCTCGCACTCGGCCGGACCACCTCAGCGGCGACAAGGCGTACAGCTCACGCCGCAACCGCCGCTATCTGCGACGCCGACAGATCAAGCACACCATTCCCGAGCGCCGAGACCAGCGGGCCCATCGGCAAAAGCGCGGCAGCAAGGGCGGTCGGCCCCCCGGCTTCGACCGAGCCCGGTATGCCCGCAGAAACGAGGTCGAGCGAACGATCAACGCCCTCAAAGGCTTCCGCGCCGTGGCCACTCGGTTCGACAAACGGGCTTACGTCTTTCACGGCACGGTGACCGTCACTGCGATCCGGCTGTGGCTCCGCTCCTGAGCCCTCCCCGCCTACTTCCGATTCACCCTGTCTACCGCAGGACAGGGCGGTTGGCGGATGTGTACTCGTCCGCGATGTTGAATACGCTGGCACAGTGTGGGCATTCGGCCTTGCCGAAGAGGTGGGCGATTCCGTCGGCGAGTGCCTCGTGTCCGTCGCGGACGGCAGTCTCGTGCATCCAACGGCCGGTGCCGGAGAGCTCCTCGAAGGACGCCGGCCGCAGGCCGCGACGGTCCACGTCGCCCAGGTTCCAGTCCCGGATCGCTGAATAGCGCCCGTAGTCCCCGATGGCGAACGTCACTTCCACGGCGCAGTGGGGGCAGGCCAAGTGGTAGAAGTCGTCCGTGAAGTCCCCCAGGACGGCACTCCAGTGGTACTCCTCCTTGGCCGCAAGCAGATCGAGGAAGGCCGCGAAGTAGTCGACCGGCCGCAATTGCAGGTGCCGGTCCAGCAGCTTGCGGAACTCCGCGATCGCGTCGGCGCAGTCCGCCAGCAGATCGTCGCAGCCGTGGTGTCCTGCCGCACCTCGCAGGATCGCCCCGGCCAGTCCACGCGCCCGTGCGCTCCTCGAGGCGAGACGCACCAGGCCCGGCAGGGCGGCAAAGCTGGCGGGGAAGACGAGGTCGTTTTCGAGGACCAGCCGATATCCCAGTTCCTCCCACGCTTCGGCGTTGTCCTCGAGCTCCACCCGTTCCAGAAGCGCGGGGACGCGATCGACATCCCCGTAGCAGTCGTGCATCTGCGTCCAGTTCACCACCTGGGCATTAAAGCGCCCCCGTGGCAGCCGGGGTGGACGTCCCTGTTCCTGACTCATCGGACAGGCCCTAGGAGGAGGAATGGCCGTCGGTGGTCTCGCGTGGCCGGCGATCCTCCGCGATCCACTGGGCCAGGGACGCCAGGGTGGTTTCGACGCTGTCTTCCATGTAGCGGCGTAGCGCGTCCAAGTCCGCGCGGGTCGTGCCCAGGACCGGGTCGAGGCGCAGGAGCTGCCAGGACTGCTGGACGATGGTGCCGCGCCCCTGTGGATGGAAGGTCCAGCCCCATTGCACGATGCCCTTCTCGTGCCCGCCCACGACGAAGCCGAATGCGGTGGCGGGTTCGGCTCGCACGACTTGGGAGCGGGTGGTCCACTCCCTTCCGTCCTTGCGGTTGCGGCCGCTGAACCAGGCGCCGACGCGGGGCCCGGCACCGTGGTCGTAGGCGACGTCGCTCGCGTTGAGGCTCCATCGGCTGATCGCCGACACGTCGCTGACCAAGTCGTAGACGCGGGCGGGTGCGGCGTCGACCCATACCCTTCTGGTGAAGGCGTAGTCGGCTGCGTCCGGAGTCTCGATGGGGTCGTGTTCGCTGGTGGGGGCGCTCAAAGCGTGCTCCTGGGGGTACGTGGGATGCCGGATCGGCAGTACCCACTTCACCGATGGTGTCGCCCGGTAGCCAGGCCCGCCCGTTCCTATCCACATCCGGGGCAGGCAAGGCGTTTTGAACGGGTCGATACTCGGAGCCATGAACGGACAAGCACAGCTCGGAGACTTCCTGAGGACGCGGCGTTCCCAGCTGCGTCCCGTGGATGTCGGAGTGCCCACCTACGGCGAGCGCCGGCGCGTGCCGGGTCTGCGGCGCGAGGAGCTGGCACAGCTGGCGGGCGTGAGCGTCTCCTACTACACGCGGCTGGAGCAGGGCCAGTCGCAGAGCGCCTCACCCGAGGTACTGGACGCGATCGCCCGAGCCCTGCAGCTGGACGAGTCCGAGCGGCTGCACCTGCACGACCTGGCCCAGGCGGACCGGCATCGCCCCCGGAACCGGCGGCCCGCGCCGGAGCGCGTGACCGAGGCGGCACGTCAGTTGCTGGACGTCCTGAAGGACGTTCCCGCGGTCGTGCTCGGCCGGCGCAGCGACGTGCTGGCGTGGAACCGCTTGGGCCACGCACTGTTCGCCGGACACCTGGACCCCGACGCCCCGGTGAGCGTGGGTGAGCGTCCCAACATGGCCCGACTGGTGTTTCTCGACCACCACACCCGCGAGCTGTACGCGGACTGGCCCAGTAAGGCCAGGGCGGTGGTGGGGAATCTGCGGCTCGTGGCGGGCCAGCACCCGCAGGACAGTGCGCTGCACGCGCTGGTGGGTGAACTGGGTTCGAAAAGCACCGAGTTCGCGTCGATGTGGGCCGACCACCGGGTCAAGCCGTGCACAGTCGCGGCTTATGAGATGCGGCACCCACTGGTCGGAACTCTCACCGTCATCCAGCAGACCCTGAGCCACGGGCCCGGCCCCGTTGTCGTCGTCGCCACCACGGAGGCGGACTCGCCCTCGCGTGCAGCACTGACCCTGCTCACCCAGGCCACCGCACCGTCCACCACCCGGCCCGTGACGCAAGAACCCCGCCCGGCGGACCCGGCGCTGCCGGGATCTCGACTGCTCACCGACTGACACCCACACAACACGCCCGCCACATCGCACCCGCGCATATTCAGGCGCATCCGCCGGGCACGGCCCACCAGCCGCTGCCGAGCAGCCACATGGTTGCCCAGCCCTGGACCACCCTCTCTCACCCAGTCACACACATGCATCGGCGTGCGGCTGCCGCATGGCCGAAACCAATGAAGGAACCATGTCCAGCAACAAGAAGCTGCTCACTCTCTCGGCGGCGTCAGCCGTCCTGGTCGCGGCCAGCGCGGCAGTGCTCAGCCCGGCCTCGACCGGTGCCGCGCCGCTGAGCGGCCCGCGAGTGTCCGTGCACTTCGACCTGGCCAAGGGCCAGACACCGGAGAACATAGCCCTGACACCGGGTGGCGACGCGTATGTCACCTTCGCCGCGGGCCGCCAGGTCGCCAAGGTCTCCCGCGACGGCACCACCCGGATCCTGGCGACCCTGCCCAAGCCCGCCGACGGCGGCATCCACACCCCGGTGCTGGGCTTCCCGCTGACGGTTGGCATCGTCCGCGCCCACGACGGCACCCTGTACTTCCTGTACGCCACCGGTACCGCCGACCTGACCGGCGTGTGGCGCCTGCGCCCCGGCGGCAAGCCGCAGCGGATCGCCGCGCTCCCCGCGAACGGCCTGCCCAACGGCCTGGCGCTGGACGCACGCACCCGCATGCTCTACATCACCGACTCCGCTCTCGGAACCATCTGGAGGGTGCGCACCACCGGCGGCACCCCCACCGCCTGGTCCACCGCCCCCGAGCTGGCCTCCACCGGCTTCCTCGGCGCCAACGGCCTGAAGATCCACAAGGGTGCGGTCTGGGCCACCAACCTCGACAAGGGCACGATCCTGCGCATCCCCATCCGCCCAGACGGTTGCGCCGGCCGGGTCCGGACCGAGGCCACCGGCCTGCAGGGGATCGACGACTTCGCCTTCACCGGGCGCGGCGACCAGCTGCTGGCCACCCTCAACGGTACGAGCCAGGTCACGCTCGTCCAGCCCGACGGCAGACACTCCATCGTGCTGACCCCGGCCGACGGCTTGCAGAACCCCACCTCCCTTGCTGTGCGTGGAGACACCGTCCATGTGACGAGCGCCGCCTACCTCACCGGCAAGGACCCCAACCTGCTCCGCGTCCACCTGAAGCGCTGAGTGCCGCGGGCACCGACCCGAGTGCCGGCGGAACCGTCCGCAAAGCCCTGGTCGACCAGGGCTTCAAGAACCAGGTCGTCGTGCATGGCGTCGGCCTGGGAATTGACGTCGAGATCGTCGCACGCAACCCGCAGGACAAGGGGTTCGTGCCGCAGCCGAAGCGGTGGAGGGTCGAGCAGACCTACGGGATCCTGATACTGCACCGGCGCCTGGTCCGTGACTACGAGCACCGCCCCTCCTCCTCCGCCTCCCGCGTCTACTGGGCGATGACTCACGTGATGACCCGACGCCTCACCGGCGCGAACGCACCCACCTGGCGCGTGGCGCAGGTGGTGGCAGCGTGAACATTCAGCCCCTGCTCGAAGCCCTGGACCTCCAGGAAGACGCCGCCCGGGCCCTGGCCGACAACCTCCGCGCACAGATCGACGACCGGCAGACCCGGTTGCGGGAGGCCGAGACGCACCTGGAGCACCTCACGATCACCCGCAAGACCGTCACCGCCCTCGCCGACCGGCTCCCGGCCGTTGCGCCGGACCTGCCCGAGCACCCGGACTACCCCCGCATCCTCGCCGCCTTCAACCACGCGACCGAGCCGCTACGGGCCAAGGACGTCTGCGAAGTCCTCGGCCACGAACTGCTGCCGAAGAACGTCGAAGGCACCCGCGCCAAGCTGAAACGCCTGGTCAAACTCGGGATCCTCACCGAGGCCGACACCGGCAACTTTGCCAGGAAGCAATAGCCCGACAGAACCTCCACCAGCGTCCTTGCCCCCACCTCAGCCAGGAACGATCATCACCTTACGAACCGCCACTTACGGGGGCGAAGTATCGCAATGTGCGCATCTAGCCCGTCTCAACGCGGTCGCCAACGCGAATTCGGCTCGCGCCGCGGCTAACTGATCGTTTCAGAATGAGGTGCCCAGGCGACGGAGGCAGATGAGGCAGCAGGCCAGTTCGAGCACGCCCTGGTGGAGGTCGGCCTGTCGTTCGTAGCGGGTGCGGAGCCGTGGGCGATGCTGGGTCGGGTCCCCGAGATAGTCAACGACAAATATCGGTTGTGAACAACTGCACGCTCCTGCGACGGTGCCCGTGTGCATTGCAGAGCCGTCAACGAGTCTGACATCGAGGCGATCTTCGATCTATTCGGCTGCGCCGAGCACGCCGCAATCGGGCGCCGGGAGACGACGCGAGCAGACGTGCGTGATCTGCTCGCGAGCCCCGGCCTGGATGTGGCGTCGCGGACGATGGTCGTGGAGTCGAAGGAGGGTCGGCTCAGTGGCTTCGTCGCCCTGCATCCGGCACCGCAGGCTGGCCAACTCCGGGCCCATCTGATCCTTGCACCCGCAGACGGCGCTACGGACACGGCTCGAGCACTGCTTCACCTGCTCGACGAGTGGGTGCTACGGGACGTGTCACACCCCAACACCCCCGTGACCATGTTTCAGCTGCCCAACTGCCCGGCCCATGACCTCATGGCCGCCGAGGGCTGGAGCATCGTGCACAGCTACACGCGCCTCAGAGTCGACCTGGACACCACCGAGTTCCCCGAACCGGCTCAGCCACCCCTCGGTGTGCGACTGCGCGTCGCTGCCGATGACCAGGACCGGCGCGCCGTCCACTCTGTATTGGAGGACGCGCTGGCCGGGCACTGGAACCACCGGCGGCGTACCTTCGCCGAGTTTGACCGTGCCCAGCGACAGCGCGGCAGCTACGACGCGGCCCTGTGGTGGCTGGCCGAGGTCGATGGGGTCTGTGCGGGTGCTGTCATCGCTCGCGACCCGTCGGAGCGCGCATGGATCGCCTGGCTCGGAGTTCTCGATGCCTACCGCGGCCGCGGCATCGGCACGCAGTTGTTGCTCACCGTCTTCCGGCTCCTCCGGGACCGTGGCCATCACAGCGTGGGCGTCGACGTCGACACCCACAACTCTGCCGGCGCTCTCAGCGTCTACCGGGCCGCCGGGATGAGCGAGCGAGGCACCGCTGACCAGTGGCGCAAGATCTACGCCCACCAGCCTTTCTGACCAATTCAGTTGAGCCTCGGACCTTGCGCTCGGCGATCTTGGTCGGCAGGGTGTCCGCGTGCGTGCTGATCTTGTTTCAAATGACCTGTGGGAGCGCGTGGCTCCGCTGCTTCCGCCCACTCCCGAACGGCGCCGCCGCTACCCCGGGCGGTTGCGCGTTCCGGACAGGGCGGCCCTCGCGGGCGTCATGTACGTGTTGCGGACCGGTGTCGCGTGGCGCGATGTGCCCGCCGAGACTGTGGGCTGCTCCGGAGTCTGAACCGTTCCGGGTTTGATCGAGACTCTACTTTGTGGCTGCGACCTGGGGTTTCGTGGTTGCTCGGTAGTAGTTGATCTCGTATTCGACGGGT
>NZ_JBIVBS010000033.1:0-53560 GCF_044746205.1 Streptomyces sp. NPDC086549 | reverse complement strand
ATCGGCATGACCGGGAGCCTTCCAGCTCACCCACCCCACCGCAAGGCTCACGAGGTAACTCAAGACGAGGCGAACGTTGCCTGATGCGGCACTAGCCAGCCACTTGCGTCCCGGAATGCCTCCTCGGCACTCAGACGAGTCCTGTCGGCGAGGATCCGGGCGATGTCTCCGTCAAGCCGGTCGAGCACGATCTGGGCACGGGCGAGGGCATAGCGTTCCCAACCTGGCATCCCGGCCCCACGGAACTCGGTGAAAGTGAGGATGACGAGGTCGAGTTCGGCGCTACGGTGGCCCGCGAACCGGGTCAGATCGGTCCTGGCGTCGTCGGCGACGACCACGTACAGGTCGTGGTCGGAGTACGGGGTGATCATGCCGTCGTGGGCTTGGGACCCTTTGAGGACGATGCCGATGACAGCTGGATCAGCGGTAGCGAGTTCGATGAACGCGTCGTAGGTGAGGGGCTGCTGAGCAGTCATGGTGTGGAGCTCCGGTGGGGTGACGACGGGTATGCCTTCTGGGGCGACCCCGTTACGAGGCGCCCCGCACCGTCCGCGGCTGCACGTGGCTGCCGCCCGGAAGATCAACGCACATATCGACTCTATCGCCCGGCTGGGCCGTGACGCAGTGCATTGGGAGACGTCGGGAAGTCAGCAATACCCTGGGGCAGCTTTCGGCTCCGACGGGCCACCTCACTGCGTACGTGGCTTTGACGTGCCCGGCTGACCAGGGCCCGGCGGCGGAGGTGCTGACGCCGAGTCGGCGCTGGGCAAGGCGGCGCGCATCTGGGTGCGGAGGAGTAACTGTTTGGAAGTCGGCGTCAGCGTGAACTACTGGGTCGGCGGTCTGCGGTGTTGCGCTTCGATGCGGGCGACTCCTGGACCCAGCGTGCCGAGGAGTTCTTCGCGATCGCTCCCGGCGTCCAGAACCGCTGGTGGCTGCCCAGAGCCGCCGCCGTCGGGATCTCGGTGGCCAGTAGATGGGCCTGCTCACTCGGCCGCAGCCCGGTGCGAACCATCTCGTCGCAGAACACGGCATTGCTAAGCGGGTCACGCTGGTGTGTCTGACCGAGGCCGGCGCGTCTTACGTCCGGGCGCGGCGCCGGGCGGGCGTCCATGCGTTTGCGGGGTTGATCGACAAACTCGCTGACGACGAGGTCGAGGCCTTGGTGGCGGCCCTTCCGGCGCTGCTACATCTGGCAGCGCTCGAGAGCCAAGATCGAGAAGGGCGGAAGCAGTGACAGGGTGGTTACTCGGCGGGGTCACTGCGAACTCCGCCGGAGGCTCCGGGTGGATATGGGAGATGGCCGCCGAGACCACCGGGCTCGATCCGGTGACGATCAAGGCGTTCCTGGCCTTCGGGATGCTGCTCAACAACGGCGCCGCGCTTCAGATCGCCGAGCTGGACGAGCCGTGGGCGGAAGGGGCCCGGACTCGCATCCGTCCCGGCCTGTTGGACCACATCACACAGCGCACCCGCCTTCGACCTCACCCTGCTCCTGAGCCGGATCCGGGACCGAAGCCCTCGGAGGCACGTCGATGTTGTCGCCAAATAGTGAAGCTTCGCCGTCTTCGAACGTGCTGGTCAGCGGGGCTGGCGTGACGGCCCTTGACCGTGCTCGTGCTGTTGGTGGGCGGGAGCCTGCGGTCTTGATCGTCTGACGGGGCCGTGTCCCCGATTCCTCCACTGCGCCGTGCGCGCATCTCCGGGTCCACGACCAGGCCGGTGTCCTCAAGCGCGTCGGGCAGCGGGACCTGGGAAATGACGATGAGGCCTTGTTCCTGCCAGGCGATCAACTCCGCGCGTACCCGGCGGGGGATGTACCGGTCAAGGCCGGTGAACGCGTCGATCATGTCGTCGCGCTCGGCGCGGCCGGCAGCCGGGTCCTCGCCAGTGCCATGCAGGACAGCACGGGCATGCTGAAACGTGTCGCCGCGCCCCCGCAGCGGGAACATGGCCACACCTTCGGCCTGGAGCTGCGCGCGCAGGGCCCTCGAACTGGAACTGAAGTCCGCGGGACGCACCCGCAAGGGGTGCAGCCAAGGTACGGCGGAAACCGGCAATAGGCTGAGCGGCCCGCGGGTTTGCGCTGGTGAGGGCAGGGGTTCCCGGATGTGATCGATCTCAGCCCTCGGCGTAGTTGATCTTTTGGTACGTTCCTCGATCCGTATGGGTTGATATTTACGGGTCTGGGGTTGTGGCGTGACGTCGATCGAGCGGACCGCGTATCCGCGGTTCAAGCGGTTCCTGTCGGCCCGGGAGTTTGCACGTGTTCTACACGCCGCAGACGGAGGAGATAGCGTGGGCGAGTGGGCAGGTGCGGTCGGACAACCACCTGCTGGCACTGATGGTGCAGCTGAAGTGTTTCAACGGAGGTCGTCATGCATAAGTTGGTGGTCCTGTATTCCAAGCCCGCCGACCCTGACCACTTCCGCGACTACTACGTGACCAACCACCTTCCGCTGGTCATGAATCTGCCCGGCCTGCTTGCGTGGCGCTACAGCTTCGACGTGGCGGCGACCAAGGGAGAAGCGCCGTATTTCGCGGTCTTCGAAGGCGACTTCGCTGACGCCGCCGCCATGGCCGCGGCGCGGGCGTCGCCGCAAGGCCAGCGGGTGGCCGCCGATGTCGCCAACTACGCCACCGGCGGTGCGGTCATCATCCACTATCCGGTGCAGGACGGCACCGGCTGAGGCAGGCCGGTACGCTCCGGGACGCGTTCGGTCGGCCGTTGCGGCCAGGTCCGGCTATCGGCGGACGCCGTTCGCCGTTGCCGGTTCGTTGAGCATCAAAGGTGGGCCGATGTCCTGGCCGGATGTCACGGTGGTTGATGCGTGCGTGCGGCGCGACGGCCGGGGCGGTAGCCCCACGTCCGTCACCGACGACGACCCGGCGGCGACGGACGCGGACCGGCGTGCGGTCGCTGCTGCGGCCGGCACCTCGCACGCGGCGTTCCTCGGCCCGGGGCGGACGCCGGACGGTGGCTGGCCGGTCCGGTTCTTCACCGCCACCGCCGAACTGTCCGGCTGCGGCCACGGCACCGTTGCCGCGCAGGCCGTCCGGTTGACCCGCACCGCGCTGGGCGAGCTAAACGACCGCCAACACACCGGCGGGCGCACGTTCGACACCGTCGCGATCCGCCGCCCCGCCGGCATCGAGGTGTGGTTCGACCAGGGCCTCGTCGCGCTGCGTCACCCGGCACCGGACGAGCGCGCCGCGATCGTCGCCGCGCTCGGGCTCACCGCGGACGATCCGCATCCGACCGACGCGCCACGGGTCGCCGCGCCCGGCGCACCACGCATGCTGGTACCGGTCCACGACCGGTCGGCGCTGCTCCGAGTCTGCCCACACCTCGGCAGGCTGACAGCGGCGTGCCAGCGGTACGGGCTCCTCGGCTGTTTCGTGTACGTACCGCCGGTGGGCGACCGACCGGGTGCGGCGCGGATGTTCGCGCCGGCGATCGGTGTCGACGAGGACGTCGCCAACGCCAACAGCACCGGCTGCCTGGCCGCCCACCTGCTCGACACGACAGGGGCGCAGACGGTCGCGATCGAGGTGGAGCAGGGCGACACCCTCGGTCGACCGGCCAGCGTGCTCGCTTCGGCCCGACGCGGGCCGGCGGGCATCACGACCCGGGTCGGCGGGTTAGCGG
The DNA here is from genome assembly GCF_044746205.1 of Streptomyces sp. NPDC086549. NCBI lineage: Bacteria > Bacillati > Actinomycetota > Actinomycetes > Kitasatosporales > Streptomycetaceae > Streptomyces > Streptomyces sp. NPDC086549. Next base: position 49,911 of record NZ_JBIVBS010000033.1, on the reverse strand, counting down.
TGGTCCGCGACGGACACTGAGGCGACGACTAGACCGTCCTCTTCTGCGATCCGCGCATGGGGCTGGGGCTGTCCGCTGCGGTCAAGCGTTGGCACCCGGTGGCGGCCGTCAGCGGGACGCGGTGTCGAGGGCGCGGCTGAGTGTCCATCGGGAGACGCGCAGCTTGGCGGCGACGACGCTTCGGGTTTGTCCGGCGCCGAGCAGGATGCGGGCGTCGGCGATATGTTCGGAGGTCAGGGCGCGAGGACGGCCGCCGACGCGGCCTCGGGCGGCGTCGCCGGCGTGGCCAGGTAATCGCCGTGTTCGAGGTCCTCGAGCAGTGTCGGGTGGGTGGGCGACCAGCCGAGCAGCTCCTGGGTGTGAGTGCTGGAGACGGGTCCGTCGAAGCCGTAGGCGGTGGCCATGAACGGGCTTACGAAGTGCGTGGCGGCCTCATCGCGGGCCAGCGAGACCGTGGGCAGACCCAGACTCCGGGCGATCGTCTCCGCGATGCTCTTCAGGGTGACGCCGTTTTCGGCCACTCCGTGCAGCACGCTGCCTGCCGGGGCCTTTGCATGAAACACTCTCCCACTTAACGCCAGTGACTGGCACTACGTAGCGCCGGTCGCTGACCTTAGGTAGCGCCAGTGACTGGCGTCAAGTAACGCCAGTCACTGACACATGCGGTATTCTCGGGGGGTGCCACGGAGCGGAGCAGAAGCGCGCCGCCGCCTTCAGCAGGCGGCCCTGGAGCTGTACCGGGAACGCGGGTTCGACCAGACCACCACAGCCGAGATCGCCGCCCGGGCCGGCGTCAACGAACGCACGTTCTTCCGGCACTTCCCGGACAAGCGTGAGGTGCTCTTCGACGGCGAAGCCGACCTGCGCGCCGCACTGATGCAGGCGGTGGCCGAAGCGCCCGATGGTCTGCAGCCGCTCGAGGTGCTGCTCTGCGCCTTGCGGAAAGCCGGACGGATCCTTGAGGAAAACCGCCCGTTCTCCGAACCGCGATTGGCGATCATCGCGGTGACACCAGCACTCCGCGAACGCGACTTGGCCAAGGCTGCGTCGCTCGCTGAAGCCGTAGCGGAGGCGCTGCGGCAGCGCGGTGTCGCCGACCGGCTGGCCGGCCTGGCTGCTCAGACCGGCTGGGCCACCTTTCACCACGCGGCCCAAGCCTGGATCGACGACCCCTCACAGAGCTTGGACGCGCATCTCCTCCAAGCCTTCGACGATCTGCGCAGCCTCTCCGAAACCGCCCTACCAACACAGGCACGGCCTGAGAGTTGACATCGCCCCGCCCGCGATCAATCGATCATCGCGAGCGAACCGCGGCACGGCCGCTCTGCCCGCAGCCGCTCGATTCCCGAGTCCACGCCGACCCAACGAGCCGTTGGCTGGGCTGCCCCCACCACGTGGCCCTGGTGCTGGCGCGCTATCGGGCGGCCCCTCCCGCGTGGCGCCCGTCCGCAGATCAGTGTGGGACTGCCTGGGGAATCAAGCCGAGCAACTCTGGAGCCACCGGATCAGGGGGTGGGGAGATTCAAAGGTCCCGTGTGCCACGAATGCGAAAGGAACCGTATGTAGGAACAGTTCTGGAAGCAATGCTGTGCAAGTCATGAAGGTCTGGCCCTTCGGAGCCGCCCTGCGGGGGGAGGCTTCAAACCACCACATGCTGCGAGAACGGTGACGCGATCGTGGTGAGCGATGTGGAGAAGGCGCCCGAGAGGCGTCAGGTGGGGATCAGGAAGACGAACGCGAGTGAACCACTGATGAAGTGTCGTTATTGAAATTTAGGTGGCATCAAAACCGGGTCCACGGGATTGGGTCCGGGATAAGCCTGGCGGGTGCCCGTCTACTGGCCAGGCGGTGTCCGGCACGGAGGTGGCGTGAGCCTGGTCCGCTGGTCTTGCACGGAACGTGGGAAGGCACGCTTCGACACTGCTGCCCGCAGAGGGCTGCGAGAGGGAGACCCCCGAGCGGCTGAACCGCGAGGGGCTGAGTACCGGCGCGGAGCGTGCTGGCGGACCGGCCCGTAGTAGTGCCGAAGCCCCTGTAACGGGGGTGGAGCGAAGGGGCCGGGTCATCCGTGGCTGTGTGCGTTTGGTCAACCGGACGTTCTCCGGGAGGAGCCGATGGACAAGCTGAAGTCACTGAACAAGCCGTTCGACATCTCCAAGTGGGAAGTACTGGAGGCGTATCGGGAGGTCAAGAGGAATCAAGGGGCACCAGGGGTGGATGGGCAGTCCCTCGAAGACTTCGAAGCCGACTTGAAGGGCAACCTATACAAGATCTGGAATCGAATGTCGTCGGGGACGTACTTTCCTCCTCCGGTGCGTGCGGTGGAGATCCCGAAGCAGCACGGCGGCGGCACGAGAATGCTCGGCATTCCCACGGTCGCCGACCGGGTGGCGCAGACCGTAGCGGCCCGGCATCTCGGGATCCGAGTGGAGCCTGTATTCCACGAGGACTCCTATGGATACCGGCCGAGAAGGTCCGCGCTGGATGCGGTGGAACGATGCCGGCAGCGGTGTTGGGGAAAGGACTGGGTGATTGATCTCGACATCCAGAAGTTCTTCGACAGCGTGCGCTGGGATCTCATCGTCAAGGCCGTGGAGGCTCACACCGACGCCGTTTGGGTGAAGTTGTATGTTGATCGGTGGCTTCGTGCGCCGCTTCAACTGCCCGACGGCTCCTTGCAGAAGCGGGACCGAGGGACCCCGCAGGGTTCTGCGGTCTCGCCCGTGCTGGCGAACCTGTTCATGCACTATGCGTTCGACATGTGGCTCACCCGGACGTACCCGAGTGTCCAGTTCGAGCAGTACGCAGACGACGCGGTCGTGCACTGCGTCAGCGAGCGCCAGGCCCGCGAGGTCCTGGCCGCACTCGCGAACAGGATGGACGACGTCGGGCTGCGGCTGCATCCAGACAAGACCCGGATCGTGTACTGCAAGGACGGAAACCGACGCGGCTCCTACGAGCACACGTCGTTCACCTTCCTCGGGTTCACCTTCCAAGCCCGCGGGGCGCGGAACAGGAAAGGCGTGAACTTCACCAGCTTCCTGCCCGCGATTAGCAAGGACGCCCAGAAGAAGATCAGCACGGAGCTCCGCTCCTGGCGGCTCCACCGGCAGATCCACCTCACCTTCTTCGACCTCGCACGTCGCATCAACCCGATCGTGCGGGGCTGGATGCAGTACTACGGAGCGTTCTACCGCTCCGCGCTGCATCCCCTCCTCCAGCGCATCAACACCTACCTGATGCGCTGGGTCCGCAAGAAGTATCGGCGGCTCCGACCGTTCAAGAGAGCCCATGCGTGCTGGAAGCGGGTCACGCGTCAGTACCCGAGGCTCTTCGCCCAGTGGGCATGGACACCGGGGTTCCGGTGATCAGGAGGACAAGAGCCGTGTAACGGGAGACCGTTACGCACGGTTCTGTGGGAGCCCGGGGGTGCGATTCCCCCGGGCGACCCGACCATCATCCGGCCGCCCTGCTGACTTCGTCGGCCCAGTCCGGATCCTCGTCGTCATGACCGGCACGTCCGGGAACTGCTTGCGCAACTCGGCGGTCCTCCGGTTGCGGTACCCCGGTTCGGGTTCTTTACTAGTAGGTACAAAACGGACTGAACCAGGTACTTCGTGAGGTGGGGTGCCGGGGGATTCAGGGGGCGGCGGGGCCGTCACAAGATGGCCGAGCATCGGTTGCCACGTGTTGGCGCGCTGCGCTTTCAGCAGGTCTCTGGATGAGTTACCTCAAGGAAGAAGTGGACATCATGGGACAGCTCGATGGCAAGGTCAGTCTGGTGACTGGCGGCTCGACCGGGATCGGTCTGGCCATAGCCGGTCGGTTCGCCGCCGAGGGCGCCACCGTGTACCTCACAGGCCGACGCAAGGCCGAGTTGGATGCGGCCGTGGAAACAGTTGGGGAACGGGCCGTCGGCGTCCAAAGCGACGTGTCGAATCTCGACGATCTCGATCGCCTTTTCGCCACCATCCAGGACGGCAGCGGACGGCTGGACGTCGTCGTTGCCAACGCCGGTGGCGGTGGGCTGGCGCGGTTGGGGGAGATCACCGAGGAGCAGTACCGTTCGACCTTCGACATCAACGTCAAGGGGACGATCTTCACAGTCCAGAAGGCACTCCCGTTGCTGCCGGACGGGGCCTCGGTGATCGTACTCTCGTCCACCAACGCGTCGATGGGCGTCCAGGCAATGACCGTCTACAGCGCCACCAAGGCCGCCATCCGCAACCTGGCCCGCACCTGGGCCGCCGAACTCGCGGGCCGCGGAATCCGGGTCAACGCCCTCAGCCCGGGCCCGATAGAGACCCCCGGCATTCGCGGTATGGGCAGCCAGGCGAAGGGCGAACAGCAACTGGCGGACAGCCTCGCTGAGGAGATCCCCCTCGGCCGGATAGGCCGCCCCGACGAAGTCGCCGCCACAGCCGTCTTTCTTGCCTCGGACCAGAGCTCCTTCACCACGGGAGCCGAACTCTTCGTCGACGGCGGCCTTGTCCAGGTCTGAATCCGACCACCAGCGGCCGACATACGCCGGCGTAGCACCGAAGAGGGCACCCGAAGATGGTAGGAGAGGACCGGCTCATGACCTCCGATGAACTCTTCGACCGTGTCGCCGATCGGCTCACTCCTCTCGGCGTCACGACTGGAATATTGTTCGGTAAACGCGCCCTCAAAGTCCACGGCAAGGCCTTCGCCTGCCTCAAAGGGGACTACCTCGCCTTCAAACTCGGCGAGGGAACACCGGCGCACACGAAAGCCCTGGCCATTCCCGGCTCCGAGCTCTTCGATGCCTCTGGCAAGAACCAACCCTTCAAGGACTGGGTCGCAGTTCCCCAGACGCACGCCGATCAGTGGCTACGCCTAGCCAAGGCCGCGCTCACGAGCCTCACCCCATAGCCCAAGCCCATAGCCCCGTCGAGCCTCCCTATGAAAGCGGGAGGCCGGTGCAGGATGACGGAGTCGGTGTGCCGTGCGAAGGTTGACCCGGGGCGGGCCGCCCCCGGCTGCACGGCTGGCGCGTCAGCGCGGGCTCCGGTTATTGGTGCAATACCGTACGACTCAGGGGAGCTGATCATGCCCTCGCGAAAACCAGGCCGCCGTATCTGGGGTGATAGAGCATATCCTCGCCTTGAGGACAGTCAATTGGCTCGCCTTTTCGAGTTTGGCGTTCCTCAAACCATCTCCGCAGGGCAATTGATATTCCGGTTGGGAGATGAGAAGTACGACCTGGTGGTAATCGATCAGGGTTGGCTGGAAATCATCAAGGAGGCCACTCCGGGCTATCCGGAGGAGGTTATCGTTGCATTCGGTCCCGGAGAATTTATTGGTGAGCTCAGCATTCTTACCGGACAGTCTGTGAATCTCCCTGCTCGTGCCGCTACTGATGGCCTCATATACCGAATTCCACCTGACCGGTTTCGCTTGTTGATGGAAACTGAGACTGCGCTCTCCGGCATCCTTCTTACTGCTTTCAGGGCCCGACGTGAAATTCTGATGGAGTCGGCCTCGCACACCATCGAAGTCATCGGGAGCGCTTCTTCAGCCGAGTGCATGGCGTTGCGGTCGTACCTCGAACACATGGCACTTCCGTATCGATGGCTGGACGACAGCGCGCCTGACGGATCGCTATTGATGCGGCTCGCTTCGCTCACCGTAAGTGACTTGCCTGCTGTTCTTCTTCCGGGGCATTCCCTGCGTCACGCCACGCCCGGAAGCCTTGCGAAGGATCTGGGACTATCACATGAAAGAATCAAGGATGAGGAGGTGGACCTTGTTGTCATCGGGGGCGGTCCCGCTGGGCTGGCTGCAGCGGTGTATGGATCATCAGAAGGACTCAGAACGATTCTGTTTGACGCCGTGGGCCTTGGAGGCCAGGCTGCGGCCAGTTCCCGCATCGAGAACTACCTGGGATTTCCTGACGGTGTCAGCGGTGCAGAACTGACCCGTCTTGCCGCTGTGCAGGCGCTCAAATTCGGATCTCGCCTCTACTCGCCTTCACGTGTCGTAGGCCTCCAGCCCCTGGACGACCGGGTACAGATTTCCCTGTCCGACGGTATGAATATTCTTGCGCGTGCCGCAATTATCGCAACCGGTGCTCACTACCGGTCGCTTCCAATTGCCCGCTGGAAAGATTTCGAAGGCGCGGGAATCTACTACGCTGCGACTGAGCTAGAAGTTCGGTCCTGCGCAGGCAGATCGGTGGCTGTGGTGGGAGGGGCAAACTCTGCCGGGCAAGCCGCACTGTTCCTGGCGAGTAAATCAAGTGCAGTGAACATCATCCTGCGCCGCGACGACATCGGGGCCCGCATGTCCTCGTACCTTGTTCGCCGACTTCTCGCGGATCCGCGCATCGCAGTGCATACGTCGACCGAAGTGACAGCACTCGAAGGAAAAGATGTCCTCGAGGCCATCAGGATCAGAAATTCTGCCACTGGTGCCGAATCTCTGCTGGGATGCAGCGGGCTTTTCTGCTTCATAGGTGCGGCACCGGCAACCGATTGGCTGAATGCTGCCTGCGCGGTGGACAAGAACGGATTCATATACACTGATGTTCAGATTCGCAGCGAAAACCTGGGCCCGTCCTGGCGGAAATTGCAACGTGCCCCTCTTCCCTTCGAAACGAGTATTCCCCGTGTATTTGCCGCAGGGGATGTACGACACGGGTCAATCAAACGTGTTGCCGCCTCGGTCGGCGAAGGGGCCTCTGCGGTATCGTCCGTTCATCAGGTCATAGGGGTTCCTGTCTGACGGCGAGCGGGCGGCCGGCACCATCATGGGAGCTCTGGCTAACTGGCTCCGAACGGTGCGGGCCGCCGTGGCGGTGGTTGTGCGGACAGTACGCGTGTCATCGGTTCATCACACCTCCTTGTGTCGTGCCTGCGGTGCGGTCGGCCACACCGCGGTGAGCAGGGTGAGGCCGAGCGCGGCGAAGAGCAGACCGAGCGCCGTCATCCCGGCGGCCTGCCCAGCGGACGCGTTGGGGACGTTCCGCAGCCATGCACTGATCGCCATGGCTGCGACGGCCGGGCCGATCAGGGCCAGCCAACCCGACAGCGCCATGGCGACCTTGCGGGCCCACGGGCGGCCGTGGCGCATCCCGGCGATGGCGGCGATGGCGGCGGGCAAGCCCACGCCGAGGTCGAGCAGGGCGATGGTCCAGAAGTAGCCGGGGCCCTCCTGGTAGTCGGCGGCCGACGGGTGTGTTCCGGCGGCGTCGAGGATGGCCGGCACGTACCGCGTGCAGGTCACGATCGCCAGGAGCGGGATCAGTACTCCGCCGGTGAGGCGTTCCCGTCGGCCGGGCGGCGTCCAGGTCGCCGGGTTGATCTGCTGCCAGGCGAGCAGGGCCGTGGTCCAGCCGAGGACGAACAGCGCCAGCTCCAGCGGGAAGAACGCCTCGCTGTTGCCGTCGTAGCGCAGGTACTGCGGTCCCAGCACGTACTGCGGAACCATGTACGCCGTATAGACGCTGGGTGCGAGGGCGAGCACGCCGCCCAGCGGGTGCCGGCGCAGTACGAGGACGGCGGCGCACACGGCCACGGGAGCGACGACCGCGACCGAGAAGACGTCCAGGGCCACGAGCTGGCTCATGAGCGCCCCATGGCCGGGGATCGGGTAGCGGATCGCTGTGAAGCCGACGGGGCCGAGCAGCGTGCCGGCCACGAGCAACGCAGCGAGGACGAGCAGCCCACCGCCGAGCAGCTGGCCAGGCGTGTGCGCCCTGGTCCGCGTGTACGGCGTTTCGCAGGTTTTTTGTCGGATGGGTGGGTCGCTCATCGCACACCCCGTTTCCTCTCACGTCGGGCAGCAGGTCAGGTCGCCGAGCAGCGTTTGACGGCTCCCAGTCCCTTCCGACCGCCCAGCGGGCGGAAGGGACTGGCCCACGTGGGAACCACGCAGGACGGTGCGGCTCTGTGTGTTCAGGCCAGGGCGGCTGTGAGCACTTCGAAGGCGGTCCGCGGATCCGCCAGGGCGTGATAGATGCCGGGTATCTCGTGGTCGTCGAGGCCGAGCAGGCCGTAGACGGCGTGCATGGCGCCGCGCACCGAGTACTCGACGGTGAAGACGACGTCCTCCGGGATCTCCGTGAACTGGCCCAGGAAGGCGAAGTTCGTCGCGCCGCGCGGGATGACCAGCGGCCGGTCGTGCGTGGTGCGCGGGGCGAACTGGCTGGTGATGTAGGGCATCATCACCGGGATCACCGTGGTGGTCGCCGCGGCCTGCTCCTCGATGTCCGACAGGCCCAGGTGGCCCAGCAGTTCGGTGAGGATCTCCCGGCCGGTGGCCTCGGCCATCGGCTTGCCGACGAAGTCGCCCTCGCGGTCGACGAACAGGCCGTAGCCCCACAGGGTGTACACGTCCTCGGGCTGACCCTCGAAGTGCGGGGAATGCGGCACGACGATCGACATCAGCCAGTTGGAGTCCTTGAACGTCATCAGCGCGCCGGTGCCGGGCAGGTTGCCGGACAGCTCCTCGATGCGGTGCAGCAGCAGCGGGCTGCGCATGGTGAGCGTGAAGGACTCCCACTTGGCCTCGTCCACGTTGCCGTTGAACGCCGTGGGCCGGCCGAAGTCGTCGGCCTTGCCGGCGATGGCCTCCCACAGCCGCCAGCCCCCGTCGCGCTTGGCGCGCACCAGTTCGGGGGCGGCCGTGTCGCTGCCGTAGGCCGCGTCGGCGGTCATCGAGCCGAGGGTGAGGAACGCGTACTCGTCGGCGCCGAGTTCGTAGGAGTCGCCCTGCCCGGCCCGGTCGAGGTGCAGGCGGGTGGCCCGGCGGGTGCCGTCGTCCTCGGTGGTGAAGTCGACGTCGCTGACGCGCACACCGTGCTCGAAGCGCACGCCGCGCTCCTCGAGCCAGACCCGCGTCGGGCGGATGATCGAGTCGAACTGGTTGAGGCGGGTGCGGCGCACACCCGCCAGGGTGTGCATGCGGGGGAACTCCTGCATGAACCGCAGCAGATAGCGCTTGAGCTCGATCGCGCTGTGCCAGTTCTGGAAGGCGAAGGTGGTGCGCCACATCGCCCAGAAGTTGGTGGCGAAGAAGTGCGGGGAGAAGAAGTCCTCGATCCGGCGGGCCCCGATCACCGACTCGGGCAGCACCAGCAGACGCGTGAGCTCCAGCCGGTCACGCGCGTCGAGACCGTAGTCGGCAGCGTCGAGAATCACGGCACCCTTGCCGATCAGGCGGGCCTTGGCGTCGGTGGGCCACTTGGCGTTGAACTCGGTGATCTCCTCGCGCACCGATACCGACTCGTCGGTGAGCGTGGGGATCGTCTCCAGGAGGTTCCACAGGCACGTGTACGCCTCCTCCTCCAGCATCCGGCCGCCCCGGGTGACGTATCCGCCGGGCTCTCCGCGACCGTCCATCGAGCCGCCGGCGACCGGGAGCTCCTCCAGGATGTGGATGTTCTCGCCCGGCAAGCCGCCGTCGCGGATCAGGAAGGCAGCCGCCGCGAGGGAGGCGATGCCGCCGCCGACCAGGTAGGCGTGGGATGGGTGCGGAGCGTCGGTCATGACGTCCCTCCGTTTCTGCCGGCCCGGTGTACGGGCGGCCGACTGTGTTCACAATCCCGTGCACCGCACCGTCCGCCGTGATGCGGACGGCGTGGCGCACAGGGCGTCTCCGCTGTGCTCAGGCCGATCGCGGCCAGGTGCGGGTGGTGCTCAGTCAACTCATGGGGCGATCGCGTCGGCAGGGGCCGGTCGTCCCTGCCCGCGTGCCGAGGGGCCCGGGCCGGGCGGTCGCTTTCCGGCGCCGGCCGTGACGCCCTCACCGGTGTGCGCGCCGCCCGTCGGTCAGAGACCGCATCCTCGCTCCGTACGTGGCCGCATCGATCCGACCGCAGTGCAGCAGCCCCACCGGCCGCGCCTCGGCCCTCTTGTGATCTCGGGATGCATCAGCCGCAGCCGGAACAGGACGCCCTTCGCGGCTGGGCCGGGCTCAGGAGCCTTCCAAGGCAGCGGCGTGATCCGCTGCCTTCTGTACGGCGGGTATCAGGTCTGCTATCCGTTCGAGTTGGTCGCGCTGGGAGCGCAGGTCCAGGGCGCCGAGCCGTGCGACGATGTGCCGGACGCCGGCGGCGACGTACTGTCCCAGCCGCTGGAGCACTTGGTCGGCGGAGCCGGTGACAACGGCCTGGATCCTCTCCAGTTCCTCCAGCGGCATGCCGTATGTGGCCCGTGCGTAGGCGTCCAGTGCTCGACGGCCGCTCTCGGTGTCGTCGTCGATCCGTACCGAGACGAACAGCGCGGGGGTGATGTCCTCGGCTGCACGCCCGGCGTCGGCCGCCGCTCGGCGGACATGGCTAAGGCCGGATGCGTAGTCGGCGGGGTCAGGCGGGTAGGGCAGCCATCCGTCGTACGTCCGGCCGGTGCGCGCCAGCGCCGCGGGGGTCGCGCCGCCGAGCCAGATGGGCGGGCCGCCCGCTTGGTACGGCCTGGTCGTGGGCGGGATGTCATCGAACTGGAGGATCTCGCCGTGGAAGGAGTCGGCGCCGTCCCATAGGGCCCGCCACAGCGCGACAGTCTCGTCCAGGCGGGCGAAGCGTCTTTCCCACGGCAGCTCGGACAGCCTGTAGAGGGGCCGCCCGAAACGGCCAGGAAAGCCGGCGCCGACCGCCACGGTGAGCCGGCCACCGGACAGCACGTCGATCGATCCAAGTGACTGCGCGGCCTGGATCGGCCGACGCAGGAACGGCATCAGTGCAGCCGTACCCAGCGTCACGGTCTCGGTCGCCGGGGCGAGCGCGGCCAGCATCGTGAGCGCCTCGATGCGCGGGCTGATCAGGGAGTCGTTGACGAAGAGCGAGGAGAGGCCCAGGCGTTCGGCCTGGCGGCCGAGGACGACCAGCTCGCGAGGGTCGTCGGCCGCACCCCACTGGGCGGTTCCGGTCGGAAGCAGTACACCGATGTCCATGTCGGCGATGTTCACGACAGGTGCGCGAGGCGACAATTCCCTGGGGGGAATGGCCTGGGACCCTCCGCCTCCGTTACAAACAGGTCCGTGGACTTCCCTCGTGCGCTTCGCGAACGGCGTACCCGCCGTCATCTCAGCCAGCTCGACCTGGCGCTTCGGGCGGGCACCACGCAGCGCCATCTCAGCTTCATCGAATCGGGCAGGTCCGTCCCCGGCCGGAACATGGTCGTGCGCCTGGCCGAGTCGCTGGAACTGCCGCTGCGGGAGCGCAACGAGCTGCTGCTGGCCGCAGGGTACGCACCGGCCTACCCCGAGAGCGCACTCGACGACCCGGTGCTGGCTCCCGTGCGCACGGCAATCGACCACATCCTGCGCGGGCATCTGCCGTATCCGGCGCTGGTGGTGGACCGCGGCGGTGACCTGATCGCCGCGAACACCGCATTCGACCTGATCACCGAAGGTGCGGCCCCCGAGCTGGTCGGCCCGGGCACGAACATCTACCGTCTTGCGCTGCATCCCGACGGCCTGGCTCCCCGCATCCGCAACCTCGCCGAATGGGCCCGCCACATCCTGGCCCGCCTCGGCCACCTGGAAGAGTTGCGCGCCGAGCTCACCGGGTACGTTCCCCAGCTGGATCCGTCCGCCGGGCCACTCGGTTTCGCAGTTCCGCTCCGCCTGCAGTCCTCGTACGGTGAGCTGCGCCTGATGACGACCGTGACCACCTTCGCCACCGCCGTTGACGTAACACTGGCCGAGCTGAAGCTGGAGGCGTTCCTGCCCGCCGACGCGGCGACAGCCGAGGCACTCTCGGCGGCCGCCGGGCCAATGGGCGCCTCTGCTACTGGGGATCAGGCCCCCGGGAACATGTAATCGGCCTTGATCCGGCCGTCGTCGTCGAGCACGAGAATGTCCAAGCCGTCGCCCACCACTTCGTCGGTTTCGGCGGACACCGTCTCCCAGCCGAACTTGATCACGCCATTGAGGCGTACCGCATCGGCGCGGGCCCGGAAAGTGAATCCCTTTTTCTCGACGAACCGCTCGTAGCTTCGCGCCACTCGGGCCTCGATGGCGTCGTACCCCTGAGCCTCCAGACTCGTGTGGCCGAAGCCGAGTTCTTACCGGCGTCGGTGTCCTGGTCCGCGCGGTGCACGTCGGCGGAGGTCTTGATGGTCTGGGATTCCAGCACGCACGCGGAGGGCTCGACGCTTCGGCCCTGGGCCTCGCGTACCGGGCGTCGCAGCAGTCCGGTGAGCTGTTCGAAGGTGCCGTCCTCCTGTCTCGGCGAGGGCTGACCGGGCGACAGTTCGTCAGCGATACGGCTGCCAGTCGTCTCGGTACGCAGTGGTGCTCCCGGTCACTCGCCAGCAACGGCTTCGCCGGGTCAGGGTCCAGCCCTCCGGTGCGCGCCGCGCGGCGCCGATCCATGAAGCGAGTTCGGGAAGGGCGTGTTGCTGCAGGGCGCGGCGGGCTACAGCCCGCTCGGTAGCCGGAAGCGGGGCGACGCAGATCCGCACGCTGTACCACAAGGCGGGGTGGATGCCGCTGCCGTAGTTGGAGGAGATCGGTGGGATCCACTCGACGTGCAGGAGAGTCCCGTCGTCGTGTGGGCGGTTGTCGAAGCCCAGGTCGGCGGCATTGGTCACCTGCTCACCGAGAGCGGAGCGGATGTCCGATGTGGTGAGCGGCCACGACAAATCGCGCGGCAGACGGCGGTTACGGGCTGGCACGGGCCTCAGGATGGCAGAATCCGTGGTGGAAGCGCGTGTTGATTTTGACCCGGCCCCGCCGCGACTGCCGGTCGACCGTCGATGAGACCGGGTCGAAAATTCGTAGAGCCGGGGTAGACGACCATGCGAGCGGCGACTTCGGCGCGCATGGGAATGTGGGTCTTTTGTGGTCGGGCGTGGGGCCTCTGGTGAACCGCGTCCTCAAGCTCGGTGGGATCCTCTATGTCACCTTCACGCCCTCGTCGAGGAGGGCCTTGGGGCCCTTGCCGAGGGCTGAGGGGCCCGGGTCTCCGGACATGCGAGGCGGCTACAACCCTGCGGGTCTGCCCATGCGCAGCAGGGAGGCCCCGAGAGGGGTGAGGGTGTGCAGCACGGAGGCCGCGTTACGCCGGGTGCTGATCAGGCCGGCGTCGCGCAGGGCGGTGGTGTGCTGGCTGGCGGCCGACGCCGAGATGCCCGCGGCCCGCGCCAGTTCGCCGGTGGTGGCACCGGTCGCGGTGGAGCGCAGGACGATGGCACGGGTACGGCCCAGGAGGACGGCGAGCGGCCGCTCGCTCCGGTTCCCGACGGCTTCGGCGGCGGGCAGGGGGTGCAGCGGGTAGACCAGTACCTGTGGCAGTAGGGGGTCCGAGAGCGCGACCGGTGTCCGCCAGCAGAAGTACGAGGGAACCAGCAGCAGGCCGCGCCCGCCGAGATGAAGATCGCGGTCCACCGGGTACTCGACGTGCAGGACAGGAGCCCGCCAGCGCATCATCGTGCCGAAGCTGCCGAGCAGCCGCTCCACCCCGCCGTGCAACAGGGCGCGGCAGCGGGTGTGCCGGTCGCTGTCGAGGCGGGCGCGTATCTGGTCGTCGTACGGGGCGATCGCGGCGTTGTAGTAGTCCTTGAGTGCCGCGGCGAGTTCTTCGCGGTTCTCCTTCTCGGCGAGACCGGTGAGCCACAACGGTGCGCCCGTCGGTTCGCGGGCCAGACGGCTCAGTTCGTCGCGGACCCGGCTCGGCGGAGTGTCCACGATCGCCGCAAGGCCGGCGGAGAGTCCGAGGGAGGCCTCGGCGGGATTGAGGAAGTCGGGGAAGTAGGCGGCTCTCGGGAACAGCGGCAGAAGTCTCCTCGGCAGGGCCCGGTCGAGCCCTTTCTCGCTCAGAGCTGCGAGTGCGCGGCGATGCCAGTCGGCGTATGCCCAGCGGCCCTGGCGGGTTTGGAAGCGGTGCAGACTGAACGTGATCTCCCACAGCGGGTCCGGGGCGGCGGCCACGCGCGTGCGCGCTAAATCAGCGTCGGTGAAATGAATACGGAGCATGCCGTTCCCCCCGTGCGGCCTCGGCTTTTAAGTCCGGGCGACATATCATTGCCAGTTCGCGGCACCGCTGGCAACATCCTTCACGAACAGAATTCGGCCATTTGTTTCAGGCTGTAAGTAATTCGGAGAAGAGATCTTTTCCCCGTCGAGGACGACACGAGGAGATCAGCATGTCCGTCAGCACCAAGTTCGCCGCAGCGTGCGCCGCTACCGCCCTTGCGGCAGGCCTCGGCCTGACCGCCGCCGGGACCGCGGCCGCCGCCCCGGCGTCCACGTCCGTGAGTGCCTCCAAAGTGCAGGTCAAGTCCTGGTCGTGCGGCTACTACAGCGGCACCGCCGAAACGGTGTACGGCAACAACAACGACCGGGTTCGCGAAGTCCAGTGCCTGCTGGTCTACGTCTGGGGCTGGAACCTCGGCTCCACCGGCCCGAACGGTGACGGCGTGGACGGGGACTTCGGCGGCAAAACCCTCGCGGCTGTCAAGGGATTCCAGACGTGGGACAACAACAGGGGGTGCAGCATAAAGCTCACCGTCGACGGCCGGGTTGGAACGCACACCTGGAGTGCGCTGCGCTCTGACAGCGGTTGTCCGACCGTCTGAGTCGGAGCGCATCGAATTCAGGTGTCCTGGCCATTGAATTAAAGGGCATCTGATCCAAAACCGTCACCCTCAGCAAAACAAGCCGTAACACCCGGCAGGGACGGGGACCCACGAGTAACGCTCACGCCCTGAGCACACAGGAGCGGGGGCCATGTAAAGCGAGAATCACATGAACAGGAAGAGGCCCATCGCCCGAGTTGCGACAGCCTTGGCGGCTGGGGCGATGGTGGCCGCGGCCTTGACGGTCGGTATCTCATCCCCGGCGTGCGCCGCGGCTCCGCCTACCGTCACCCGGGCAGCCGCGCCGTTGTCCGGGAGGAGTTCACTCGCGGAAGCGACAACGCGTTGTGGCACCGGTGGGAAAACGGCCCTATGACACCAGTTCATGGAGCGGTCGGGTGAGTCTCAGTGAGGCAATAATCTACAACCCCTCGGCAGCAGGCAACGCGGACTGTCGTCTGGATCCATTCGTGATCGGTGCGCGCTCGCCGGGCTTGACGAGCTCGACCGGCTGACCGTGACCACGGGGGCGGAAGGCGTGGAGGTGGACGTGCGGTGGCTCGGCGTCCCGAATCGGCTGCCGACGACGGTCGACCACGCGGCGTTCCGGATCGTCCAGGAATCGGTGACCAACGTGGTGCGGCACGCCGGTACCGGCCACTGCCGCGTGGCGATCGAGCACCGTCCCGACGCGCTGACCATCGAAGTCACCGATGACGGGCGCAACGGCACCACCGGCGGGGACGGCTACGGCATCTCCGGAGTGCGTGAACGCGTCGCATTGCTGGACGGATGGTTCAGCGCCGGGCCACGCCCCGAGGGCGGGTTCCGGCAGGGGGAGGGGCGATGAGGGTCCGCGTCGTCCTCGCCGACGAGCGGGAGCGGGTCCGCGCCGGACTGCGGATGGTCGTGGACGCCACGCCCGACATCGAAGTCGTCGGCGAGGCCGGGACGGGCGCGCAGGCCGTCCGGCTCGTCCGCGAGCTGCACCCGGACGTGGTGGCGATGGACCTGCGTATGCCCGGCATGGACGGGGTGACGTGGCAGCATCCTCAGCCGACCCGGCACCCTGACACGGACCCGAGCGGGCGTGGTCACCTCGGGGGCTCGACGTTGGCCCATTGCGGAGTGCCCGTCGACCCCGTCGACCCAGCAGGCCGGGACGGCGGCGCGGAAGCTGTAGCGGTCGCGACAGTTGAGATTCGCGTGCCGCAGCGGGGGCAAACGGGCGACGTCCTCGTCCAGGAGGTCGTGCTCTCCATGGTCGGCGGGCAGTGCCCGCAGAGTGATGACGGCAGCGCCCAGGCAGCGGGTGGTCCACAGAAGCGCGGCGCTCAGGACCAGGCCGAGCGCGCCGAGTTGGTCTTCCAGACCCTCGCGGTATCGCAGCAGGTGGAGGGTCTCGGCGATCCGCCCGTACCCGGCGAACGCGGTGCCCAGCGGGGTGGGGCGTTCCTCGCGGCCGAACATCCGCAGCAGGTCGTAGGCCCGCACCTGCCCGGTGACCAGGGAGCCGGCCACCCGCAGTATGCCCCGGCCAGTGCGTGACCACCTTGTTCAGGTTGACCTTGTGGCCGGCGGCTCCAGTGGTCCGCAACCGTCGGCGCCCACTCCGGGCATCTCCACGCGCCAGAACCGTTGGTCCGCCAGGTCTTTGAATCGGGAGGACAACCCCTACCTCAGGTCCCGGCCGATCAATCCACTTTGTTGTGACTGGCTCTGTCCTGGCCGTGCGGACTCCCGTTGGGATGGACCGGCTTCCGCCGAGGGGTGGGACACGCAGAAACCGCTGCAACCGCTACCGAAAGGTCCCTCGATGACCATGCCGCGTACACGATCGTTCGTGCAGGTCGACGTGTTTTCCACGAGCCCCTATCGTGGCAATCCGGTCGCGGTCGTTCTGGATGGGACGGACCTGGGCGACGAGGAGATGCAGCGTGTGGCGCGGTGGACGAATCTGTCCGAGACCACCTTCGTGCTGCCTCCCACCGTCCCGGAGGCTGACTACCGGTTGCGGATCTTCACGCCCGACGGTGAGCTGCCGTTCGCCGGGCACCCCACGCTCGGCTCCGCGCGTGCCTGGCTGAGTGGCGGCGGCTTGCCGCAGCACGCCGACCGTGTCGTGCAGGAGTGCGCCGCGGGCCTGGTCACCGTGCGCCGTGGCGAGGAGACTCTGTCCTTTGCCGCCCCGCCTCGTGTGCGTGAGGGCACGCTCGACGACGAGTACCTGAACCGGATCGTGGCCGCGTTCGGCGTCACGCGTGACCGAGTCGTGGCCCACCAGTGGGTCGACAACGGTCCCGGCTGGGCCGTGGTCCAGTTGTCCACGGCCGAGGAGGTCATCGCCCTCGAACCTGACTTCTCCCTCATCCCGACCGCGATGGTTGGGGCGATCGGGGCCTACCCCCACGGGGCTCCGCACCACTTCGAGATGCGTACCTTCGCCCCGGGCGTCGGTGTGCCCGAGGACCCTGCGTGCGGCAGCATGAACGCCGCCGTCGGGCAGTGGCTCACCTCCACCGGCGCTGCTCCCTCCGCCTACCGGGTCTCCCAGGGCACGAGGCTGGGACGGGCCGCAAGCATCGAGGTCACCGCCGATACGGACGGCACCGTCTGGGTCAGTGGCGCCGCCACCGTCTGCATCCGCGGCACCATCATCCTCTGACCGTCCCACCGTCCCACCGTCCCACCGTCCCACCGTCCCACCGTCCCACCGTCCCACCGCCCGCGCTCCGGCGGCAGTTGCCGGAGCGCGGACAGTTGTACGGCGGTCCATGAGCCGGACCCCCGGGGCCGGGACGGGAGTGTCATGTGGTGTCGGTGGAGAGGGTCTTCATGGTGACGTAGCTGGTCACCGTGGCCACGCCGGGCAGGCCGGCCAGCTGGTTGGCGTGGAAGTCCTCGTAGGCCGGCAGGTCGGCCACCTCGACCTGGAGCAGGTAGTCGAAGTTGCCGGTGATGTGGTGGCAGGCGACCACCTCGGGCAGTTGCGTGATCCCACGCTCGAACGCGACCACGTCCGCGCGGGTGTGCCGCATCAGCCGGACACCGGCGAACACGCGCAGACTGCGCCCGACCGCGGCCGGATCGATCAGCGCCCGGTAACCGCGGATGACCCCGGCTTCCTCCAGTTGGCGCACGCGCCGCAGACAGGGGGACGGCGACAGCCCGACGCGGTCGGCGAGCTCAGCGTTGCTGATACGACCCTGCTGTTCGAGCACGGCCAGAATTGACCGGTCCACTTCATCCACGGTGGCAGATTATTGCTCCCATAGGTCAAGTACCACAATCACGTATCCAGTCTGAGCGCAATTTGCTGCCAAAGTTGCTGGGATCCGCCCACATCGAAGCGACGGTCGGTCACGCTTCATGGAGTCATCCCGACGGTTCACGGAAGGGCAGCCATGCCGGGCAAGAGCACCATCACCGTTCACGCCGATCGCGAAATTCATCCCAGCCGCGCCGTGGCTCCGCCCATCTACCAGACGGCGGCGTTCTGGGCCGAGGACGGGGAGACCTTCGCGCAGGGCGCCGTCGCCCCGCGGGGCAAGGACTTCTACACCCGTTTCGGCAACCCGAACCACGCCCAGGTCGCGGCCGTCGCCGCGGAGCTGGAGAACACCGAGGCGGCCATGGTCACCGCGTCCGGGATGGCTGCGCTCACCACCGCAGTGCTGGCTCTGGTGTCCGCCGGTGACCATGTCATCGGGCAGAAGTCCACGTACGGGGGCACGGCGTCGGTGCTGTTGAACCTGCTGCCGCGTCTTGGTGTGTCCACCACCCTGGTGGACCAGACCGACCCGGAGGCGTTCGCGAAGGCACTGACCCCGCGGACCCGCCTGATCCTGGTGGAGTCGCCGAGCAATCCGCTGCTGCAGATCACCGACCTGCGCGCGGTCACGGACCTGGCCCGCGCGCACGATGTGCTGACCTTGGCGGACAACACCTTCGCCACTCCGCTGAACCAGCGGCCGGCGGACTTCGGCATCGATCTGGTCTGGCACAGCGCGACCAAGTACCTCAACGGCCATTCCGACGTCTCCGCCGGAGTGATAGCCGGTCCGGCCGAGCTCCTGGACCGGATCTGGGACGTCGGCCTGCTCACCGGTGCCACGCTCGGCCCGTTCGACGCGTGGCTGCTGCTGCGCGGCATGCGCACCCTTCCGCTGCGCGTGCCACGGCACAACGCCAACGGCCAGACGCTCGCGGAGGCGCTGATCGAGCATCCAGCCGTGGCGAAGGTGCACTATCCCGGTCTGGCGACCCACCCGCAACACAAGCTGGCGGCCGACCA
The DNA here is from genome assembly GCF_044746205.1 of Streptomyces sp. NPDC086549. Taxonomy (NCBI): domain Bacteria; kingdom Bacillati; phylum Actinomycetota; class Actinomycetes; order Kitasatosporales; family Streptomycetaceae; genus Streptomyces; species Streptomyces sp. NPDC086549. Next base: position 31,077 of record NZ_JBIVBS010000033.1, on the reverse strand, counting down.
GATGACCGGTTTCGGCGGGGTGCTCGGAATCGAGTTCGCCGGCGGTTTCGACATGGCGGACGCCTTCCTCGGCAAGTTGCGCTACCCCCTCCGGTCGGCCAGTCTCGGCGGCGTGGAATCGCTGGCCGTGCACCCGGCGTCCATGTGGCGAGGGATGCTCAGCGAGGAACAGATCGCCGAGTCGGTTCCGCTGGGCCTGGTCCGGCTGGCCGCGGGCACGGAGGACACCGCCGACCTGGTCGCCGACGCGCTCGCCGCGGCCGACGCGGTGAGCGCCACCGGAGCCGGTAATAGCCGTACTGCCGGTAGCGTCGGCGCCTGAGTGACCGTAGAGGTTGAGCCGAGCCCGGGTTCGGCTTCCTCGCGGTACTGCTCAGCTACCGGTGGCCGGAGATCGTCCTTGCCTGGCTGCTCAACACGGTCGGCGCTGCCGTGCTCGTGGTGTGGGGCTTCATCGCCGCCGCCCAGCTGCGGATGCGCCGGCGGCTGGAGCGGGAGGTGCCCGAGAGGCTGGTCATGAAGATGGGGGCCTTTCCGGCCCTGACCAGGGTGGCGCCTGGCCGGAGTGCTGGCGATCCCGTGCCTCATGGCACGTCAGCCCGACACCCGGGTGCAGTCGTACTCCACCGCCGGCCTGGCGATGGCCCTTGCCCTCGTCGGCTACCTGCGGCAGAAGGCCCTGGCCGCCCGTGGCTGATCGGCGCGGCTGCGAGCGGAGCCTCGGCGGCCGCCACAACCTGATCTTGAACAATCCGAAAGCGTCTGTGAAGGAGTTCAACCGATGAAGACCCTGCTTACTGGCGGCACCGTGGTCAGCATGGACCCGGCGGTCGGTGATCTCGACCGCGGTGACGTGCTCATCGAGGACGGTGTGATCGTCGAGGTGGCCGAGCGGATCGACGCGCCGGATGCCGAGGTGATCGACGCGACCGACCGGATCGTCATGCCCGGCTTCGTGGACAACCACCGCCACACCTGGCAGACCGCGTTCCGAGGTGTCGGCGCGGACTGGACGTTCCCCGAGTGGGCGGTGGCCATGCACGGCACGGTCAAGCCGCACTACCAGCCCGAGGACGTCTATGCGGGAACCTTGCTCGGCCGCCTGGAGGCCCTGTACTCCGGCGTGACCACGATGCTGGACTGGTACCACGTCGCGCAGACCCCGGAGCACGAGGACGCCGCCGTCGCCGCGTTGCGGGACGCGCCGGGGCGGTCGATCTTCTGTCTCGGTGCCGGATGGGGCACTCCCGACCCCGTCGACGCCGCGATCCGCCGCGTTCGCACCGACCTGGCCGGGGACGGCCCGGTCACCATGGCGTGGGGGCTGCGTGGGCCAGAAGCCACCGGCATGGACACCGTCGCCCGGGAGCTGAAGCTGGCGGCCGAACTCGGCCTGCGCACCAGCCTGCATGTCGACGGCGGCGGGACGCAGCGCCCGGTCGCCGAGTTGAGCGAGCACGGTCTGCTGCGGGACACCACCACGTTCGTGCACGCCAACGGGATCAGTGACGAAGAGCTGCGGATGCTCGCCGACGCGGGCAGCTCGGTGTCGATCAGCCCGGACGTCGAGCTGAAGATGGGGTTCGGTAACCCGATGACCGGCCGGGTACTGGCCGCCGGCCTGCGCCCGACGCTGTCCATCGACGACGTCCCGTCGGTCGGCGGTGACATGTTCTCCACGATGCGTACCGCCTTCGCCGTGCAGCGCGGTCTGGACGGTGGCCTGCGCTCCCGGGACCTGCTGGAGTTCGCCACCATCGATGCCGCCGCCTCATGCGGGCTCGCCGCCCGAACGGGCAGCATCACGCCCGGCAAGGACGCCGACATCATCCTGCTGCGCACCGACGACTTGACCGTGTTCCCGGTCACCGACCCGGCCGGCACCATCGTCAGCGCAGGCCATCCCGGCCTGGTGGACACAGTCCTCGTCGCCGGCCGAGTGGTCAAACGCGACGGCGTGCTGGTGGACGTGGACCTGCCGACGCTGAGGAACCGACTGCTCGAATCACGCAACCGGATCGCGGCGGCCGCCGGTATTCCGCTCGACGGCACATGGTGCCCACGGCCGGAATCGGAGTAACCGCACCCAAGGAGTGCACACAAAACGGCGCGTCCGGACATCCCCCGACCCTCTCGCTGGTGCAGGAGCTCACCCGGAGGACCAGTGGCGAAGCCGAACTCACCCGTCGTCGACGTGTCAGCCTCCAACTGCCCGAACGTGAAGCTCCCTGTGTAGGACCTCCGCGTCCACCGCCGACCCTACTTACGGCGACGGCTGCCAAGCGCACGCGAGAGTTCGCCCACCGGCGCGAGCATGTGTCCGCCATCGCCCGCACACCACCACACGGCTGTGCCATCTCGCTCGGAGCCGTGGACGCCGAGGTCATGTCGAGGGCACACCGGCCAGACCCGCCAGGTCCATTCGAGCAGGCTCTCCTGGATCATGATCGCCAGGCTCGTCAGCGCCGTGGTCGGGTCGTCGCACATGTTCGGCAGGATGTGGCCGCCCCAGTTGAGCCGTCCGCCGTCGGCAAGGCGGACACCGGCTCCCACCGGGAACCAGTCCTCCAAGACCTCGACCTCCGGCTCGCCCTCGATCCCACGCGTGGGCAGGTCGCGGGCTATGACCCGCAGCGCGGCGCGCAACGTCCCCAAACGCTCTGGGGCGAGGGCGAAGCCGGGATCGAAGCCCACGTCGTCCAGAATCCGCCGGGCCAGGGCGGTCATCTCCGCCGGCGACACCTCGGCCGGGCTCCGCTCGACGACCTCCACGATGGCGTCGGTGTAGTGAAACCAGTCGAGTAGTTCGCAAGCGAGGGCGACGACGTCCTGCGGGTCGAGGTTGTCCTCACGCAGCCCGAGGTAGACCCTTCGCCCCAACCGTTCAGTACTCGCTTCGTGCTCAGACATGGTGTCGCTCACCGCCCCAGTATCGCGACACGGCTGGCTCCCCGCTGCACGATTATCGGCGTGCAGCCGTGTGGGGCCGGAGCGAGGGCGCCGCGGGGCTAGGAGCGTGGGTCAGTATTCGCCGTCGTGTCGGTCCACGCGATCTCGAAGTACCTGACGCGTTCATCTTGTCCGGCCGGCCGCATGCCGGCTGCCATCATGACGTGCTGGGACGCGATGTTGTCGTGGTCGGCGTCGCCCTTCACACAGGTGACGTCACGTGACTGCGTGAACAGCAGCAGTCCGCGGACGGCTTCGGCGGCGTATCCCTTGCCTCGCGCTGACGGGATGAGGCCGTAGCCAATCGTGACGCTGCCGTTCTCGTCCGCAGGTCCGTGGAAGCCCAGGCCGCCGATCGCCAGACCATCCTCGCGGCGACGAATCTCATAGTTACCGAACGGCTGGGGATCACCGGTGTTCGCGCAGGTGCCCAGGAAGCGCCTGGCAGCGGACACGTCCCCATCCGTGGGGTATCCGGGCGCCCATCGGGCACCGCTGTCCGACTCGCCCGCCACCACTCGCTCAGCCTCGCTGACGGTCATCGGATGAAGCACGAGCCGCGCTGTCACAAGATCCCCCATGGCAGGGAGGAGTATCACGCCGGGTGACCAGACCGCACTTGGATTATCCGACCGGGCGGCACCTCGCCTCCGGTTGATGATGGTAGGTACGAAAGAATCACGGTATACGCCGTCGACGACGTGCTGGACCTGGCGCCGGTCCTGGCCGACTACACCGAGAAGCGCGGCTACCCGCCCTACGACCCGCGGCTCATGCTGCGCCTGCTGATCTACGGCTGCACCACCGGGGTGCGCTCCTCGCGGGCGATCGAGCGCAAGTGCGCCGACGACATCGCGTTCCGGTTCCTGGCCGTTGACCAGCCCCGGACTTCCGCTCGATTTCGCGGTTCCGCCACCGCCACCTGGACGCCCTCGCGGACCTGTTCACCCAGTCGCTGCACCTCGCACAGAAGCTCGGCATGGTCAAGATGGGCCGCGTTGCCCGGGACGGCACCAAGCTCGAAGCGAACGCCTCCAGGCTCAAGGCGATGAGCTACGGCCGCCTGGTCGACAAGGAGGAGCGGATCGAGGCCGAGATTGCGGCTCTGGAGGACCAGGTCGCCGCCCTGCTCGCAGACGCCGAGGATTGGATGCGTGCATAGCCGACGGCGTGCTCTATGCGGCAGTTGTTACTGAGGAGCGTGGCGTGCAGTACAGCAACCACAGCAACCGGTCCCGTCCTGTCGCTTCCTTCTGGACTCGAAGTGTGGGCTGCATGACCGTCGCTGACCGATCTCTCCAGAGCTACGGATCAGACGGCTTCTGACATCCACGACCGACATCAACGACACCGGACAGGGGCGTACACCAGCGTCTCTGTCCGGCAGTCGTATCAGCCGGCGGTAGCAGCCGGAGCAGACTCGGATCGAACTCCTGAAGCGGTGGTCGCCGGAATGGGGGCACTCGACCAGGCTGCCGCGCCGGTGAACGGTCCTGCAGTAACTCCGTTCGATACCGACACGGTTTGCAGACACGCACGGGTACCGGATCCATCACGACACGGCGTCGGTGTCACAGCGGCGGATCGTTGCCTGAGCGGGCACCGGAGGCTGGTCAGGCCAAGCGAACGCGTACCGGGGATCGCCCCCGCGGCTCAGCCGAACGAAGCGCAGGAGTTCACGGACGATGCCCGCGTTGCCCATCGCCCAGCCGCTGCACGGTTCGAGGTTGCTCGGGGTGGCCCGGTGCTCGAAGTTGGACCAGCGAGCGCCGTCACTGTCCCGGATCGCGCGGGCGGCGAGGTCCGCGACGAGGACCTGGGCGAAGTCGTACGAGTCCTGCTGTTCGGCGATCCGGTCGCATGCCAGGGCGAGGACGCCCGCGGTGCCGCAGCAGCGGCCGTTGTTGTCCCAGAAGCCGGGACGCAGGCGCCGGGGCAGGCCGGAGTGGGTGACCGTGTGCCAGCAGCGGTCGGCGAGGGCGGACCAGGCGGGGGCGGCCGTGATGTCCCTGAGCAGCCGGAAGACTTGGGCGTCGCCGGCCGGGCCGTGGCACCAGCCGTAGCTGACGGGCTCGATCACATCGGGGCGGTACTGAGGGGTGGAGTGCCGCACCAGGAAGCCCTCCGGCCCTGCTTCGTCACGCGCCACGACGTCCGCAGCACCGGCCAGCGCCAACTCGACCAGGTCCGCACGGCCGGTGACCCCGCCGACCCGGGCAAGTGCCAGGACGATGCCGAGCGTGCCGTGCGAGACGTGGTGGAGACGGGAGTCGATACCCGTGCGATGGGCCCAGTGGACGCCCGCCGGAGTCTGCTCCGCCGCCCGCAGATACGGCTCCAGGGCGAGGACGGCCAGTTCGGCGTCGCCGGCCAGGAGTGCCCCGAGGCCGATGCCCGCGTTGCCGCCCATCAGCTCGAACAGTTCACCCCAGCGAGCGCCGTCGAAGCGTGACCGCACGAGTTCCAACGCGCGGTCGGCCGCGGCGCCGGCTGCGGTGTCGCCGAGTTCTTCGTGAAGGGTTCGCAGGACGAGCGCCACTCCGGTGCGGCCGAAATAGAGGGAGTCGTCCTCGCAGCCGTCGACGGCGTCCGCGAGGCCGCGGGCCGCGCGCAGGGCGGCGTCGGCGTAGGAGTCGTCGCCGAAGTGCCGCCAGGCTTCCAGGAGCACGGGGACGTTCCCGGCCGTACCGCTGTAGAGCGTGGGGTCGAGCTCGCTGTCCGAGGGCCTGGTGGTCCAGGCAAGGCCTCCTTCGGGGGATTCTCGCGCCGTCATGGTCAGCCACCGCAGGCCGTCCACCGCGAGGCCCTCGACCTCGTCGACCGCCACGACCGGGGCTTCTAGTGCCGTCATGCGCCCACTCTCGCATGATCTTCCGGACCCGCCCAGGGGGCGGTGGTGCTCTGCAGGACCCTCCGCGGCCGCACCACAACCGCACCAGATCGGGCGGGGAACAATGGGGAACCACGGGAAACCACGGTGAAAGCAGCCAAGCCACCGAGAGGCCGCAGCCAGCCTTTTGCCCAGGTCAGCGTCCAAACCAGCCACAAACGACCACAGCTTCCCAATCCGGGGTCGAGCGACGCGGTTCGCCACGAGATGATCCTCCCATGACGGATGTGGTGTTCTTCGATCTGGACGGCACCCTGGTCGATCATCGAGGCGCAGTCCTGGAAGCGATCGGCCAGATCGTGCAGGCCGCGCCGAACGCGACGGCTCCACCGGACGAGTTGGTGACGTTGTGGTGGACGTTGGAGGGGCGGCACATGCGGGAATACCTGGCTGGTCAGTGCTCCTTCGCCGAGCACCACCGACGCAGGCTCCGTTCCTTCCTGCCCATGCTCGGGGAGCCGGTTCCTGAAAATCCCGGCCTTCTGGACGCCTGGTTCGCCGAACGCTACCTCACCGTGTTCGAGGAGTCCTGGCGAACCTATCCCGACGTCCAGCCCTGCCTGGAGACCCTGAAACGGCTTCCCCGAGGACCTCGTCTGGCCGTTCTCACCAACGGGGACCCCGAGCAGCAGCGCGCCAAGCTCGCCCGCTTCGGCCTCCTCGAATACTTCGAAGCCATCCTGACCCCGACCGAGCTCGGTGCGGCCAAGCCCGTCGCCTACGCCACCGCCTGCCGACGGATGCGGACGGACCCCGCTCAGGCGATCAACGTGGGCGACATGCTGGGCAGCGACGTGAACGCAGCCGCCCTCGCCGGGCTCATCGGCATCTGGCTGGACCGCGGCATCGACTTCATCACCGGTGGACCACCACCAACGGCAGACGAAACGGTGCTACGCATCGAACGGCTCACCGACCTCCCCGATCACCTATCACCCACGAACGCCTGACCAGACCTCAAGAACTTGATCCACAGGTCTTGACCATTGCTCGGTTCCCCATTCTCGGCGTGACTGATGCAGTTCCAGGACGTGTGCTTCAAGCCCGGCCATGCGCTTGTCGGCGAAGCGGAGGGTGGAGTGGGCGAAGCTGCGCCTGATACCCCACCCCGGCGTCCGCTTCGACCTGCAGCCAGCGTCGCCGCAGCGAGGCGGTTGTCCGCGTGTCCGCCGCGTTCTCCTGTGCGCTGTTCCGTTGCCGTCCCCAGGCGCCGGTCTTGCCGGTCTTGCCGATGTGCTGCCGTCGGCTGGCGGCAGTACGCCCGACTGGCCGGAACGTTGTCAGTACCATGCGCACTGTGAATCTTCAGGAGCTGATGGACGATCAGACGGGTCTTCGCGATGTACCGGCCGTGGTGGCGGGGTTGTCGGCGGGGGGAGTACGTACTACGGCCACCCGCGGACCGGTTGTGGTGACGGCGGAAACGTGTTTCCGTATCGCGTCGTTGACGAAGGTGTTCACCTCCGTGGCACTGGTCCAGACGTTGCGGGACAAGGGTGTCCCGTTGGACACACCCGCTGTCGAACTGCTTCCCAGCCTCGCGCCGGACTGGAGGGCCGACGAGAGCCTCACCGTCGAGCAGATCCTGGGGCAGGTCTCCGGCCTGCGTGAATCGGTGGACGCGGCGACGGTGACGGCTCTGGGTGACGGGGACGGTGCGCTCCTGGAAGCCGCCCGGCTCGTGGTCCGCGCCGGGAACGAGCGGGAGCCCGGCGAGCGATGGTCCTACTACAACGGCAACTATTTCCTGGCCGGCGCGATCCTTGCGGCCCTGCGCGGCACGACGTACGAGAGCGCGTTGAAGGGAAAACTCCTCGACCCCTGGGGCCTTGCAGGGACGGGTTTCGACACCTCAGCTGCGTCCGTCACCGGGTGGAAAGGCGCGACCGAACTCCCGCTGCTCGCCTACCCGCGCATCCGTCGGCCCAGTGGGGGCCTGTGGTCGTCGGTGTCGGAGCTCCTGGCCGTCGGCGAGTACCTGCTCGCCGACCGGGCCCTCCTGGAGGAGATCCGCCGTCCGCGCACCCGGTCCGACGACCCCATGGCCTACGGCCTCGGGTGGGCGCTGGGGCCGTCGGGCCAGATGTACCTCAACGGACGGCTGCCCGGCTATCGGGCTGCCATGGTCCTGGTCCCGGACGGGGACTACGTGAGCGTGGCGCTCACCAACCAGGAGAGCGCCCTGCCTGCCTTGGCGCGACTGCTCAGCGACATGCAGCAGCCCCTGACCGGGGACGACATCGCCAAGGCGGTCGACGACTTCGCGGCCTGAGAAGTGCGTGCCGCCCGACGAGTCGGTCAAGACGCTCGCCGACCGCCTCGTGGACGTCGCCCAGCGGATGGAAGCCAGCGGAGGACGCCTGGTGGCCGACGGCCGGATCACCTGATCAGGTGGTCGTCGCTCAGTCGCCCTCCTCGACCAAACCGATGGCCTCCGGGAAACCGGAAGCGAACGCCTTGTGCGTGGGGTCGACCTCTTCGTCGGCAGCCTCTCGGAAGAGGTGGATCAGCTCTTGCCGGTCCTCGTCAGGTGCCCGGTCCAGCCGCCTCAGCAGGGTTGCCGTCCACGCTTCGGTGATCTTGACGGCTTCATCGTCGTCGACGGTGTCCGCGGCGGCCAGCTCGATACTGCCGAGCAGAGTCATGTACGCGGCCGCGAGCACCTGAGCCCGGGTCACCGGGGTACCGGCTACGGTCGGCGGTTCCTGCGCCGGGAGGCAGAGTTCGGCGGGAAGTTCCAGCAGCGACCGGTCTGCCTTCCAGAAGCCCCTGTACACCATGTCCTGGCTGTGCATCGCTCCGGCGAGCCTGCGGAAGACGCGTGCGAACTCCTGCCGGTCGGCCTCAGCCGGACGGTGCAGACCCTCCTGCACGGTCCGGATGCCCCGTCCGGTGAGCCGTGCCTTGCCCTCCACGCTGATACCGGGCGGCTCACCGGCATCGTCACCGCTCGGATCGCAGGAACGGATGCCGGCGATGAGACCGAGTACACCCTCCGTGGGGATGTACTCGATGAACCACTGTCTCGGCTGTCGGCCCGCGACATGGGTTCCCGGGGCCAGGTCGTGAGCTCGACCGCATCACAGGTGCGGAAACCGGCAAGCGTGAGCACGCCTCCGATCGTCTCGTCCATGAGTGAAACGATCCGCGTACCCTGTGCACTTACCGGTTCCCACAGGCCGTCGCGTCGCCACTGGCGCCAGTAGTGATACGCGGTCCGCCAGGGAGGCAGATCGTGCGGTAACAGCCGCCAGGCGCAGCCGACCCGCAGCCAGTACACGAGTGGATTGACGATCTCCCGCCGCGTGTGCTTGGCCGGTCGTGCGCCAGGCTTCACCGCCGGCACCAGCGGTCGCAGGATCTCCCGCTCCGCATCAGACAGATCCGTTGAGTAACGGGCGCGCGGCTCGCCCAGCCCAGCCCCGAAAGTGCGCCTCCACCCCGCTGCCGAGGGCTTCGAGCCGGTCGAGGGCGACCACGGCGAGGTTGGCCAGGCTGCGCTCGGCCTCATCGGGTTGGGGATGTAGACGACGGCGTATTTCGACGGGTCGAGTGTGTCCAGGCAGGTGCGGACGGGAGACGGTTTTGCCGACGCCGACCTCGCGGGTGATCGCGCCGTTGGAGCGTTCGGCGACGCTCCAACACTGAAGTCTGAGCCTGTGCCAGCGGAAGTCCGAGCAGATGGACGATCAAGACGGCGGATGCCTGGCTCCAGCAGTCCGAGTCATCCGTAAATAGCTGGCGCGGCATCAAACCGCGGTGGATTATCCGCAGGGTCCGGGGCCCACGAGCCCTCTCCTCCTGTTTGAGGGGAAGTTGTGATGACCGTTGCCGAGTCCAAGCCATCCGGATCCCGGCCCGAAGTCCGCACGGCGGCCGGAAGGCTGCGTGGCAGCCGGGAGGCGGGTGTGGCGGTCTTCCGTGGCATCCCGTTCGCCGAGCCCCCGGTCGGCGCGTTGCGCTTCGCCGCGCCGCGACCGGTACGTGGCTGGAGCGGAGTGCGGGAGGCCCTCTCGTACGGCCCGCCGCCCCCGCAGAGCGGGCATTTCGGCATGGACGCGCTGTCGCGGGACGCGGCGGGCGACGATTGGCTGTCGGTCAACGTCTGGTCGCCCGAAGCCGATCCGGGCGCGGGACTGCCGGTGATGGTGTGGATCCAGGGTGGCGCCTACGTGATCGGCATGTCCGGCCTCCCCGAGTACGACGGTGGTCGGCTCGCGCGGGACGGTGGGGTCGTCGTGGTGACGTTCAACTACCGCGTGGGTATAGAGGGCTTCGCACAGATAGAGGGGGCTCCTCCCAACCGGGGTCTACTCGACCAGGTCGCCGTTCTCGAGTGGGTGCGCGACAACATCCGGGCCTTTGGCGGCGACCCTGACCGGGTCGCGGTTTTCGGCCAGTCGGCGGGTGGGGGATCGGTCGCCGCGCTGTTGGCGATGGACGGTGCGGCCGGGCTGTTTCGCCGAGCCGTCGCGCAGAGTGTGCCGGGCACGTTCTTCTCGCCGGAGCTTGCCGCGGACATCACTGCCGCCTGCGCCGCCGAGCTGGGGCTGCGGCCTACGGTGGCCGACCTGTCCAGCGTTGCCCCACGCCAGCTGTCCGCCGCCGGTGACACGGTCGGCGCCAAGATGAACCAGTGGGCGCAACGCTGGGGCCTGCCCGCGCGCAGAGCGATCCCCTTCTCGCCCGTCGTCGACGGCGAGGTCCTGGCCGTCACACCGTGGCAGGCCCTGACCGACGGCGCCGGCCGCGACATCGAACTCCTCGTCGGCCACACCCGCGACGAGCAGCGCCTGTTCAGTGTCATCAACGGTCTGCTCGGTGAGGTGAGCGAGGAGCAGGCGGCGAACGCCCTCCATGTTTTCGCACCCGGCCCGGACGGCCCACGCCGCTATCGCGACGCCTTCCCGGCGGCGGGCCCGGACGAGCTGTACGAAATGGTCCATTCCGACTGGCTGTTCCGCATGCCGTCGCTCCACCTCGCCGAGGCCCAGACGGCTGCCGGCGGCCGCGCGCATGTCTACGAGCTGGCCTGGCCGGCCCCGGGCATGGGCGGTGCCTTCGGCGCCTGCCACGGCCTCGACGTACCACTCGTCTTCGGCAACCTGGACCGCGGCCAGCCTGCCATGCTGATCGGTGAAACACCCTCCCCGGAGGCAGAGGCCCTGTCCGCCCGGATGCGCGCCGCATGGGCTTCGTTCGCCGCCCACGGTGACCCCGGCTGGCCCGCGTACGACACCGGTCAACGCCTCGTTCAGCTTTTCGACACTCGACCGGCTGTCACCGCCTACCCGGAAGAGCCCTCCCGCCTGATCTGGCAGAGCCACACCTTCCCCGCGCTGCCGCTGATCAGCCGGTAGCGTCGACCAATCTGGCCGGCCGGGGCCACTGGTTCTGTTCGAGTAAGGACTCGAGGATTGCCATGTCGGCGTTGGCGTAGCGGATCGCGGCGCGTTCGCTGATGCCGAAGACGACGGCCAGGTGGAGGGCGTCGGGCCCGTGGGTCAGTGCCGCTTCGAGCTGTCGGTCCATCCGGATCTGGTTGAGCGCGACGCCGGTCTCACGGAACTGATCACCGAGCCAGGTGAGGGCTGACGGGATTCTCGTTCTGGGCGCTGTGCTCGGAGACGATCAGGCGGGGGTTGATGGTGCGCGGCCATCGCCGGTGGCGATGGAAGAGGTACTGCGTGATGGTCCGCGCAGTGAGGTCGTCGAGTCGGCGCGGATGACCGCCGATCGTGATCCTGCGGTCGGGCAGCCCGGTGTCATCGAGCAACTGGCCGCGCAGGGTCGCGGGACGCGCGGCGTGAACGCCGGTGAGCGCGAGGGTGAGCCGGCGCATGGGCGTGGTGGCGGGTGGTGTGGTACTTCAGGCGACCGAGAGGGGCGTCGACTTCACCGACGACGTCCTGCGCAGGGTCTTCCGAGCACTGGCCCCGGTCCTGCCCCGGGGATGCCCCGGTAAGGCCCCGCCGATCCGTACGTCCGCTACGTCTCCGAGGACGTCGGCGCCGTGTGAGCCGCGGGCTCAGTCCCACCAGAAGCGCCACTCCCGGCGGGTCATGAGCTGCTCCGGATATGCGTCCCAGTCGAGATCAAGGTCGCTGTGGAACAGGTCGGGGCAGGCGAGGTAATGCTCGGCGGCCAGCACGTGGGCCTCGTGCAGGTCTCGCGGTGGGACGGCGGCCGAGAGATACAGGTCGGCGTGGCCGAAGCCCGCGAGGCGGGCGCCGAACCGGTCCTCCCAGGAGCGGAGTACCCCTGACAGTTCGTGCGTGCTCATGTGGTTGGCCATACCGGGCCAGTTGAGGGCCACGGGCACGTCGGAGCCTCGCTCGGCCTGGACGAGTGCCAGGCAGCGGGCCCGGTCCTCGCGTACGGCGGCGGTGGCCGCCTCAGCCGCCCGGGCGTCGGGTTCGGCCTTCGCCGCAGCCGGTTTCGCCAGGCCCGGCCAGGCCGGGAAGGTCGGCCAGGCGTCCGGCTCCCACGCGTCGTGGAAGTATGCGGCGGCGTCGACCGGGCCGTGTCCCCCGACCTTGTGGTCGTGCATGTCCTCCGAGTATTCGAGCAGGACCGGATACAGCCCCGTCGTGGACCGGTCGGCGTAAAGGCGTCTCCACCACGCGTCCGCGTCCAGCAACTTGCGGTCGCTCATCCACACAAGGCGGCCGTCTTCGCGGTACGACTCGATGATCCTGCCTGGTGGCAGGGATTTCGGAAGTGATGCCTGCATAGGAGAATGCTAGAAGCCATCGCTGACAGCGGGGCCTACGGCTGTGCTGCCGCCAGGGTCCAGGTCGACGTCGGGTCAGCAGGGCTGCCGTGCACAACCTGTTGGCTCCGCGTCACTGCCCAAGAGCCATCAGGAACGACCTAGGAGCCCCGCCGCAGCCCGGGACCCGGCCCGGGTCCGTGACGCTATGAGCCGAGCTCCTGGCGCAGGTCCAGGTAGCCGCGCAGCCGTACGCCTGGCAGGAAGTACCGCGGCGGGGGAGCTCCTGGACCGTCAGTTCTCGATACTCAGGGGAAGGTCGGCGGTGATGGTGGCGCCCTGGGGACTGCTGTGGACGGTGAGGTTGCCGCCGATCTCTTCGACACGCTCGTGCATGGAACGGATGCCCACACCCGGTGTCCATGCCTGCGCGCACTGACCGCCGTCTTCGACCATCACCCGCAGGTGTGTGCCGTCCTGGATCAGCAGGGTGAGGGAGGCAGTGGTGACGGAGGCGTGGCGGGCGATGTTGGTGACCGCCTCCACCGCGACACGGTAGGCGGCGACCTCGACGGCCGCGGGGAGCGGCGGCAGTTGGGCCGGGGCGTCCACGCTGACGGTGAGGGCTCGGCCGTCGGTGGCACGCAGCGGGGCGATGCGCTGGCGGATGGCGTCGACGAGGCCGAGTTCGTCCAGCGCGCGCGGGCGCAGGCCGTAAACGATGCGGCGGATCTCGGTGATCGTGTCGCCCAGGTCGGTGCGGAGCCCGCGCAGCGTCTCGACGGCACGATCGGGGTCGGTGGCGATGAGGTTGACGGCCGCGTCCGCGGTGTAGGCGATGCCGGTGAGGGCGGGGCCCAGCCCGTCGTGCAGATCGCGCCGCATACGGCGCCGCTCCTCCTCCAGCGCGGTCACCACGCGGCCACGGGACAGCCGGAGTTGTTCGCTGAGCCGGGCGGCGTGCAGTGCCTGCGCGAGCGGCGCCGCCACCAGCTCGATCACCGCGGCCGCCGCGCGGGGCAGCCGCAGATGCCCCGGCGGCAGACCCACGACGAGATCTCCCACCTCCTCACCGCCCGCACGGAGGGCGGTGACCTGCGTCTGGTGCGCGTCGACGGTCCCGGAAGTGGCGATGGTCGCGCCCTCCTGGCGCAGCTCGATCCCGGGCACTCCAAGCGTGGAGCGCAAGGTGTGCAGCCACAGCGGCGGTGGAGCACCCGCGGTCAGGTCCGTGCCGAGGCGGGTCAGTGTCTCCACCGGATCGGCCGATCTGCCGAAGAGCATCTCGTCCATGACCGCCTCGATGCGCAACCGGACCGGCTGATACCCGGCTGCGATCCCGGCCGCCAGCAGCGCCGGCACACCCTTGCCGGGTCGCGTGCCCATCGCCAGCTGCCACACCGCTGCGATGCCCTCGTACACGGAGGCACTCAGCGCGAGCATGACGATCAGGACGGCCGCGCGGCGCATCACCGCCCGCACATCGGCCCTGCGGGGCAGGACGAGCGCGACAGCGATGGAGCCCGGCAGCAGCGCCGACAGCACACCGAGCACGATGACCCCGGCCAGGGGGCCCATCGGCAGGGAGTTCTCCGCCGCGAAGAGCAGCATGCCGCCCAGCGTCGTCGCGGCGGCGCCCACGACCAGCCACAGGACGCGGCGCCGGTCGTCGCCGGACGTGACCTCGAAGAGCACCCAGGCGGCGGCGCACATCGCGGTCGCGGAGGCAACGCTGGTCGCGATCAGTGCGGCCTCGTTGCCCAGTACCAACGCGGTCACGCATCCGGCACCGGTGGCGACCACCGACACCTCCGCCCAGCGCAGCAGACGCGAAGCCGGGCGCTCCTCGACGACGCGAAGGGCGGCCAACGGGACCACGGCCGTCGACGCCAGCACGGCCAGGACGACTGCGAGGTCGGGGGGACCCACGGCGAGCGAGAGCGGGGCGGCGAACAACGCCACCGCGGCCACCCAGAGGAGCCGGGCCGCGACCGAGGCCCGTTGCCGGGCGGTGACGAGCGCGGCCCCCGCCAGCCAGACGCCGGTCATGATGGCCCACACCACCCAGTACTGAGACGAGGAGGGCGGCGCGAACCACAGTGACGCCACCGCTGCGCCGGCCATCAGAGCCGTCCCCGTCCAGGGCAGGACGGAGCGGTACGGTGCGCTCACGAGCCAGGGCCGGCAATGCTGTTGTCGGACGTCCCGCCGCCCAGTCCCCGCTCGCGGGCGAGGAGGATGGCCTCGGCCCGGTCACTCACCCCCAACTTGGTGATGATGGCGGAGACATGGTTCGCGACCGTCTTGCTCGCAAGCCGCAGCTCGGTCGCGACACGGGCGTTGCCATAGCCGTGCGCGATCCCGTCGAGGACCTGGCGTTCGCGCGCGGTCAACTCGGGGAAGTCGTCGGCCCGGTGGGGCGACGGTTCCAGATGCCCGACCAGGCGGGCGCCGATGCTGGGCCCGATGACGAACTGACCGGCCGCGACCGACCGGATGGTGGTGAGGATCTCGTCCTGCTGTGCCCCTTTGAGGAGATAGCCGCGGGCACCGGCACGCAGCGCCGACACCACCGTCTCGTCGTCCTCGTACATGGTCACCACCAGCACCGCGACGTCGGGCAGCAGTGTGGCCAGTCGGCGGGTCGCCTCCACTCCGTCCATCGCCGGCATCTGGATGTCCATCACGACGACATCGGGTCGATTCAACTGGGCTTCGCGCAGAGCCTCTTCGCCGGTCGCGGCCTCCCCGACCACCTCGACTCCCGCCAGCGAGCCGAGCAGCGCGCTCATGCCGCGCCGTACGACGGGATGGTCGTCGGCGATGAGCACCCGGACGGGGCGGGCCGTGGAGGTCATGTCCCGATGATGGCCGACATCGCGTCCCGGCGGAGAGGTTCTCCTCCCGGGACGTAGAGGAAATCCTCCCGGCCGTGCCGGGAGGAACGACCGATGTGCGGGCAGGGTGGCCGGCGCATGCTCAATGCACCGGGCCGCCGCAGCGCGCCGCCAATTCCCGGACAGGGGAACAGAGATGATCGAGAACAGCCGGACGGACTCCGTCCCCCTCACCCGCAAGAACCGGGTGGGCCTCGTCCTCGCGGGCCTCCTGGGCCTGCTCGACACGATCAACTTCTTCATTGTCCCGGTCCAGGACTCGGACAGCCAGGGGCCGCCGCCGGCCATCCTTGTCGCCGACGGGATCCTCGGCGTCATCACGGTGATCGCGGTCGTCTACACCTGGCGCACCTGCAACAGGACCGGATCCCGCGTCGTGGCGGGATCCCGGATCCTTTCGGTGATCAGCGGCCTGCCCGCGCTGTTCCTGGACGGTGTTCCCGCGTACGTCGTGCTGCTGGTCGCGGTGTTCACGGTCCTGAGCGTCGTCGTCATCGCGCTTGTTCTCACTCGCCCGGCCCCGGAGGCCGCCGCGCGCTGACCGATCTGAAGCAGGTCGTGCACCGGGATCCCATCGGGGTCCCATCATTCGAACACGCTGAATCTCGGGGGAATTTCATGACTCATCGAATATTTTCGGCACCCGTACGTCGCATCACGACAATCTGGCTGGCGCTGGCTCTCGGCCTGGGCCTTACGGCGGAGGGGTGCGTGGTCGGCAGGGCGGTCACGGTCGTCGCAGAGGCCGTGGGATACGCCGCACGGACGGATTTCATGAGGGGCGCGCTCGCCTATGGCGAACGGACCCTCGCCCGTTCCACCCTGGCCAAGGGCGGCGAGTACAGCGGCAGCAGGGCCGGCCTGTACGGCGGAAGTCTGAAGACGTCCAGCTGCAACGTCCGACGGCTCCTCGCCTTCCTGCGGAATCCGGCCAACCGCAAGAAGGCCGAGGCCTGGGCCCAGATCCTGGGACTGGACCCCAGCGGTATCGGGCACTTCCTGCTCCACGAGGTGACACCAGTACTGCTGGGCAACGACACGCTCGTCCGCAACCACGGCTACGAGAAGGGCAAGGCCACCGACTACGACTCGGTTCTGCAGGCCGGCATGGCCGTGCTCGTCGACATCCATGGCGTACCGGCCGTGAAATGCAACTGCGGCAATCCGCTGACGTCCGCGTCGACCGACATCCACGCCGAGATCAAGGTCGAATTCAAGGGCGGGAAGTGGGACTTCAAGAACAAGCGGGTCGTGAAGGTGACCGCCACCAAGGAGCCACGCAAGTCCCTCGTGCTCGCGGACGTGCACAGCCCGGACAAGGACATCCAGCGTCCGGTGGGTGCCGACGGCGCGGAGGGGGACCAGCCTGTCCAGGACACCGACACCCGGACCGTGACCGTACCCGACCTTGCCGGGCAGCCGGAGGACGAAGCGCGCGCACAACTGGAGTCACTCGGGCTGGAGGTCGTCACTGAGGGCGTCCCCGACTCCGGCCAGGAGCAGGGCACCGTCCTCTCGACCGAACCGAGCGCGAACAACTCGGTCAGCCCAGGCTCGACGGTCACGCTCAGGGTCGCGGGACCGGATACGGCGACATCGAGCGGCACCGACGACACCACCCCGCCCTCGGACGTTTCGCCCACGGATGGTTCGCCCTCGGCCACCGATGGCGGGGCCGATGGCGGGGCCGGCGGCAACGGTGGGGACGGCGCTGGTGGGACAGCCACTCCCACGCCCGGTGACTCCGACTCCGTGAACATCTTCGGTGGTACGGACGACACGGCCTGAGCTCCGCGTTCGACCGCCCCACTTCGGCACAGCCCGCCCCCGGTCACCACGTCGAGGGGCGGGCTGCGGGGTGTCAGGTGCGGTGGCCGCGCCTTGTTCGCCCGGCCATGGCCATCACTGGGGCATGCCCGACGCGCCGTCGCAGAACAGTCTCTGCAGGTCGATCAGGAGCGGCACGACATCGCAAGCGTCCCGGTCGTTCTCAAACCCGTCGACTACCGCTGGTACAAGGCGTTCTTCGGCACTGCGATCGGCTACTACCGCGAGCCGCCGTTCCCGTTCCTCCAGGTCGCCTGGCCCCCACGAGTCGGAGGCACACGAGCTCCAGCTTCGGTTGCGCGTCGGCGGCCGGGTCGAGCAGATCGACATCCGGCGCGAGGGTCTGGGCAAGTCGCGCCTGCGCAGTCGTGGCGCCGTCGGTGCTGCTGCGCAGCCACGCGGTCCGGAACAACTGCGCATAGCCCGCCGAGTCGGCCGCAGCGGCCGGACTGCGTACCGTGGTGGGCACGCCAGGACGACCAGGACGCCTTGATGCGCTCCAGGCCGGCGCGGCTGACGGTCTCGGCGTGGTCGAACACCGGCGGGTGTCGGGCGGGAAACCGCCATCGGCCGCGATCTTCTCGAAGACGTCCAGGTCCTGACAGATCGTCTCGTCGTAGGTGGCGAGCAGCCGGAAGCCCCAGCCGTTCGCCAGCACCAGCCTGGCCGCTGCCTCCAACTCCTTCTTGGCGCCCGGGGACAGCTGAGGGCGGGGTTCGGCGAAGTTCTCGAAGTCGGCCGGTCCAGGCCAGGTTCTCCCCGGAGCCGGAGCCGGAGCCGGAGCCGGAGCCGGAGCCGGAGCCGGAGCCGGAGCCGGCGCAGCCACGCGTCGCCGTCGCCGTCGTGGTTGTCGCGGGCATCGGCATCTCCCACCGCAGACTCGGCCCGTTCACCCCCTGGGCCGTATGTACCCTGATCGCTGCACAGATCGTCACCTTCGGCACGCTCTCCGGCGGAGTCGCCAATTCCGTCCGCCAGTTCGGCCCTGCCGTGCTCGCGGGCGACACGGTTTTCCCGGCCGTCCACCTCCTGGCGCCACTGCTCGGAGCCCTGGTCGCCACCGTCGTCGTCCACCACTTCACCCGCACCCGGCGTGCGGGCCGACGAAAGGCAGAACGCCCGCATGACCCTCAGCTGCGCCGTACTGGACGATTATCAAGACGCCGCGCTCGCCGTGGCGGACTGGGGCCCCGTCCTCGACGACGTCGAGGTGCGCACGGTCCGCGACCACATCGCTGACCGGGACATGCTGGCCGCCGAACTGGCCGACTGCGAGATCGTCGTGATCATGCGGGAGCGCACCCCCTTCGACGCCGATCTCCTGCGCCGCTTGCCTCGCCTGCGCCTGCTGGTGACGACGGGCATGCGCAACGCCTCCATCGACCTCGCCGCCGCGGCGGCCCAGGGCGTGACGGTCTGCGGTACGGCGAGCAGCCCCACCCCGCCCGTCGAACTGACCTGGGCCCTCCTCCTGGGTCTTGCGCGCCACGTCACAGTGGAGAACCGGGCTCTGCGCGAGGGCGGCCCCTGGCAGTCCACCGTCGGCCAGGACCTGCACGGCCGGACCCTGGGCCTGCTCGGACTCGGCAAGATCGGCACCCGGGTCGCCCGCGTCGCCACCGCCTTCGGCATGGACGTCCTCGCCTGGAGCGAGAACCTCACACCGGAGCGTGCCGCCGACGCCGGTGCCCGACTCGCCGCTGGCAAGGAGGACTTGCTGCGCCGCAGCGACTTCGTGTCCCTCCACCTCGTTCTGTCCGACCGCACCCGCGGCCTGCTCGGCGAGCCGGAACTGCGCGCCATGCGCTCGCACGCCTACCTGGTCAACACCTCCCGCGCCGCCCTCGTCGACCGATCCGCACTCCTGCGCGCCCTGCACGAGGGCTGGATCGCCGGGGCGGGCCTCGACGTCTTCGAGACCGAACCGCTCCCCTCCGACGACCCTCTCCGCTCGCTGCCCAACGTGCTCGCTACGCCGCACCTCGGCTACGTCAGCGAGCAGAACTACCGCACCTTCTACTCGGAGGCCGTGGAAGGCATCGCCGCCTTCGTCGCCGGCGCCCCCGTCCGGCAGCTGACGGCCGGCTGAGTTCTGCCGTCGGCCGGCAGGGCGGACTCGGCGGACAGGAGGGCGTCGAGTGCGGGGGACAGGTCCTCCACACCCGGGCACAGCACCTGGACGTGGCCAGTTCCAGGCCACAGTTGCTCCGGTCGTTCGACGTACTCCGTGCGTCCGGACGACCCCCGCCAGCATGGTCCTACTCAGCGATACCCGGGGGCTCGCAGCTCCTCATCAGTGGTCGAGTCGTCGTGTGGCCCCGGGCGGCCAGGTGTCACCGGAACCATCGAAAGCAACCACCCCCAAGCCATAACCGGGGCCACTGGATCCTCCGGACCGTACGACAGCCCATCCGACCCATCAACAACGTAGGACCACCCCCAGGCCATGCACTCGACAAGGGGAGGTAGTCATGCCAACTCCAAAGGCTGGTAGCCCTCTTGGAGGGCCGCGAAGACGGTCATGAGGAGGTCTCTGCGGGGCCTGTCCGGGTCCCCTTCGGGACGGCGGGTTCGGCAGGGAGGCGCGGGAGGTGACGAGCCCATTGGCTGTCGGGGCCCGGCCGACCGGTGTGCGGCGTGATGCACGACTTCGGTGCGGCTGCTGGACGCTGCGGTGCCTCCGTGCGGCGTCAGGAACCGTCAGGCTACGTAGGCGCGGTCTTCGAGCGGCTTTCGCGGGCCCGGAGCTGATGCGCCTTCATCTACTCGGCGGCAGCCAGCAGCGGAGCGGTGTCGTGGTAAAAGACGCGCATGCGCCACACCTTTCCGTCCCGCAGAGTCCAGTGTTCGGAAATGTGCAAATCATCTCCCTTGCTGGACTTTGCAGTCAGCAAGGCTGCAACGTGATCTCCGTCGGCCGACAGGCTTTCGAGCCGCATGGTACTGAAATCGACCGCCTGGCTCAGCAGCGGGAGCACCTGATTCTTGAACGCATCCGGGCCTCGGTGAATGCCGCCCCACGGCAGCGCCGGAGGCACGCTCTCCTCGAAGTCCTCGTGCATCGCGGCGGGGAACGCGTCCGCGTCACCCCGGAACGCTGCTTCATACAGTTCGCGAACGATTTTCAGACTCGTTCGAGCCTTTTCTGCTGCGGTCATGGTAAATACTCCTTCTGCGTTGCGAATTCGGGAAGCCGTTGTTCGAAGCGGCGTCGGTGCCATACGCGGCGTCCGCACATGTCGGCTGCGTGGACGGCGTGTCGGCTGTGCCTCGGATGCAAGAACTCGCGCCGGCTGCCGCACTTGGAGGTTCGGCGTGGAGTGCGCATCGATCGGGATCGAAAGTGTCTCCGCCCGATCTGCGATGTGGGTGTTCGTGCTGCTCTCGCCTGTACGTCTCTCCTGGCCGGAGGTTGCGAACAACCGATCGTCCAGGGGGTGGGCGGTCTTCCGCCCTTCTGGCCCCAGCGAAGTGTCGCCGGTCAGCCCTGCGCGATCCGGGAGACGTGCTGCCAGTCGGCCCAGGTCTTGAGTCGCTCGGTGTAGAGGGGCTCGATGATCTCGATGGGCTCGGTGCCGAACAGCACCCGCAGCGGCGGGTTCTCGGCGTCGACGATCTGCAGGAGGGCGGCGCCGGCGTCGCCGGGATCGGCGTAGCGGGCCTCGCCGAAGCGGGTCGCGATGGCCTCGCGTACCTGGTCGTAGGCGGCGTTCGGTGCGGCCTGTGTGGCGGAGGAGCCGCCCCAGTCGGTGGCGAAGCCGCCCGGCTCGACGATGGTGACCTTGATCCCCGCGCCGGCGACTTCCTGGGAGAGGGAGTCGCTGAAGCCTTCGAGCGCCCACTTGGAGGCGTGGTACGCGCCGAGCGACGGGAACGCGGCGATACCGCCGACGGACGAGACCTGCACGATGTGGCCGCTGCCCTGCGCGCGCAGGATCGGCAGCACGGCCTGGGTGACCCAGAACGCGCCGAAGAGGTTCGTTTCCATCTGGTCGCGCAGCTGCTGCTCGGTGATCTCCTCGACCATGCCGAACAGTCCGTAGCCGGCGTTGTTGACCACGACGTCGAGGCGGCCGAACTTCTCGTGCGTGGCGGCCACCGCGGTGCCGACGGCCGCCTTGTCGGTGACGTCGAGGGCCAGCGGCAGAACCGCCTCGTCACCGTACTTGGTGACCAGGTCGTCGAGCGCGGCGATGTTCCTGGCGGTCGCGGCGACCTTGTCCCCGCGCTCCAGTGCGGACTCGGCGAACGCGCGGCCGAGGCCGCGGGACGTACCGGTGATGAACCAGATCTTGCTCATGATGCCTCTGCATTCTCATGTTGATGGTTCGGGCGGGCCGTGCCGCCCGGGTCGAATCCCCCCGCGGCTGTTCCTCTGGCCCGCAGGCCCGAGGAACAGTTCTGTCTGTCGTGGGCGCGGCCGGTGCGGACATCGGCGCGCCGGGGAGCGGTGTGGCGGATGTCACCGCTCCTGGACGAAGCGCTCGGACACCGTCCACAGGCGTGCTGCGTTGTCCAGGTCCAGGTCCAGGTCCAGGTCCATGTCCAGGGCGTACGGCGCGAGGCCTGAGACGTTGCTGCCACGCAGGCCGGTGTCGCCGACGTTGCGGGTCACGGCGCTCTTGGACTGCCCGTAGGAGCTCCACGGGTCGTAGGGGCGGTAGCGGTAGTCGAGGTCGTCGAAGACGACCGGCGAGAGCTGGTGGCCGACGGGAGACGAGCGGGCCGACGAGGGCCGCCCGGACGTCCTACCTGCATAAACCTCACGTCCCGCCGTCCGCACGCCCGATAACTAACCGGATAGATACATTGAACATAGGCGCGTCGTCCACCTTTGTCAATAACTAGATAGTTACTTGCTATGGTGGAGACATGACACGGGACTCCAGCCTCACCCGGGCGCGCCTGCTCGACGCCGCCTTCGCCGAATTCGCTGCTTACGGCGTCGCCGGTGCCCGGGTGGACCGGATTGCCGAGAGCGCCGGAGCGAATAAGCGGCTCATCTATGTCTATTTCGGGAACAAGGAGCAGCTCTTCGACGAAGTGCTGCAACGGGCCATGGCCGAGGGGGCCGAGTCGGTGCCGTTCGACGTCGACGACCTGCCCGGTTACGCCGGCGCCATCTTCGACCACCTGGTCGAACGGCCGGAACTGATGCGCCTTCGTCTATGGAGACAGCTGGAGCGCCCTTCCGTCACTTCACTGGAACCGGAGGCATTTCGGCGGAAAAGTGCCGAGGTGGGCGCCGCGCAACAGCGCGGCGAGGTAGCCCAGGGCATGGCGCCCGACGACCTGCTCACCATGGTGCTCGCGGTCGCCCAGGCGTGGTTCCTGGCCGCCGAAGGCGACGGCGCGGACACCAGCGGCAACCGGACATGGGCGAAGGAACGACTGGCCATGCACCGTGCGGCAGTGGTCGAGGCCGTGCGTCGCATCAGCGAGCCGAAGGGCGCTGCGGCGTAACGCCATATCCACACCCGAATCGCTCCCGGCATCCGACAGCCCGCAAGGAGGGCGAGCTCACCGTCCGGATGCCACCGAACGCAACGACCGCGTGCGGCCCTGGTATGGGGCGCGACCCGGCGACACCGCGCACGTCTCCGACATGTTCCGCCTCGTGCGCGGCACCCAGCACATCCTCGACGTGCTCGACGTGCTCGATGTCCTCCACCGCGACCGCTCGCCCTGCGCATGCACGACGGAGCGTTCTCCGCGATGGACCTCACCGCCCGCCACCCGCGCACCGGAGAACTGCTGTCCACCGTGAAGTTCATGGTGCAGCCCCTCGCGGGCGCCGACGAACTCCGGCGCGACCTCCAACGGGATTTGACGTACGACGGACTACGGGCCGCCGCGGCTGCGGCCCGGCGGTACCGGGGTTGCTCGGTCGGGTAGCAGACGCCGTACTTGCGCACCACGGCCCGATTCGGCTGCCCGGCACGGCAATCCCTGCGGATCGCCGCGAACAGCTCGTTTCTCGACTTCGGTGCCATGGACTCCAGGTCGTTCCCAGCCGCTGATCAAGTCGGTCGCGGGACTCGTTGCGGTGGTTGTCCCCGATGGAAACGCCAGTTCCGTCGGCTTGGACCACGGATCGATGCCAAAGCGGCGCTGATCGCGCGGCGGGCCACTAGCATCGGCTTACTGCCGTCGAGGCGGCAGCGCGATGGGGGAGGGGCGCGTGGCGAGGGCGGTTGTTTTCGTGCATGGCACCGGAGTGCGTGCCGACAAGTACACCACGACATTCGGCACCGTCCGCGAGGCGTTATGGGAATTAGCACCTGAGCGGGAAGTCCGCGGCTGCTTCTGGGGCGCTCGGGAAGGTGCCCGCCTGCTGTTCAACGGCGCCTCCATCCCTGGCTATGCGGACTCCGGCGGGGGAGTGGACGAGAAGGCCGACGAGGACATCGCCTTGTGGGGTGTGCTCTATACGGATCCGTGGTACGAGTTGCGGCTGCTCGGACTGGGTGCCTTGCCAGTGGTCCGGACTGTTCCTGGAGGGGTGTCGCCGGCCGAGGAGTTCCGCACCGCGGTCCAGAGCTTCACCCCGTCAGGAGAGCTTCTCACGCTGCTCGCACGGCACGACCTCGGCGGGTTCTTCAGTAATGCCCTCGTCGCCCTCCGCCGCGCGCGGGAGCTCGAGGAAGCCGCTCGCACCGCCGACACCGGCGGTCACGAACATCGTCATGCCGCCGCCCGCGCGCTCACCGCGCACACGCTCGCGGCCGCCGCTGAGCTCCGTGACATTGCTCTGACGGGTCTCGCCCGTGACGCGCTCGCTGCCCAGATCAGTGCCGAACTCGGTGGTCAGGCACGGTCGTTGGCGGAACGTCTGAAGCGGGCAGGTGCGCACGGTCTCACCTGGCAGGTTCACCGCAGACGCGGCTCGTACACCGACCAGGGGTTCGCGTTTGTTGCCGACATCCTGCGCTACCAAGCCCGCGGTGACGGGGTCCGGAGCCTGCTCCGCCGAACGATCGAAGACACGCCGGGCGACCGGGTCACCGTGATCGGACACAGCCTGGGCGGTATCGCGGCCGTCGATCTGCTGGCACTGGCCCCCGTCCCCCGGGTCGACCAGCTCATCACCATCGGCTCGCAGGCTGCGTTCTTCTACGAGACCGGCGCCCTGGTTTGCCGAGAACACCCGGCCGAGCTGCCGCCGTATTTTCCGGAACGCTGGCTCAACATCTATGACCCCCGTGACTTCCTCTCCTACCGAGCCGCTGACGTCTTCCGCGGTCGGGTACGGGATGTCCGGGTCGACAACGGCCAGCCCTTCCCCCAGGCCCACAGCGCCTACTGGGACAACGACTCCGTGTGGGACGTGGTCCGCACATGGCTGGGGTGACCACGCAGCACGACCACGCGGTCGTGGTCGGCTTGGAGCAGTACGGGGTCTGGCAACTGCCTGGCCCTGCTGCTGACGCGCTCCGTTTCACCGAGTGGCTTCTCCGCCGGCGTGTACCCGCCGAGAACATCCGGCTGTGGCTGGCCCCACTGGACGGCGACAGCCCGCGCGCCCGGGCGAAGACACTGGGCGTGCGCTACAACGAAGCCGCCTCCCGTGACCAGTTGATGGACGTGTTCCGCGACGGCCTGAAACCAGGTGAAGACGGCGGCACTCTGTATGTCTTCTGGGGCGGCCACGGAGTGATGGCCCGCAAGGACCAGCGGCTTCTGTACTGCCCCAACTCCACCTGGGAGGACCGTCGCTGCCTCAACCTCACCAACTTGCGCGAGTACCTCACCAGGCACGAACTCGCCGGGTACCGGCGCCAAGTCTTCATCATCGACTCCTGTGCCACCTACTACGAAAGGCTCAACAACGGCGACCCGGACCCGGCCGTCGCCTACTTCCCCGAACCCCAGCGGATTCCGGGAGTCGAGCAGTTCATGCTGTACGCCACCCGGGCCGGCGAGGCCGCCGACAACCCCGGCAAGGGCCTCTTCTCCAGTGCCGTGCTCGACCACCTGGAGTCAACCGCCACCGACCCCGGGCGGAACGTCGACCTGTCTGCCCTGACCCGCCACCTCACCTCTCACTTCCAGCAGTTGGCCGTCGACAAGCCCTCCGTCGCGCTCCCCACCTCGGTCCACGTCCGCCACCTCGGCGGCAACGAGGACCAGCTCTACCACGCCCCACTCCCAACCCCGCCCGCCACACCCGACTTCCGCGACTTCGCCCTCACTGTCCGCACCGCCTTGCCCTCCGGCGAAGACCTTGCCCGGCACACCCGGCACCTGGCCGTGGAGTGCCCGGCAGCCGGCATCCAGGGGCTGGCCACCGTCGAGGAGGTGGCACGTGCGCTGTACATACAGCCCAGGGCCATGGCCGCGTTCACCGAGAGCCTGCACCGGGCGAACAGTCCTGACGCGAACCGGTTTCAGGAACTCAGCGCCGCCCGCAACCTGCCGGGCCTGCTCTCGCCGCTGGAGTACGAGCAACTGTTGCAGATCCTGCGCGGCCTGCCCGAACTGTCCGGTGCCGAGGTGCTGGCCTGCGTCCAGGCCGCCCTGGCGTGGGTCCTCCTCCCGGATCCCCCGGCCGAGGAGGACTCCTACCAGCGTCTGGTGGCATGGGTACGGGAACTTGAGACGCGCCGCCTGGGAAAGCATCCGCCACTCGTCCACTTCACCGAGTTCCTCGCCGCCGTCGCGCCCGAGCCCTCTGCCCAAGCGCTGCGCGCCTGGGGGCTTGCAACCGTGTTGCGACTGGGCGGCAGCGCGAATGTGGTCGGCACCTGGCGGGAGGAGGCCCAGCAGTGGGCTGAGACCCGGCCGGGCCTTCGCCGCGGCCGGGTCGTCGTGGCGCTGGACGCCGGCGCGGGCGCCGACTGGGAGAATGCCGAGTCGTACATCTGCGCCGTGTGGGCCGACGTCGGCGACGGCCGGCTCGTGCCCGGCCCGTCGAGCGGCGGCGAAGGATACACCGCCGAACAGGTGACGCGGCTGGTCGCCGAGACCACCGTCGCGTTCGAGGGCATCGACCCGGTCGTCGAGGTCATCGTTCCGCCGGAAGGACTCGCCGTGCCGGTCGACACCTGGCGCAGCAACCTCCCCGGCCGCCGTACACCCAAACTCCTGGCTGTCGACCACCCAGTAGTGCTCCGCTGCACCGCCACCGCCTCCCACCAAGGCCACCAGCGGACACTGCGGAAGGCCGTCATCCTTGGCGACCAGCACCGTGACACCACCACTGCCCACGGAGCGCTTCAGATTGACCCGGATGCCACGCTGGTCCTGATCAATACCGAGCAGTCCTGCCGGTTCGACCTGGCCTGGCTGGCCGTCGAGCTGGGCTTCCGCGTGGTGCTCTGGGAACGGGAGCTCCCAGGCCCCTTGCCCGCCGATTTCTACAGGCCCCTGCAGCCGCTCGACGCTCTGGGCGTCCTGCCCGACCGAGTCCGCGCCTACCGGGCCAACGCGCTCGTGTACCCGGCGGCGTATCCAGGCCGCTTCTCGCTCGTGTACGACGACCCGGACTTGCCGCTGCCGTCCGTCCTGACCCTGACCCAGGAGACGACCGCCGATGACGAACGACGAGAGCCCGGACTGGCGTATCTTCCGGAGCGGAACCAGCCGACCGACAGCCTTCCCCGAACCGCCTCCCTGGCGCCGGTTCGCCACCCACCACCCCTCGCGGGTTCCAGCTGAACGCGCATACGTGCTCGGCGAGGTCGAGACAGACATCATCAATGTCGCCCTCCACCTGCGCCGTCCGCTGCTCGTCACCGGCCACCCCGGCACCGGCAAGTCCTCACTGGCCCACGCTCTTGCCGGTGAGCTGGATCTCGGGCCGGTTCTGCACTGGCCCGTCAACAGCCGCTCCACCCTGCAGGACGCGCTCTACCGCTACGACGCCATCGGACGCCTTCAGGAGACCGAACCCGGCGGCGAGCGGCCCTACATCGGCACCTTTGTGCGACTCGGCCCGCTCGGCACGGCCCTTGCCCCGTCCGACCAGCCCCGGGTGCTGCTGGTCGACGAGCTCGACAAGGGCGACGTCGACCTACCGAACGACCTGCTGACCGCCTTCGAGGAGGGCCGCTTCGAGATTCCCGAACTGGCTCGGCTCCCCGAGGACCAGTCCGTGATCGACGTCCTCACAGCGGACCACGGGGCACCCGCCAGGGTGGAGCGGGGCATCGTGCGCTGCACCCAGTTCCCGGTGGTCGTCATCACCACCAACGGCGAGCGCGACTTCCCGCCCGCCTTTCTGCGCCGCTGCGTGCCACTGCACCTGGCTGATCCGGACGAGAGTCGGCTGCGGCAAATCATCTCCGCACGCCTGGGAGAGGAAGCGCTCGCCGATGCCGACGACCTCATCCATGCGTTCCTGCAACGCCGCACCGTGGGCGACCTGGCCACCGACCAGCTGCTCAACGCCGTATTCCTGCGCACGGGCGGGGTTCGGCTGGACACGCACTGGCTGCTGAACACGGTCCTGCACAAACTCAGCGGGACGGGCGACGTCCAGTGACCGATCCGCTCGGGCGGCTGCGGGCTGTGTTCGCCGCCTCAGGGATCGAGCTTGACGGGCCAGAGCTTGCTGATGCCCTCTGGCTGGCCACCCGCCTGCCGACCGGATCCGCAGCGCCGGTGGCGCGGGCCCTGGCAGCCGCCGGTCCGCCCGTCGATGACTCCCCCCAGCCGAAATCCGGGCCCACACCGCCTCCCGAAGACACGGCTCCGGCCGTGGGGGCGCACGCGACACCCCCGGCGCCCGGAGAGTCCCGCACCGCAGATGAGCCCGACCCCGCGGCGGGCACCGGGCCGGGGACATCCCGGCCGGTAAGGCTTCCCGGGCCTCGCGCCCTGCCCCGGCAGCTCCAGCTCGGCCGGGCCCTGCGTCCGTTGAAACGCAGCATCCCGAGCGTGTCCGCCCGGGAACTCGACGAGGCGGCCACCGCCGCCGCCCGTGCCGACACCGGGGTCCCGTGCGTCGTGGCCCGCCCGGCCCCCGAGCGATGGCTGCGGCTGATTCAGGTCGTGGACGGCGGTCTGTCCATGGAGTTGTGGCGAGGCCACGCCCGCGAACTGCGGTCCGTACTCGAACGCGGCGGCGCCTTCCGTGAGGTCTGCACCGTGGCCATGGACCGCGCTCTCCAGCGTCCGTACACCGACCTGGCCGACCCCACCGGCCGCACGGTGGTGCTCGTCCTCACCGACGGCACCGGACCCGCCTGGGCCGACGGCCGCGTGCGCAGCCTGCTCGACCACGTCGCCCGGCTCGGCCCGGCCGCTGTCGTGCACACGCTGCCGCGCCGCATGTGGCCAGGCACCCACATCGCCGCCGACACCTGGCATGTGGCGCAGCACCGCCGAGGCGAGCCCAACGCCACCTGGACGGTCACCCACCCGGTGCTTCCCCGTACCTTTCTCCCCACGGACCGCATACCTGTCCCTGTCCTGGAACTGGTCCCCGCCTCCCTGGCCGCCTGGGCAGGGTTCCTGACCGCCGTCCGCCGTGCCACTCCGCTGCCGTTGTGGGCCCCGCCCACCGTCGACCACCCCACCCCGTCGTTGTTCCCGCCGACCACATCCGCCACCCGCACACCTCGCCCGGCCCTGTCGGTCACCGACTTCCGCCGTGCCGCCTCCCGAGACGCCTACCGGCTCGCCGCCCACCTGGCCGCTTACTCCCCAGTGACCGTCCCCGTCATGCGCCTGGTCCACGCCTGCCTGCCCGGTGCGGGCGATCCGGCCCCGCTGGCCGAGGTGCTCCTCGGCGGCCTGCTCCAGCCCCTTGACGGCGCCGGCATACCGGCTTTCGAGTTCAGCCCGGAAGCGCGCTACCTGCTCCTGGAAGCCGTGCCCACAGCTGAACTCGTCGAGACGGGACGCCGCGTCGCAAACCGGATGGCAGAACTCGTCGGGCGGTCCTCGGACTTCCCGGCCTGGCTCACCACTCCCGCAGAGGGCGCGCTGGACCAAGGCGACGTGCCGTTCGCCCGTATCGAGGCGGGAACGTTGGGTCGTTTCGGAATCACGCAGACCCGGCCGGCTCCCCTGCCGGAACAGCCGGTCCGGGCTCTGCGAGGGGAGTCGCCGTACCAGGACGAGCCGTACTTCTACCTGAGCTACTCACGGCGGGACGACGAGGAGGCGGAGGACGTCCGGCGGTTCTACGAGGACCTGCAGGCGCAGCTGACCCGCCTCGGCGCCGACCTCGAAACGTCGCCGCCCTTCAGCGACATGGAACTGACACCCGGGCAGGACTGGCTGGCCACCCTCAGCCGGAACATCGGCCGAGCCCGCACCCTGGTCGTGCTGTACTCGCCTGCGCTCTTCCGGAGCCGGTGGGCGGGGCGGGAGTGGGCGGCTTTCGAAGAACGGCTGAGGGAACACCAGGAGCGGACGGGCCAGTTCCCTGGTTCACTGATACCCGTCCAGTGGTCCCCGCTGCCGGATGACCTGCCCGAGGAGGTCCGTCACATCCAGTACCTCGGCGTGCCGACAGGCCTGCGCGGCCTCGACCGCCGAGACCCCGACGCCTATCAGCGGGTAGTACGCCAGGTTGCGGCGGCCGTGCGGGACGCCGCGGAGACGAACAGGCTGGCCACCCACGAGACCCGGCTGGACACCATTCAGGAGGCATTCGCCGACGACCGGCGGCCAGTCCGCCTGGTCCGGCCGACGCTCGAACCACCGCTCGACCACCCCTCCGGCCGCGGCGAGGTCATCACCTTCTACTCGTTCATGGGTGGCACCGGCCGCACCATGGCCCTGGCCAACGTCGCCTGGATCCTCGCTCGGAACGGCCTGCGCGTTCTTGCCGTCGATTGGGACCTGGAGGCGCCCGGCCTGCCCCGCTTCTTCCACCCGCTCATGCCCACTGCTGGTCCACGGTCCACGCCCGGGCTGACGGAGTTGCTTGCCGCCTGCGCCCAGGACCTGAGGGAGCGGCGTGACGAGCGGCTGGCGTACGACCCTGCTGACCATCGACCTCGCGTCCGAGCAGCGCTTCGATCCCATGTCGTGCCCGTTGCCGGACTGGGGCGGCTCGACATCCTGCCGGCAGGGGCCCCGGCCAGCGGCCGGCGTTCGGCATCCGGTTCCGACTGGCGTGCCCTCACTGAGGACGAGGACGGGCGTGCCTTTCTGGGGGTGCTGCGAGAGGAGATGGCAACTGCGTACGACTATGTGCTCATCGACAGCCGGACGGGTGACTCCAACGCCTCGTACATCTGCACCAGGCTGCTACCCGACACCATCGTGAGCTGCTTCTCCATGAGCATGAGGAGCATCCAGAGCAGTGCGGACTTCGCCCTGACCGCAGCTCGCTCCGCGGCACACCACATACGCGTAATCCCAGTGTTGATGCGAGTGGAGGCAGACCAGCCAAACACGGAGGCGGCCCGCGAACTCGCGGGAGAACTCTTCGGCGGCTACGACCCTGATGTGGAGATTCCATACCGGCCGTACTACGCGTACGAGGATATTCCCGCCGTTCTCGGCGATAGGCCGGGACGACCGGAGAGCCTGCTGGCCGCCTACGAGCGCCTCACAGCCCGCCTCACTGGCGGTCGTGTGACCCACCTACCGCCCGGTTCCGAGGAGGAACGGGTCCGACTGCTCAACGCCTATCGGAAGCACCCGCACGACGAACCACGGTCGTGAAGCAACGGCATGACTCTGCTGGCGATCTTGTGAGGGTCAGCTGGTGGCGGTGCAGAGGGCGTGGAAGTGGCTGGGTGCCCGCTTCTTTCGGGTCGGACTGACGATCCAGTCGGCGATCCGGGTGACGTTGCAGGCCAGAGCGGTCAGGACGTGCTGGACGTGGGTCTTGCGCAGGCCCC